>NZ_JAERJR010000020.1 GCF_018257515.1 Tatumella sp. JGM118
GGTGGGTCGTGCAGGATTCGAACCTGCGACCAATTGATTAAAAGTCAACTGCTCTACCAACTGAGCTAACGACCCGTCAGCCACAAAACAAATAAAAGAGGTTATCACCCCCACCCTTCACAACAGAAAGATGGTGGGTCGTGCAGGATTCGAACCTGCGACCAATTGATTAAAAGTCAACTGCTCTACCAACTGAGCTAACGACCCTCTTTTACCGCCACCGAATGCATATCGCTTATCACCCGGCAACGGCGGCATATATTACTGATTTAACTGGGTAGCGCAACTCTTATTTGAAAAATAACTGACTGGTTGCTTAGCTTTCACCCGCTACGCCCATAAATCGCACGATTACGGGTGGATCCGCTAGTTACTGAACGGCTGCCAGTCGTTTTTTTGCATCCCTGGCCGATACTGTGCCGGGGTAAAGTTTCGTCACCTGTTCAAATACAGCCTTCGCTTTCGCGGTATCTTTTTTATCCTGCATCACAACACCGACCTTAAATAAGGCTTCCGGGGCTTTAGGTGATTTAGGGTAATTTTTAACCACGGTCGCGAAATAGTACGCAGAATCGTCCAGCTGACCTTTGTTGTAATACAACTGCCCCAGCCAGTAATTGGCATTCGGCTGGTAAGTTGAGTCAGGATATTTTTTTACCCACGTCTGCAATGCAGAGATTGCCTGATCAAACTTCTTCTGTTTCAGAATAAGGTCAATGGCGGCATTGTAGTCGGAGTTTTCATCTCCTGACTGTGCGGCCGGGCTGGCAGCCGCTGCCGGAGCACTGGCGGGTGCAGACGTCGCCGTGGAGCCAGCACTGTCAGTATTTGCGGGGGTCGCCTGAGAGGTGTTGTTGCTGCTCAGCGCATCTATCTGCTGATAGATCTGTTTCTGCCGTTCAACCACCTGGTTGAGCTGATAACTGTTTTCCTGAATCTGTCCACGCAGAGAGTCAATATCACTTTGGGTATCATTCAGCTGCTGCTGCAACTGCTGCATAAGTTGTGACTGTGCATTGGAAATACGTTCGAGGGTGGTGACCCGGTCTTCTACCGAGCCAGAGCCAACGCTACTGATTGACGCCTGTGCAAAAGCGGCCGGAACGGCCGCTACACCAATCAGTAACGACAGACTCAGTGCATGACGTCTGAAGTTACTAATCATATGACTCTCTTAGTACACCAGTACGGCGCGACGGTTTTTAGCCCATGCGGCTTCGTCGTGGCCCAGTACTGCAGGTTTTTCTTTACCGTAAGACACGATAGACATCTGGTCAGCAGATACGCCTTTGCCTTGCAGGTACATTTCAACAGCGTTAGCACGACGTTCGCCCAGGGCGATGTTGTATTCCGGAGTACCACGTTCGTCCGCAAAGCCTTCGATAGTCACTTTGTAAGACGGGTTGCTACGCAGGAAGTTCGCGTGCTGATCCAGCATTGCTGCATACTCAGGCTGGATGTCATATTTGTCCAGGCCAAAGTAGACAATATTGTTCTGCTGAAGCTGCTGCATTTGCATACGCGCTTGTTCATCAGAAGACATATTGCCACCGTTCTGGCCGCTACCGTAAGCGCTATCAGCACCGGTAGTTGAGCCACTTTGGTCATTGTTATTTTTGTGCGAGCTACAAGCCGCAACAGCCAGTACAGGCAGGGCCAGCATGAGGCCTTTCAGCATTTTATTCAGTTGCATTTCAACACCCTATTATTGTTTGCCATACATATTTACACATGCATCACATATACGGAGACCAGGCAGGCGAAGATACCTGTCCATCAGTCGCCGGAAGACGCGCTTTGAAACGCCCGTCAGTTGAAACCAACTGCAATACGGAGTTATAGCCCTCAGTCGAGCCATAGATAACCATTGTGCCGTTAGGTGCAAGACTTGGCGTCTCATCCAGATACGTGTCCGTTAATTGCTGAACGGCTCCCGTCTCCAGATCCTGTTTAGTGATATGTTGTGCACCGCTTGCGGTGCTGACCATCACCATAAATTTACCATCCGATGAAACATCCGCATCCTGGTTCTGACCACCCTGCCAGGTGATGCGTTGCGGAGTACCACCGTTAATATTCATTTTATAAATTTGCGGACGTCCTGCCTGATCCGACGTATAGGCCAGTGTTTCACTGTCCGGGAACCAGGTCGGTTCGGTGCTGTTATAGCGCGCATTGGTCAGCTGACGAATTTGTCCGGACGCCAGGTCCATCACATACAGGTTCAGACTGCCGGTCTTGGACAAGGCAAATGCCAGTTTTTTACCGTCCGGAGAAAACGCCGGAGCCCCATTATGGCGCGGGAAATCAGCGATAGTACGGATAGAACTGTTCGACAGGTTCTGTACAACCAGTGCTGAACGTCCGGTTTCAAAGGACACATAAGCCAGCTGATTACCATCCGCAGACCAGGCCGGTGACATCAGAGGTTCCGGTGACCGATGGACCACAAACTGGTTGTAACCATCGTAATCGGATACGCGCAGTTCATACGGGAACTGTCCGCCGTTGGTCTCAACCACGTAAGCGATGCGTGTGCGGAATGCCCCTTTAATGCCGGTCAGTTTCTGGAACACTTCATCGCTGGCTGTGTGCGCCGCATAGCGTAACCACTGCTTAGTCACTTTATAACTGTTCTGTGACATGACGGTGCCCGGAGAACCGGCGGTATCGACCAGTTGATAAGAGATCTGATAGCTGCCATCGGCATTCGCCTGGATCTGCCCCACAACCACAGCATCAATACCTAACGCAGACCACGCGGCAGGCTGAACCTGTTGAGCGGTGGTTGGCTGCTGTGGTAAACGTGAACGATCCAACGGGTTAAATTTACCACTGTTGCGTAAATCTGCGGCAATAATACCACCAATATCTGCCGGCGCAGGGCCTGAGCCTGTCCATTGGAAAGGCACGACACCGATAGGACGTGCAGTATTTACCCCCTGGGTGATTTCAATGCGGACTTCGGCCTGCGAAACCACCGCCCATAATAGTAAAAATACACCTAACGTTATACGAAATGCCTGCTTCATCTTCTCTCCCTTATCTGAACTCACGCCCATGATAATTCGTATAAATTCCGGTAATTGTCTGGCATAAGTACCGCCTGCTATACCTAGCATAGACGATACTTACGCCGGAGACACGGTTAAGGTTTAAACTCCAGTGTCGCATCTTTCACTGCCTGCCAAACATCCTGACTTGGCGGTTTCGGAATATGCGCCATTCTTGCTGCGGTAATCGCGGCCTGACACAGTGCAGGATCTCCGCCCGCCGGCGTTGCTGAGATCAATAACCCGTCAGGAGCCAGCTTAATGTGCACATCACAGGTTTTTCCGGCATAGTTATCAGAGTCGTAAAACTTACTCTGGATAGCCCCCTGAACCTGACCGATATAGCTCTGGATAGCCGCTCCGGATGCGCCGGATTTACGCTGGTTACCCTGCCCTGCGGCAGACGCACCTGCGTTTTTGCCTGATTTAGGTGCATTCTTACCGGACGCTAAACCTCCCAGTAAATCATCCACTTCACTGGAATTTTTTGCTGCAGCCGCTTTGGCTCTGGCGGCAGCTTTAGCATCTGCTGCGGCTTTGGCTTTAGCTTCCGCAGCCGCTTTGGCTTTAGCTTCCGCGGCTGCTTTGGCTTTGGCTTCCGCTGCTGCTTTGGCTTTCGCCTGCTGTTCCGCTTTTTCTTTAGCTTCAGCAGCCGCCTGAGCTTTCGCCTGCTGTTCCGCCTTTTCTTTAGCTTCGGCAGCCGCCTGAGCTTTCGCCTGCTGTTCCGCCTTTTCTTTAGCTTCGGCAGCCGCCTGAGCTTTCGCTTGCTGCTCCGCCTTTTGTTTAGCTTCGGCAGCCGCCTGAGCTTTCGCCTGCTGTTCCGCTTTTGCTTTCGCAGCTGCGGCTGCAGCGTCTGCTTTAGCCTGTTGCTCAGCTTTGGCTTTAGCCGCCGCTTTCGCCTGTTGCTCTGCCTGAGCCTTCGCTTCGGCAGCAGCGGCTTTCGCCTGTTGCTCTGCCTGAGCTTTCGCTTCGGCGGCAGCGGCTTTCGCCTGTTGCTCTGCCTGAGCCTTCGCTTCGGCGGCCGCGGCTTTCGCCTGCTGGTCTGCCTGAGCCTTCGCTTCGGCGGCCGCAGCTTTCGCCTGCTGATCTGCCTGAGCCTTCGCTTCGGCGGCCGCAGCTTTCGCCTGCTGGTCAGCCCGGGCTTGTGCTGCAGCCTCGGCTTTCGCTTGTGCGGCTTCTGCGGCTGCTTTTGCCTGTTGCGCGGCTTTTGCTTGCGCCTCAGCAGCTACAGCTTTCGCCTGTTCGGCTTTCGCATCTGCATCAGCATCCTGTTGCTGTTCTTCCTTCGCGTCGTCCTGTGAAGGTGTGGCATTTGGCTGTTGCTGTTGTGAGGGCTGACTGGCGCTCTGCTGCTCATTCTCGCGGTTGTACTGTTCAACCACCGCCCCCGGGTCCACCATGACTGCATCGATATCGCTGCCGCCACCGCCACCACTGGTTTCGATATTTTCATTCAGCGAGCTTATAATCAGTATTGCAATCAATATGATATGCAGAATCACCGAAATGATAATCGCGCGCTTTAATTTATCGTTTTGCTCGGTTGCCTTCGACACTCTCGGTTCCCAAAAACGGATTAAACTTAAATCGGCTGCGTCATCAGGCCAACTGACTTAACACCCGCCTGATGGAGTAAATTCAGTGCTTTGATAATTTCATCATAAGGCACGTCTTTCGCTCCCCCGATTAAAAACACCGACTTAGGATTCTCCTGAAGACGACGTTGTGCTTCACTGATGATCTGTTCCGGAGGTAATTGCTCCAGTCGCTGATGATCTTCAACAATGCTGTATTGCCCCACGCCGGAGACTTCAACAATGACCGGCGGATTATCATCCGTTGACACTGTTTTTGAATCTGTTGCATCCGGCAGGTCGACATTGACACTCTGGGTAATAATCGGTGCCGTGGCCATAAAAATCAGCAGCAGCACCAACAGTACATCCAGCAGCGGGACAATGTTTATCTCAGACTTCAGTTCGCGACGAGCGCGACCACGCGTTCTGGCCATGAGTCAACCTCTGCTTACTTAGAACTATCGCTGGTGAATGCCTGGCGATGCAGGATAGCGGTAAACTCTTCGGTAAAGTTATCGTAGCCCTGCTCCAGCTTATTCACCCGCTGATTCAGACGGTTATACGCCATCACTGCCGGGATTGCCGCAAACAGGCCGATAGCGGTAGCAATCAATGCCTCTGCTATTCCGGGAGCAACCATCTGAAGTGTTGCCTGCTTAACGGCGCCCAGGGCGATAAAAGCATGCATAATTCCCCAGACCGTACCAAACAGACCGATATAGGGACTGATGGAGCCTACGGTTCCCAGGAAAGGAATATGGTTTTCCAGACTTTCCAGTTCACGGTTCATCGAGATACGCATGGCCCGGCTGGCACCTTCCACGACAGCCTCTGGCGCATGGTTATTCACACGGTGTAATCTGGCAAATTCTTTAAAGCCTGCATAAAAAATCTGCTCAGAGCCGCTAAGCTCATCGCGGCGCCCCTGACTTTCCTGATAAAGACGTGAAAGATCCACACCAGACCAGAACTTATCTTCAAAGGCTTCGGCCTCACGGCCGGCAGCATTCAGGATGCGTGTACGTTGAATAATGATGGCCCAGGAGGCGATAGAAAACACAATCAAAATCAACATAATGAATTTGACCAGAAGGCTCGCCTTCAGGAACAAATCAAGGATGTTCATGTCAGTCACTGCTTGAACTCCGCGACAATAGACTTAGGAAGCGCAATTGGCTTCATACGATGTATGTTGATACAGGCAATCAGCACTTCAGCTTCGTTAATAATTTTGCCTTCACTATTCACGATACGTTGACGGAATGTCATTGTAACCCGCCCTGTCTCGCTGACTTCGCTCTCAACGTGCAGCAAGTCATCAAGTTTTGCGGCAGCAATATAGTCCACCGTCATACGCCGTACCACGAATGCCACCTGCTGTTCTAACAGCGTCTGCTGCGTAAAACCACACTGGCGCAATGCTTCGGTACGTGCCCGTTCATAGAAAGCAATATAGCTGGCGTGATAAACAACGCCCCCGGCATCGGTGTCTTCGTAGTAGACCCTGACCGGCCATTGAAACTGAAAGTGACTCACTCTGCATCCCGGCATTAATTTTAAACCAGCCTACTATACGCAAGAGAAATCGCCTTTGGAATGGGACAACACTGAGCGGAGAAAATAATTATGCCTTCTGACACAACCTGCACCGGTTTCAGTGTACAACCTGACAAACACTTAACTTTTTTTACCTTTTAACGCACTCAGAATACGTAGCAGACCGCCCGGATTCCGGCTGACCACAAAAAACTCCCCTGAAAGGGAGACTTTCAGGGGAGTTCCGGGTCGACGGACCTAAGATGACTGTTTCAGCTGACTCAGCGAGTCGCACAAAAATAGCAGATAATCGCAGGGAACAAAATAAGCCACGCCAGCAGAGGGCTAAAAATTCCCTGCCAGCAGGTTTTTTGCAGGCGTAAACCGCTCCCATGAATGACGCCGGTACAGACAGACCAGATAAGCGCCAGTCCCCACCACAGGATATAGGGAGGAGGAACGACAGAAAAACGGGTCGGGTCCCACATCACACATCCGGCCACCAGCAACGCGAGGATCAGCGAAAGGGCCCGCAAGGGGCCCATATCGGTCAGCTGATAGATCCGGTGAATAATACCGGCCATCAGGACGGATCACTCTCGTTATCTTTATTGGCATTCTCAAAGGCCAGTGCAGCCATGACACCGAAAGAACAGGCCAGAAGCGTGCCGAGGATCCAGGCAAAATACCACATAATTGACCTTCCTGATTAATATAATGAATGAGAGTTACGTTCGATATCTTCTTTCGTGATACGACCATACATTTTGTAATAGCACCAGGCGGTGTAGGCCAGAATGATAGGTACGAAGATTATCGCGGCAAATGTCATCGTCGTCAGCGTACGCAGGCTCGAGGTGGCATCCCACATCGTCAGGCTCATGCCCGGGTTGGTCACCGAAGGCATAATGAACGGGAACATCGCAATACCGGCCGTCATAATGACGCAAGCGATGGTCAGTGATGAGCTGATAAATGCCAGCGCACCCTTGTTCTTACCTGAGAACAGCACGGTCAGTAACGGTAATACAACGCCCAGGACAGGGAATACCCATAACACCGGAGACTCTCTGAAATTCACCATCCAGACACCCGTCTCACGGACAACATCTTTACCGATCGGGTCAGAAGCTGCGTGATGGTCAATGACGCTTTTCAGTACATAACCTTCAATACCGTAGGCGACCCAGATACCGGCCAGGATAAAGCAGACCATCATGACCAGTGTCGCAATCTGCGTCACCCGGCGGGTACGCAGGTGAAGTTCACCTGTTGTACGCATCTGTAAATAGGCGGCACCCTGGGCAAGGATCATCGTCAGGCTGACAATCCCGGCCAGTAAGGCAAAAGGATTCAGCAGCATAAAGAAGTTACCGGTATAGAACAGGCGAAGGTACTCATCCATATGGAAAGGCACACCCTGCAGTAAATTACCGAAAGCGACACCAATAACTAATGGCGGGACAAAGCTGCCGATAAAGATCCCCCAGTCCCACATTCCCCGCCAGCGACTGTCACCCAGTTTCGAGCGATAATCAAAGCCGATAGGACGGAAGTACAGAGAGGCCAGCACCAGAATCATAGCAATATAGAAACCGGAGAAAGCGGCTGCATAGACCGTTGGCCAGGCAGCGAACAGCGCCCCGCCCGCGGTGATCAGCCAGACCTGGTTGCCGTCCCAGTGCGGCGCAATACTGTTTATCATAATGCGGCGTTCGGTATCCGTGCGGCCGATAATACGGCACAGCATACCGACACCCATATCAAACCCGTCGGTGACCGCAAAACCTATCAGTAAGACACCGATAAGCAGCCACCAGACAAAGCGCAGAACTTCATAATCAAACATATGTGCCCCCTGAATTAATGTGTCAGCTGCGACGGTGCGGCCAGTTGTTCATGATGATAACGACCGGTTTTCAGACTGCTTGGCCCCAGGCGAGCAAACTTAAACATCAGATACATTTCAGCAATCAGGAACAAGGTATACAGACCGCAAATCAGCCCCATTGAGAACAGCAGGTCACCTGCCGTCAGCGATGAGTTAGCCACAGCGGTCGGTAACACTTCACCGATAGCCCACGGCTGACGCCCGTATTCCGCCACAAACCAGCCGGCTTCCACAGCAATCCACGGCAGCGGGATGCCATACAGTGCGGCTTTCATCAGCCAGCGGCTTTTCCCGACACGGTTACGCAGCACGCTGAAGAAGGAAAGCGCAATCACCGCCAGTAACAGAACACCACACAGCACCATGATGCGGAAAGCAAAATACAGTGGCGCAACACGTGGGATAGAATCCCGGGTGGCTTTTTCAATCTGGGCTTCTGTTGCATCTGTGACGTTAGGTGTATAGCGTTTCAGCAGCAAGCCATAGCCGAGGTCTTTCTTCGACTTATCAAAGGCTGCGATAACCGCAGGATCTTTACTGCCGTCACGCAGTTCATTCAGTAAGGCATAGGCTTTCATCCCGTTACGAATACGAATCTCGTGCTGAGCCAGCAAATCTTTCAGACCAATCACCGGCGTGTCCGTGGAGCGGGTGGCGATTAATCCAAGCAGATAAGGGATGCGGATAGCATAATGGTTGGTTTCCTGGTCCTGATCGGGGATGCCGAACAGGGTGAATGAGGCCGGAGCCGGCTGAGTATCCCATTCTGCCTCGATGGCGGCCAGTTTGGTTTTCTGTACATCACCGATCTCATACCCTGACTCATCACCCAGAAGGATCACGGACAGTACCGCGGCCATCCCGAAACTGGCGGCGATGGTAAAAGAGCGTTTGGCAAAAGCCATATCACGCCCTTTAAGCATGTAAAACGCGCTGATCCCCAGAATAAACATCGCCCCGGTGGTATAACCTGCCGCCACGGTATGCACAAATTTCACCTGCGCCACCGGATTCAGGACCAGCTGAGAGAAGCTGACCATCTCCATACGCATGGTTTCATAGTTAAAGACGGACGCGACAGGGTTTTGCATCCAGCCATTGGCCACCAGGATCCATAAGGCGGACATATTTGACCCCAGGGCGACCAGCCAGGTCACCGACAGGTGCTGAACTTTTCCCAGACGATCCCAGCCAAAGAAGAATAAACCGACAAAGGTAGATTCCAGGAAGAATGCCATCAGTCCTTCGATAGCCAGCGGAGCCCCGAAAATGTCTCCGACATAGTGGGAATAGTATGACCAGTTAGTCCCGAACTGGAACTCCATCGTCAGGCCGGTGGCCACACCGAGGGCAAAGTTAATTCCGAAGAGTTTTCCCCAGAATTTGGTCATATCTTTATAAATTTGTTTACCTGACAATACATAAACCGTTTCCATCACGGCCAGCAAAAACGCCATACCGAGCGTCAGTGGCACAAACAGAAAGTGGTACATTGCAGTCAAGGCAAACTGTAGACGAGACAGTTCGACGATATCAAACATCCTGACTCCTTGCTCTTATAATAAAAAACTCTCTTCACAGGTCCGGTTATCATTTCAGGACTTCAGTGACTAAGTCGTTAATTGTCACGGTGAATTATATTTTCTTTCTTTTAGCAAAAAGTTGATCCGCTAATCAGAATAGTATTTTGCTATTCCCCGATAAAACTCAGACTTTAACCATTTATTCACATCTCATTATGGTTAATGAATTGTGAACAAATGATGATTCTCAACTTCCGGTTAAAAAGAGAAAAAATAAGAAAAACCCCAAATTGACACAGAGCAATTTAATCTTAAACGCTTAACTATATCCAGCGGATAAAATAGATATAAGTCATCATTTATTGATCTGAGTCGTTATTTTCCGGGAAGATGTTTGATATGTAAAAACCTGCAAGGCAGGGATTATCTGACTGTTCCGGTCGCCGGGGTGCCACAGACCGTTATTGCAGACATGGGGCCTGGCGCGTCGGCCATGGCCGGAAACGAATAAGTCATATTTATCGTTCTGTCGTAAGTGTAGTCTGCCCCGGGGGATCAGAAAACAAAAAATTTACAGCACGTATATAAATAATAAACAATAGCATGCTTATATTTCAGATTAGCTAAGCGACTGACTGCATACGACTGAGTTAATTCCCCTAAAAAAAACCACCGGCTGACCGGTGGCTGG
The DNA here is from genome assembly GCF_018257515.1 of Tatumella sp. JGM118. GTDB lineage: Bacteria > Pseudomonadota > Gammaproteobacteria > Enterobacterales > Enterobacteriaceae > Tatumella > Tatumella terrea. The sequence goes on from NZ_JAERJR010000020.1 coordinate 10,272, forward strand.
AAGATGGAATACGCACCTTATTATCGTGCAGGTAAAACAGATTTCACGGCATCACCAATATCGGCCAGACTGTGCACTGTCCTGACCCCCGCCGCTTCCAGCGCCGCAAATTTTTCATCCGCAGTGCCTTTACCGCCGGCGATAATGGCACCCGCATGCCCCATCCGTTTTCCTTTCGGCGCAGTGACCCCGGCAATATAACTGACGACCGGTTTGGTGACATGATCTTTGATATAAGCCGCGGCCTCTTCCTCGGCACTGCCACCTATTTCACCAATCATCACAATCGCTTCGGTCTGCGGGTCTTTTTCAAACAGGCCCAGAATATCAATAAAGCTGGACCCCGGGATCGGGTCGCCCCCGATACCGACGCAGGTGGACTGACCATAACCGATATCGGTGGTCTGTTTTACGGCCTCATAGGTCAGGGTGCCGGAACGGGAAACGATGCCGACACGACCTGGCTTATGAATGTGGCCCGGCATAATCCCGATTTTACATTCCCCGGGGGTGATGACGCCCGGGCAGTTAGGCCCGATCATCCGGACACCGGCTTCATCCAGTTTCACCTTCACGGTCAGCATATCCAGCGTCGGGATCCCTTCCGTAATGGTGATAATCAGTTTGATACCGGCCTCAATGGCCTCAAGGATACTGTCTTTACAGAACGGCGCCGGCACATAAATTACCGACGCGGTGGCACCGGTTTGCTCTACAGCTTCACGCACAGTATTAAAAACCGGCAACCCGAGGTGCGTTGTCCCGCCCTTGCCCGGCGTCACGCCGCCGACCATTTGTGTTCCGTAATCGATGGCCTGTTCAGAATGGAAGGTGCCCTGCCCGCCGGTGAACCCCTGGCAGATGACTTTGGTATTTTTATCGATCAGAATTGACATTATTTGCCCTCCGCCGCTGCAACCACGCGTTGTGCCGCGTCAGTCAGACTGGTTGCTGCGATAATATTCAAACCACTCTCAGCCAGTTTTTTGGCGCCAGATTCTGCGTTATTACCTTCCAGACGCACCACCACCGGCACATTGACACCCACTTCAGCCACTGCGCCGATAATACCGTCAGCAATCAGGTCGCAACGGACAATGCCCCCGAAAATATTCACAAACACCGCTTTTACGGCATCGTCAGAGAGAATGATTTTAAACGCTTCGGTCACACGCTCTTTGGTCGCACCGCCGCCAACATCCAGGAAGTTCGCCGGCTGGCCACCATGATGTTTAACGATATCCATGGTCCCCATCGCCAGGCCTGCGCCATTGACCATACAGCCAATGTTACCGTCCAGTGCAACATAATTGAGTTCCCACTGCGCAGCACGGGCTTCTCTGGCATCTTCCTGACTTGGGTCATGCATCTCGCGTAATTCAGGTTGGCGGAACAGCGCATTACTGTCGATGCTCAGTTTGCCATCCAGACAAATCAGGTCATCGGTCGTGGTAATTACCAGCGGGTTAATTTCGACTAACGCCAGGTCGCGTTCCAGGAACAGCGTGGCCAGCCCCATAAAAATTTTGGCAAACTGACTGACCTGTTTTCCTTTCAGTCCGAGCTTAAAGGCCAGTTCACGCCCCTGATACGGCTGTGGCCCGGTCAGCGGATCGAGCGCCATTTTGTGAATCAGGTGCGGGCTTTCTTCCGCCACTTTTTCGATTTCCACGCCACCTTCGGTGGATGCCATAAATACGACGCGGCGACTGCTGCGATCGACCACGGCCCCCAGGTAGAGCTCGTTAGCAATATCTGTGGCGGCTTCAACCAGAATCTGATTAACCGGCTGACCGTTTTCATCGGTCTGATACGTCACCAGCGACTTACCTAACCAGTTCTCTGCAAAGGCACGGATCTCTTCTTTACTCTTCACCACCTTGACGCCACCCGCTTTACCGCGGCCACCGGCATGGACCTGGCATTTCACGACCCAGGGACCTGCACCGATCTTCGACGCCGCTTCTTCAGCTTCACGCGGGGTGGTACAGGCATAACCGACAGGTGCAGGCAGGCCGTACCGGGCAAACAGTTGTTTAGCCTGATATTCATGTAGATTCATGATGTGCTATCCATTCAGTTCAGAAAAGAATAAAAGTCAGGCGTACCTGCGTACGCCTGGTGAAAAATCAGACATCCAGTAATAAACGGGCCGGATCTTCAAGCATCTCTTTGATAGCCACCAGATATCCGACGGATTCACGGCCATCGATTAAACGGTGATCATAGGAAAGCGCCAGATACATCATTGGCAGGATCACGACCTGACCCCCGACCGCCATCGGACGATCTTTAATCGCATGCATACCGAGAATAGCGCTCTGCGGCGGGTTAATGATCGGTGTCGACATCAGCGAACCGAACACGCCGCCGTTAGTGATAGTAAAGTTCCCGCCGGTCAGTTCCTCAACGGTCAGCTTGCCATCACGTCCCTTCACGGCCAGCTCTTTAATTTTCTTCTCAATGTCTGCCATGCTCAGGGCGTCAACGTCTTTCAGGACCGGTGTCACCAGTCCGCGAGGTGTTGAGACCGCAATGCTGATATCGAAGTAATTGTGGTAAACCACATCATCACCATCAATAGAGGCATTCACTTCAGGGTAACGTTTTAGCGCTTCCACAACGGCTTTCAGGTAGAAAGACATAAACCCGAGGCGAACGCCATGGCGCTTCTCAAACGCTTCGCCATATTGCTTCCGGAGATCCATGATCGGCTTCATGTTGACTTCATTAAATGTCGTCAGCATGGCGGTGCTGTTTTTAGCTTCCAGCAGACGTTCAGCCACACGCTTACGTAAACGCGTCATCGGTACACGTTTTTCACTGCGGTTGCTTATGGCCGGTGCCGCGGCTGACTCCGCAGCCGGAGACGCGGCGGCTTTCGGTTGTGCCGCCAGATGTTTTTCGACGTCTTCCCGGGTCAGACGCCCCCCGACTCCACTGCCAGTGATTTTCGCCGGATCCAGCGAATGTTCAGCGATCAACCGACGGATAGCCGGGCTCAGCGCATCATTGGACTCTTCTTCCAGCGACGCATTCTGACGTTGTGCCGGCGTTGACTCTTTCGCCTCTGTTTTAATATCCGATGCTTTGCCGCTGCTATCGCTCTCTTTCAGGCGCCCCAGCAACTGTCGGGAAATGACGGTCGCACCTTCATCTTCCAGTACCGCGTCCAGCACACCATCGGCAACTGCAGGCACTTCAAGGATGACTTTGTCGGTTTCAATCTCAACCAGCACCTCATCACGCAGGACACTGTCACCGGGTTTCTTGTGCCAGGTCGCCACGGTGGCATCGGCAACAGATTCAGGCAAATCGGGAACGAGAATATCTAAGCTACTCATTTTCTTTCCTTATAATCAATCAACGTTCAGCGCATCATTTACCAGCTGCTGCTGCTGCTGCTGGTGAACCGACATGTACCCCACAGCCGGTGAGGCGGATGCCGGTCTGCCGGCGTAGTGCAGTGACGATCCCTGCGGTACAACTTCACGGAAATTATGCTGACTGGAATACCAGGCCCCCTGATTCAGTGGTTCTTCCTGACACCAGACAAAATCAGTGACATGTGAATACGGCTGCAGGAGTTCCTGAACCACCTGGTGCGGGAACGGATAGAGCTGCTCGATCCGGAGGATAGCCACATCCTGCTGACCATTTTTACGGCGCTGTTCCAGCAGATCGTAATACACTTTACCGGAACACATCACCACGCGGCGGATAGTCTCTGCCGGCAACGGATCGATTTCGCCTATCGCTGGCATAAACTGACCGGATGCCAGTTCATCAAGGGTAGAAACCGCCAGCGGGTGACGTAACAGTGACTTCGGTGACATAACAATCAGTGGCCGGCGCATCCCCCGCAGAGCCTGACGGCGAAGCATGTGATAGACCTGGGCCGGGGTGGAAGGAACACACACCTGCATATTCTGTTCTGCGCAAAGCTGCAGATAACGTTCCAGACGGGCAGAGGAGTGCTCCGGTCCCTGACCTTCATAGCCATGCGGTAATAACATGACCAGGCCACACATACGGCCCCATTTCTGTTCACCGGAACTGATGAACTGGTCAATCACGACCTGAGCGCCGTTCGCGAAATCACCGAACTGAGCTTCCCAGATGGTCAGTGTCCTGGGTTCGGCAGTGGCATAACCGTATTCAAAGGCCAGTACCGCTTCTTCTGACAGTACAGAGTCCCAGACCCTGAACTCTCCCTGTCCGTTATGGATATGCTGTAACGGAGTGTAGGTTGAACCGTTGGTCTGATTATGGATCACTGCATGACGGTGGAAAAAGGTCCCTCGCCCGGTATCTTCCCCGGAAAGACGGATAGGCACGCCTTCATCCACCAGCGTCGCGTACGCCAGATTTTCCGCGCCGCCCCAGTCGAATAATTTACTGCCTTCGGCCATTTCCTGGCGGTCACGGTAAATTTTTTGTACCCGCGATTGCGCCTCGATCCCCTCAGGGACCTGACTGATACGCCGCGCCAGCTCCTGCAGACGTTTCATCCCGACCTGTGCCGGATAGCTCTCGTCCCACTCATGATTCAGGTACGGTGACCAGGTATAGGAGTTAAGGGACATTGGCCGCCATTCGTCGACCACACATTCCCCGGCATCCAGCGCATCCCGGTACAGATTGACCATCTCGGTGGCATCCGCACTGCTGATCACCTCTTCTTCCTGCAGGCGATCGGCATAGATTTTACGCGGGGTCGGGTGTTTTTTGATCTGTTTATACATCACCGGCTGAGTCGCACTTGGCTCATCGGCTTCATTGTGGCCATGACGGCGATAACAGACCAGATCGATAAATACATCACGTTTGAAAGTATTCCGGTAATCCAGGGCCAGCCGGGTCACAAAAGCAACGGCTTCAGGATCGTCGGCATTCACATGGAAGATCGGGGCCAGCACCATTTTGCCGATGTCGGTACAGTAGGGTGTTGAACGGGCATCCAGCGGATTCGAGGTGGTGAAACCGACCTGGTTATTGATAACAATCCGGACGGTCCCCCCTACTTCATAGCCCCTGGCCTGGGACATATTCAGGGTTTCCTGGACGACCCCCTGGCCGGTGATCGCCGCATCACCATGAATGGTGACCGGTAACACCTGATCGTGAGAACGTTCATTCAGCCTGTCCAGCCTTGCTCTGACCGACCCCATGACCACCGGGCTGACAATTTCCAGGTGAGACGGGTTAAACGCCAGGGCCAGATGCACCAGACCGCCCGCGGTTTCCACATCCGAGGAAAAGCCCATGTGATATTTTACATCCCCGGTCCCCAGTGATTCTTTGTGCTTACCGGCAAACTCATCGAACAGGTCCTGGGTTTTCTTACCCAGCACATTAATCAGAACATTAAGCCGTCCGCGGTGGGCCATACCCAGTACGACTTCACGGGTACCGTTTTTTCCGGAGTGACGGATAATCTCGCGCAGCATCGGGATCAGTGCATCCCCGCCTTCCAGAGAAAAGCGCTTAGCACCAGGGAATTTGGCCCCCAGATATTTCTCGATCCCTTCAGCCGCCGTCAGTTCTTTAAGGAATTCTTTCTTTTCCTGAACGGAGAAACTGGCACGCCCGACCACCGATTCCAGTCGCTGCTGGATCCAGCGTTTTTCTTCGGTGTTGTTGATGTGCATATATTCCGCACCGATCGAACCGCAATACGTTTGCTTCAGTGCTTCATACAGGTCGGCCAGTTTCATGGTCTCTTTGCCGATGGCAAAAGAGCCGACATTAAAACTTTCCTGAAAATCATCGGCCGTCAGATCATGAAAGGCAGGATCAAGATCCGGTACCGGCTCCTGTTTCCAGAGCCCCAGAGGGTCGAGTCTGGCCTGCTGATGACCACGAAAGCGGAAGGCATTAATCAGTTGCAGTACTTTGACCTGACGGGAATTCACGGCCGGGTCAGTGACCGATGACGTATAGCGGGTCGAATCTTTTGCCAGGCGACGAAAATATTCACGGGTCGTGGAATGGAACTGCTCCTGACGGAGATCATTTGCCGGGAATTGTTCGAACATTTCCCGCCAGACCGGCTCGACGGAGGCAGGATCGATGAGGAAGTCCTCATACAATTGTTCTATGTAAGACTGGTTAGCTCCTGCCAGCCAGGAGGAGTCCAGCCAGGGCTTCATTGCGTTGTTCTGCATGGTGATCCCTTAAGCATTTTCATGCTTTTGGTTGTTATTGTTGCCGTTTACACGGATATTCCGGGACAGTGCATAGGTCAATGAATGCCATTCCCTCAGATTTCCCTATCTTCTGTTGATGCAGTGACATTCCCTACGGCCCGGCCTGTTCAGACATTGACCCCGTGTCATGCCCGCAATCATCACCTTGTTTTATATCATTAAACACGGTACAGCATGCAAGATTCTCTCACCTGAAAGGGGGGCTTACCGGCAAAGTAAGCCCGCAAATGTCATTTTCATGACAGGTCAGAGATATCCCGGTAAGGGAAAACCGTCCAGGTGATGACAGATCCCCGCTTACCCGTGTGACTCCCTGCCGGGGAAGGTATCCCCCGGTACAAGGGATCAGGCGTTGCGTTGCAATAACATCGACTTAATATGACCAATGGCTTTAGTCGGGTTCAACCCTTTCGGACAGACGCTGACACAGTTCATGATGCTGTGGCAGCGGAAGACGCTGAAAGCATCATCCAGATTGTCCAGCCGGGCATCGGTTTCGGTATCCCGGCTGTCGATCAGGAAACGATACGCTGCCAGCAAACCGGCCGGACCGATAAACTTGTCCGGATTCCACCAGAAAGACGGACACGACGTCGAACAACAGGCACATAAAATACATTCATACAGCCCGTCCAGATGTGCCCGTTCTTCCGGAGATTGCAGGTTTTCGCGGGCGGGCGGATTGTTGTCATTGCTCTGCAGATAAGGTTTAATTTTTTCATATTGAGCATAAAACTGCCCCATATCGACCACCAGGTCACGGATCACCGGCAGCCCCGGTAAAGGGCGGACCACAATTTTCCCCTTACCCCGGAGTGCCGACACCGGGGTAATACAGGCCAGACCGTTTTTACCGTTCATATTCAGGCCGTCTGAGCCACAGACCCCCTCACGGCAGGAGCGACGAAAGACCAGGGTCGGGTCCTGCTCTTTCAGCAGGATCAACGCATCCAGCAGCATCATATCCCGCCCTTCTTCCGCCTCCAGAGTGTAGTCCTGCATCCGTGGAGCATCATCGACTTCCGGGTTGTACCGGTAAACAGAAAACTCAAGTTTCATTTGTCTCTCTCCGCCGGTTAATAGGTACGTACTTTTGGCGGAAACGCCGCACGTAACTTAGGTTGCATATTCACTGTACGCCGCGTCATGCTTTCGTTATCCGGTAAATAGAGGCTGTGGCAAAGCCAGTTCTCGTCATCGCGCTCCGGGAAGTCAAAACGGCTGTGCGCTCCGCGGCTTTCGGTGCGATAGTTCGCAGCCATGGCCGTGGCGTAGGCGGTTTCCATCAGGTTATCCAGTTCCAGACACTCTACCCGCTGGGTATTAAAATCCGGTGAACGATCATCGAGACGGGCGGATTTCAGCCGTTCGCGGATAGCTTTTAATTCTTCAAGCCCTTTAGCCATCGCTTCGCCTTCGCGGAACACCGAGAAATTGTGCTGCATGCATTGCTGTAAGGCTTTACGGATTTGGGCAGGATCTTCACCGGTGGTGTTGTTATCCCAGCGCTGATAGCGGGCCAGTGCCGCAGTGATTTCCTCGTCTGTCGCCTCTGTCAGCGGGCCCTGTTCGGCAATCGATTCTGACAAGTGAAGACCGGCGGCGCGTCCGAACACCACCAGGTCCAGCAACGAGTTTCCGCCCAGACGGTTAGCCCCATGAACCGAAACGCAGGCGATTTCCCCGACCGCAAACAACCCGGGGATCACTTTATCATTACCGTCTGCATCAATGGTCAGCGCCTGACCGGTCACACGGGTCGGGATGCCTCCCATCATATAATGGCAGGTCGGGATCACCGGAATCGGTTCCTTCACAGGGTCGGCATGGGCAAATGTCCGAGACAACTCAAGGATCCCCGGTAGCCGTGATTCCAGCACCTCTTTCCCCAGGTGGTCCAGTTTCAGCTTCAGGTGAGGTCCCCATGGGCCATCACAACCTCGTCCCTCGCGAATTTCGATCATCATTGAGCGGGCGACCACATCCCGTCCGGCCAGATCTTTGGCATTCGGGGCGTAGCGCTCCATAAAACGCTCACCATGCTTATTCAGCAGATACCCGCCCTCACCCCGGCACCCTTCGGTGACCAGCACGCCGGCTCCGGCAATCCCTGTCGGATGGAACTGCCACATCTCCATATCCTGAACCGGAACCCCGGCCCGTAATGCCATCCCGACACCGTCACCGGTGTTAATATGGGCATTCGTCGTGGACTGATAGATACGTCCGGCACCGCCGGTTGCCAGAATGGTTGCCTTCGCTTTGAAATAGACCACTTCGCCGGTTTCGATACATAAGGCCGTACAACCCACAATGGCCCCCTGCGCATTTTTCACCAGATCCAGGGCATACCATTCAGAGAAGATGGTGGTATGGTTCTTCAGGTTTTGCTGATAAAGCGTATGTAATAACGCATGTCCGGTACGGTCAGCCGCCGCCGCTGTACGCGCGGCCTGCTCACCCCCGAAGTTTTTAGACTGTCCGCCAAACGGCCGCTGATACACCCGGCCATCATCGAGACGTGAAAAAGGCAGTCCCATATGCTCCAGCTCCAGAATGGCTTCCGGGCCGGTTTTGCACATATATTCGATAGCATCCTGATCACCGATATAATCAGAACCCTTCACGGTGTCATACATATGCCATTCCCAGTTGTCTTCGTGGGTATTGCCCAGCGCAACGGTGATACCGCCCTGTGCAGACACGGTATGGGAACGGGTAGGAAAGACTTTTGATAACAGGGCACAGCTCTGCCCTGACTGAGAAATCTGTAGCGCGGCACGCATTCCTGCGCCGCCTGCACCGATAACGACTGCATCAAACTCTCTGACCGGCAAGCTCATTTACACACCCCACACAATAATCGTTCCATAAATTGCATACGTCAGTAGCGCCAGCACTATCACGCCCTGAAGCACCAGCCGTAACGCAATGTTTTTCACATAATCGGTCAGGACCTGCCACATACCGATCCAGCCATGAATAAGAATCGACAACAGTGCCAGCAAGGTGAACACACGGGTAAATGTCAGAGCGAAAAACCCACGCCAGACATCAAAGGTCAGCGGGCCGGAAAAAACGAAAAATCCGAGAATGAACAGCACGTACAGTGCAATAACAATCGCGGCGCCACGTAACAGTAGCCAGTCATGAATACCATTACGGCCAAGTGCAGATACGCTGGTTACCATATTAAGACCCCCGCCAGAACCGCCAGAATCACTGTAATTACGAAGCTGATTTGTGCAGACCGTTTACCGGCCTCCAGGGTTTCATCCAGCACGCCAAAGTCCATCAGTAAGTGACGAAGGCCACCGACGATGTGGTAAGCCAGGACGGTCATTATCGCCCACAGGATAAACCTGACGATAACACTGCCCAGGATTGCGGAGGCTTGCTGAAAACCTTCCGGGGAAGAGAGAGAAAGTCCAAGTAACCACAGCAGAATGCCCACAGCAACAAAAGTGATCACGCCGGAGACACGGTGGAGAATGGATGCTATTGCAGTCACGGGAAAGCGGATCGTCGAGAGATCCAGATTGACAGGTCTTTGTTTTTTCACGATTTGCCCACACAGCTCTTTATTATTTTAGCTTCCTCCGGTCTTGCAGGAAACGTAAAAATCTGCATCACGACTGACTTTTACGAGACCAGTACAAGTAACATCCAGTGTTAAATGACGCGAAAAAACGCTGGGTGCCTCCCGATAACAGGAGATTCCGAAGACCTTTTCAAAGTATAGGGTTATCACAATCTGATTACAATTACCCTACAAATTGTTTGGATAACTTTGCCCGGAACAGTGATCAGTATCACGCTACAGACAGATTCTCCTTAAGCCGAACCAGTTTTTACATAAAAAGAACATTTTTGTCACAACATGCGCTGATTAATGAGTATGATACCTCCTGAGTGGCGGGGATAGACTTTCAGTTATCTGTAAGTTATATAACTGTTTAGGAAAAAACGCTAAAACGATGACTATAACGATACTTTTTATGTCATTCTGAGGCGAATAACTCCAGATATTTCCTGCTATTACGGAAGCATTTAACCCGGAATAACTTCACAAAGCGTGTAACTTGTATTTATTTTGTAAAGCCAGTATTACGCATATTTTGGCGTCCGGAGAGTCTCTGCCGGGCGCTAAAGGAGACCGAGATGACAGACAAGAAAGTGACGCTTACCCTGGATGGGGCCGAGCCATTAGAGCTCAATGTCCTGCGTGGCACACTAGGTCAGCATGTGATAGATGTTCGTGCATTAGGGAACAGCGGGCTATATACCTTCGACCCGGGATATACCTCCACCGCATCCTGTGAGTCCAGGATAACCTATATCGACGGCGAGGAAGGTATCCTGTTGCATCGGGGTTACCCTATCTCACAGTTAGCAACACATTCGAACTATCTGGAAGTCTGTTATATTTTGTTATACGGCGAGACCCCGACCCGCGAGGAGTATGAAAAATTCCGCATCTCGGTCACCCGGCATACGATGATCCATGAACAGATCACCCGGTTATTCCATGGTTTTCGCCGTGATTCGCATCCGATGGCCGTCATGTGTGGCGTTACCGGAGCACTGGCCGCGTTTTATCATGACTCGCTGGACGTGAATAATGAACGCCATCGGGAAATTGCCGCCTTCCGTTTGCTGTCTAAAATGCCGACCGTGGCTGCCATGTGTTACAAATATTCCATCGGACAGCCGTTTGTCTATCCGCGCAATGATCTGTCATACGCCGGCAATTTTTTACACATGATGTTTGCCACCCCCTGTGAAGAATATGTCGTGAATCCGGTGCTTGAGAAAGCGATGGATCGTATCCTGATATTACACGCCGACCATGAACAGAATGCATCGACGTCGACGGTCAGGACGGCAGGCTCTTCAGGCGCGAATCCGTTTGCCTGTATCGCCGCCGGGATTGCCTCTCTCTGGGGACCTGCGCACGGAGGTGCCAACGAAGCGACGTTACGTATGCTGGAAGAGATTGAGACGGTTGAGCATATCCCTGAGTTTATTCGCCGTGCGAAAGATAAAAATGACTCTTTCCGTCTGATGGGCTTCGGTCACCGCGTCTATAAGAACTATGACCCACGGGCCACCGTCATGCGCGAAACCTGCCATGCCGTGCTTAAAGAGCTGGATATGAAAGATAACCTGCTGGAAGTTGCCATGGAACTGGAGCACATTGCGCTGAATGACCCGTATTTTATCGAGCGTAAACTCTATCCTAATGTTGATTTCTATTCCGGCTTGATCCTGAAAGCGATGGGGATCCCGACGTCTATGTTTACGGTGATCTTTGCAATGGCCCGTACCGTCGGCTGGATCGCACACTGGATCGAAATGCATGAAGAGGGAATGAAGATCGCACGTCCACGTCAGTTATATACCGGTTATACGGAACGGGAGTTCCATACCAATCTCACCGAATAGTACTGACCGCAAAACACCTCCCGGACGGAGGTGTTTTTCCTTCCGGCCAGACAGTTCCTGTCCTTAATAACGCCCGACGGAGGCAGGCAGATACCCAATCTCCCGACAATCCCGACAGTAACAGCGGTCTGTCACAAAGGAAGCCATGCAGGGAACAACACGGATCTCAGTGCTCAGCCCTGCAGGCCAGCCCCGGAAGAGCCTCCGGAACCAGCCAGCCGGTCAGCTCTCCCCTCTTCCGGCCGGATTAGCCGGTGAAGAGTTTCTGTAAAACTTTACGCATAGGTTCTTTATCTGCCTCTTTATCGAACCAGTAGGTGAGGTTTAATGCGCCCTGATTCACCAGCATGTTTAATCCATTCAGTGTCCGGCAACCTTTATCCGCAGCTTTTCGTAAAAGCGCCGTCTGTGGTGGATTCGGAATAACATCAGCAACAAACAACGAGCTTTCCAGACTTTCCGTCTCTATGTCCGGAATGGCATTCGCATCATCCAGTCCGACCGAGGTCGCATTCACCAGGATATCCGGAAGCGGATCAATCCGTAATCCTGGCGTCCAGGGGGTAAAAGTCGCTTTAGCCTCAGTATTATCGTTGATCAGATCCACCAGCTCCTGACCTTTTTGCTTATCACGGTTAATAATAGTGATTTCTTTTGCCCCGGCTAATGCCGATTCCACAGCAATTGCGCGGGCTGCCCCTCCGGCCCCCAGCAAGGCCAGCGTTTTACCTTTGATGTCAATCTGCTCACTTAATGCCTCAACAAATCCCTTGCCGTCGGTATTCTCTCCCGTCAGTTTACCGTCACGGATAATGACACAGTTAACGGCACCGATGACTTTGGCTGAGGTGCCCAGTTCGTCGATATACTCAATAATGGCCTGCTTATTGGGAATGGAGCAGTTAAAGCCCCGCCAGCCCATGGCTTTGGCTCCGGCCACCGCCTGTTCAAGCTGCGCTTTACCGACATCACAATTGATATAGCGGGCCGGGATGCCCTGATGCTGGTAGGCAGCTTCCATCACTGCGACGGTGGGATTTTCGGCACAAGGTGAAGAGAAAGAACCGGTCAGGTCACTCAGAAAATTTTCTTGTTCAGCCATCAGAAACTCCTGTTATCAGAATGTTTCTTTAAGCCTCGAACAGAATGGCAGTACTGTCAACGTGACTGCCATTACTAATATGAATCATAATATTACCTGCAGGGATGGCCGCGATGCACAGAGCCTGATGTGCCTTTGCGGCCTCCGGGCGGGCAGGCTATTGTGCAGTGATTGTAATATTTTCCCGCTGAAAAGCGGCACATAACTCGCGGGCGAACAACAGTGCATGTTCACCATCGCCATGCAGACAGACCGTCTGCGCGGTAACATGAACACGCTCACCACTCACCGCGGTCACCTCTCCCTGTTGTATCATCTGCAGAGTCTGTGTGATGGCCTGACTGGCCTCAGCCAGTAAGGCACCGGGTGCTCCGCGAGGGACCAGCTCGCCCTGCGCGGTATATCCCCGGTCCGCGAACACTTCCTCACGCGTTGCTAAACCGTAATGCCGCCCCGCGGCAATTAATTCGCTGCCGGCCAGCCCGACCAGAATCAGACCCGGATCAATCGCGGCGACCGCCCGGGCGATCGCGTCGGCCAGTGGCCTGTCACCCGCCGCCTGGTTATACAGCATACCGTGGGGTTTCACATGGGCTAACGCCATACCTTCACTGGCGGCAATGGTTTTTAACGCACCGATCTGATAAAGCTGCTGCGCATAAACCTCCGATGCCGGTAACGTCATCGCTGTCCGGCCAAAATTCTCACGATCCGGAAACGAAGGATGGGCGCCGACCTGCACCCCGTAGCGTTTTGCCAGTCGTACAGATTGCAGCATGGTGGACGCATCACCGGCATGAAAACCGCAGGCGATATTGGCTGAGCTGACCAGTTGCAGCAACTGGTCATCGCTGGCTGAGCCTTCGCCCAGGTCTGCATTTAAGTCTATTTTCATCTCTCTGAGAGTCCCCATTTCATCATTTCCAGCACATGCTGCTGGTGTTGTGTGGCCAGTCCTGCGTCTTCAGGGGTACAGTGAACAAAATGTATGGGTTCCCCCGGACGGATCTGTGCCAGGTGATAAAGATCCGCCGAAATCACCACCCCAATCCGGGGATACCCCCCGGTCGTCTGGGCATCCGCCATCAGAACCACCGGTTGCCCGCCATTGGTGACCTGTATCGTACCCGGCAGCACCGCATGGGATAATAATTCCCGGCCGCCCGGCCGGTGGAGTTGCCGGCCCTGTAAGCGGTAGCCCATCCGGTTACTCTGCGCAGATAAGGTCCAGCCGGTACGCCAGAATGCCTGACCGGATTCGCGGCTGAATTCATGGTATTCAGGCCCCGGAATGACCCGCACGCGATTTCCCCACAGTAACTGCCTGACTCCGGCGCTGTGTGAAAACTCCCGGGTCGGCAGATTCAGCGGTAACTGATCCCCGTCACGCAGATAGCGTCCCTGCCAGCCACCGAACCCGGCTTTCAGATCCGTACTGACCGATCCCATCACTTCCGGAAGATCAAAGCCGCCATTGATCGCCAGGTAGCTTCGTACTCCGCGCAGTGCCCGATGCAATGTCAGCACCTGTCCGGCTCTGGCAAAAATACGCCACCCCGTCCAGACAGGTTTACCTTCGAGTTCGGCCTCACAGCCTGCACCGGTCAGAGCAAACCAGCTGTCACGACCAAAACTGAACTGAGCCTGTCCGAACGTTATTTCAAGGACAGCGCTATTCTCAGGGTTACCTGCCAGCAGATTCGCCGTCTGCATGGCGGGTAAATCCAGGGCTCCGCTCAGGCTGACCCCGGACTGGCTGTAGTGAAAGCGTCCGGCATCCTGAACCGACGTGGCCATACCGGCCCGCAGAATAGTTAACATTGCCCCTCCTTTTGAGGCACAAAGCGTACGGTATCGCCGGGAGCCAGCAGAACCGGAGGCGTACGTTGCGCCGAAAACAGAGATAACGTGGACTGTCCGATAAGCTGCCAGCCCCCCGGTGTCGGTAGCGGATAAATGCCGGTCTGGCTTCCGCCAATCCCGACACTCCCTGCGGGTACCGAGACCCTGGGTTCAGCCCGGCGCGGGCAGTGAAGACTGACATCCAGCCCGCCCAGATAAGGGAACCCGGGCTGGAAACCGATAAAATAGACGGTATAGAGCGCAGCACTGTGTCTTTCAATGACCTGCGAGGGAGAGAGCTGGCAATGGCGGGCTACCTCAGCCAGATCCGGCCCCGCGGCCCCTCCATAGATCACCGGGATAGTGACGGTCCGCGACTCAGGGATAGCCGCAGAGCTGTTTTCCCATTGCTCACGAAGTCCGGCCAGCGCGGCCCTGCTATCTGCCGGGATAGCCTGCAGAATAACGGTCAGATTATTCATGCCGGGAATGACTTGCCGGACCCCTTGTTCCTTTTCCAGTTGCCGTGCCATTCCCCAAATTTTTTGCTGCGATTCAAGGGAGATCGGAGGAGATAACTCCATAACCAGTGCCTGTTCTCCCAGCATGTAATATCTGATTTGCTGCACCACCTGCCTCCACATTAAAAACGCAGGCCACTAAAGCCATTGTCGTGCCCGCAGACACCTGTAATTCCGTCCTAACGTTATCCGAAACTGAGGGATTTGTGTCAACACTTTTAATAATTCAGTGACATACGGTTAAATGATGAAGCCCTCCCCGGGAGAGAAAACGTAATATCTTCAGTGAACAGGGGATGAACGTCGCCGATAAAAAGGCTCTATCGAAAAGGCGGTGCACTCCGGGTCCCCCACCGGGAAAACCACAGACCATAAGGAATAAACAGGCTGGCCTGAGGGAAACGGCCGTATCAGGGAGCAGGAAGAGTATCGCTGGTTTTTACAGCCGGGCAGCAGAAATTACGCGAAAATAAGAGACGCAGTCCGGAAAGGTCCACCCTCTCTGCGAAAAAAGTGATCACTCCGGGTCCCCACCGGGGAAACCACAGACCATAGGGAGTAAACAGGCTGGCCGGGAAAGCAAAAACATAAGGATCAGGAGATAAGCCGTTAAAGCCGTCCTGTAAACGGTAAGCGAACGCTAAGCGGATGATCACTGCCGGTGAAATCAGGATGAACCGGGGCTGGCCCTACCCCGGTGATCTCCGGTGCGGCCAGCCCCGTAAAGGAAAACTCAGGCCGGGTTGTCGATATCGACAAACGTGACCTGCAAACCGTGCTGTGCGCTCAGCCATTCTCCCAGGGCGCGGATACCTCCGCGCTCGGTCGCATGATGACCGGCCGCATAAAAATGAAGGCCACGCTCACGGGCAACGTGGATAGTTTTCTCCGACACCTCACCGGTGATAAATGCATCAACACCAAAATCGGCCGCATCATCGATAAAGCCCTGCCCCCCGCCGGTACACCACGCGATACGGGTGATGGTATCGGGGGCATTATCGCCGCTATAGAGAGGTTCACGACCCAGCTTATCCTGAATCAGTGCTTTCAGCGCCTCACCGCTCAGCGGCGTGGTCAGTGATCCATAAGGCACCAGCGGAACGATTTCACCTTCCGGCTGAATACCGAGCAGCTTCGCCAGTTGGGCATTGTTGCCCAACTCAGGATGGGCATCCAGAGGAAGATGCCAGCCATACAGATTGATATCATTCAGTAACAGGGTGCGCAGGCGCTGACGCTTCATCCCTTTCACCAGCGGTGACTCATTTTTCCAGAAATAACCATGATGCACGATCACGGCATCTGCCTGTAATTTTACCGCCTCATCCAGTAAGGCCTGACAGGCGGTCACTCCGGTGACCACCCGATTCACTTCCGGACGGCCTTCAACCTGCAGACCGTTGGGTGCATAATCGCTGAAACTGTGGCTGTTCAGTTGCTGATGGATCAATTGCTCAAGCCGGGTATTATTCATGCTGTTTCTCATTTTCCGGGGGATGGATTGTGCTTCCGGGCAGCCTCGTAGGCCTGCAGAGTCGTCTGACGTGCCTGCTTATGATCAACAATCTGTGCCGGATAATCCAGTGTTTTACCCTGTTTTTTCGCCCAGTTAACCGGATCATGGATAGCCTTATCCGGGACAGAGGACAGCTCCGGGATCCAGCGCCGGATGAAATTACCGGCAGGGTCAAAGCGCTCCCCCTGTAGCTGCGGGTTAAATATGCGGAAGTACGGTGCAGCATCGGTGCCGGTGGAGGCCGCCCACTGCCAGCCGCCGTTGTTGGCGGCCAGCGAACCATCCAGCAATTGCGACATAAAATACCGTTCCCCTTCCCGCCAGTCGATCAGCAGATCCTTCACCAGGAAACTGGCGACAATCATCCGTAGCCGGTTATGCATCCAGCCGGTTTCGTTCAGCTGCCGCATGGCAGCATCTACCACCGGAAACCCGGTCTTACCCTGTTGCCAGGCCTGTAATTGTTTATCATCTTTCCGCCAGCGGACATGTGCCGTCCAGTCGGTGAAGGGCTGATGACGACACAATGCCGGGTAGGCCACCAGCAGATGCAGATAAAATTCGCGCCAGAAAATTTCATTCAGCCAGCTGTAGGCATTCCCGCCGGACAGGGCTTCGGGGTGGTCATGAAGGATACGTAACAGGCACTGCCGGGCCGAAACCTGCCCGGTGGCCAGATACGGAGATAACACGCTGGTTCCCGCATGTTCCGGGAAGTCTCTCAGACGATGGTACTCTGTAGCGCCTTGCTGACTGAACTTACGCAGGCGCTGCAGGGCCTCCCGATGGCCGGGGGGGAAGCTTTCTCTGTCATAGTCGCGGCTCTGCTCACTCAGTGACGGGATATCATCTGCCTGAATATCTGCCGGATGTGCCCGCTTGTCAGGTGCGGGATAGCACTCCGGAAGTTCACGTGAGAGCATTTTAACCAGAGCTTTGCTGAAGGGTGTATAGACGTTATACATCGTCCCTTTTCCGGTCAGTACGCTGCCGGGAGGAACCAGGGTTCCGTCATGAAACCCCTGGATCACGATATCCTCTTCCGCGAGTTTCTCCTCTGCCCGCCGGTCACGGCGATGTTCATTCAGTTCATATTGGTAGTTATAAAAAACCTGAGAAACCTCATACCGGTGACAGACAGCGGATAACTCTGCCACGCTCTGCGTAAAATCATCACAGGCAGCAAACAACAGCGGGATCCCCAGCGCCGTAAGGTCTTCACTCAGGCATTGCAGACTGTCACGAATAAACGACAGCTGGCGGCCGGACACATCGTGCTGCTGCCATTGCCCCGGAGTGGCAATGTACAGGGCTATCACCCGGGCATCCGCCTGCTGGCAGGCCGCATAGAGTGCAGGATTATCATTCAGACGTAAGTCATTTCTTAGCCAGACGAGATGAGTCTTCACAGGTCCTCCGTTTGCAGTGAGATTTCTGCGACAGATGGCAGACGGGGAAAAAGATAACGCTGGGATGACAACCAGCTGTGTGGGTAGAGAGAAAGGTAGCGCTTCAGTTCTGCCACCGGCGCTGACAGCGGCAATTCTCCGCGACGGTAATTATCGATGAGCGCCGCCAGAGTTTGTCTCTGCTGCCCGCTGAGATGCGGCCGGAAGTATCCCTGAATATGCATCAGTACATTGGTATGATTTTCACGCGTCGCAGGACAGCTGAGAATTTCCATCAGCTTACTGCGATACGCCAGCGCAAAGGCTTCCAGCGATGGCCAGTCAGACATGCCGGCAACCAGCGGCCCTGACTGACGATACAGCGGCTGGGAATGCGCCAGTAACTGATACTTATAGCAGGTATGAAACTGCATCAGACGGTTTGCGGTCAGTTCTCCGTCACACAGGGCATCAAATTCCGCACGCACTGCCACTGACTCCAGAAACTGCTGTCGCTGTTCCGGACGAGCGATAGCCGTTTCATCTGTCAACGGCAGAGAAGGCGCCGGCCCGGACAAGCTTTCATACTCAGTCCGGCTCACCTGCTGAGACACAATAATCCCGTTGACGGGCCAGAGCGTTAATTTCTGTCGGCTGGTCAGTGGCGGATGCTGTGCATGTTCGCGGTTCACCAGTGACGTAAAATCCTGTACTGTGATGTGCTTCAGCCGGAACCCGGAAGGTAAACCAGCCGCCAGGCGTGTCATGGCACTGTCCCGGGACTGCGCGGTCAGAACTCCGATGAGCGGAGAATAGGTCATAAACCTGTACCTCACTTTTAAAGTTGTACAGGTTTGGAGTATAACGCCAATAACAGAAAAGATCTCCCGCTATCGCTTTTCCCGGTTTTTTCCCCAAAAAAAAGCGCCCAACGGGCGCTTTGTTCATCTTATCGTCGGACCGCCATCAGGCGTTCTTCAGGACTTCACTGACGATATCGACGGCTTCTTTTTCGATTTGCTCACGGTGTTCTGCTCCCAGGAAGCTCTCACAATAAATCTTGTAAGCATCTTCGGTGCCGGAAGGACGCGCGGCAAACCAGCCGTTTTTGGTCATGACTTTCAGGCCACCGATCGCCGCGCCATTCCCCGGAGCTTCGGTCAGGCGGGCGGTGATTGGGTCACCGGCCAGAATATCCGCACTCACCATTTCCGGTGATAATTTCGACAATACCGCTTTCTGAGCCGTGGTGGCCGGGGCCTGAATACGGTTATAACTCGGAGAACCGAATTTATCCGCCAGGGCATCATAGTGCTGTTGTGGATTCAGTCCGGTAACCGCTGTGATTTCCGCTGCCAGCAGGCACATGATGATCCCGTCTTTATCCGTTGACCACGGCGTACCGTCGAAGCGCAGGAAAGAGGCACCGGCACTCTCTTCGCCGCCAAATCCCAGACTGCCCTCAAACAGGCCATCAACAAACCATTTAAAGCCGACCGGAACCTCTATCAGCTGACGACCAATATCCTGTACCACCCGGTCGATCATCGCACTGGAGACCAGTGTCTTACCGACGGCCACGTCGGCGGACCACTGCGGACGATGGCGGAACAGATAATTGATCGCTACCGCCAGATAATGGTTTGGATTCATCAGCCCGGACGGTGTGACAATACCGTGACGGTCATAATCCGGATCATTGGCAAACGCCAGGTCAAACTTGTCGCGCAGCGCCAGCAGTCCCGCCATTGCACATTCAGACGAACAATCCATACGAACCACACCGTCTTTATCCAGATGCATAAAGCGGAAGGTCTGATCGATGGCGTCATTTACCAGCGTAATATTCAGCTGATAATGTTCCGCGATACGCTGCCAGTAGGCAATACCGGAGCCACCGAGTGGGTCCACACCCAGCGTGAGGTTCGCTTTTTTAATGGCGTCAAAATCGATAACCCCGGCCAGTCCTTCGACGTAGGGCTGGATCAAATCTTCTTCACGGATACGTCCGCTGGCCTTAGCTTCCGCCAGGGTCATACGTTTGACGTCTTTTAAAGCGTCCCGGATTAACTGATTCGCCCGGGCTTCGACGACTTTCGTGACATTGGTATCGGCCGGTCCGCCATTCGGTGGATTATATTTAATCCCTCCGTCTTCCGGCGGGTTGTGTGATGGCGTGATCACAATACCATCGGCCAGCACTGAGCTATGTTGATTATGCTGCAGGATAGCGTTAGAAATGGCCGGAGTCGGCGTATAACCATTGTCCTGCTGGACAATCACTTCCACCCCGTTGGCGACCAGAACTTCCAGCACGGAGATCATCGCCGGTTCAGATAACGCATGGGTATCTTTACCCACATAGCAAGGCCCGGTAATCCCGTTTTTGCTGCGTTCTTCTGCAATTGCCTGGGCAATCGCCAGAATGTGCGTCTCATTGAAACTCTGACGCGCGGAACTGCCACGGTGACCGGAGGTCCCGAATTTCACCGCATGATCATTGTCAGACAGATCCGGTTTCAACACATAATACTGTGATGTCAGTTGCGCGACATTAATAAGATCGCTCTGTTGAGCAGGTTGTCCTGCCCGTGGGTGACTGGCCATTGCCGTTTCTCCCTAACGCTAAGTTCGGATTAAATAGTCCCGCAAACTTTGTCAGCAAGTTCCTGAGGAAACTTCATCGACTGCATAATGTGTTCGATCATGCTGCATTTGCGGCCGGTATTGGTATTGGTGATCACCCAGTAAGGTGTTCCCGGAATATGTTTTGGTTTAGTATGCGTACCGCTCTGTAACAGCGTCTGCTCATCACCCGCGAAGTAGACGCGTGTACGTCCCTGCATCGTCGTGGTTGCCTGACGGAATTCCTGAGGGTCCAGACGATACAGGGTCGACAGCACCATCATAAAGCGGTTAACAGCGCGCTTTTGTTCCGCGTATTCATCGGACAATAACAACTCACGCACGGTACGAACACGATCCTGCGGACGCGATTCAACACGCGCACTGGCCAGTAGCGAAGTTTCCTTACTGTCAGCCTTCTCATCGGGGGTATCAGTGATTGCCTGCTCAGAAACCTTAAGCATTCTGCGCAAAATATCGGAGGCACTTTCGCCGATATGACGTGTATGGCTGGCAATATAGCGATAAAGCTCATCGTCTACTTCAATCGTTTTCATCTTTTTCCGTACTGTTATGGCTAATGTAAAATTCCGAATAATGGCAGTATACCGGAAATAATCTGATATTCTGCCCCGGTAAATTACCAGTTGATTATAAAATTAAACAGAGACAAGCAGGTAGAACTGAATTACCGTTCAGGTAAAAGTCAGAATATGCCTTAGAATCCCCTGCCGGATTTCCTGAATAGTCACCAATGATACCCTAAGCCAGGGTTGCAACCGTAAGAACTTTGCCATGATTTTAAACAGTCGTCTGCAATCTGCACAAATTGATGAAGAATCATCCCCGGTTCTGCTGATCCACGGCCTTTTTGGCAGTATGGATAACCTGGGCGTGCTGGCCCGTCACCTGCATCCGCACCGCAGTGTCTTACAGGTGGACGTTCGTAACCATGGCCGTTCTCCGCGGGCCGCCGGGATGGACTACGCGGCGATGGCACAGGATATGTTGCAGACGCTGGATAGCCACCAGCTGGATAAGGTGGATGTGATAGGTCATTCGATGGGTGGCAAAATAGCGATGGCGATGACAGCGCTGGCACCGGAGCGGATCAACCGTCTGGTCATTATTGATATCGCGCCCGTCAATTATCAGACCCACCGGCATGATGCCATTTTTGCCGCACTTCAGGCCGTCAGCGACGCAGGCATCCGCCAACGGGAAGCTGCGGCGCAACTGATGCGCCCGCTTCTGCAGGAGGAGATGGTCGTTAATTTCCTGCTGAAGTCATTCCGCCAGGGGGAGTGGTTATTCAATGTGCCGGCCCTGTGGGATAATTATACGACCATCTCCGGCTGGGAAGCATGTCCTGCCTGGCCTGGCCCTGCCCTGTTTATCCGGGGCGCCTTATCCCCGTATCTGGATAATCACTATCGCGAGCCCCTTCTGGCGCAATTTCCTGCGGCGAAAGCCCATATAATTGCCGGGGCCGGTCACTGGGTCCATGCAGAAAAACCCGATGCGGTGATAAGCGCGGTGCAACGTTTTCTGCCCGTAGCCTGAAATCCGCTGACCGGGCGCGTTTTAACATTGGCGTCTGTCATCTCACTGGAGTATGATTGCGCGCTAAAATTTTATCGTGTGCTTTTAACATGATAACCGTATTCATTCATCACTATGCTGCGTGTATCTGATACATCGCAGGTGTTCAGTTTCAAAAATCATGGCAAAAGAAAATACGGATCGTACTACGCTCGATTTATTCGCGAATGAACGCAGACCCGGTCGCCCCAAAACCAGTCTGCTTTCCCGTGACGAACAGTTACGTATAAATAAACGCAACCAGCTAAAACGGGACAGAGTGCGCGGATTACAGCGGGTAGAGCTTAAAATGAACAGTGAAGTGGTCGATGCCCTGAATTCACTGGCGGCAGAACAGCAGTTGAGCCGCAGCGAACTCATCGAACAAATCATCCTGGCGCAACTGAAACAGAATTGAGTCTGTGTTGCGCACTCAGGGATAAATCTGACTCGTTTACAAGTACCGCACATATCTCAGGTCTGCTATTATTCGCGCATCTGTACTGAAATTACATTCATCTGATTCGAAGATTCAAGAGGTTAACCCCACATGGCAATCGTAGGCATCTTTTTTGGCAGCGATACCGGCAACACTGAAAACATCGCAAAAATGATCCAGAAACAATTGGGTAAAGACGTTGCTGAAGTGCACGACATCGCTAAAAGTACCAAAGAAGATTTGGACGCTTTCGATATTCTGTTGCTGGGGATCCCGACCTGGTATTACGGTGAAGCACAGTGTGACTGGGATGATTTCTTCCCGACGCTGGAAGAAATTGATTTTAACGGCAAACTGGTGGCACTGTTCGGCTGCGGCGACCAGGAAGACTATGCGGAATACTTCTGTGATGCATTAGGGACACTGCGCGACATCATCGAACCCAAAGGTGCGGTCATCGTCGGGCACTGGCCGACAGAAGGCTACCATTTTGAAGCCTCTAAAGGACTGGCCGATGATAAACACTTCCTGGGCCTGGCCATTGATGAAGACCGCCAGCCAGAACTGACCAACGAACGTGTCAGCCAGTGGGTCGTCCAGATTTCCGATGAACTGCAGCTGAAAGAAATCCTCAACGCTTAGTAGGGTTTTTTGTATCAGTTGTGATAGTGTTCACTTCAGCATCTGCAGAGCCGGCTAAAATGACCGGCGGGCTCTGAGCTATTTTTCCCGGCATCTGTGCATCAGTTTTTACGTGGGTGCGATTTCCGGGAATATCTTTTTTGTATCAGATTGTCACTATCCCTGGCAGGCCTGCATTTTGCGGTGATCCGCGATTTTTCCTCAGGGAAAACCGGCCCGGACCTGTTGTTTCAATTTCGATACTTCGGTTCTATAATGGACCTAAAAAAATAAGGTCATTACCGAACTTCATGGCGCTTTGCCAAAGTCATTTTCAAAAGTAACAGGACAACAACTGCATGACTGACAATAACTCCGCACTGAAAAAGGCTGGTCTGAAGGTCACGCTTCCGAGACTGAAAATTCTGGAAGTTCTTCAGGAACCTGAATGCCATCATGTCAGTGCGGAAGATTTGTACAAACGCCTGATCGATATGGGCGAAGAAATTGGTCTGGCGACGGTGTATCGCGTACTGAACCAGTTTGATGATGCGGGTATCGTCACGCGTCATAACTTCGAAGGCGGTAAGTCAGTCTTTGAATTGACCCAACAGCAGCACCATGACCATCTGATTTGCCTGGATTGTGGCAAGGTTATTGAGTTCAGCGATGAGTCAATTGAACAGCGTCAGCGTGAAATTGCCAAACGATTTGGCATTAAGCTGACCAACCACAGTCTTTACCTGTATGGTCATTGCACCACCGGCGATTGCCGCGAAGACGACACGTTACATAACGATAAATAAGCGTTCTTCTTATTTGTTTCGTACCAGGCCGCCTCTCAGCGGTCAATGTCTTCTGTCGGTGACAGACCGATCGTCTTCTCAAAACCGTGACCCTGTCGCGGTTTTTTATTACCCCGATGAACCATAGCGCTTTCTTATGACTAAAACCCTTTGATTTTAAAGGTCTCTGTACCGGTTTTTCAGCCCCGTCCCTGCCCTTTCTCCCCTGCTTTCCTCTGTGGCAATTTTAATCTGCCGGATTTTCATGGTAAGGTTACCAGTAACATCATGACTATCTGTTACAGATTAAGGAATGCATTTGACTACAAAAAGAACTGAACAATCGGTCTGGCTGCATCTTGGTGCAGGTGCTTTTCATCGGGCTCATCAGTGCTGGTATCTGAATGAGTTACATGAAAGCGGGGATACCCTCTGGTCTGTTTCTCTGGCCAATATTCGTAACAGCAGCACACAGCAGACACTGAAACATCTCGAACAGCAGCAAGGACGTTACACTCTCGAAGTTATTTCTCCTGAAGGCAATATCGCCTACAAAACTCTCTCAGTTATTAACAACGTCATCCTCTGGGACCCGCAATTACAGGCATTAGTCAGCGAAGGTTCCCGCCCTGACACCAGAATCATCTCTTTTACCGTGACCGAAGGCGGTTATTTCCTGACAGACGACGGCCATCTGGATCTGAATGCAGCACCTATACAAAGTGATCTTGCCGGTACCGCAGACACGGTTACCCTGTATGGTGCTCTCTATAAGATCCTGTCTGCACGGCGGGAAAATAATGCAGGTCCGGTCACGCTGCTGAGTTGCGATAACCTTCGCAGTAACGGTGAAAGTTTCCGTCGCGGTTTAACAGAATTTGTTGCCGCCCGTGAAGATGGCGCATTAGCTGAATGGCTGGAAAAGAACATCAGTACGCCGGACGGAATGGTTGACCGTATTACTCCCGCGTCAGATGACGGTCTGCTGCAGCGCCTGCGGGCGCAGGGGATCAAGGATGATAATGCGCCGGTCAGTTGTGAGTCATTCACACAATGGGTCATGCGCGATGATTTTATTGCCGGTCGTCCGGCGCTGGAGAAGGCAGGCGTGGAGTTCGTGGACGATGTCATCCCTTATGAAGAAGCTAAAATCCGCGTTCTTAATGCCAGCCATAGCGGTATCGCCTGGGCAGGAGGGTTACTCGGTAAGGAATATATTGACCAGAGCCTGTTACCTGAAGTCCGTCAGTGGATCACTGAGTATGTCAGCCAGGACGTGATTCCGGCCCTGGGTGACTCACCGATCGATTTAAACCGCTACTGTCAGACGGTGCTGCAGCGTTTTGGTAACGAACGGGTACGTGACACCTGCCAGCGGGTTTCCTCCGACAGCATTGCCAAATTGCATGAATTTATTGTTCCGACCCTGAAAGCACGCTATCAGCAACAGCAGACGCCGCAGGCAACGCTTCGCCTGGTGGCGCTCTGTTTCCTGTTTATGCAGAAATATGCAAACAATACCCTGCCCTTTGAGTATCAGGATCGGGCGAATGACAGCGTCGATTTCCGGGCAGTTTTTGCCAGCGATGATCCGGTGGCCGCCTTCGCCGGTCAGCAAAAGTTATTAGGGTCTCTGGCCGGAGAGCCACAATTCATCGCGGATCTGACCCGAACGATTGACGATATGCAGCAACAGTTGACGATAATGGGGGACGACAAGCAATGAAAAGTGTCTATATCGTTGTGGTTACCGCCATGCTGGCGTTGCTTGCGACCTATTTTCTCTCCCCCTGGCCCGTGGCCCTGGGTACCGTCGCGGCCTGGGTGACGACCGGTTCGTTTTTTCTGCAGGTACTGCATATTATCCGTAACCGGGATACCAAAGCCCTGTCGCTGGGTATGTGGTCTGCACTGTTTTTCGGCGTATCCTGCTGGACCTGGTACGGGTTCCGCGTCGGTGATGTGCCGGTAATGACAGCCAACGGTTTAACCGCATTACTGGCCTTCTCGGTCATTGTTCTTAAGCTCTATCACGAACGTCCGGCTAAAAATCAGTTACGCCGTAAGTTACGCGCCATGCCGGGTGTGATCCTTCGTCCGCGGATCCGCAGGCTGCGGCCTTATACCCCGGGGGAAGCCGCGCTGCCGGAACAGGATCCTGTTTCTCTCCGGGAGCCGGCATCGCTGAGCCCTCTCAGTAAACTGAAAAAATAATCCGCAAACCGTCGCCACTTTCGCAGCAATGCGGGGGTGGCGGTCATCAGCCAGCCTGAAGGCTGACCACTCTTCCGCTACGGCGCCCGTCCGGACTGCGGGTCCTGACCAGCACTTTCCCGGCGACTGCCGGAGGTTGTTGTGGCTGATAATTTCTCCAGTGCTGCCCCTCATCGACAGAGTATTCAATTCTGATGCCAGGCAGAGAGGTGTTTGCCTCCAGAACGCCGTTGCGGATACGCGCTCCGGCCACCGGGATCCGGTAGCGGATACCGGCGGTATCCAGCCCCGGCAATACCGACCGTCCCAGAAGTGTCGCGAAGCGGTTCCAGTCCGCCTGCAGTTGTTGCTGATTCACCTGCCGGGTTTTTCCTTTTTCGAAGGCCTGCCCCTGCTGACCGGGCAATTCCCAGTCCGCCTGATGCCAGGCCCTTTCTGCCACGGCCAGCAGTCTTGGATATAACCGGTATTCCATTTGCTCGTCGGTTCTGACGATTTCGCTCCATAACTGGGCCGACATCCCCGCTGCCCCCGGCCAGCTGCCCTGACCTGTGGCAGAAAAGGCTTTACCGTCACGGTCGGTGGAGGTTTCTGCATTCATGGCCAGATTGTCCGGTGAGAATGTGAAAATTTTCTGCTCATCAGTAAACCGGGTCGCCCAGTAATAACCGGGCTCCTGCGGATCAACCTCATAAGGCATATCAAGATAGAGATAATCCGGGGAAGAAATAATGATCCGGTACCCCTTCTCTGCCCATTCACTGGCAGAGTTGACCCCGCCCCAATACAGCGTATCCCAGAAGTTCAGGGCTACGGTCTCTGTCGCAAATTGACCTGCTGAAGGAATCGCTTTCAGTCCGTCCTGCCAGGCCTGCATGTTTTTAAGCCCTGCCGATTTCGCCCACTGACTGACCTGTAATGCAAACCAGCCGGGCAGCTGCGTAAAGTCACCGGCCTCTCCCTGTTGGATCCGCTGACGGCAACTGGCAGATTTCGCCCACGGCTTATCCTGCAGGCTCAAATCACGCTGGCCTTTGCCGGGTTGCGGATGATTTTTATCGGTATACCCCGGGCCCGAATAGATGTTTTTTGCTTCATCCCCGCCAAAATGCCAGGTTTCCAGCGGCTGCCCCGCTTCCCGGTGCATTGCGATAAGTTCATTCATGATTTTTCGGACGAAGCGTTGCGCGGAGGGCAGGCAGGGATTGATAAAGCTGGTACGATCATAAAACTGTACGGTGGTCACCCTGGAGTCATCACCATCTTCCTGTAAACGATACTGGTTTGCCTCGCGCACTTTGCCCGCGGCCATCAGATTTTTATACCGTGCTTCCATGGCGATGACAGCCGCGCGGGCATGGGCCGGCATATCGATTTCAGGGATCACCGTGATCTGCCGTGCCCTGGCATAGCGGAGGATCTCAATGTAGTCCTGACGACTGAAGTAACCGCTGCCGGTTGTCGAAGTATCAGGGCCGGATCCCAGTTGCGGTAACAGACAGCGTGTTTCAGACAAATCATGACAGCGTTTTGCCCCGACAGACGTCAGTTCAGGCAGTCCCGGGATCTCAATCCGCCAGCCTTCATCATCGGATAAGTGTAAATGCAGGATATTCAGTTTATACCGCGACATCTGCTGCAGGGTACGCAGGATGGCCGCCTTTGAATGAAAATTCCTGGCGACATCGATAAAAACAGCGCGGTAAGCAAACCGTGGCGCATCGCTGAGGCTCATGACAGGGATCACCGGTTCTCCCATTGGCGGTATCAGTTGCATCAGCGACTGTAAGCCGTTAAAAACACCGCGGCTATCATAGCCGGTAATGACGGCGCGCTCCTGACTGATCCGTAACCGATAGGCACCTTCCTTAACGCCCTCATCGGTGAACCCCGCCGGATCAATCGCAGTGTTCACCGGGAATCTGCCACCGGTGCGGAGACCGGCCGCACGAAACTCTTCGGTGATCACGCGGGCACTGTCCGCCGGTAAAACCCGCAAGTCCGCGGCTATCCCCTGCTTCAGGCTGACATTGTCTGCGGTGATATCCACGCGACGCGGTGACGGAAGGATCCGGCCGCGTAACTCTGCCGCCGATACCGGCGATGTTGCCTGGTTTTTCATATAGCGGTTTTCTGCGGTCATCAGAATATTGGCGTCATCCGGGGTCCGCTTCCATTGTGTGGCGGGCAATGTGGTGATATCTGACAGCTTTTCGGTCACCGTTGCCGTAATCACTTTGGGCGTCCCCTGTGAAGAGGTGACATACCAGCGGGGTAACACATCCGTAAGGGAAAGCTGCCAGTATTCATTCACCACCGGTAAGACGACCGATCCTCCGGACGGGAATCCCCGGAACGCGGCTGTCGGCTCAATTTTATGTAAATCGCCGACAATATGGGTAATTTTAAACTGGTCATTACCTGTCGCGAGTACCTGACGGATCCCTGAAAACCAGATAGCCCAGTCATGGCTTTGCAGAGCCGCGCCGGGATTGGTGAGAGTTATTGTGGCCTGGTAGCAGGCTCCCCAGTCCGCGCCCAATGCCGCACAATTGACCCCGTGCTGCGCGGCAAGATTATCTTTCACCGCCACCCTGACGCCCAGGTGACTTAGTTGATCAATCACCTGCTGATCCGCCAGGGCAGAGGCTGACATGAATATCGTGGCGATCACTGCGGATAAAACACATTTACGGGTTAACATCACTGATTATCCTTAATCGTTAACTGATAACACCGGGAGAGTCGCGTGAAAGTCCCGGTGAAGGCTTGTGTTCTCTTGTTGCCACTCCGCCCGCGGGCTTACGGCCGGAAAAGGCTCGCTATTCTCCGGCAGAGTGTCGTCTGCACTGACTGAAAACTGCCTGCCTCAGCCGTTGAAATAAATCCCTTTACTCTCATAATGATAGAAAACAGATGCCCTCCTGAGCCGGTACATTCTCACCCCTTCACTATTTCAGTGTAAAAGGCACACCCATCAGAAATTTAATGTCTTTTTCATCCTGGAATATATTTCCGTAGCCTCCGGCCCCGGTGGGAATATCGGAATGATTGTGATAACGGGTAAAATGTAATTTAAAGAACGTGCCTTTTGCCCGTCCTTCCTGCACGGTATACATTCCTTCAAGACTCCACGCCGATTCCCGCAGGCGATTGCCGGCACGATACCAGTGGTCAGGCGAGTCATTGACCGAAGAAGGTCTGGCATCCCAGCCATAGACGAAAGAGGCACCGACAGTCAGGTCGGGTAACTTAAGGTGCGCTAAATCATACATTCCGCTAATGAACACCGCTTTCTCACCGTGAGCATTAAAATCAGAACGGTTATCCCACCAGATATCCAGCCGGCCATTCGATGACGCATAAGTGGGTGTCATTCGCTGTAAGAAATAACCCTGCCGTCCCGCTGCACTAACCTGTGTCGCTTCAACCCGCCAGCTAACCGGCCCGCAGCGATACGCCAGGGTGATCGCCTGCAACCAGGCCATTCCCTGATACAACGGGTTAGCGGCATCCTGCGAATGCTGATGTTTTGCCCCGTAAAACTGGTAGGAAGCTGTCAGTGGTGACCCCGCCAGATCGACCGTATAACGGGTTTTAGCCATGTACTGATTAAGATAATCTTTTGCCTGTCCCATCGCGCTTTCAACGACCAGGCCATTGCTGAAATCATACTCTGCTCCCAGAGAGTGCAGATAAGCAATACGGCTATTCCTGTCATTTTTGTAAAAACGATCCATTTTCAGATGCCAGGGCGCCTTATAACGGTCCGTCCACATGTAGGATAATTTCAGATTCCCTGCCCCGGTATTCTGCGGAGAAAACAGGACCTCTGCCCCCCGGTAAGTACCAGGCAGCAGGCTCCAGTGAGGGGCCAGTAAGCTTTGTCCTTGCGGCTGAAGGTAGCCTGCATGCAGCGTAAACGGACGATATTGCAGGGTGGCGAAAGCCTTATACAGGCTGATACCGCTTTTATCCCCTGCCCATGCTTCAGAATACGCCCGGTCAGAGGAGGAAAAAGCAATTTCATTGGGATGTGCGCTGGCGGAGGATTCCAGCATTTCTATGGCCGTGAATGCCGCGATATCTGCGCTGAAAATCCCGGCCACCGTGCCGGAAGAAAAATCGAGCTGCCCGTTCCAGGTACCGTGCGAAAGGTTAGTCTGATATTGACCTTGCCCCGGTGCTTTACGGTCCCTTTCCCGTTGCCAGTAATAAATATCACCGGTCAGCGCGCTGTCTTCAAAAAAACCTCCGGCATAACTTTCCGGAGAGAGTGAAATAAAACTGCAGGACAGCAAAATACATAACCTGCGCGCCCTGTCACCCGGATATCCTTTATCCATAGGAGGGGTTTCTTCCTGATAATCACGTCCGTTGTATTATCTGATGCGTCTGCGGAACAGCAGCAATAATCTCAGCGTCTGCTGATCATTATTGCTTCGGCGTCAATGCAGAGTATTTTTCGCGACGAAAATTATCAACAATTTTTAAAAGCAGATCAGTGTTCTATGATTAGCTTCACAAAAAGAAATTCAGGGAAGGAGTGGCGATAAACGGCAGGACCGGCAGATAATGCCAAAGCGGGATGCCGGAGGATTCGGCCTTATTTTCAGATAAAAAAAAAAACGCCACCGGGGTGGCGTTTTCCTGCGTGATGGCGACTCAGACCCCGGCTTTTTCCCAGGTATCCCGCAGCCCGACGGTGCGGTTGAAAACCAGCTTCTCCGGACCGGAATAAACGCTGTCGGCACAGAAGTAACCTTCACGTTCAAACTGATACGGGAAAGAGGCCTCTGCATTTTGCAGGCTCTGTTCCACGTAACCGTGACGGATATTCAGTGAGTCCGGGTTGATTGTCGACAGAAAATCCTCTTCGGCCCCCGGGTTAGGCACGCTGAACAGACGATCGTACAGACGGAATTCCGCCGGTAAACCGGCACTGACAGAGACCCAATGGATAACACCTTTTACTTTACGGCCATCGGCAGGGTCTTTGCTCAGCGTGTCTGTATCACACTGACAATAGATAGTGGTGATGTTACCGTCTTCGTCTTTCTCTGCGCGTTCGGCTTTAATCACATACGCATTACGCAGACGTACTTCCTTACCGGTCACCAGACGTTTGTAGTGTTTATTCGCTTCTTCGCGGAAGTCAGCACGATCGATCCACACTTCACGGCTGAAAGTCACCTCACGGGTGCCCATTTCCGGACGGTTAGGATGATTCGGCATGGTAATGACTTCACTGTGACCTTCCGGCAGGTTCTCAATCACTACGCGGACCGGATCCAGCACCGCCATGGCACGCGGCGCATTTTCGTTCAGGTCATCACGAATACAGGATTCCAGTGAGGCCATCTCCACGATATTGTCCTGTTTGGTTACCCCGATACGACGGCAGAACTCACGAACAGACGCGGCCGTGTAACCCCGACGACGCAGACCTGACACGGTCAGCATACGCGGGTCATCCCAGCTTTCGACGATATTTTCTGCCACCAGCTGTGTCAGTTTACGCTTGGACATCACCGCGTATTCCAGATTCAGACGCGAGAACTCGTACTGACGCGGGTGGACCTCAATGGAAATATTATCCAGCACCCAGTCGTACAAACGACGGTTGTCCTGGAATTCCAGTGTACAGAGTGAATGCGTAATCCCTTCCAGCGCATCGGAAATGCAGTGAGTAAAGTCGTACATCGGGTAGATGCACCACTGATTACCGGTCTGATGGTGTTCGGCAAATTTGATCCGATACAGTACCGGGTCACGCATTACCATAAAGCTGGACGCCATATCGATTTTCGCACGCAGGCAGGCGGTGCCTTCGGCAAATCCGCCGTCACGCATTTTCCGGAACAGCGCCAGGTTTTCTTCCGGGCTGCGGTCACGGTATGGGCTGTTTTTACCCGCAGAAGTCAGCGACCCCCGATATTCACGGATTTGTTCCGGGGTCAGCTCATCAACGTAAGCCAGTCCCTTCTGAATCAGTTCAACGGCATACTGATACAGTTTTTCAAAATAATCTGACGAATAATGGATCTGGTCATCCCACTGGTATCCCAGCCATTGCACATCACGTTTGATTGACTCGACAAATTCAACATCTTCTTTGACCGGGTTAGTATCATCAAAACGTAAATTGCACTTTCCCTGATAATCCTGCGCGATGCCGAAATTCAGGCAGATAGATTTCGCATGGCCAATATGCAGGTAGCCGTTCGGCTCAGGTGGAAAACGCGTATGCACAGTGTTGTGCTTACCGCTCGCCAGGTCTTCGTCAATAATCTGACGAATAAAGTTAGTTGGGCGGGCTTCTGCCTCACTCATCTCAATATCCTCAGTACGTATATCAGGGCAGGTCACCCGTTAAGTTACCGGATATGATCCACAAAGCAGCGTCGGGAAACAACCGTTTGTTGATAAACAACAACAAAAAAAGGCAGGAATCACTTCCTGCCTTCGGTCTCCGGGAACGGGATTACCCTTTTATTTCATACAGCGGTGTTTCACCCGCCACCACCTGACCTGTCGCCAGGAGGTTCAGGCCCTGGTAATCCTCACTATTACTGACCACCACCGGGCTTATCATCGAACGGGCATGCTGTCGCAGATATTCAATATCCATCTTCAATACCGGCTGACCGGCAGTGACCACATCGCCCTCATTGACCAACGCGGTAAATCCTTCGCCCTGCAACGACACCGTATCCAGCCCCATATGGACGATGATTTCCGCGCCTTCGGCAGATTCGAGGCAGAAAGCATGACGGGTTGCAAAAATTTTCACCAGGGTACCGGCCAGCGGGGCCACGACCGTGTCGCCGGTAGGATGAATCGCCACGCCCTCCCCGACCGTTCCGGAGGCAAATGCCTCATCCGGCACCGCGTCGAGCGCAATCACTTCACCGCTGACCGGAGCGACCAGTCTCGCTACCACAGAGGCGGCGGGTTTGTCCGTATTGCGTACCGCCATTTCCGGTCCGGCCACCTTAACGGGACGGCCGGGCGTCGCAGCCGCCGGTACCGGCCCTTTCGCCAGCACGGTTTTCATCGCACTGGCGATGCTTTCCGCACGGGTACCGACCACTATCTGAATGCTCTGCTTATTCAGACGGATGACCCCTGCCGCACCGAGTTGTTTTGCCAGTTGATCATTCACTTTACCGGCATCCCCGACCCCAAGGCGCAGGCGGGTAATACAGGCATCAATGTTGGTCAGGTTCTCTGAGCCGCCGGCCGCACCGATATAGCGACGGGCCAGGGTCTGCGTTTCTGACTCATCGCCGGCAGAGAGATTAACATCCTCATCATAGCCGTCGGACTCATCACCGCTGACGGCCAGTTCCCGGCCGGGCGTTTTCAGGTCAAACTTCAGAATAGTGAACCGGAAGACCAGATAGTAAATAACAAAGAACACCAGCCCCTGCGGGATCAGCATATACCAGTGAGTGGCCAGCGGGTTACGGGTCGATAACACCAGGTCAACCAGCCCGGCACTGAAACCAAACCCGGCTATCCAGTGCATATGCGCCGCGATAAACACAGAGAGGCCGGTTAATACCGCATGAATAACAAATAAGACCGGCGCCACGAACATAAAGGAGAATTCCAGCGGCTCCGTGATCCCGGTAAAGAACGCCGCAAAGGCTGCTGCCAGCATAATGCCGCCGACTTTGGCGCGGTTTTCCGGCCGGGCGCAACGCCATATTGCCAGTGCGGCTCCCGGCAGACCAAACATCATGACCGGGAAGAACCCGGCCTGGTAACGACCGGTGATGCCGACAATGCCGGTACCATCGGCGATAGACTGAGCGCCGCCGAGGAAGTTAGGGATATCGTTGATACCGGCAACATCAAACCAGAATACCGAATTCAGGGCATGATGCAGACCGACCGGGATCAACAGGCGGTTAAAGAAGGCATAAATCCCCGCCCCCACCGCGCCCATTTTCTGTATATGTTCGCCAAAGGAGACCAGGCCGCCAAAGATCACCGGCCAGACATACATCAGTATAAAAGCGACCAGAATCATCAGAAAAGAGACGAGGATCGGCACCAGTCGTCGGCCACTAAAGAAAGAAAGGGCCTTCGGGAGTTCCACATGGCTGAAGCGGTTATACACTTCGGCGGAAAGCACACCGACCAGAATACCGACGAACTGGTTGTTGATCTTGCCGAAGGCCGCGGGAACACTGGCGACCGGGATTTTCTGAATCAGCGCCACGGCCGCCGGTGAACACAGGGTCGTTACCACCAGGAAACCGACAAAACCGGTTAATGCGGCGGCCCCGTCTTTGTCTTTCGACATACCGTAGGCGACCCCGATCGCGAACAATACCGACATATTGTCGATGATCGCCGAACCGGATTTTATCAGTAACGCCGCCAGGGCATTTCCGGCACCCCAGGCTTCAGGATCCAGCCAGTAACCCACCCCCATCAGGATGGCGGCCGCCGGGAGTGTCGCGACCGGCACCATCAGTGCCCGTCCCACCCGTTGCATATAACTTAATATATTCACTACTTCCCCCTAATAAACCGGCTGTTTATGTCGTATGCCTGCAGAGCGCACCGCCTGAACAGGCAGAAAAACATTCGCTCCGGGACCTGCAACTGAGTGTATGAAGATTTTAATTCGCTTCGCAAATTAATTCCTGGCAAAGCATGATACAAGTCAACATAAATTACTTTGCAATCGCCGTGCCACTGGCAGCCTGACGTGACTTATTTTATTATCCGAATTATCGTTACAGCCAGAGCGACCCGGTGCTATTGTGTCAGATGTTTGTCATCTCTTAACCGGCACCCTCGTATTGTTAACTGATTTCACTCACTTCATTGAGGCCATGCATGAGACTTATCCCGCTGGACACGTCTGCCGGAGTCGCACTCTGGGCAGCACGTTATATTACCCAAAGAATTAATGACTTTCAGCCGGACGCAGATCGCCCGTTTGTACTGGGGTTACCCACCGGAGGCACCCCCTTACAAACGTACAAGGCATTGATTGAAATGCACCAGCGCGGGGAGGTCAGTTTTAAGCATGTGGTCACCTTTAATATGGACGAATATGTCGGATTAGCCAGGCAACATCCGGAAAGTTATCATAGCTTTATGCACCGTAACTTCTTCGACCATATCGATATCCCGGCGGAAAACATCCATTTACTGGACGGTAATGCCCCCGATATTGAGGCAGAATGCCGCCGTTATGAAGAAAAAATCCGTCAGTACGGAAAAATACATCTCTTTATGGGCGGGGTCGGTAATGACGGGCATATTGCGTTTAACGAACCCGCCTCCTCTCTGGCGTCACGGACCCGTATCAAGACGCTGACCTTGGAAACCCGGATGGCGAATTCCCGCTTTTTTAATAATGATGTCAGCCAGGTCCCTAAATATGCCCTGACGGTAGGCGTCGGCACATTACTGGATGCGGAAGAGATCATGATTCTGGTCACCGGCCAGGTGAAAGCCTTAGCACTGCAGGCCGCCGTAGAGGGGAATGTTAATCATCTCTGGACCATCAGTTGCCTGCAGTTACATGAAAGAGCCATCATCGTATGCGATGCTCCGTCCACGCAGGAACTGAAAGTGAAGACACTGAATTACTTCCGTGAAATGGAAGCCGAAAATATTCATAATATTTAACCTGATTTGTAACACAGGTAGCGCCGGAAGCGGTGGCGTTATCCCGGGAGACCCTTGAATGTATGCATTAGTGAACGGCCGGATTTATACCGGATTTCAGGTACTGGACAACCATGCCCTGGTGGTGAGCAACGGACGGATTGAACAGATCTGCCCGGCTGATGCCCTGCCCGATCATATCCCGCAAACCGATGTGGCGGGCGCGAATATTTCAGCCGGCTTTATCGATTTGCAACTGAATGGTTGCGGGGGAGTGCAGTTCAATGATCAGCTGTCGGCCCTGAGCCTCAGCACACTGGAAACGATGCAACGGGCAAATGAAAAATCCGGGTGTACCAGTTTTTTACCGACGCTTATCACCAGCAGCGATGAGATGATATTCAAAGCCGTCGACACCCTGAGAGAGTGGCTGTCACACCATCAGCATCAGGCCCTGGGGCTGCATATTGAAGGCCCCTGGCTCAATCCGGTGAAGAAAGGCACCCATGACGCCGCGCTGGTTCGCCCCTGTTCAGCCTCATTGCTGAAGTTTATCTGTGATAATGCCGACGTTATCTCACAGGTGACCCTGGCCCCGGAAAAAGTCAGTGCCGAAGATATTCAGGCATTATGTGAGGCCGGGATTGTCGTCTCTGCCGGCCATTCGGATGCCACCTATGACGAGGCGATGGCCGGTTTCAACGCGGGCATCAGCAGTGCAACCCATCTCTATAATGCCATGCCGGCGTTTTCCGGCCGCGGCCCCGGGCTTATCGGGGCAATTTTCGACTCACCGGAAATCTGGTGCGGGGTGATAGCCGATGGCCTGCATGTGCATTATGCCAATATCCGTAATGCGAAAAAAATAAAAGGCGAAAAACTGATTCTGGTGACGGATGCCACCGCACCGGCGGGGGCAGAGATCGAACAGTTCATTTTTGCCGGTAAAACAATATACTATCGTGACGGCTTATGTGTGGATGAAAACGGCACCCTGAGTGGGTCATCACTGACCATGATCGAAGCTGTGCGCAACAGTGTTGAGCACCTCGGGATTTCACTGGAGGAAACCCTGCGTATGGCAACACTCTATCCCGCCAGAGCGATAGGCGTCGAAAAGCAACTGGGATCACTGCAGCGAGGTAAAGTCGCTAATCTGACGGTTTTCACGCGTGACTTTAACATATTAAAAACTTACGTTAATGGTAACGAGGTTTTCAGCGGGTAAGCATTAAATGGGCACGGGCAGACAGACGCAAATTGGCAATATTGATCTGGTAAAACAGTTAAACAGCGCGGCGGTTTACCGCCTGATCGATCAGGAGGGACCCATTTCCCGCATACAGATTGCGGAAATCAGTCAGCTTGCGCCTGCCAGTGTCACTAAAATCACCCGGCAACTGATTGAGCGCGGCCTGATCAAAGAAGTTGAACAACAGGCTTCCACCGGCGGACGCCGCGCCATCTCGATCGTGACCGAGAATCACGGTTTCCATACCATCGCTATCCGTCTTGGGCGCAAAGATACCACGCTGGCATTGTTCGACCTGGGCGGGACCCTGCTGACCGAAAAACATTACCCCATCCCCGATGACAGCGTTCCGGCGCTGGAACAGGCCCTGTTTGCTGTGACAGAGACCTTTATTGCCGAATGTGCGCCGGTTTTACAGGAACTGATTGCCATCTCTGTCATTTTACCCGGGCTGGTGGATCCGGTGCAGGGTATCGTCCGTTTTATGCCACACCTCGGTGATACCGCCTGGCCGCTGGTCAGAAACCTGAAGGCGCGTTTTAATACCGCCTGTTTTGTCGGCCATGATATCCGCAGCCTGGCCCTGGCTGAGCACTATTTTGGTGCAAGCCGCGACTGTGCGGACTCTGTTCTGGTGCGTATTCATCGCGGCACCGGGGCCGGGATCATCGTCAATGGCAGTATCTTCCTTGGCAGTAACGGTAACGTAGGTGAAATCGGCCACGTACAGGTGGATCCATTAGGGGACCGCTGTTATTGCGGTAATTTCGGTTGCCTGGAAACGATAGCGTCCAACACCGCTATCATTCAGCGGGCAAAATCGTTACTGGCACAAGGCTATCAGAGTGAATTAACCGCCAGTACGTGCACGATAACGGAGATCTGTACTGCCGCGAACCAGAGCGACCTGCTGGCACAGCATCTGATAAAAGACGTCGGCTACCATCTGGGTAAAGCGCTGGCGATGATGATCAACTTATTTAATCCGCAAAAAATAGTGCTGGCCGGTGAAATAACCGCAGCAGAAAACATCCTGTTTCCGGTCATCCAGCGCTGTATCGATACGCAGGTATTAAATGATTTTCGCCGTAATTTACCTGTTGTACGATCACAACTGGACAATCGTTCCGCCATCGGTGCTTTTGCGCTGGCTAAACGCGCAATGCTGAACGGCCTTTTACTTCAGCACCTGCTGGGCGAGTGACCCGATTTTATTTTCATTGACCCGGACTGACCTGATGACCCTTAAAAATGTAATCTGCGATATTGATGGGGTATTGATGCACGATAATACCCCTGTCAAAGGTGCCAAAGAGTTTTTACATGGCCTGCTGGAAAAAGACGTACCGCTGGTGGTCCTGACCAACTATCCGTCCCAGACAGAGCAGGACCTGGCCAACCGCTTTTCGTCCGCTGGCATTACCCTGCCGGATTCGGTCTTTTATACCTCCGCCATGGCAACAGCCGATTTCCTGCGCCGGCAGGAAGGCAAGAAAGCCTATGTGATTGGCGAAGGTGCGCTGATCCATGAACTTTATAAAGCCGGTTTCACCATTACCGATATTAATCCTGACTTTGTTATCGTCGGGGAGACCCGCTCGTTCAACTGGGAGATGATGCATAAAGCGGCATTCTTTGTGGCTAACGGGGCCCGTTTTATCGCGACCAACCCGGACTCTCACGCCCGTGGCTATGTCCCGGCCTGCGGGGCTTTGTGTGCCGGCATTGAGAAGATCACCTCCCGGCGCCCGTTTGTGGTCGGCAAGCCAAGCCCTTACATTATGCGGGCGGCGCTGAATAAGATGCATGCCCATTCCGAGGAAACGGTCATCATCGGTGATAACCTGCGCACCGATATCCTGGCAGGCTTCCAGGCCGGGCTGAAAACCATCCTGGTACTCTCCGGCGTTTCCAGTGCCGATGATGTCGATGTAATGCCTTTCCGGCCTGACTGGATTTATCCGTCTGTCGCCGATATCGATCTCTTCTGACTCCGATCTTTTTCTGATGTTTCCGCCCGGCAGTGACGGGCAGAGGTGACTCACCCTGCCCCTTGCTGCTGCGGTGATCTGATGATTTCAGCCCGCCTTTTACCGTCTGCCGGAATGTCTTAAAAATAACCGGAAATGCAAATTCATTGGATATCATCTAAAATAATGCCTGTTTTTTTAGATGATATTTAATATCTGAGCCTCAGGATCAACTATTTCCCCTTCAGGTACTAAATGACTTGCCAACAGGATGTGAAATAGCGCATTTTCTTATACATCGCGCCGGAACAGGCTGCACTCAGATAATAAGTTTGTGTCAATAACATTACCGTATATGGACTTAGGAGTAGATTATGTGTTCGATTTTTGGTGTTCTGGATCTGAAAACAGATCCCGTTGAATTGCGTAAGAAAGCGCTGGAATTATCCCGTCTGATGCGTCACCGTGGTCCGGACTGGTCCGGAGTTTACGCCGACGATCATGCGATCCTGGCACACGAACGCTTATCAATTGTCGACGTCAATAACGGAGCACAGCCGCTGTACAATGCCGACAAAACTCACGTACTGGCGGTCAACGGTGAAATCTATAACCACCAGCAACTGCGCGAAGAATTAAGCGATCGTTACGCGTTCCAGACCGGTTCTGACTGTGAAGTGATCCTTGCGCTTTATCAGGAAAAAGGCGTGGATTTCCTGGATGACCTGCAGGGGATGTTTGCTTTTATTCTCTACGATAAAGAGAAGAACAGCTGGCTGATTGGCCGTGACCATATCGGGATTATTCCTTTATATATCGGTTATGACGAACACGGTAACCTGTTTGCCGCCTCAGAGATGAAAGCACTGGTGCCGGTCTGCCGTACCATCAGCGAATTCCCGCCGGGCAGCTATATGTCCAGCCTCGACGGTGAAATCCGTCAGTATTACCAGCGCGACTGGATGGAATATGACAATGTTGCCGCTAACGTCACCGACGCCACAGCCCTGAAAGATGCGCTGGAAGAGTCCGTGAAAAGCCACCTGATGTCAGATGTCCCTTACGGGGTTCTGCTCTCCGGCGGTCTGGATTCCTCCATTATCTCGGCAATCACTAAACGTTTTGCCGCGAAACGGATTGAAGATAAAGATAAAAGTGATGCCTGGTGGCCACAGCTGCACTCCTTTGCGGTCGGCCTGAAAGGTGCGCCGGACCTGAAAGCCGCAAAAGAAGTGGCTGACGCGCTCGGCACCGTGCACCACGAAATTAACTTTACGGTTCAGGAAGGTCTGGATGCTATCCGCGATGTGATTTATCACATCGAAACCTATGATGTCACCACTATCCGTGCCTCGACCCCGATGTATCTGATGTCCCGTAAAATTAAAGCGATGGGCATTAAAATGGTGCTGTCAGGCGAAGGCGCTGACGAAGTCTTTGGCGGATACCTGTATTTCCATAAAGCGCCAAACGCGAAAGAATTCCATGAAGAAAACGTGCGTAAGCTCGCCGCACTGCATATGTATGACTGCGCAAGGGCCAACAAAGCCATGTCAGCCTGGGGTGTGGAAGCACGCGTACCCTTCCTGGACAAAAAGTTCCTGGATGTAGCGATGCGTATCAACCCGGAAGATAAAATGTGTGGCAGCAACGGTAAAATGGAAAAACACATCCTGCGTGAATGTTTCTCCTCTTACCTGCCTCACAGCGTTGCATGGCGTCAGAAAGAACAGTTCTCTGACGGCGTCGGTTACAGCTGGATCGATAGTCTGAAAGAAGTGGCGGCGGCTCAGGTCACCGATCAGCAACTGGAAATGGCGCACTTCCGTTTCCCGCACAATACGCCGACCTCGAAAGAAGCGTATCTGTACCGTGAGATCTTTGAAGAGTTGTTCCCGGTACCGACCGCTGCCGAATGCGTTCCCGGTGGCCCGTCTGTTGCCTGTTCTTCAGCAAAAGCCATTGAATGGGATGAAGCTTTCAAAAGTATGGATGACCCGTCAGGCCGTGCCGTAGGCGTCCATCAGTCTGCCTATTAAGTTAGTCCTCGTCCCCCTGAAAAAAGACCGTTAATAAACGGTCTTTTTTTTATTCGTGCATGTGTTTTTTTGCACTGTTCAGTGCTGCACGCTCTCCGTTGACTGGCTGCAACATATTGAATCATGGTGACGTTCCGGCCCGTACTGCTGTGCCGCCGGCCCTGATTGCATAAAGCGGCACCACAAAACGAACAACTATTAACCATAATGGTTATTCACCAGACAAACGGCCCTTTTACGGCAAAAAACGTCAAAAAATTTGTTGACGATCAGGGGCCAACTCCGCATAATGCGCCCCGCAACGCCGTTGAAGGTCACGCGAAAAAAACATGGCTACGTAGCTCAGTTGGTTAGAGCACATCACTCATAATGATGGGGTCACAGGTTCGAATCCCGTCGTAGCCACCAAACAAATTGGGGTGTCGCCAAGCGGTAAGGCACTGGTTTCTGATACCAGCATTCCGGGGTTCGAATCCCTGCACCCCAGCCAATTTTGAAAGCTCACTTCGGTGGGCTTTTTTCTTTTCTGTGACCCGTCCTGAATAGTGTTGACACGTTCCAGACTTAAATCCGGAGAACGTGATGATGACTGAGTTCAAACGCACCCAACGCGATTATCCTCTATCCTTTAAAATAGCCGTCGTTGAGCAGGTCGAAAAAGGCGAGATGACCTATAAACAGGCCCAGCAGCGATATGGCATTCAGGGGCGCTCCACCGTACTTGTCTGGCTGCGCAAATATGGCCTGCTTGACTGGAGACCCGGACTTCCTGACCAGGTGAAGAGGAAACTGCCTATGGCTCAGACAACTATCCCGCTTACACCCGAGCAAAGAATCAGGGAACTTGAAGAAC
>NZ_JAERJR010000021.1 GCF_018257515.1 Tatumella sp. JGM118
CCAATACTGCCAATACTGCCAATACTGCCAATACTGCCAATACTGCCAATACTGCCAATACTGCCAATACTGCCAATACTGCCAATGCTATCGGGAAGCCGTGACCGTTAATAAGGGGGGCAGAGCATTATTACAGTTATAACAACCCTTAACCTTTATTCCGTTAATTAACTCCCCGGTATCTTCCGGCAGAGAATGAAATAACAGATATCCTGTGGACCTGAATAACATCAGCGAATAAAAAAGGTCTGCGTGGATAAAAAGAAGAGGAGCCTGTATTTAATTTGAATTCACAGGCTCTGCGGAGGAGCTGCCGGTTATTCCGATGATCACCGGGGCCTGCCGGGGAGCCAGATTACTGCGAAACAAGAACCCCTCATGATATTCGGGTCCGCAGGATGCCCGGAAAGCAGAAAGTCACACGGCGTATCGCGCTGAATATTCCCGTACGTCGCTGCGGATAACCTTCTGTCCGATGATCCTGGCGGCAGGTCATCGCTGTTCTGTTAGCATTCCGATAACTCACCGCTGTATGAAATGGCCCGGACTTTCCGGGCTTCGCCCTATCCATGAAATGAAGACGCCTCTTTCAGGCCGTCTCTGGCGTTCAGCGGCAGCAGGGTATGACGTGGTGAGTTTTCCGGAAAAACGAGCGGTGAGGATATTTCTGCCAGCCTCTCCGCAGACTGCGGTCGCGTGACCGGGATGGCGCCTTAACGGGTAAAGATAAGGATGACATATCGTTATCAATGAACCGCCTTCCGGCCCGGAGACTACCTTATATATAACAGTGTTTCTGATGATTAAGCGCGGGCAGTAAGGGCACCGAGCCGCCCGGAGGACTTTTTCAGGTTTGCGGATCCTGGCTTTAATCCGATGTTAGTTAACGTAAAGGGACAGATTTTATCGCTGACAACCCTAGCCGAACTTCATAAAATCCGATAAATTACAGAAGTGATAAGTAATTGTTTATATATAACAATAAAGAATAACAAACTAACTTCCCGTTCCGGACGACGGCTTCCGGTTCAGGTGCGTTGTTAGTTCTCAGCAAGGAACTCAGATGAAAAAAACATTGATAGGTCTCGCGCTGGCTATGATGACGACGTCCATGGCCGCGTTCAGTGCAACTCCTCCAGACACGCTCGTTGTCGCCCAGTCTCTGGATGATGCTATCAGCTTCGATCCGGCACAGGGTTTTGAGCTGTCGACCGTACAAGCTTTTAACAGTCTTTATCAGCGCCTGTTGCAGTCTGATCCGTCCAATCCGGTGGATCTGCGTCCGACGCTGGCTTCCTCCTGGAAGGCGGGTGCGGATAATCGCAGCCTGGTGTTTACGCTGCGTGACGGCGCTAAATTTGCCAGCGGTAACCCTGTGCGTCCGGAAGATGTGATCTTCTCTCTGTCACGTGTGGTGAAACTGAATCTTGAGCCTTCCTTTATCCTGACGCAGTTAGGCTGGAACGCGAAGAACGTTGACAGCGAACTGACCAAAGTGAGTGATAATCAGGTTGCTATCCACTGGACCGCCGATGTCAGCCCGTCCTTTGTCCTGAGCCTGCTCTCTGCCCCGGTGGCCTCGATTGTCGATGAGAAAGAGGCCGATAGCCACCAGGTACAGGGTGATTTGGGTCACCAGTGGCTGAACACCCACTCCGCCGGCAGCGGCCCGTATCAGATCCGTCGCTATGTCCCGCATGAAGTTCTGCTGATGACCGCCAACCCGGACTCTCCGGCAGGGGCACCAAAGCTTAAAAATGTCCTGATTAAAAATGTCCCGGAAGTCGCCACCCGTCTCTTACTGGTTGAGCAGGGCGATGCGGATATTGCCCGCAGTCTGGGCAGTGATCAGTTCAGTGCATTGAAAAACAAACCAGGTGTGAGACCGGTCGCCGTCCCTATCGCATCGCTTTACTATTTATTGTTTAACGTGAAGTCCTC
Source organism: Tatumella sp. JGM118 (assembly GCF_018257515.1). Taxonomy (GTDB): domain Bacteria; phylum Pseudomonadota; class Gammaproteobacteria; order Enterobacterales; family Enterobacteriaceae; genus Tatumella; species Tatumella terrea. The sequence continues at coordinate 1,942 of NZ_JAERJR010000021.1, forward strand.
TCCGGTGATGGCTAACCCGGCATTCTGGGAAGCTGCACGTTATCTGTTTGATTATAATGGTATTGCGAATGATCTGCTCAGAGGTCAGTTCTCTGTGCATCAGACCTTCTTACCGGACGGTTACTTAGGTGCATTAAAAGAAACGCCATACACTTACAACCCGGAAAAAGCGAAAGCGATTCTGGCGAAAGCCGGACTGAAGAATATCAGCTTTAGTCTGATCGTTAATAACCAGCCGCCTTATCTGGATATTGCCCAGGCATTGCAGGCGAGCTTTGCGAAAGCGGGCGTGAAGGTTACGTTGATCCCGGGGATCAGCAGTGAAATTACGGCGAAGATTTCCAGCCATAAATTCGATGCGACAGTCACGTCCTGGGGGCCTGACTATTTTGACCCGAACTCCAATGCGGCCGCTTTTGCGTCAAATCCTGAAGATGGCAGCAGTACGCTGGCAGCCCGTGCCGGCTGGCATATCCCTGCATTAACGGCAGAAACGAAGCAGGCCGTGGGTGAAAGCGATAATCAGCAACGTGCTGCGATGTATCAGAAACTGCAGCGTCAGGTACTGAAAAGTTCGCCTTATGTGATTGGTTTGCAGGCGCGTCAGCTGACCGCATTGCGCGATAACCTGAAAGGCTATCAGCAGGGTATGAACCCGGATATGGTGTTCTACAACCAGGTGACGAAGTAATGGCAACCACAGCGCAACCTTCGAGTCGCGCTGCGGGTTTGGGGCGGCTTGTACAGCGCCTCGCCGGTAACCTGTTATCACTGGTGGTGACACTTTTAGGTCTGCTGGCGTTTACCTTCACGCTGTCTCATCTTTCACCTGTCGATCCGGTGTTACAGCTGGTGGGGGATCATGCGAGTGCGTCTACGTATGCGCAGGTCCGTCATCAGCTGGGGTTAGACCAGTCACTGCCCCGGCAGTTCTGGGATTACCTGAAGCAACTGGCCCACGGTAATCTGGGGATTTCACAGAGCACCGGACAGCCGGTACTCAGTGATTTACTGCGGACTTTCCCGGCAACATTCACGCTGGCCACCTGTTCGCTGATTGTCGGTGCCATCTGCGGCATCAGCCTGGCGCTGATTTCGGTCTGGCGTCCGAAGAGCTGGATCGATCACCTGGCGCGGATTGTCTCTTTGCTGGGCTATTCTGTCCCGGTGTTCTGGTTCGGCCTGCTGGGCTTGTTGCTGTTTTATGCGGTGCTGCACTGGTCCGCCGGTCCCGGCCAACTGGATGATTTGTATACCTATACACTGGAACCGAAAACAGGGATTGTGCTGATCGACAGCTGGTTGTCCGGTGATCGTGCCATGTTTATCAATGCATTAGCCCATCTGTGGCTACCGGTGGCGACGCTGGGATTATTATCCACTGCATCGATTACCCGCCTGTTACGCGCGACCTTACTGGAAGAGAACAGTAAAGAATATGTCACCCTCGCCCTGGCGAAAGGGGCAAGCCGCTGGCGCATTCTCTGGCATCATTTACTGCCGAATACCCGCGGAACTCTGATCACGGTGGTGATGCTGTCCTATGTCTCTCTGCTGGAAGGCTCCGTCTTAACAGAAAGCGTCTTTTCATGGCCCGGCATGGGACGTTATCTGACGAATGCGCTGTTTGCTGCTGATTTCCCTGCCATTCTGGGGACAACCTTAGTAGTGGGTGCCTGTTTTATCCTGATCAATGCGCTGACTGATGCGCTGGTCTGGCTCACAGATCCGAGAACACGATGACTGAATTAACTTCCCGTTCATCTGCGACCCAATCCCGGCGCAGGATCCCGTTTTTACTGGCGCTTGGCTGCGGATTATTAACCGTGCTGGTGCTGGCGGCGATTTTTGCTCCCTGGCTGGCACCGTTTGACCCGAATGCACAGAATATGGCTGGCCGGTTACTGTCGCCGTCAGAACTCCACTGGCTGGGTACCGATAGCTTTGGCCGGGATCTGCTTTCCCGCGTGATTTACGGTACCCGTCCTACCCTGGTGCTGATCATCTTTATTCTGGTATTAACCGTCCCGGTCGGGATGGCGGTCGGGATGGCGGCAGGCTATTTAGGTGGCTGGACAGAACGCATCCTGATGCGTATTACCGATATTTTTCTGGCGCTGCCGAGTCTGGTGATTGCGCTGGCGATGGTGGCGGTACTTGGCCCGGGGCTACTGAACGGCGCCTTAGCGCTGGCACTGACCAGCTGGCCGCCGTTTGCCCGTCAGGCCCGGGCAGAAACCCAGCAGTTGCGCCGCAGTGATTATCTGGCGGCGGCCAGGATGCAGGGGATCCGTGGTTTGCCGTTAATTCTGGGCCACATTTTACCGCTCTGTTTACCAAGTGCCGTCGTGCGCGCTGCGCTGAGCCTCGGGGGGATTATTCTGTCCGCCGCCGGCCTGGGCTTCCTGGGGATGGGGGTTCGTCCACCGACCGCGGAATGGGGATCCATGGTCGCGGAAGGCGGGAAAGTAATTTTCGACCAGTGGTGGGTAGCTGCTGCGCCGGGCGGGGCCATTTTGCTGGCCAGCCTGACCTTTAATTTCATTGGTGACGGTCTGCGAGACCGACTGGATAGCCGTCATGACAGTTGAATCGACACCTTTTATTATTGCGAATCAGTTATCCATCGGCCTGCCGCAAGGCCGTGCTCTGGTTGACGACATCTCTTTTCGTCTGGGGCGTGAACGTGTGGCGCTGGTGGGCGAGTCGGGATCAGGGAAGTCACTGACGGCACGCAGTCTGATGGGGCTGCTGGCCCCGACGCTGACAGTGAATGCACAGGAACTGACGATTGCCGGGAATAATGCCCTGACTCTCACCCCGCGTGACTGGACCCGCTTACGTGGCGGTAAGGTCGCGATGGTCATGCAGGACCCGAAATATGCCCTGAACCCCTCGCGCACCATTGGCTGGCAGGTGGAAGAACCGTTGATCCTGCACCGGTCACTCAGCCGCCGCCAGCGCCGGGAAAAAGTCCTCGAAATGCTGAATGCGGTAGGGCTGCCGAATCCGCAACAGCTGATTAAACGTTATCCTAATCAGCTGTCCGGCGGGATGGGGCAGCGTATTATGCTGGCGATAGCGCTGATCACCGATCCGGAGTTCCTGATTGCGGATGAACCGACTTCGGCGTTAGACCATCGTATGCGTGACCAGGTGCTGGCATTGATCCGCGAACTGGTATCACAACGGAATATGGGGCTGCTGCTGATCAGCCATGATTTACAGCAGGTCGCAGACCATTGTCAGCGTGTGATGGTGATGTATAAAGGGCGGATTCTGGATACTCTGCCGGCCTCAGAGCTGGCTAACGCCACCCATCCTTATACCCGTACCTTATGGGCCTGCCGGCCAGGCCTGGCGACGAAAGGTCAGCGCTTGCCTACCTTAGATCGTGCAGCACTGGAGGCGTTACCATGAGTGTTATCCGGCTGAATGGTGTGAATGTCTATCACCCGGAGGGCTATCACCTGCGCCAGGTGGTGGAAGGGGCCAGCCTTACTGTCGCTTCCGGCGAATGTTTTGGCCTGGTCGGTCCTTCCGGTTGCGGAAAATCTTCTCTTCTCTGGGTGATGGCGGGATTAAATCCTCACTGGCAGGGTGAAATGACTCTGGCGGGGACTGACGTTGTTCCGGGTAAAGCATTTACCGGGCAGCTGCGTCGTGATGTCCAAATGGTCTTCCAGGACCCGTATGCTTCGCTGCACCCGCGTCACCGGTTACGCCGTACACTGGCAGAACCGCTGAAACGGTTCGGTTTCGATAACATCGATGACCGGATCCGCCAGGGGTTCCGCGAGGTAGGGCTGGATACGGCGTTAATCGACCGTTACCCGCATCAGTTATCCGGCGGACAACGTCAGCGGGTGGCGATAGTCCGCGCATTGTTACTGCAGCCAAAGATCCTGCTGCTGGATGAACCAACCTCGGCGCTGGATATGTCAGTGCAGGCGGAAATCCTGAACCTGCTGAATGACCTGAAACAAAACAGTCAGCTGACCATGGTGCTGGTCAGTCATGACCCGGATGTGATTGACCATATGTGTGATCGCTCCGTGGTGATGAACGCCGGGCATCTGTCCCATACCGTCTGATTGCCCGGCATCGCCCCGGGGTAAGTCAGTGCTTATCCCGGGGAAAGCGGCACCATGTTTAACGCCTTATTCCCGCCGATACGTCCCTTGCGACTTTCTTTTCCCCTGTCATCCACCCCCCGATAGTGTTCTGACGTCAGTGCCTGTTCCTTACCACCCGTCATAGGGTTAACCATATTGTGCAGGGCTGCTATACCGCGAAACCCTGTTTGCGGCAAAGGCGGTTACCAACCGGAGAGCCTGATGTCTGCCCTGAGCTGACCCGGGCGGAGAGCAGGAGTGATACCCGTTTACCGCATGGAAATATCGCCGCAGGGAGTTCCGGGGCCGGTAGCGGGATGCAGAAAGAAAAAGGCGATCGGTTCACGGGTGTCAGAACGACAAAGGGGACAGAGGGAAGCAATACTGGCCGGAGAGCAGATAAAAAAACGCCGGGCAAGATGCCCGGCGGGAATGACCGCGAAAATTACTGGGGTGTCGCGTTTTTCGGGTCAGTTTTTTTATTGCGGCGCTGGAGCTTTTTGATCAGGTTCAGCGCTTCTGCTTTGGTGGCAACCGCAGGGGTTGAGCCACGCAGAGGCTTACGGGCTGTTTCACGCAGGGTAAATACGGTGATCAGACCAATTGCCCCGGCAGCCATCAGGTAGTAAGCCGGGATCATCAGGTTATGTGTTTTCTCAACCAGCCATGCGGTCAGCAACGGTGTCGTACCACCGAACAGTGAGACGGACAGGTTAAAACCGATCGCCAGGGCACTGTAACGAATATCGGTGGTAAATAATGCCGGCAAGGTGGCAGGCATGGTGCCGCTGAAACAGGTATGGACGAAGCCAAGAATGATCAGACCGAAAAAGACGCCCCACATGCTGCCGGAACCGATCAGCATCAGGCAGGGAATGGACAGAATAATCAGACCCAGTGCCCCCGCGGCAATCACCGGACGACGACCGACTTTATCTGTCCAGTGGCCCCAGAACAGGGTCAGAGGCATCATTACAAACATCACCACCATCACCAGGATCAGGCTGCTCAGCTCACTCAGACCCAGAATACCGGTCAGGTAGCTTGGCATATAGGATGTCAGCATGTAGTTGGACACATTGAACAGCAATACCAGACCGATACATTTCAGCATCTGGGCGCGGTATTTGTGCATCATCTGGAACAGACCCAGACGAGGCTTGCTGTGCTCAAGGGCTTCCTGTTTTTCCATGTGTTGCTGGAATGCCGGCGTTTCTTCCAGTTTTAAACGCACATACAAACCGAACAGGCCGAGCGGTGCGGCAATAAAGAACGGAATTCTCCATCCCCAGTCCAGCATGGTCTGAGCAGGCATCACGGAAGTCAGCCCTGTCACCAGACCGGCACCCAGCAGATAGCCGCCCAGGGTACCGAATTCCAGGAAACTCCCCATAAATCCACGGCGCTTATCGGTGGAGTATTCAGCAATAAAGGTCGCAGCACCCCCATACTCCCCGCCGGTAGAGAAGCCCTGCAGCAGACGGGCGGCCAGTAACAGGAGAGGGGCCATGATGCCGATACTGTTATAGGAAGGGATCAGCCCGATACAGAAGGTCCCGATGGCCATCATAATCATGGTGATCGCCAGAATTTTCTGGCGACCATAGCGGTCTCCCAGCGGGCCAAAGACCATGCCGCCTAAAGGACGCACCAGGAAGGCGGCAGCGAAGGTACCGAAGGTGGCGATAAGCTGGGCAGCTGCGCTGGTATCTGCAAAAAAGACTTTACCGATGGTGACAGCCAGATAGCTGAACACACCAAAGTCGAACCATTCCATGGCATTACCCAGGGCAGCAGCGCCGACGGCGCGCTTCAGCATATCGTTATCGACGATAGTAATATCATCGACCGTCAGCTCTTTCGGTTGTTTTTTATTCCAGAAGGGCTTCTTCTGTTTTTCTGTTGTATTGCTCGTCATAGAGTCCTCAAAACGTGATCAATGAGGGCGTCGCATAGCTTTCGTTGCCATTAAAAAAACTGATAATAAGTGAAGGGAATGAAAGCTATAAGAAGCCAGTGATGCGGGCTTAAATCAGGTCAATGCTTATTGACATATATTTACCTTAGTATAATGACGCTATATATATCAAGTTTCTGACCGGAATTGCTGAATATTTCTTCATGAATGGAGTGATATACCGTCATATGGATAATATTAAGGATATATCACTGCCATATAACTGGCGGTGCAGGACAACTGTGCTGCCTGCAGCCAGCCCGATCCGTTTACGCGGCGTATTCCTGCTAAAACTGAGTGATCCTGATCGCCTGATTAACTATAGCAGGTCATTACAGGGTGTCATGTTATCCCGGCTGCCGGAGTCTGTTGCCGCAAACCGGCTGAGCAGCCATTGCCGGAGTTGCCTGACTTCCGGCCAGACGGCTTTGTTGTCGCTGGTCACAAAATAATAGCAGCCTCCCTCCAGACTCTGTTCTGCTGGTGACACCAGAATTTTCTTCTGTAAGGCATCCCTGACCAGTAATTCACTGGCGATCAGTACCCCCTGACCGGCTATCGCTGCCTGTATCGCATGGGTCTCATCATTGAAATGAATGCCGGAGGAGACATCCAGCGATTCAGGGCCGAACCGATTTTTCCAGTGCTGCCAGTCGGGTGACGGACGGGGAATATGCCGGTTATCCACATGAAATAATGTGTGTGTTAACAGGTCCTGCACGCGACGGATGGCCAGTTGCGGGCTGGCCACCAGGATAAACCGGTCCCTGCAGAGCAGAGTGTTGTCCAGTGCCGGATTGACCTGCTGACTATAACGGATGGCGCAATCTGCGATCCCCCCGGCCGGATCGACCAGATCAATGGCAGTATGCAGATGCAGGTTCAGGCCGGGGCACTGCCGGTGAAATTCCGGTAAGCGGGGAATGAGCCAGTGCGTCAGAAAATTGGAGGTGGTACTCAGCGTGAGCGCTCCCGGTGAAGAGGCCGGGGTAAGTTCACTCACTGCCTGGCGTAATGTGCTGAAGATGGTGGCGGAAGCCCGGAACAATGTTACGCCCTGCGGGGTCAGTGAGACGCCTCTGGCTGAACGTTCAAATAACCGGCACTCCAGTGACTGTTCAAGACTGCGGATCTGGTGGCTGATCGCGGTCGGTGTCACGCTGATTTCCTCCGCGGCACGTTTAAAACTCTCGTGTCTGGCAACGGCATCAAAAGCACGGAGTGACGTTAATGGCGGAAGACGGGATGTTTTCATAGGTGAATTAAACTCATCCTTCGGTGAATTATATGATTTTGTCACCCAATATAGGAAAGAGATAACGTGTCATCCAGTATTTTATCACATGAACAGAATTCATCTGTTGTGGTGCGGAGATGACCATGAGAAGTAAAAGGCTCACCTGTCAGCCTGAAAGACATGATTTTATGATGCGAAGTCCCGCTACGCTGAGTCGTAGGCTGGTATCGCTGGATTATGCGGCGATGTGCATCGCCCTGCCGCATATCGCTCAGCAACTGTCACTGACCCCGCAGCAGACCCCGGCAGTACTCGCCGTTTACGGGTTCTGTTTTGCTGTTCTGTCACTGATCGGTGGTGTGCTTTGCGCCCGAACCGGCAGCCGGCGGGTATTTATCGTCGGCAGGGGGATCTTTCTGCTGGCTTCTGTCATGGGGGCGTTAGCCGCTAATGGCGTGTGGATGCTCGCGGCACGGGCCTTACAGGGGACGGGAATGGCGCTGATCCATCAGGCGCTGAAGGGGGGAGAGTCCGGGGGAGAAAGCGGGAGCAAGGCACCTGTCTCTGCGGACAGCGGGGCAGTGACGGGTCTGGTGGCTGGCCTGGTGCTGGGTGCCGTATTCAGTGAAATCGACTGGCGCCTTATCTTTCTCCTCAATCTGCCGGCCCTGTGGGTGATCTGCCGGTCCGCGGGTCATGATTACCCGTGGCAAAAGGTCCCGGGGCGAACTTTCCCCGCCGGAGCGTTAATCGCAAGCGTTGCAGCGGGTAGCCTCTTTCTGGCGTTCACCGGGTTTGCCCGCACCGGCCAGCCTGATTTTATTATTAACCGCATGACGGCCCTTCTCTGTCTGCTTTTCCTTGTTCACGAAAAATGGTCACCGCGCCCGTTATTTCCCCGTCCGTTACGCGATAACGCTACCTTTTGCGTTGGATGGCTGAGTCGCCTGTGCTACGTGGGAAGTGCAGGAAGCCAGTGGTATTTGCTGGCATTTTACGGGCAACAACAAAGTCTCAGTCCCGGTGCTTCAGCGGGCCTGCTCTGCATTGCTGTCTTACTGATCATCACCGGCCGTCAGGTGTACACCCTGTTATCCGGCAGAATGCGTCATTCCGCATTACTGACCGGTGGATTCCTTTGCTGCGCCGCGGGACTTTTTCTTGCCGGAGAGACCTGCGACCAGCCGCTTTCTGTCACGTTTATCGCGGGCGTATGTCTCAGCAGCCTGGGCCAGGGCCTGCTCTGTCCGGCGTTATTCAGCACCGGCGGCCGCGGGATCCCGGATAACGCACAGGAACAGGCCGCCAGGGTGATGCTTATCTGCCGGTTCACGGGCGGGGCTATCGTATTAGCGATGCTCAACGTCATCACCGGGGGAGGAGACCTGCCTGCGGCCTGGCCGCAGGCATTTTATCTGATCGGCTGGGTAGCGCTCGCCGGCGGGGTGGCTGCCCTGAATACGCCCCCGACGGTAACCTCAGCCTGACTTTCAGGCTGACAGTCCGTCATGTTCTGTGCGGTAGTTCTGCCAGGCGGCCTGAAGCAATGGCGCAAGCGCCTTAGCCCAGGCCGTCTGACCCTCTGCCTCAGTGATCAGGTCCTGGCGGATCTCAATGCCGACCGACGGATAGCCATTTTTATCTGCATGTTGCGGTATTGCATAGTCCGTTTCATCGGAGACGGAATAGGGCTGATTATCGCCCACTTCCCAGCGATGCTGAGCCTGCAGCTGTGACAGAAACGCCTGTGGATAGGCCTTCAGGCGGTGATAAAGCAGGCCAATATGCCAGGGACGCGGTATGTCCAGATACACCGGTGTGAAACTGTGCACAGAGATAATACAGGTTGCCTGTCCGCACTGACGACGCTGCGTCAGGAGCCGACGTATCTCGTCATGGTAAGGGGTAAAGATCTCCTGCTGACGTGCCAGTTTCTGTGCTGCGGATAATCCCTGGTTACCCGGGATGTCGGTGGCCTCAGAAACCAGCGGGATGGAACTCACGACGGAGGGGGGCCGGTTACAGTCAATCACCAGCCGCGACCAGGTCTGGGAGATTAAGGTGGCGTCCAGTAACTCACTTAACTGCTCTGCGACCGGCAGAGCGCCGATATCCCAGCCGATATGGCGATCAATCTCTGCAGGGGGTAACCCCAGTGTACCGAGCCGCCGCGGAATGCGTTTTCCTGCATGATCACAGATCAGCAGAAAAGGGGAGGTTCCTTCACGGTTACGTACCGTAAACGGGGCGGGTTCATCCGGAGACAATAATTTATCTGACACCTGGTCACTCCTGCTGAAGGTACTGATTTCAAAGAATACCGGGCACGCTCAGCCCGAGGATAATGGTCAGAACGGCCGGACCCGGACGACGTTCACGCCCCTTTTCCCGGCTGGCAGGAAATACCGCAGACGCTGTTCATCGCCTCCCGGCGCGGTTCCGGACGGTGCAGGACCACGGCGGGCACGGATAAAATAAAAATAACCCGCTTATGCCCCGGGGCCTGATTCGATACCTGCCACGCGCTCAGCACACCGGACAGGGCTACTGACGGTATCCAGGGCGAAAGAGGCCCGGGAAAGCCTGATGTATCTGCGCTTCAGTACACCGGCCGGATAGGCGGGAAATCCGCTGCCGCCTGTGGCAGCGGAACCCTGACGTCAGCCGTTATTCACTTCGATCACAAAATGGCGGAGGTGAAAACGCGGTAATTTCCGGCAACGGTTGTTCCCAGCGTTCAATTTCGACTTTACAGCTCTGAGCGCTGCAGCCCTGACCGAGGCGTGAACTGCCACGGTCTTCGGTCAGTACATTCGGGTTACCGTGTTTATCGAGTGAGCCAGGCGTTGACGGATCCTGCGGATCGTACCAGGCCCCGGTGGAAATCTGTACCACGCCCGCCAGGATCTGATCACTGATATGGACACCGGCCAGTATGGCACCGCGCTGGTTAAAGACCCGGACCACCGAGCCTTCGGTGATGCCGCGTTCGGCGGCATCCTGCGGATGCATCCAGAGAGGTTCACGTCCCCGGACTTTGGTACTGCGGCTGAAGCTGCCGTGATCATACTGGCTGTGCAGACGGGAACGTGGCTGGCTGGACAGCATATGTAGTGGCCAGCATTGTGCCTGTTCCCGCTGGAATTGCTCTTCCTGCGGGTCCCAGAAAGGATGTCCCGGGCATTCGCGATAACCGAACGCGGCGATAGTGTCGGAGTAAAGTTCGATCTTTCCTGACGGCGTCGACAGCGGATGTTTTTCAGGGTCGGCACGGAAATCAGCTAAGAAAATCTGTGGTTCAGATGGGCGATCAAACTCCAGCTTTCCCTGTTCCCAGAAATCATCAAATGCAGGCAGGGTGATGCCATCTTCTTCTGCCCGGGGCCTGGACTCTTCATAGATGTGGCGCAGCCACTGATCAGGATTGCGGTTTTCTGTAAACTGTTCCGCAAACCCGAGTCGCTCTGCCAGCCCGCTGAAAATCTCATAATCATCACGCGCCTCACTGACCGGCGGAATATGCTGGCGCATGGCCACCATAAAGCCATCATGACTGCCGCTGCCGATATCATTACGCTCCAGCACGGTGGTGGCCGGTAACACGATATCGGAAAACTTCGCCTGCGCCGTCCAGTACTGCTCGTGCACGACAACAGTTTCCGGACGTCGCCAGGCGTCGACCAGACGGTTCAGATCCTGATGGTGATGGAAGGCGTTACCTCCCGCCCAGTAAACCAGACGAATATCCGGGTAGTGGCAGTCCTGACCATCGAACTGATATTCCCCGCCCGGGTTCAGTAACAGGTCAGAAATACGCGCCACCGGGATTTCGGTTTTGACCTTATTTTCGCCGGCCGGTAAACGGGGGCCGGAAAAACCAACACGATCCGCCCCGGCCAGGTTGGTACAGGCATAACCGAACGCCAGGCCGCCGCCCGGTGTGCCTATTTGTCCCAGCAGGGCCGTCAATGCCACCGTCGCCCAGTAGGCCTGTTCACCCTGGCGGGAACGCTGCAGAGACCAGGAGATATTTACCATACTGCGATGGCTGGCCAGCGTCCGTGCAAGCCCGGTAATTTGTTCTGTGCTCAGTCCGGTAATGGGGGCTGCCCAGGCGGCATTTTTGACCACCCCGTCTGTTTCGCCGCTCAGGTAGCGGCGCAGCGGACCGAAACCGACGGTGTGGCTGTCGATAAATGCCTGATCATGCAGGTTTTCACTGACTAAGGTCTGGCACAGTGCCAGCAGCAGGGCCGTATCGGTACCCGGTCTGACCGGCAGCCATTCGGCGTTACTGACGGCACTCAGATCATTTTTTACCGGGCTGACATTAATAAATTTCACCCCGTTATTCTGCATCGTTTCCAGCCAGTGCTTCAGCATGTGATCACTGGCACCGCCGACATTCACCTGAGAGTTTCTGACCGGCAGTCCGCCGATGGCGACAAAGACTTCACAATGCTCTGCCAGCACGGAGAAATGGGTATGTTTTTTATGCAGCGGGCTGAGCGGGCCGATGATATGAGGCAGAATACGCTCACCGGCAGCACTGCTATAGGTATTGGTGCTGGCAGTATATCCGCCAAAACCTTTCAGAAAACGGTGCAACTGACTCTGTACGTGATGGAAACGACCGGCGCTTCCCCAGCCATAGGAGCCGCCGAAGATGGCTTCGTTGCCATGACGGGTTTTCACGGACTGCATGTCACGGGCGACCAGAGATAAGGCTTCTTCCCAGCTGACTTCAACGAACGGTTCTTTTCCCCGGCCTTCCCGGGAGTCCGGGCCATTTTTCAGGTAGCCGAGGCGGACCGCCGGGCGACGGATCCGTGTGTTGCCGGTAATGGCATCCGGCATCGACTGACCAATCCGCGACGGGTTTTTATCCCAGGGCACGGGCTTCATCGCCGTGACCTTATCTCCGGAGGTTTCGACTTCGTAAGTCCCCCAATGGGTGGAGGTGAGTAACTGCTCAGTTTTCATTATTATCTTCTTAACCCAATGGCTTGGCGATGTTGTCAGCGTGGCAGGGAACTTATTCGGTGGTATAAAGCCGGCGTTTCAGTTCGCATTCGAACAGGAATTCCAGGCCTTCTAAATGGCGTCGGGCTTCACTGACATCCTTCCCCCAACAGGTCAGGCCATGACCCCGCAGCAGGAAGCCATAGTGAAGCGGATGCTGCTCCGCATAGGCTTCTATACGTGCAGATAAGGCAGCGATATCCTGGTCATTCTCAAAAATAGCGATGGGTACGGTGTCCAGATGGCTCTGCTGGCCGGTCAGCGACTTCTGCATCTCATAGCCGGATAAGGCCAGCTGTACATTTTTTTCGATGCGTGAGAGTACCGTCGCATTCACGGTATGCACATGCAGCACCGCATTGGCCTCCGGAAACAGGCGGTAAATCAGTGTATGAAGTCCGGTTTCTGCCGAAGGTGTGCGGCCGGAAGGTGCCTGTAAGGTAGCGATATTCACTTTCAGAAAATCGTCGGTGGTCAGGGTGCCTTTATCGCGCCCGGATTCACTCAGCCAGCACCATTGCTCATCCTCGCGGACTGACATATTACCGCCGGTGGCCGGTGCCCAGCCTTTACTGCCAATCCAATGGCAGGCGGTTACTAATTGTGTCAGTCGTTGTTGCCACATACAGGTTCCTTTCTATTACGGATAAGTTATTTTTAGCCATCTAAACGTCTGGCTGGATGTTAACACTGTGCTGGCAGGGGAGCAATAATTCTGTGGCGAGCCCTGCAGGAAAGAGGTTGCCGCCGCCACGATAGGATTATTTCAGCCGCGGCCAGCGATACCGGTCGCGCTTCTGTACGGGGCCTTTTCCGGCGGTCATCGGACAGCCCCGGCTGATTGTGTGAACGGCCCCTTGCGGGGCCACAGGGGCAGGGGGGGCATGTGCCCCGGACGGTCTTAACTCTTTTTCCAGTGGCTTCCCGGTCCCTGCTGCAACGTAAGCGGATGCTGATCTGTGGTAATTTTCACATTGTGCAGCGTGCCCTGCACATAACGGCTTTGCATCCCGAGCACAGAAGAAATAGTGATATTCCTCAGGGAAATATTCTGTAACGGTGCCTCCGGCAGTCCGCTGATCATCCCTGCCATTCCGGCCCCGCTGGCTTTCAGGTGGTTAACGGAAATATCGTGGATAAACGGGGTGTAACGACTGACCGGCTCAGGCGAAATAGCACTGAGACTCTGCCGGCTGTAGCCACCATTACCCCCATAGCTGTCGGTGATCACCAGCGGCACTTTGACGCCGGTCATCACGATATTCTCTGCACTCAGTGGCCCGATCTCGCTACCCCGATCACGGCCGGATTTGACACGGATCCCGTTAGCCGTTCCCCGGAAGCGGATATTCCTTACCGTAACAGCGCCGATACCGTTGGCCGTCTCACTGCCGACGGAGATGCCGTGGCCGTTACCGATATTACAGTCTTCAATGGTGATATCCCGGCTGGCCGGGGCCTTTCCGGTGGTCGCCAGTCCGGATTTTATCGAGATATCATCGTCTCCCGTAGAAAGCGTCAGGTCACGCAGCTGAACGTTCTGTGAGGAGACCACGTCGACTCCGTCAGTATTCGGTGCATCCGGGGGATTAGTGACCGTGCTGTGGCTCATGACGATATTCCGGCTGTCGCGTAAAACCACATTCCACATCGGTGAGTTGATGATGTTCACATTCTGCAGTTTCCCGTCGCGAACGTGGTCAAATTCAATCAGCCAGGGGCGGGGCATGCCGTTGGCCGGGGGAACGTCTTTCCAGTGGCGGGCAAACCATTGGGTGTCGCCGCGTTTCAGATGGTTACGGGCATCCGTCGCCATCGGCCACCAGCCATGCTGTCCCCGACCATCCACCGTACCGGGCCCGGTGATCGCCACGTCCCGGACATGTGTGGCGATAATCAGCGCTTCACGGGGCTGCAAAGGCTGGCTGATAAAAGCCGCGGTAAAATCGGCCGGATTACCGGTCGAGGTTAACCGGCTGCCGGCGGCCAGATGCAGTGTGACATGACTCTTCAGCATCAGTGGTCCGCTTACCCATACCCCCGCCGGCAGGGTCACCGTTCCGCCGCCCTGAGTACTGCACCGATCGATGGCCTGCTGAAGCGCGCCGGTGACCGGTGCCTGTCCTGCGCTGAGCGACAGGGCACATTGATGACCAGTCGCCAGCACACTGGCTGAGCAAAGCAGCGCCGGAACGGAAAAAAGTAAGCCCCGTAAACGCGAGGTCTGTTTTGTACATGTCATACGGCATTCCTGAATTCATCGAAAAAAAGAAACCATAACAATCTTTAACGGCGAAGATGCCTGTCGTGGAAGGATTAACGTATCTGAATGTACGAAGATTTTTCAGGCCGACACATCTGTGGCCCCCGGGCGGGGGCCACAAAGATTATTCGCCAAGCACCTGTTGGACACAGGATTTGAAGATGCGTACCCCGATGGCCAGCGCATCCCGGTCGAAATGCATTTCCGGATGATGCAGGCCCGGTACCAGATTGGCGCCGAGGCCCCAGAATCCGCCTTTCACCTGCGGACAGAGGCGTAAGTAATGGAAAAAATCTTCGCTGCCAGGGGTGGTTTTCGACGGTAACAGGGCATCTTCCCCCAGTTGCTGACAGATAGCGTGGCTGATCACCGCCGTGGCTTCTTCATCAATGATCGCCGCCGGCATCTCTTTGAGGATTTTAATATCGACGGAGGCACCCAGCGCTGCGGCACTCCCTTGCAGAGCCGCAGTCACTTTTTGTTTCAGTTCCTCCATCGGGGCATTTTCCGCCGAACGGAGATCCCAGCAGACACGGGCTTCAGAAGGGATAGAATTAGTGACCCCGGCATCGGCAATAAAGCGGGTGGCTTTAGCGCTGAACGTGAGTGACGGAGAAAGATGGATCGAATTCACGGCCTGCACCGCCTGAACGGCAGCATCCAGTGCATTGACGCCTAAATGCGGGCGGGCGGCATGGGCCGCTTTTCCGGTAAATACGGCCTCAATGGTGGCTGATGCGGAGTAATTCATCGCGGCAACGGCCTGGCCCATCGGGCATTCCTCTATCGGACGCAGATGGAAGCCCAGCAGCATATCCACATTATCCAGAGCCCCTCCCTCCACCATGGCAATGGCGCCGGTCCCTAATTCTTCTGCGGGCTGGAACAGGATCCTGAGTTTGCCTTTTTTCACCAGGCCCTCACGGCGTGTTTCTTCTGCGGCGGTCAGCACGACAGAGGAATGTCCGTCATGGCCGCAGGTATGGCGGGCCACATGCTGGCCATCGATAATATGGCCCAGGGCATCCATATCTGCCCGCAACGCTAATACCGGCCCCGGTTGTCCACTGTCCAGCTCGGCAATGATCCCCGTGGTCCCGTTAATCTGGCGGGTGACAGTAAAGCCGGCGGCTTCCAGTGCAGACGCGATATACGCCGAGGTTTTAAATTCTTCAAAGCCCAGTTCGGGGATCTCATGTAATACATTAAAATGGTCTAAGGTACGTGACATACTTTACTCCGGAGATTCGCTGACCGGCAGTATCCGGACTGCCGGTGGTGATAATGAGGCGTGTCAGGCGATAAAACGCATCACCAGCATAGAGATAACGGCATTGACGATGCTGGTCAGCATCAGTAGCGGCCAGTACTTCTTCGGTACATCGGCCACCCCCAGTAAACGTCCCATATACTGCAACTGAGCCCCCATCAGAAAGATCGCGGGGATAAGAATAGTGACCTGAGCGGGGTCCAGTGTCCCTTTCGTCAGCAGACTGACCGCAACGCCGGTCCCTGCAGAGGATGAGAGCCATGCGGTGAGTAAGACGGTGATTGCTTCGCCCGGCAGACCGAATATCCCCATCAGCGGGGCACAGAGGTGGCCAATCATCTGCATAATACCGAGCAGGTTCAGGATTTCTGCAATCACATAGGCCATCACCACATTGGGCATCAGATTATTAATGGCAATATTGAACCCTTTACGGGCACCGATAACAAAAATATCGAACGGATTGGCGCTGGTTTTAAGCTGATTACTCATTGATGAAATCCTTCCTGTAGACCGTATTTAATGCGACTCTGACCAGACCTGCCCCGACAAATTTCAGGACAAACATTAATAATAGCGGCACAATTAACGGAGTGGTCAGGGAGGCAAATAATGCCGAGCCGATAGCAAAATAGTTATTAATCAGTCCGGCGCCGGAATATTGCCAGGAACCCATAATCACGACATGTTTGCGGGTGATTTTTTTACTGTCATAGAGTTCTTTACTCAGGGCAGCCCCGGCATCGGTACTCTGTAAATCTGTGATTAATGCAAGCCCGGTATAACCGGGTAATCCCAGCAGCGGTTTCAGTAACGGCGTTAACAGCCGGTGGGCGGCACGAATAGCACCGTAATGGGTAAAAATCTCCAGTAGTCCCAGCGCCAGCATCACGGTCGGTACTAAGGACAGGGCAAACAGAAAGCCGGCTTTCGCCCCGAACCCGCCGCTGCCGACGAAGGTTCCTCCGCCCCCGTCTTTCAGGGTCCCGAAGGCCCCGCCGAGCGTCGTAAAGTCAAAGGCTCCCAGCCAGGCCATATCTTTGACTTTAAAAAACAGCCCTGAAAATACCAGTAATACGGCGATCAGGGCTATCCATGCGCCTGGCGTCACTTTCAGGGCATGTTCGTCCTTATCCTGACTTTGGTTGCTGATGTTGTTATCGCTCATAATTATTCTCTGTAGTTATTTTAGTGATGAGTTTCCCTGGTGCCGGAGAACCTGAGTGAATATTTTGTCTGTCCACAAAATAGATAATTAACAATTTTTATGCCGGAATGAAACCTGCGACATAAAAACGCCGGTGGCCTGCTGTTTATTAAACTTTATGGAATTTATAAATAACATAAAAAAGCAGAACACATTCACTGTTATTAATATCTTTCACTGTTTATGTTGGTGCAGTTGCACTCTTCTGGTGCTTTACTAATGGATATTCAGAAAATTATTTTTTTATATCTGATACCTCAGGTTTATCCGATTATCGTAAAGGATTATAAAAATATAAATGTCCTGTAATCGGTGTTATTGTTGCTTTCTGGTCAACAGTTGGCAGGGCTTGAGGTGCAGAAGTTTCATGAAAAACCGATGAGTTATTTGTACGAAGTCGGTGTCCAGGGCGGGATCCGCCGCGCAGCCGATATCCTGGGAGTGAATCCTTCGGTGATCAGCCGCCAGATTTCGCAACTTGAGCGTGAATTACAATTACCCTTGCTGGAACGGCGTGGCCGGATTGTCGTTCTGACCGAAGCGGGGCGTTTACTGGCCGAAGATTACTTTGAGAGCCGCCAGCGGCGATATAAGCTGGAAGCGCACCTGAAAGACTTACGTCATATGAAAGGGGGAAGTGTTTCGGTACGCATCGGTGGCGGGCTGGTCAGCACCTTTATCCGTGAGATTATGACGACCTTTTCCGGGGCGTATCCGCAGGTTTTTGTGGATATTACCGTGGCCAGTATGCATGAGATGCTGAATGCTGTGGTCCATGGTGACACCGATATGGCACTGGCCTTCGGGCCTGTCGGCAACCCGGAGGTTAAACGCTACAGTTTTCGCTGGGGGCCGGTCTGTGCCGTTATGTCGCCGGATCATCCGTTAAGCGGTGAGCCTGGTGTGACCATCGAAACCCTTGCCGGACAACGGCTGATTGCCCTGACGGATCAGTTCGGGTTACAGCGCTATATGAACACCATGTTCCGCAACAGTGGCCTGATATTTACACCCTCCTACAGGTGTAATCTCTTTTCCACCGCCCTGGAGCTTAGTGCGGCGGGGCTGGGGATCGCTTGCATGTCCGCCAGGGCGGCTGAGCCGATGATTTCCTCCGGACAACTGGTCGCAATACCGATAGACAACCCGGTCGCGCATGAAACGCAATGCCACTTACTGCGCAATTCAGATCGCCGTTTTACCCCGGCGGCACATCATCTGTGGCAGTTATTACGCAACTATTTCAGTGAAATGTCTGACCAGGACAAAGAAACCTCAGGTCGCTGACGGATGTGCAGCGGCCATGTGCTGCTTTTTTGTGCCTTCGGTCAGGCACGGTGTCAGCATTCTGTGCAGTGATGACCGTCGGTTCAACATCTCACCGGTCGGAACCGGTATTTCTGCCGTCAACTTGCCTGCACATCCCCGTTACCATAGCTCAGGGGATCCCCGCCAGACGCAGAAGGGCGGTCACTGCTGCTGCCGACAGGATAACCACAATTAGCGGGGTCCGGCGCAGTGTGAGGAGCAGCGCCACCGCGACGCCGCCTGTACGGGCAAAGCCTGCGAAATGGTTATCATGATAAAAGGTGGCAATCACCGCCACAGAGAACAATAAGGTGGTGGCGGCGTCGGATAAGCGCTGTTGCCACGGTTCCGGGAGTACCCACCGGTGTCCAAGACGGCTACTGATATAGCGCATCAGAAAGGTGCCCACCCCAAGTAAGAGAATGCTCCCCAAAAGCACCGGACTACTGTTCATTTTTTCTGCCTCCCATCATCAGCCCGGCGAGCGAGACCAGTACCGGTAAGCCGGCAGGCAGCCAGGGAACCGTGGCCAGCGCCAGCAGGGCACCGGAACCGGCACGCTTCCGGGTCACTTTTTTCTTCAGCGATGGGATCACCAACGCCAGCATAATGGCCGGAAAGACGCTGTCTAAACCGATCACTGACGGGTCCGGCAGAAGTTTGCCCATCAGGGATCCCCCCAGTACACCTGCGGGCCAGCAGAGGGCGATACCTGTACCACACAGCCAGTAGGCGGCTCGTTGCTGACGTTTATCCGGACGCGATAACCCGAATACGACACTTTCATCATTCATCATATGGCTGCCGGCAATACCCCGCCATCCGCGTCCGGTCAAATCACTGACGGCAATACCAAACGGAATATGGCGGGCATTCACCAGCAAGCCGGCCGCCGCTGCCGCCAGAGGACTCCCTCCGGCGGCCACGATACCGATAAAGATAAATTCAGACGCGCCCGCCATGACGATCATGGAAAGCGCTAAAGGTACCCATACCGGGAACCCGAGGCTGCCTGCCAGTGAACCATAAGAGACTGCCACCACACCATCAGCCAGACAGACCAGAAAAATAGCTTTAACAACATCACGGGGTAAGGCGGAATAGAGTGGAGTCAGCATAGGGATACCGTTAAAATGAACGTTAATACACTATAATGAACACACGGTCAGTGTTTTTCAACAAGAACGTTTCGTTCGTTATAACGAACGGTGAGGCGATATGACACCCCCTATCACGATTATTTCGCGGAATCTGTGCCAGGAACGGCAGAGATCCGGTCTGTCACTGGCTGAAGTGGCCCGCAGAGCCGGAATTGCCAAGTCCACACTGTCTCAGCTGGAATCCGGCACCGGTAATCCCAGCCTGGAAACACTCTGGGCCTTATGCATGGCACTGGATATGCCGTTTGCCCGGTTACTGGAAGACGGCGGTACGGCTATCCGGTTATTGCGAAAGGGAGAAGGGATGGCCGTCGATTCCGGGCAGGCAAGTTACCAGGCGATCCTGCTGGCCAATTGTCCGCCCGGGGCCAGACGCGATATTTATACCCTGCAGGTTCAGCCGGGCAAGGACAGGCTGTCAGAGCCACATCTGCCGGGGTCGGTTGAACATATTATTCTGGTACGCGGGCGGGCATTAGTCGGACTGGCGGATAATCCGGTGGAGCTGAATGAAGGTGACTACCTGTGTTACCCGGGGGATCTGCCGCATATTTTCCGTGCGCTGGAAAAAGATACCGAAGCCTTGCTGGTGGCGGAACATCGGGCGGATGTCCGGGCAGGGAAGCCCGATACGGGCTTCCCGTGGCAGGGATTACTGACTGACCGGTGAATAACTCAGATTGACCGGATCATTCGGTAACTGCGTGAAATGGGTCACGATATAGTGGTAATCGGCGGTCGGATCCAGCGAAGCAAACTGCTGCGGATAGAACCAGTGTGCCAGGATCTCAACCCCGATAATATTCCACGGATGGTTGTAGAAATGATGATACACCCCGCCGACATGCCCTTCAGAGACCGCAGGGATCGTCGCGACAGCGGTACGTTTTAACAGATTGTCAAAGCTGGCTTTGATCTGTGTGATTTGGGTATTGTAACCGAACGGCAATACCGGGTTCCCTGCCGCGCCGCGTTTTGAACCGGTCATCAGGTACCAGTCAGGACGCATCGCGATGATTTTTTCAGGATTAATAAAGCCTGATGCCCCTTTCAGCAACTCTGAGCCGATATTAATCCCGCCTGCGGCAGCCACTAATCCGCCCCAGCCATTGGTGCCGTGGGTGAAGCAGCAGTTATCTGAATTACCGGCGATAGGTTCGATGAAGACCAGCGGCTTTTTCGGTGCTTTGCTGACCACGGACTCAATCCGGTTCAGGTGCTCGGTATAAAAATCAGTAAAGGCTTTGGCATTACTCTCTTTGTTGAGGACTTTCCCCAGTAACGTGATGCTGGGCACCGTATCCTGAATCGGGTGGAGTTCATAATCCAGGAACAGCACAGGGATATGCAATTCCCGGAAACGTTTCAGAACCCCGGTTTGTTCCAGTGCCGGTTTGGCCCGCAACTGGGCAATCAGCAGGTCCGGGTGGCTGGAGATCACGGTTTCAGTATTCACTTCCCCCTGGTCTGAGAACCCCATATCCGGGATAGCTGCCGCCTGAGGCCACTTTCCTTTCAGAACCGCCCACTCCTGGCCATCCTGCTTTTTGATCAGATTATTCCAGCTAATGACCCGCGCGAACGGGTCTGCCCGGTCGAGCAGGGCCAGCGCCATAATATCGCGGCCATCCTGCAGAATAATGCGTTTCGGTTCATGACTGATCACCACAGTCTGGTGATCCATATCCTGTACGGTCAGCGGGTAATCCGTCGCCATCGCGGCCAGCGGGGAGAAACACACCGCGGCGGTGACACACTGGCGGGCATAGCGTATGAGAGTATGACGGCGTTTGATCGCGTTATTCATTAGCTTTCCTGAATTGTTTCTCCCTCGTTGCCATGGGGTACGCAGAAAATAACAGGGCCGGGGAGGTGATTGAATGAGAATCTATATCATAATAATTATTAACTATAATTTTAGCGGCAGGTATCTGCGGTATGTTACCGGGAGTAACTATCTGCCGGGAGATGTTTCCGGTACGGGTTTTTCTGGCCCGGGCGGGCGGCAAAAACAGGTTTTTTATTGCGGCTATTCATGTTGTGTAAACTGTTTGACGTTGTATTCATTCGGTTTCGCGGTATCATTCGGAATGATTATTATTATATTTTGTCGCGGGTGGTCCAGAGCAGGCTGACTGCCAGGCTTTACAGGTTTACCGCCGTAATCCCGATACGGTGAATGAATAAGCCGCACAAAACAATGTCGTTAGTTCCGGAACGTGGAAATAGGATTAATGAGTACAGTGACAGAATCTGTTACCCGTGAACGTGGGGGTATCGGTGCCGAATATCGGAAACTGATCCGTAAACGTGTCGTGTTGTTGTTGGTTTTAGTCATGGCAATCTGCTGCAGTGTCATCCTCGACTTTACTATCGGACCGGCGCACTTTGACCTGATGACACTGTTACGTGCACTGGTACATCCTGCCGGTGTCGATGCGGCGACCCGGGTGATCGTCTGGGATATCCGTCTGCCTTTTACCCTGATGGCCGTGGTGGTTGGTTTTGCCCTGGGAATGGCAGGAAGTGAGATGCAGACCATCCTCAATAACCCGCTGGCCAGTCCTTTTACACTGGGGGTTTCCTCCGCCGCCTCGTTCGGGGCTGCACTGGCTCTGGTGCTGGGGGTGGGGATTCCCGGGATCCCCGGCACCTGGCTGGTGACCGGAAACGCGTTTATTTTTGCCATTCTGACAGCATTTATTCTGAATCTGGTCAGCCGCCGCACAGTGAATACACGCACTACCGTGGTGCTCTTCGGGATTGCCCTGGTGTTTACCTTTAATGCGCTGGTCGCCATGATGCAATTTATCGCCAGTGAAGATACTCTGCAATCGCTGGTCTTCTGGACCATGGGTAGCCTGGGACGCGCTTCCTGGCCGAAACTGGGGATCCTGGCTGCAGCCATAGTGATATTGCTTCCCTGGGCCCTGAAGAGTGCCTGGCAACTGACCGCGCTGCGTCTGGGTGAAGACAGGGCGGCCAGTTTTGGTATTGATGTTGCCCGTCTGCGGATGTCGTCATTGATCCGCATCAGCCTGGCGTCTGCGCTGGCTGTGGCCTTTGTCGGACCTATCGGCTTTATCGGCCTGGTGGCACCGCATATCGCCCGGCAACTGGTCGGCGAGGATCACCGTTTTTATCTGCCCGCCAGTGGTCTGATTGGTGCCCTGGTGTTATCCCTGGCCTCCGTGGTATCGAAAAATATTGTTCCCGGCGTCATTATCCCGATCGGTATTATCACCTCGCTGGTGGGCGTGCCTTTCTTTATCGTTATCATTCTGCGTCATCGGGGGAACTTATGAGTGATTCCCTCAGTATCAAGGGGTTAACTACCGGTTATCGCCGGCATCCGGTGATCAGTGAGATGTCACTGGCCGCCATTCCCCGGGGTAAGGTGACGGTATTACTGGGGCCGAATGGCTGTGGTAAGTCTACCTTGCTGCGCGCCCTGGCCGGTTTAAACCGGGCGCAGGGTGAGATCTGGCTGGATAATCAAAATATCAACCGGTTATCCCTGGCAGAACGCGGCGAAAAAGTCGTCTATCTGCCGCAGAGCCTGCCCTCCGGAGTCCATTTGCAGGTCCTGGAATCTGTGCTGGTATCGGCCAGAGCCACGGGCCAGCAGGGGGCGGATGTCTCGCCGGAACGTATCCTGCAGTTACTGGATCAGGTCGGGATTGCGTCGCTGGCACTCAGATATATGGATGAGTTATCCGGCGGCCAGAAACAGATGGTCGGGCTGGCCCAGTCACTGGTACGTAATCCGTCCCTGCTGTTACTCGATGAGCCGCTCAGCGCCCTGGATCTCAATTATCAGTACCATGTGATGAGTCTGGTCAGTAAAGAGACCCGGGCGCGTAATATGGTTACGGTGGTTGTTCTGCATGATATTAATATTGCCCTGCGTCACAGTGATCATGTGGTGATGATGAAGTCCGGACGGATTGTGGCCAGCGGTGCGCCGGCGGAGGTGATTACCCCGGAAAGCCTGGCCGAGGTCTATGGTGTTCGCGGGCGCATCGAATTGTGTTCTCAGGGGGTGCCCCAGGTGCATATCGATGGCCTGGTCAGCGGCGGCCTGTAATCGTTATTGCGGATAGCCACCGGCTATCCGCCTTCAGGACTCACTCTCAATTCTTTTCCTGTCTGACTCTGTGTTATCTCCTCCTGAATTGTTCCCTTCACTCTCTGCACACCGGATGGCTGGTCTGTTTGTCGCTGTCGGGCAGGAGGGGGGGCCATTTCCTGTGTCCGTGCCACCCGGATGTCTCTCTGGCGGGCCTGAATCTCTCTGCCGCCGGACACCTCAGCAAGAGCAGATGGCACATAAATTGCTTATTTCACGGGGATAATGACAATAATGACGGAGAGTGCCATGAGCGTTGATACTTCTGAGTTAGCCGGGGTTGCGGGGGCGGCCACCCACGAAAAGTGGAAGCAACTGGGCTACGGACTGCTGTGTATGGCAGCGATTTCCAGCCCGCAGTATGTCTGGACGTTGCTGACCAAACCCATGATGGCGCAGTTTTCGGTCGGGCTGCCTGAGTTGCAGGTGACTTTCTCGCTGCTGATCATCTTACAGACTTTCTTTTCCCCTTTTCAGGGCAAGCTGATCGACTATTTTGGTGCCAGACGGCTGATTGCGCTCGGTACTCTGTTATCCGGATTAAGCTGGGTATTGAGTGCGCAGGTGCATCAACTGGCTATGCTCTATCTGGTCTACGGAGGGCTGGGCGGCCTGGGGACCGGCATTGTCTATGTGGGTGTCGTTGGCCTGGTGGTACAGTGGTTTCCGTCGCAACGGGGGTTTGCGGCCGGTATTGTTGCGGCAG
Organism: Tatumella sp. JGM118; assembly: GCF_018257515.1. Classification (GTDB taxonomy): domain Bacteria; phylum Pseudomonadota; class Gammaproteobacteria; order Enterobacterales; family Enterobacteriaceae; genus Tatumella; species Tatumella terrea. The sequence continues at coordinate 26,316 of NZ_JAERJR010000021.1, forward strand.
GCTACGGGATGGGGGCGATTGTCACAACGTTTCCCGTCTCGCATCTGCTGGATACCCGGGGGCTTAATTTTACCCTGACCGTGTTTGGCCTGATGTTTGCTATGGTCGGTTTTCTGGCCAGTCAGGGCCTGAAACATCCGCCGGCCAGCGATAGCACCGAAGCCGCACACCCCGCCGTGCAAGGGCAGAAACAGTTTACGGCGCCGGAAATGCTGCGCCAGCCGCTTTTCTGGCTGATGTTCTGCATGATGACGTTTATGGCGACGTCCGGCCTGATGGTGACCTCGCAGATGGCCATCTTCTCCCGTGATTTCGGTGTCAGTCAGGTCGTTGTTTTCGGGATGGCAGCACTGCCCCTCGCACTGACCCTCGACAGGTTTACCAATGGTCTGACCCGTCCGCTGTTTGGCTTTATTTCTGATAAATTTGGCCGGGAACAAACGATGTTTATCGCCTTTGCGCTTGAGGCGGTGGCAATGACGCTCTGGCTGCTCTGCCGGCAGGATGCTGTGCTGTTTGTGTTACTCTCCGGCGTGGTTTTTCTGGGCTGGGGAGAAATCTTTTCCCTGTTCCCGGCGACGCTGACGGATACTTTCGGCACCCGACATAGCACGACGAATTATGGCTGCCTGTATATGTCTCAGGGGATTGGTTCTGTCGCAGGGGGGCCACTGGCCGCCTTACTTCATCAGCATACCCATAGCTGGCTGCCGGTTTTCGGGAGTGCGATAGCTCTGGATATCATCACCGCATTCCTGGCGTTGCTGGTATTGCGGCCCGTCCGTCAGCGTTTTCTCCGCCGGCATCAGGGGTAGCCTGGCCGGCGGCAGGGTCAGCGTTACACAGAGGCGGTCTGTAAACGATGTAATGCAGCAATATCGGCTGGCGTGGTGCGACAGCAACCGCCGATCACCCGGGCGCCGGCCTCCCGCCATGCCGGCAGATAATCACTCAGCGTCGCACAGCCATGAGGCGGATGATGCCAGGTCTTACTGACCGGGTCATAGTGTTCACCGGAATTCGGATACACCACCAGCGGCAGTGGCGTCAGGGCATGAAGATGGCGTAGGGCGTCGGTCGTATTCTCCAGGGCAATGCAATTGATACCGATGGCGACGATACGGGGAAAGCCTTCGATAAAGGCGACCACCTCACTCAGGGGTGTGCCGTCACTCAGATGCTGTGCATCTTTCAGGGTAAACGAGAACCAGGCAGTGGTGCGGGGATACTCGTTCAGCAGCTCTGCCAGTGCCCGGATTTCGTCAAAAGAGGGCAGCGTTTCACAGGCCAGCAGATCCGCCCCGGCTTCGATCAATGCGGCAATACGCGGCCGGTGGAAGTCCTGATATTGCCGGAGGCTGCACTGGTAATCTCCGCGGTATTCCGAACCGTCAGCCAGATAGGCCCCGTAAGGGCCGACAGACCCGGCGACCAGCAACGGCCCGGCCTGCGGGTGCTCAGATAAATAGCGGTGACGGGCATTAGCCGCCAGGGTCACACTCAGACGCATCAGTGCCTGCGCATCTATCGCGGAGATATTCCGGGCGGCAAATCCGGGAAGACTGGCCTGATAGCTCGCCGTAATCGCACAGCGGGCGCCCGCCTGAAAATAATCGTAATGCACCTGTTCTATCAGTTGCGGGTTTTCCTGCAGGACTTTGGCCGACCACAGGCTGTCTGCCAGCTGACAGCCACGGTGTTCCAGTTCCGTAGCCATCGCGCCGTCGAGCAGTAAAAAAGGCTGCTCACGGAGCACTGAGGATAAAGGATCATTGGGTCGCATGTTACTGCTCCTGAGGCTGAGTGACGTTAGCGCGGCTCAGCTTGCGGGTAATAAAATAAGCCAGATAGCAAAGGGCGACAAAAGGAATGCCGCACCATAATGCTATACGCTGGTCAGGGTCAAAGGCCAGACCTGCACAGGCGACCAGGCATAAAATAAAACCCAGCACCGGTACGACAGGATACCAGGGGGCACGATAGCGCAAATCGCTCAGCGGTTTACCCTGCTGCAGATGACGGCGGCGGAAAACATAGTGCGAGGCACAGATACTCAGCCAGACGGCGACGACGGCGAAACCGGAGATTGCGGACAAGGCCACAAAAACAGTATCCGGCGCGATAACACTGGAAGCCAGCGCCAGGATCCCGCCGAGCATACTGACCGACAGCGCCGTTAAAGGAACTCCCCGTTTTGTCACCCGGGCAAAGCACTGCGGCAGTGTATTCTGATTTGCCAGTGACCATAACATCCTGCCGGAAGCATACAGGCCGGAATTGGCGGCCGAAAGAATAGCGGTCAGGATCACCAGATTAAAGAACCCTGCGGCATAGGGAATACCGACTTTTTCGAACACCAGGACAAAGGGACTCTTTTCGACGCCGGCCTGCTGCATAGGGATCAGGGCCGCCAGCACAAACACGGTGCCGATAAAGAAAATAATCAGTCGTACCACGGTCGTGCGGATAGCTATCGGGATCACTTTATGCGGGGATTCGGTTTCCCCGGCCGCAATACCAATCAGTTCGGTTCCGGAAAAGGCGAAGTTAACCGCGACCATCGTCATCAGGATCGGCAGTCCGCCATGCGGGAACCAGCCCTGAGACGTGATGTTATGCAGGCCGGGGGCCGGCGTTCCGTCATGCATCGGTAGCAGTCCGGTCATGGCGGCGACGCCCAGGATCAGGAACAGTACGATAGTGAAGACTTTGAGCAGAGAGAACCAGAATTCACTTTCGGCAAAAAAGCGGGTAGAGACCACATTCAGGCCGAAAATCAGCACACAGAAGACCAGGCACCAAATCCAGACCGGGATCTGCGGAAACCAGTACTGCATACAGAAACCGGCCGCCGTAAAGCTGGAGCCGAGGGCGACCGTCCAGGTCAGCCAGTAGAGCCAGGCCACCGTATAGCCGGTGGCAGGGCCGAGATAGCGATTGGCATAGACATGAAATGCGCCGGTTTCCGGCATGGCGACCGACAGTTCCCCTAAACATTGCATGACCAGCCAGACCACCAACGCACCGATAAGATAAGCGAGGAGTGTGCCTGCCGCGCCTGTGGTAGAGATAATGTAACCGGTATTAAAAAATAACCCGGTCCCGATCACTCCGCCCAGTGACAACATCACCAGGTGGCGGGCTTTCATGGTGCGCTTCAGAGGCGCGGGGGTGGAGGGTGTCTGCATATAGCCTTCTGAATGGTTAGATGTCTAACGTAAGATGGGCGAAGTTATACCGGCATCTGCCCTGAAATGCAAAAAATCAGACGCTGCTGTCAGGGAATACGGGCCGGAAAAGAGAGGGAATAATGGCTGACCGGCGGCTGAATCCTGCCGGATAAAATGAATGCTTCGCTTTATTGCGGAATGAGGGCGACGCCGCAGTCAGAGCCGTGCCAGGGAGGTAATGACCAGAGGGTACCGGTGGCCGACTGAGACTGTCCGGAGACATTCCCGGCGCGCCGTTCGCGCCCCGATAGCGATCCCCGTCGCCGCGATTTTTAGGCTTTCGGGGTATTAATCCGGCTTTTTTATCAACTAACAGGCGACCCGCACGGTGAGACTTGTATAATGCCTGGCCAGAAGTAGTTAAACAGGCAGTTACCGGGAGACCGGTCCGATGATTTCAGGAAATTAATACCATGATGCACAATGACGTTTTGCGTAGTGTTCGCTATATGCTCGACCTTCGTGATGAAAAAATGCTGGAAATTCTTATTTCCGGAGGGGCAGAAGTCAGCCTGCAGGAAATGAGTGGCTATCTGACCAAAGAAGGTGAGCCGGGCTACCTGGCATGTAACGATAAGATCATGGCACATTTTCTGAATGGCCTGATCTTCTACCGCCGTGGTCGTGACCCGCGCTATCCTGCCCCTGAAGTGGAGAAGCGTGTGACCAATAATGTCATGCTGAAAAAATTACGCGTGGCGTTTGAGCTGAAAACTGAAGATTTACATGACATTCTGAAATCTGTGGATTTTGCGATGTCAGAAAATGAGCTGAGTGCCTTTTTCCGTAAAGAAGGGCATAAAAATTATCGCGAGTGCGGGGATCAGGTACTGCGTTATATCCTGAAAGGCCTGGCCGAACGGGTTCGAAAAGCGAAAAAATAATAATGGTTCCCCCGTCGGTGTCAGGCGGGGGAATATTCCCGGGGCTACAGCCTGTCCAGTCCCAGTTTTACCGCGGTACCCAGTGTCGGTGCGAGCGGTAAGCGGCTGTTCAGTGTCAGCTGCCATGCGTGGTAGATATCGGGTTTCCCGGACCAGACCACGGAAGAGGGTTTGTTTTCGGCGTCCAGTTCGTGCCACCAGCTACCGTTTTTCTGATCGATCAGATAATTGGCAATATAATCCCACAATGTGCGATACCAGCGCTCATAGGTCAGGTCACCGGTACGCTTCAGCAGACTGGCGGCGGTAGAACAGCTTTCCGCCACGGTCCAGTGAAGACGGTTGTGGGTCACGGGTTTCTTGTCCCAGTCATGGGTATACACCAGCCCTGGCTGACCATCCACATACCAGCCGTATCTGAGGCCGGTTTCAAATAAGCCTTTTGAATCTGTCAGTAACCAGTCCGGTGTGTGTTCATTATTCCGCAACAGTGCCGCTTCCAGGTGCAGCAACAGACGAGCCCACTCACAGGCATGCCCCGGGGTGATACCGTAAGGACGGAAGTCATCGGTCGGTTTATCTTTGTTGTAGTCGTGCCATTCCTGCCAGTTCTCGTCGAAATGTTCGGCCAGCAGGTAGTGGTTATCTTTGGCATGTTTATGAATGATATGGGTAACAATAGACAGTGCCCGCTGGCGCCATTTACTTTCACCGGTGACATCGGAAAGCTGCACAAACATCTCGGTGGCGTGCATATTACTGTTGCCCCCGCGATAAGCCTCCGGGTCCTTCCAGTCGCGGGCAAAACTTTCCTGCAACCTGCCTTCTTTATCTGACCAGAAACGGTTATCCATAATGTCTTTAGCTTCATCCAGAAGCTCCTGCGCGCCTTCGATATTGGCTAATGTGGCACTTAATGCCGCAAGGGTGACGAAGACATGCAGGTAGGCTTGTTTACGCCCGTCAGGGGTTTGCTCCGGGATCCCGTCCAGCCAGCCGCCGAACTCTTTATCACGCAGCACACCACGTAATGCATCGATGCCCCATTTGGCCAGATCTCCGGCCCCCGGTTCGCCCTGCAGGGAGGCGATGGAAAAACAGTGAGTCATCCTGGCGGTGAGCATGCTCTCCGGTTGCGCATCCACAGGCAGATTGCCATGGATATCCAGCGCACCAAACCCGCCCTTAGGATGTTTTGAATTGCGGTAAAACGCCATCAGGCGACGGCTCTCTTTTTCCAGCCAGTCATGGTGATAAGGCATGCTCAGCCAGCTGTCAGTTAATTGTTTAAATAACATAGTATCCTCTGTATTCAGGGCGTCAGACCGCCGCCGGCAGGCTGCGGCAGTCCTTATAAAAACAACGTTATTCGATGCGCAGGCAGCCGTGGGACTGCGCTGCGCTGACAGGGGGACGGTTTAGGGTTTAGCCGCCGACCATGATACCGCCGTTAGGGTGCAGTACCTGGCCACTGATAAAGGAAGAATCAAGGCTTGCCAGGAATACATAGACCGGGCCAAGCTCAGAAGGCTGACCGGCACGGCCCATCGGGGTTTCATGGCCAAAGTCTTCCAGCAGATCCTTGTTATAGTCACCGAGCGTCGCGGGTTGCAGCGGGGTCCAGACCGGGCCGGGGGCCACAGCATTCACACGGATACCCTTCGCGACAATCTGGTTTGACAACGCGCGCGTGAAACTGACAATCGCCCCTTTAGTGGCGGTATAATCCAGCAGCATTTCCGGGCCAACATAGGCATTGACTGATGTGGTGTTGATGATGCTGTCATCTTCCTGCAGGTGTGGCAGAGCCGCTTTGGTGAGGAAGAAGACTGAGTGAATATTCACATCAAATGTATCCAGCCATTTTTCGTCACTCAGGGTGGTAATATCTTCGTTCGGATACTGAGTCCCTGCGTTGTTCACCAGAATGTTTAGTTTACCGAACTCTTTGACCACGCTGTCGACCAGCTGACGGCAGTTTTCCGCTTTACGCAGATCGACCGGATAAGTCACACATTTACGGCCTTCCTTTTCCGCCAGTTGCTGTGCAATTTTTGCATCCTGCGCTTCTTCTTCACTATCCGGTAAATAGGTCAGGGCAATGTCCGCGCCTTCGCGGGCAAAATGCTGCACAACCGAACGTCCTATACCGCTGTCACCCCCGGTGACCAGGGCAACTTTACCCGCCAGCTTTCCGCTGCCTTTATAATCATCCCGTATAAAGACCGCTGCAGGCTCCAGTTTTTCATCGCTGCCGGGCAGAGTTTGTGACTGAGCATGGATAGTTATCTTCTGAACCATATTTCCCTCCGGTTATGTTAATCGAACGGTTAACAAAACGGCATTCCGAAGCCTGATGCCGCAGAAGTTTGTTAACCGCACTCGTTAAACTTCAGAACGATTTAAGTATAGAAGGCGATACCCGATTGTCGAATAACCAGCAGAAACCACTGTGATGTCGCCAGAAAGTCAGAATATTTATCCGGGAACTCCGGGTTAATGGTTGGTTATCTTATTGTTTTAAATTGTGTTTGCGGTGTTATTTTAGCCGGGGGAGTGCCCTCTGGCCCGCCAGGTTTATCCGCGGATAAGCCAGAGGCGGGAATGATCTTTCACCGATGGTAGCGTCCGGACGATAAATAATATATCCGGAAACAACTTTACCCGGCAAAGCCATTCCCCGGACTGACCGGAGTCAAGGGTTTTCGACAGGGGAGCCACGGTATCCCGGGGGATCACTCTTGTGATGCAGAGCGCCTGCAGGAATGGCCGGCGGCTCTGTTACTTTTCGGAGCCAGCATTCCCTGGCGGGAATGCTGGCCGGTATGAAGGAGCCGTCATTATCATGGTCCCCCCGGGGGATCAGCCGCGCCGGAGAGAGAAATCGTCGCAGCACTCCCGGGGTCTGTCTCAAAAACAAGTTTTATCCACACTGACCCCCGGCCGTGGCGAACCCACTGGCTACCGAAGGCGGCTAATCGCGCTGTCGCATCGTCTTGTCTTTGGCTGGCATCAGCCTGTCCTGATCCGACCTTATCAGGCTCACCATTCAGAGAGATACTACAGGCCGATACTGCTAACCGGATGATGGCTGACGGGAGATAGTGATGAAAAGTGCGTTACTGGTGATTGATGTTCAGGACTCTTTTTTACACCGCGATGAGTGGTCAGACGACGATTTTCCGGCATTTTCTGCCAGCCTCTGCCGGCTGATTTCAGGCTGTGAGAGACTGGGGATCCCTGTCGTGGATATCTTTCATGTCAGCGAAGGGGTGTTTGCCCCGGACTCCGGTTATGTGAAACGAATGTCCTTTTTAACTCATACCGCTGCAAAAACGGTACAAAAGCACGTTCATAGTGCTTTAGCCGCCGCTTCTTTATCTGACTGGCTCACAGAGGAAGCCATCGACCGGCTGATTATCTGTGGAATGCGGACAGAGCAATGTTGCGAAACCACGGCCAGAGCCGCGCGCGATTCGGGATTTGACGTACAGTTTATCAGTGAAGCTACGCTAACCTTTGCTATGCAATGGCAGGGCCAGGCGTATACTGCTGATGAAATCAGGCAGCACACCGGTATGGTACTGAACGGGCGCTTTGCCGATGTCCTGACGGTAGAGGAATGCCTGCAACGGCAGGGACTTTGCTGAAATAATATTCGCCATCACGATAAGGTATTGCCTGTGACAATCCCGGTCTGGTTTTTAACGTTGCCCGGAGTGATGACGCTCGATATGGCCGGACCCGCTGAAACACTCCGGCTGGCGGGCCCGGATGTCGGGTTATATTACACGGGGCCTGAGGCGACGGTGTTCAGCTCAACCCGGATGACTCTTGGCAATATTCTCCCCCTGCCGGAATGTCTGCCCTCCGGCAGCATCCTGATCGTTCCCGGGCTCGAAAATTCGCAGCACCAGCTGACGTTGCCTGCGGCGACGGAGGCCTGTCTCTGGTTGCGACGTCAGCGGGCCGCAATCCAGCGCAGGGAAATAACGCTGGTCTGTATTTGCGCCGGGGCCTTACTGGCTGCCCGCGCCGGTTTACTGGACGGGGTTCTGTGTACCACTCATCATCAGCTACTGTCGCAGCTGAGAGAAAGCGCCCCTGCCGCACGTGTGCTGGATAACCGTATTTTTGTGGAAGATGGCGGCATCTGGACCAGTGCAGGGATCACCACAGGAATTGATCTCGCTCTGCATCTGGTTAACCGGTTATTCGGTCCGCAGAAGGCTCTGGACATCGCCCGTGAAATGGTGGTGTGGTTTCGTCGTTCCGGTAATGATCCGCAGTTGTCCCCCTGGTTACGCTATCGTAATCATCTGCACCCGGCGATCCATCGGGCCCAGGATCTTATCAGCCAGCACCCGGAGCAACACTGGTCTCTGATGCAACTGGCGCAACGGGCCCATGTCAGCGGTCGTCACCTGACACGCTTGTTTCGTCAGCATCTTGGGGTCACCGTGCATACCTATCAGCAACAGTTACAGGTCGCGGTGGCAGAACAGCGCATTCAGCAAGGGGAAGGTATTGAGAAAGCCGCACTGGCCGCGGGATTTTCATCGGCCCGTCATTACCGGCGTACGGCGTTACGCCTTAGCGCAGATAACCCCGGATAGCGTCGTCCCCGGAGGGCCGTGGGAGCCGTTGGCGCGCAGAGCGGTGACGAGGCAATTCAGCGCGGGACCTGCCTTGCGCTGATTTCCGGCTGCACATCTGCCGGTCAAAGGGTATACTACGACCCACTTTTTTTCATCCGGCCAAATAGTGTGCGAACTCAACATGCAAAAGTTTGATACCAAGACCTTTCAGGGCCTGATCCTGACCTTGCAGGATTACTGGGCGCAACAAGGCTGCACCATTGTTCAGCCTCTGGATATGGAAGTCGGTGCGGGTACCTCGCATCCTATGACCTGTCTGCGTGCTCTGGGGCCAGAACCCATTGCGACGGCATATGTGCAGCCTTCACGTCGTCCGACGGACGGACGTTACGGCGAGAACCCTAACCGTCTGCAACACTACTATCAGTTCCAGGTGATGATTAAACCATCTCCGGAAAATATGCAGGAACTGTACCTCGGCTCGTTACAGGCCCTGGGTATTGACCCAGGCGTGCACGATATCCGCTTTGTGGAAGATAACTGGGAAAACCCGACTCTGGGTGCCTGGGGACTGGGCTGGGAAGTGTGGCTGAACGGTATGGAAGTGACGCAGTTCACCTATTTTCAGCAGGTCGGTGGTCTTGAGTGTAAACCGGTCACCGGAGAAATTACCTACGGTCTGGAACGTCTGGCGATGTACATTCAGGGTGTCGACAGTGTCTACGACCTGGTATGGAGTGATGGCGCGCTCGGTAAAACGACCTACGGTGATGTGTTCCACCAGAATGAAGTGGAGCAGTCGACCTATAACTTTGAGTACGCCGATGTGCCTTTCCTGTTCAGTTGCTTTGAGCAGTATGAGAAAGAAGCTCAGACCTTACTGGCACTGGAAAAACCGCTTCCTCTGCCGGCCTATGAACGTATTCTGAAAGCTGCGCACAGTTTTAACCTGCTGGATGCACGTAAAGCCATCTCTGTCACAGAGCGTCAGCGTTATATCCTGCGCATCCGTACCCTGACCAAAGCCGTGGCTGAGGCCTATTATGCTTCCCGTGAAGCCCTGGGCTTCCCGATGTGCAATAACAATAAATAAGAGGCAGCGATGACAGAAAAAACCTTTCTGGTGGAAATCGGCACCGAAGAGCTGCCACCAAAAGCCTTACGTCAGCTGGCGGAATCCTTTGCCGCACAACTGACGACTGAACTCGACAGCGCAGGGCTGTCACACGGTGCGGTTGAATGGTTTGCGGCTCCGCGCCGTCTGGCCGTCAAAGTGGCGGCGCTGAGCGCGGCACAGGCCGATCGTGAAGTTGAAAAACGCGGCCCGGCTATCCAGGCCGCCTTTGATGCGGACGGTAAACCGACCAAAGCGGCCGAAGGCTGGGCGCGTGGTAATGGCATTACGGTCGATCAGGCCGAACGACTGAAAACCGATAAAGGCGAATGGCTACTCTACCGGGCGGCAGTGAAAGGCGAGAGCGCGGTTTCTCTGCTGCCAGCGATGGTTGCCGGTGTGCTGAGTAAATTACCGGTGCCGAAGCTGATGCGCTGGGCAGACAGTGACGTACAGTTTGTACGTCCGGTCCATACCGTGACACTGTTGCTGGGTGATGAACTGATCCCGGCGACGATCCTCGGGGTTGCGTCAGATCGGATCATCCGTGGTCACCGTTTTATGGGTGAAGCTGAATTCAGTATCGGGAGTGCGGATCAGTATCCGCAGATCCTGCTGGAACGCGGTAAGGTGATGGCGGACTACGATGCCCGTAAAGCGGCTATCAAGGCCGGTGCAGAAGCCGCGGCGGAAAAACTGGGTGGCACGGCAGACCTGAATGACAGCCTGCTTGAAGAAGTGACCTCTCTGGTTGAATGGCCGGTGGTACTGACCGCGACCTTTGAAGAAAAATTCCTGGCCGTACCGGCGGAAGCCCTGGTGTACACCATGAAAGGGGATCAGAAATACTTCCCTGTCTATGGTACTGACGGCCAGTTACTGCCTAATTTTATCTTTGTCACCAATATTGAGTCGTCTGATCCTCAGCAGATTATCTCCGGTAATGAAAAAGTGGTGCGTCCGCGTCTGGCCGATGCCGAGTTCTTCTTTAACAGCGACCGTAAACTGCGTCTGGAAGATCAGTTACCTCGTCTGGAAACGGTATTGTTCCAGAAACAGCTGGGGACGCTGCGTGATAAGACCGATCGCATTCAGGCACTGGCTGGCTGGATTGCTGCAAAAATCGGGGCGGATGTCAGTCATGCGACCCGTGCAGGTTTGCTGTCGAAATGTGACCTGATGACCAATATGGTCTTTGAATTTACCGATACTCAGGGTGTGATGGGCATGCACTATGCCCGCCATGACGGTGAAGCTGAAGATGTCGCTCTGGCACTGAATGAGCAATATCAGCCACGTTTCTCCGGCGACGCGTTGCCGCAGGGACTGGTTTCCTGTGCGCTGGCGATTGCCGACAAGATGGATACGCTGGCCGGTATTTTCGGTATTGGTCAGCATCCGAAAGGGGATAAAGATCCGTTTGCTCTGCGTCGTGCGGCACTGGGTGTACTGCGTATTATTGTCGGGAAAAACCTGCCCTTAGATCTGCAGACACTGACAGAAGAAGCGGTACGTTTGTATGGCGATAAGCTGACCAATGCCAATGTGGTGGATGAGGTGATCGACTTTATGCTGGGTCGTTTCCGCACCTGGTATCAGGAAGAAGGCCACAGTGTTGATACACTGCAAGCGGTACTGGCGCGTCGCCCAACCCGTCCGGCAGACTTTGATGCCCGTATGCGTGCTGTATCGCATTTCCGTACCCTGGAGCAGTCTGCGGCTCTGGCCGCGGCGAATAAGCGTGTCTCTAATATCCTGGCAAAATCGGATGAGCCACTGAACGATAGCGTGCAGGCCTCCCTGCTGAAAGAGAATGCCGAGATCACCCTGGCGACCTATGTCAGCGCACTGACCAGCAAACTGCAGCCTTACTTTGCGGAAGGCCGTTATCAGGAAGCCCTGATCGAGCTGGCCCAATTGCGTGAAGCCGTGGATAACTTCTTCAGTGAAGTGATGGTCAATGCTGAAGAGAAAGACGTACGGATTAACCGTCTGACGTTACTGGCGAAGTTACGTGATCTGTTCCTGCAGGTAGCGGACATCTCCCTGTTACAGTAAGTTTTTACAGCGAAAACAGGAAAAAGCGAGCCATTGGCTCGCTTTTTTTTACGCCGGATTTCCGCTCTTACGGCTAACACCCGTCCGGAGTTGTGTGCTAAATACAGTAAATCTTCTTATAAAAAAGTACTCATCTGCGGAACAGATCTTATGCACACTCTTCCCGAGCCCTCTGACCCCGGTCTCCCTCCTGCACAGGGGCTAAAACGCCATCCGGTCTGGACCCGTGACGCTATTCAGCAGAGTGCCCACCCGGCGGCTCACGGGGATCTTCTGGCGGAAGAAGTGCCGGTGGCTCTGGTGTATAACGGCATTTCTCATGTGGTGATGATGGCAACCCCCCTCGATCTGCAGGCATTCGCGCTGGGTTTTTCCCTGTCGGAAGGCATTATCTCCGCCCCCGCCGAGATCTACGGTATGGACGTTGTCCCGGTGTGCGGTGGCATTGAAGTACAGATTGAATTGTCTGCCCGCCGCTTTATGGCGCTGAAAGAACAGCGCAGGGCGATGGCCGGGCGGACAGGATGCGGGGTCTGCGGTGTGGAACAGTTACAGCATATCGGCAAACCGGTTCCGCCTTTACCGTTTACGCAGCGCTTTGATTTACAGGCCCTGGACCGGGGACTGGCGCAGTTGTCCGCATTTCAGCCGATCGGTCAGCAGACGGGGTGTACTCATGTGGCGGCCTGGATGACAGAAGATGGCTCGCTGCAACAGGGCTGTGAAGATATCGGGCGACATGTGGCACTGGATAAACTGCTGGGTTATCGCAGCCAGCAGTCGTGGCATCACGGTGCGGTCATTGTTTCCAGCCGGGCCAGTTATGAGATGGTACAGAAAACGGCGATGTGTGGTGCAGAACTGCTGTTTGCTGTCTCTGCGGCTACAACACTGGCCGTTGAGGTGGCCGAACGCTGCGGACTGACACTGGTCGGATTCAGTAAGCCGGGACGGGCCACCGTGTACACCCATCCGCAGCGGTTGTACTAAGCGCAAATCACCTGTTGCAGTGTGCGGGTGAGATCCGGCCATGCTGAGCTGACGGCGGCTGCCGGGTCAGAGATTAACAGATGGACCTCTTGCGGACGGGCATAACAATAGCGACTAGTGGTGCCCAGTTTACTATGGTCGGCCAGCAGGATCAGTTGTCTTGCCTGTCGGGTCATTGCGGTGGCAATGGCCGCTTCCGCCGGGGAAAAGCTGCTGGCTCCGTTCACGGCATCCACACCGACCGGTGACAGCAGTGCCACATCGGCCTGATAACGGTGGATCTCATTGACCGTGTGCCCGCCCCGGGTCTGTTGCGTTCCGGCAGACATTGTCCCGCCCAGTAAGATCACCTCATGATCCAGCTGATTTTCATTTTCTGTGGCCGTCAGTGCCAGCGCCGCCTGCAGACTGTTGGTAATAATGGTCAGGCCTGACATGGTCCTGAGTTCCTGAGCCAGCATGGTGGTGGTACTGCCGGAGTCCAGAAACAGAGTTTGCCCGGCATGTAGCTGCTGTACCGCACAGCGGGCAATACTGCGTTTTTCTTTTTCCCGGGCAGCGTAGCGAAGCGTCAGCGGCGCTTCGGCCGGCGCATCAATGGCGACAATACCGCCATGCACTCTGCGGGCGATGCCTTGTTCTTCCAGCGCGATAATATCCCGCCGGGCGGTTTCACGGGAAACTCCCAGTTCTTTTATGATGCGCTCAGTACTGACCTGATGATGGGTACTGATTAATGAACGAATTCGGTGTAATCGCGTTTCCTGCAACATAAAAAATCCTCAATAAAACCGGGGGCGGATAATACCAGTTGTTCCAGTGTAGCGCAGCCTGCACACTTTTGGTGTGTATTTTATTGCGTTTGTGTATTTTGTTGCATTTTTCTGAAAATCAGCCATGATGGGGTTATTGAGATTTCATTCATTCGTATTCCCGCTGATTATTGTGACAGGAGTTTTTATGGCCACTCGTTCCACCATCATGGATACCAACAGCTTCCGTGCAGAACATGCTGCCGGGCTTGATGCCGATACCCGCAGCCTGACAGAGAAGCGGAGTAAAGTCCTCGGTGACTCTTACCGCTTGTTCTACCGTAAACCGGTACATCTGGTGCGCGGGGAAGGGCAATATTTGTGGGATGCGAACGGTGATAAATATCTGGATGTCTATAACAATGTCGCCAGTATCGGGCATTGTCATCCGGCAGTGATTGATGCCGTGACCCGGCAGATGAAAATGCTGAATACCCATACACGCTATCTGCATGAAACTATTCTGGATTACAGTGAAGCCTTACTGGCGACCGCGCCTGCAGAAATTAACAAAGCCATGTACATGTGTACCGGCTCTGAAGCCAATGACCTGGCCATCCGCGTAGCGCGTTCATTTAGTGGCGGCACCGGTATTATCGTGACCAAAGAAGCCTACCACGGTACCAGTGACCTGACGTCAGGTGCCTCACCGGCGCTGGGGAGCGGACAACCACTGGCCGCGACCACACGGCTGGTCTCGCCGCCGGATGATTACCGTGTCGATGCGCCGGATTTAGGGGCCTGGTTTGCCGCCGAAATTCAGCGTCAGATCGATGACATGGCGGCGCACGGTATCAAATTTGCCGGTTTCCTGGCCGATTCTATCTTCTCCTCGGATGGCGTATTACCTAACCCGCGTGGATTTTTACAACAGGCGGTGGATGTCGTACATCGTAACGGCGGTATCTTTATTGCGGATGAGGTTCAGCCTGGCTTCGCCAGAACCGGTGACAGTTTCTGGGGCTTCGGTCGTCATGATGTGGTGCCGGATATCATCACGACCGGTAAACCGATGGGGAACGGTATTCCGGTCTCCGGTTTACTGGCCAGGAGTGAAGTGCTGGCGACGTTCAGTGATGATATTCCTTACTTTAATACCTTCGGAGGAAATCCGGTGGCGATGGCCGCAGCACAGGCTGTGTTGCAGGTGATTGAGGAAGAAAAGTTACAGGAACATAGTCGTGTCGTCGGGGCACAGTTGCTGGCTGAATTGCGTAAGCTAATGGACAGACACGAATGCATCGGCGATATTCGTGGTGCCGGGTTATTTATCGGTTTTGAACTGGTGAAAGACCGCGAAAGTAAAACTCCGGATAAAGCACTGGCACTGAATCTGATCGAACAGTTACGTGAACACCGTGTGCTGACCTCGGTCGCCGGACCGTACGGGAATGTGCTGAAACTGCGTCCGCCGTTGGCTTTCCAGGTGGCTGACATTGACTGGCTGGTAGGTGCGCTGGACAAATCACTGACCGCTCTGGGGCACTGAAATCCGTGATTGTTATCAAAAACTGCTGAAATCGTCAGGTTTCGGCAGTTTTTTTTGCACTGAAAACAATCCGTTACTTGCGGGTGAGGCGTGATTCTCCTTTTCCCGATCAATTATTTAACTATAATGGAAGCCAGTGCTTATGCAGTGCATCCTCCCGGGTGTGCTGTCCTTACATTAGAATGGAGAGGTTGAACATGAGTTATTCACTGCCATCCCTGCCTTACGCTTATGATGCGCTTGAGCCGCATTTCGATAAGGAAACGATGGAAATCCATCACACTAAACATCACCAGGCTTACGTCAACAACGCCAATGCAGCGCTGGAAGGCACCGAATTTGCCTCACTGCCGGTTGAAGAACTGATCACTCAACTGGACAAGGTGCCGGCAGATAAGAAAACCGCACTGCGTAACAATGCCGGCGGCCACGCTAACCATAGCCTGTTCTGGAAAGGTCTGAAAACCGGAACGACTCTGCAGGGCGAACTGAAAGCGGCCATCGAGAAAGATTTCGGTAGCGTTGAAAACTTCCAGGCTGAATTTGAGAAAGCCGCAGCGACCCGTTTTGGTTCCGGCTGGGCATGGCTGGTAAAACAGGGTGATAAGCTGGCGGTCGTCTCTACTGCGAACCAGGATAGCCCGCTGATGGGTGAAGCGGTTTCCGGCACTTCCGGTTTCCCAATCCTGGGTCTGGATGTCTGGGAGCACGCTTATTACCTGAAGTTCCAGAATAAACGCCCTGACTACATCAAAGCGTTCTGGAACGTGGTTAACTGGGACGAGGCTGCGGCCCGTTTTGCTTCTGCAAAATAATCCTGTTAATGAGTGATGGCCGCATCAGCGGCCCGCTATCTGCCGGCAGTCTTCACTGCCGGTAGTTTTTGCTGATTTCAGCCCGCAAGTTAAACCGCTTCTCAACACATTCTTCATTTCTGCCATTCTCGCCGATCGTCTTCCGGTCGATTGCAACATCGTTGAGCCTCTGTCAGCTAGTCTTCCGCGGAGATTTCTGAACTTCAGGCACCCCTATGTCAATCCTCGTTACCGAATCACTAAAAAAATCGAATGTTTCATTACTCTGGTCGGTAATTAACGGCAAATACCAACCGGACCGGGCATGGAGAAGCCAATCCTTCTGCCTGAAGTTTTTGCTGCGCTGCGGTTGTTATCCCGTTGTCAGTTATCGTTATCTGCGTGCCCTGACCGGCTTTGACAGTTTCCCTGAGTTACTGGAACGTCAGGGACTGCTGCCGGCAAAGATCCACCGTCCTTATCTGCAGGCGGGTCTGGATGTCCGGCACCGCGCGGCCGCGATCGTGAGTCACTATGAATTATTGTGTTCTCTGGAAAACCCCTGCCTGCAAAACTTCCTGCTGCAACGAACAGCCCGCCCGTTACTTGAATGGACGACGGATAAGGGTCACCACTTTATGCTGAACTGTGGTCCCGCACAGTTTGACCGCGAAGGTGAGGTGATGCTCTGTCTGCACTATCAGCAGCAGATCGTAGCGATGGTCACTTTTTCACTGATCTCCCACGGGGAACATCCGGTACTCTTTATCGGCGGATTACAGGGACCGCCGGGGGAAGGTGCGGCAGAACGGGTTCGCCAGGCGACCCGGGATGCCTGCGGTATCTTCCCTAAACGTTTACTGATCGAGGCTGTTTCACTGCTGGCCGCTGCCTGTGGTGTATCCGCGATTATGGCCGTCAGCGAACATAGCCATGTATTCCGAAGCCTGCGTTATCGCCGCAGCAAGCAGGATAAATTTTTTTCCAGCTACAGCAGTTTCTGGGAAAGTCTGGGAGGAGTGCGGGAGAGTGGGGGGCTCTACACGTTACCCATGAAGGTGATACGCAAGCCACTGGAGGAGGTTGCCAGTAAGAAAAGGGCAGAATACCGGCGTCGCTATCAGTTGCTGGAGGCACTTGAACAGCAATTTATGGACGCGCTGGGAATTACCGCCCCTCTTTGATGAGTGGCAGTGGCCGGTCAGAACGCGCTTTTGGCAAAGCCGGTCACTTCTGTCAGACCCATCTCACGACCCAGAGCCGTCATCGGATGGACAATGACAATACCACGGACTGATTTCTTCAGAGCCCCCAGATTCGCCTGTTCTTTTTTAGTAATGGCGCGGCTGAAGGTGAGTTTCTGTAGCTTCTGTGCTTCAGAACTGAGCTTTTTCACGCGAACGTTACGCAAACGGGCGATTTCTTCTTCCAGTTTTTGTTTTTCTTTCTGGAGTTCTCCCAGTTTCTCCATATCACCCGCTTCGAGTAATGGCTGGGATTTGTGATTCACGGCATCCAGCTGATCGCTCAGACGCTTAATCTCGGCTTTTTCAGGTTCTTTCATCATTGACTCCTTCTGTACAGCGGGCAAGGATACACGAAAATATCTGATGACAGTAATGATATGCAGGATTCTGCGAATATTCTTTATCCGGGTAAATATCGCCGTGTGCGATAAGGATGACCCCGGCCGCCGGGTGCTTTCGGGGCGATATTGCCGGCCGCGAAAGGCTCTCCTGATACGGCCGTTTCCGCCGCAGATAAACCTGTGCGGCCTTGCGCCAGAGCAAACAGAGCACCTGACCACGACGGTCTGACTGAGAGTCTAACGGTGATAAACGGAGAGAGTCCTGACTCACAGCCAAACCGGACTGAAAGTGGTGGTCTGGTCACGATATGCGGACGGAAGGGGATGCCTGGCCGGCCTCCGTCGGTCCTCCGGGCGAATCCGATAGTGCATCGCGGGCAGGATGTTGAAACGGGAGGACAGAACGTCCGGGATATCAGACGCCAGAAGTCAGTTTCGCCACTTCTGACGTCCGGCAGAATTACTGATTATTGCTGAGAAGAGGTTGCAGCTGGTTCAGTACCGGAGCCGCCCCGGTGATTTGGCTCATCAGCGCATTATACTGCTTCACCTGATCCTGAGACGAAAACTGAACACTGTTACCGGCAAAACTGACGTTGTTGTTCTGTGCCTGCAGGAAGTCTCCGGTGTTCACCACCGTCTGAGCCAGCGTCTGTAATTGTGGCAGCAGAGGCAGGACGTTTTCCGCCGGCTGAGTAACGACTTTGGCATAGGCCGCATCGTAAACTTTCTGCAGATCGGCGGGTAATTTCATCGATGTCCGGCTACTGTCGGCCAGATTTCGGGCATTCTGCACCTGCTGGGTGACGACATTTAATGCCCCCGCCGCCTGACGTAACGTATCCCGGTGTGACTGATAATCTGCCGGAACACGGATAGCCGAGAGCTCATCGGTGACCGGACGGATACCGTCATTAATCGCCCTGTTCAGTTGCTGTGAAAAACCGTAAAGAATGGCGTAATCACCGGCAAAATTTCCGAAACTTTTCTTCTGACTCTCACTCAGGGTAGGTAGCTGAGTGCCACTACGCATCACCGTATTTTGCAGAAAATTACTAAAGGCCTGGCGGGATTCGGCTTCTTTATCACCGCAACCACTGAGCTGAAAAACCATAAGCAATGTTGTAAGCAGTAATCCGGCCTGCTTAGTAACACGGAAAATACCTGACGTCATAAGGAACAGACTCCTGTTATTCGACAGCTTGTATATTTACAAGCAGAGAGATCCACAAGGATAGTGCAAAGCAGCACTCCCGCCAACGGAGAAGATCGCAGAAAAAGCATGCT
Source organism: Tatumella sp. JGM118 (assembly GCF_018257515.1). Classification (GTDB taxonomy): domain Bacteria; phylum Pseudomonadota; class Gammaproteobacteria; order Enterobacterales; family Enterobacteriaceae; genus Tatumella; species Tatumella terrea. Next base: position 45,160 of record NZ_JAERJR010000021.1, read on the forward strand.
ATCTGCTTTTTCTTTATCTTCGCTCTTCCTGCTCAGACAGTGTCCCTGGTGCCCGGGCGGAAAGGTATTGACTGGCACGGTGACGAAACCACCGGGCGGGCACATTGAAAGGGGGAGCACTCAGCCGGAGGATCGCCTGCCGTATCTGTTGATCAGCCTGCTGCCACAGTAAGGGGTCACCGTGACGGAGTAACCTGAGTTGTAGCTGTTTTTCAACCAGATAGACCGGTGCAAACTCAGGATCATTATCCACGATATCCCGGGTGTTATCGATGATATCTGCAATTTTGATGGTCTGTGCCCGGGGAGAGGCTTTGGCGGTATGTTGCAGATACGATTGGGTACGCTGCACCCTGTCCGGCGATCGGCAAGGCGGGTTCGTCAGCATATCGACCAGCAGCGCGACTTCGTGACCGAACAGCTGTTGTAACTGGTGACGCGTGGTCGGTGTATCTTCCAGTGTGTCATGTAACCATGCTGCGGCCAGCATGGTTTCATCCGCCCGCACAGTACGGACCAGGTCAGCCACCGCGCCCGGATGAACAATATAGGGGGCATTGGTGTATTTGCGTCGTTGTTTTGCCTGAGCGTGGGCATGACAGGCAAATCTCTTTGCTTTTTCTTCCAATGAATAGGGCATAGTTCACCTGTAAATCATCATACTCTTACTGACTATAGAATGCCCGGGAAGGCCTCTGCAAGCGCAGCTGACAGGTTTAAACGTTAAATAAGCTAATTAATTAAATTTTCTATTATTTTCAGGAAAATTCTGCCTGTGACTGTATATTATAAAATATGTCGAACTCCTGGCGCGATCAGCACTCTGAGGGAGGTAAGCAATTTTATAGTGATTGAGGTCGGGTTTTTTAAATGAATAAAATCAAAGAATTGAGCCAGGGGCAGTTATCTCTGATCCTGGCAGTTTATATCGGTCTTTTTCTGAACTGGTCAGTTTTTGCCCGAAGATTTCAGGGATTAACAGAAAATTTTAAATTTCTGACCGGTATTTCCGCAGTGACAGAGGTGGTTGCTGCGGTACTGGTTTGCGTGGTGATTTTTCGCCTGTTATCGCTGGGCGGGAAAGTGTTTTTCAGGGTGAGTGCCTCGCTGATCGTCCTGGTCTCGGTGGCTTCAGCCTATTATATGATGGTCTTTAACGTCGTTATCGGCTACGGCATCGTCGCCTCCGTCCTGACCACGGACACCGATCTCTCAAAAGAGGTCGTCGGTTACTATTTCTATTTCTGGCTGATTGCCGGCAGTCTGCTCCCGTTGTTTCTGATTTGGTACAGCCGGCTGGCCGGGTGCCTGAGCGCACAACTGGCGCAGCGCGGGCAACGCCTGCAACCGGTGATGTGTTTACTGGTCTGTATTGCCCTGGTGTGGCTACCCCTCCGGTATCTGGACAAACAATATAAAAACCGTGAACACATCACTAACATCGACTTACCCAGTTATGGCGGGATGGTGGCTCACTCTTATTTGCCTGTGAACTGGCTGACTGCCAGCGGTTTGTTTGGCTGGTCAAAACTCGATGAGCAGATGACCGGCAAAAAACTCTTTGACCCGGCCCGTAAATTTACTTACGTACCGCCGGCGGGTCTGGACGATACGTATGTCGTGTTTGTGATTGGTGAAACGACCCGCTGGGATCATATGGGGATCCTCGGGTATTCGCGCGACACCACGCCTTTATTGTCGAAAGAGAAGAACCTCGTTGCTTTCCGTGGGGAGTCATGCGATACCGCGACCAAGCTCTCTTTACGTTGTATGTTTGTCCGTGAAGGTGGCGCGGAAAATGATGCCGGCAGAACGCTGAAAGAGCAGAATGTGTTTGCTGTACTGAAGGAGTTGGGCTTCAGTTCCGATTTATATGCCATGCAGAGTGAGGTCTGGTTTTACGGACTGACCAATGTTGACACGATGGCGTTTCGTGAGCAGATAGGGTCAGAACCGCAGAATAACGGGAAGCCGGTCGACGATATGTTACTGATCCCGAAACTGCGGCAGTCGCTGGACCGTCATCCGCGAGGTAAGCATCTGGTGATCCTTCATACCAAAGGGTCGCATTACCTCTATTCTCAACGGTATCCACGGAGTTTTGCCCGGTTTACGCCGGAATGTATCGGGGTTGATGATTTCTGTTCCAAAGATCAGCTGATTAACGCTTATGATAACTCTGTGCTGTACGTCGATTACATGCTGGATAATGTACTGGACCAGTTACGGGACAAAAAAGCGATAGTCTTTTACGCGGCCGATCACGGGGAATCTATCAGCAGTAATACTCATTTCCATGGGACGCCACGTGAAATGGCACCTCCGGAACAATTTCGCGTCCCTCTGCTGGTGTGGGCATCCGATAAATATCTGGCCGATGAAGCTAACCGGCAACGTTTTGCTCAACTGCAACAGCAGGCAAAAGACGGGGTTATTCACCGGCATACGGAGTTATATGATTCGATACTAGGTTGCCTGGGGTACACCTCCCCCGACGGTGGTATTAACGCGAAGAATAACTGGTGTCAGATGCCTGCCGGTGCAGGGCAGGCCAGATAAAGGGGAACCGGTCATTTTACCGGCCGGACGGTTGCTTTTTAGTCAAACGCATGGCCGGTAACGAAAAAGCGGTTGACGATGACCGGGGCCAGCAGTAATATTCGCCCCCATCGGCGAGTAGCGCAGCTTGGTAGCGCAACTGGTTTGGGACCAGTGGGTCGGAGGTTCGAATCCTCTCTCGCCGACCATATTCGAAGAAACCCGCTCCGGCGGGTTTTTTTACGCCTGTAGTTAACAGGATGAGAACCTCCGAAGGAGGTTTGAGCCGAGCGAAGCGAGACAACGTTGCGTAGCAACGGCCCGAAGGGGAATCATCCTCTCTCGCCGACCATATTCGAAGAAACCCGCTCCGGCGGGTTTTTTTACGCCTGTAGAAAGTTTAAGACCCGGGTCTTAATACCTCCGTCTGACACAGATCCTCGTTCTTTCCTCATTTATTACTCCGGGCTGACTGCCAGTCATCCTGCGCTGTTGATAGCGCTCTGAAACCTGCTATCCGGGCACCTGTATTTGTGTTTACTCTTTTGAAAAAAAACATAATCCGCTTTACCAGGGATGTTTGCACCATTTGTCGGGCGACATCGCACTGCTGAGCGAACGGAATATTTCCTGTCTGAAATAAAAAACAACAGCCAGACTCCTTACCCACAAACCTGAGAAAAAATCCTCCGGTTTGCTCCGTGCTACCAACCCGGTGACTTACCGCGACATCGCACCGCTGAGCGAATGAATGCGTCCAGGACGAGCCGCAGGGACGCGGCGAGAGGTCATGCTGAGCAGGAGCGAATCATGACCGGTCCGTCAAGGACAAATGAGTGAGTGAAGGTACCGCGCAGCG
>NZ_JAERJR010000022.1 GCF_018257515.1 Tatumella sp. JGM118
GGGCATTCTTCAGGCTATAGCCTTACAGGATCAATCACCACCTCCCTAGGAGGTGGTTTAGGGGTGACAATAAAAAAGCGCAGTATTCACTGCGCTTTTTTTTATTCTTTCACTGGCAGATGCCGGGTCATTTCTGGTTATTTTTTGCTGAGCGTTCCGCTCTCTGACGACGGAGTTCTTTCGGGTCTGCCAGCAGAGGACGGTAGATCTCTACCCTGTCACCGGCCTGTACGACATCCTGCAGTTTGGCGGCGCGGCTGTATATGCCGACTTTATTTTCGGCAAGATTAATATCTTTACGCAGCTCCGGTAACCCTGAGGCGATAACTGCCTGCTCAATCGTACTCCCTTCAGGCACGCTGACCGTACGCAGGTATTGTTTCTCAGGCAGTGCATAAACCACCTCAACCTGAATATCAGCCACTGTAAACCTCTTTGGCTCGTATCGTGAAGGCCTGAACCATACTGTTAGCAAGCTCTTTGAAAACCCGTCCAAAGGCCATTTCTACCAGCATATTGGTGAATTCGAAATCCAGACTCAGCTCGACCTTACAGGCGTCATCACCCAGCGCAAAGAACTGCCAGCCGCCGCTCAGTTTACGGAACGGACCTTCCACCAGTTGCATATGGATCCGCTGGTTATTTGTCAGCGTATTGAGAGTCGTAAATGTCTTACTGATCCCCGCCTTAGACACATCGACAGAAGCGGTCATCTGGTTTTCAGAACTGTCGATAATCCGGCTACCGGTACAGCCTGGTAAGAATTGCGGATAGGCATCGACATCATTCACAAGCTGGTACATTTTTTCAGCACTGAACGGGACCAGCGCTGAACGACTAATCTGGGCCATAACACTTCCTGCTAAGTAGAAAACCCCTGGATCATACCAGTTTCATTAGTTAAACAAAAATGTCTTCATGCTACTGGCATGCTAGAATATGTCACTTACTCCCCCGTGACAGGGGATGGTTTCTGCGCATAAGTGGTGTAAAATAAGCGATATTATGACTAAGAAAAAAGCTAACAAACCCGGTTCTGCAACCATTGCCCTCAACAAACGCGCCCGTCATGAATATTTCATCGAGGAAGAATTCGAGGCCGGATTGTCGTTGCAGGGATGGGAAGTAAAGTCACTGCGCGCAGGCAAAGCGAACATCAGCGAAAGTTACATTCTGTTGCGTGATGGTGAAGCATTTCTGTTTGGTGCAACCTTCCAGCCCTTGCTGGGGGCTTCGACGCATGTGGTATGCGACCCAACCCGCAACCGTAAATTATTGCTGAAGCAGCGTGAACTGGATTCCATTTTCGGCCGGGTGAATCGTGAAGGTTACACGATCGTTGCCCTGTCGCTGTACTGGAAAAATGCCTGGTGTAAACTGAAGATTGGTGTCGCCAAAGGTAAGAAAGAGCATGACAAGCGTGATGACATCCGCGAGCGTGAGTGGAAAATCGACAAAGCACGTATTATGAAAAAAGGAAATCGCTAAACTACTGGTGTAGCTGATGCTTTTCCTGATATAGTAACCGACAGTACCTGGGGCTGATTCTGGATTCGACGGGATTTGCGAAGCCCAAGGAGCATGCCGAGGGGCGGTTGGCCTCGTAAAAAGCCGCAAAAAAATAGTCGCAAACGACGAAAACTACGCACTAGCAGCTTAATAACCTGCTCAGAGCCCTCTCTCCCTAGCCTCCGCTCTTAGGACGGGGATCAAGAGAGGTCAAACCCAAAAGAGATCGTGTGGATACCCTGCCTGGGGTTGAAGCATTAAACTTAATCAGGCTAGTTTGTTAGTGGCGTGTCCATCCGCAGCTGACAAGCGAATGTAAAGATTGGACTAAGCATGTAGTGCCGAAGGTGTAGTAATTTCGGACGCGGGTTCAACTCCCGCCAGCTCCACCAAATTCTCCATCGGTGATACCAGAATCATCCGATGAAGTCCTAAGAGCCCGCAAGGCGTAAGCCCTGCGGGCTTTTTTGTGTCTGTCGTTGTCCGGGTACATCCGGCTAAATCCGATGATAATCGGTATACGTTTAGGTACACGCTATACTGTGGCCCATAAACGTGTACCAATTATGGAAGGAATCCTCACATGGCGCGTGTTACCCGGCCTCTGACTAACAACGAAATCCTCAAAGCGAAACCACGCGAAAAAGACTTCACCCTACATGATGGTGATGGCCTGTTCTTACTCATCAAAACCTCCGGTAAAAAACTCTGGCGCTTCCGTAATCAACGACCGGGAAGCTGCAGCCGCACAAGTTTAAGTCTCGGTTCATACCCTGCCCTTACACTCGCAGCAGCTCGTCAGATACGCGACCAGCACTTAACCACGCTAGCACAAAGCATGGATCCACAACAGCAACAGGAACAAGCGTCAGAACAACGCCAGATTGAGACCGGGCATTCTCAAGACGTTCCATTGCGGGTTTAAGGTAGTCGGGTATAACAGTGGTCTGAGTCATGTCGGGTCCCCTCTTCGTTTCAATCTGAGGAGATTCTGCCGTGCCAGACACAACAACACGATTCAATACCGTTGTGGCAAAAATGGCACAAACAGATCTGAAAGCCCGGCTGGCCAGAGAAAGGTCTCAGGTAACCTTACTCACTGTTTTTTTTTTACTTATAACTATTCACTACTGTTCGCTGAGAAGAAAAAGACAAGCAATACAATCAGATAAATGGTGAACAGTTGAGGGTGTAACTGTTCACCGACTGTTCACTACTATTAACCTTTTGGATTTTGACCGGCCTGCTTACTTAGACTTTATTTCGATTAAAAATTGAAAATATATAAAAGTAATCAGGGATCGACCACCGGTTTGCCAACATTTACCAAAAAACGTCCAACGTTTGCCGCTGTATAAAAATCGTTCTGTTGTGTGGTGAAGCACTATAAAATGACTTGTTGCTCTGAGGGAAAATATCCACAAAATAGAGAGCTACCCGAAGCCGGACGGAATACATATTCAGACTCAACCAGGTAAACGAACCGACTTAGGCCGGTTTTTTACTTTGAACCTGAGTGATCACTTCATGTGCACACCCGTGTACATGCAGACCTTAACATTTCACCATCTAACCATATGATTTAAAATGATTAAAAGTGAAAGTGAACAGTATGAACACTTTTTACTAAAATCATTTCTGGCTCTGAAATGATTGGTCATGTCAGAAAAGAGGTTAGAATCGACCTGTTCGTATTTTAAACACATGAGGTTTCATTATGGATGATGGCATAAAGATAGCGATGTCCCCTGTTCAGCTTGCTGCCGCGCTCTCTGATAAGACAGTCACAGAGGCAGAAACGATGAGTAACCGCCTTTCCGGAGGGCTGGGGCTTATCATGGGTTCACTTGAGCTGGCAGGTGCCACCGCTCTGTGTATCGCACCTGAACCTACCGGATTAACAAAAGCAGGATGTGTTGTAGTCGGTGCGCATAGTCTCGACAGCATTCATGCTGCTGCTAATCAGCTAATTGTGGGCAGAGACACGCGTACGGCAACTTACGAGGCAGCAACAGCAATTGCCAAATCCTTTGGAGCAGATGACGATACGGCGATGAAAATCGGCCTGACTGTCGATATCGCTGTTCCATTAGGATTTGCACTTGGCATCGGCGCAAGCCGGGTAGCAGCAGTAAGGGCTGGCCGCATCAAACTCAGTGAGCATGAGTCAATGACGGGTTTTAAACCCGGCGGGCATACGCTTTCCACACATGTTGGCAAAAGCGATGCAGAACTATTAGCCCGCTTTGAAGCGAATAAACGTTTGCAGTATTCCACCACCTTTACCAACGTGCGTATTGCAGAAGAAACCATATCAAGAGCGCTCTTTGCTAACCGGGGCGTTATAAAATCCGTTCTTGGCGGAGGCAGGCAGGGAGCTAGGCTGACTATTCGCTATGCATTTGGCAAAGCGATTGGCTATGGTTTCCAGCGCGGGAGTAACCAGCGGATAGCCATGACAAATATGAGAATTGTTATTGAGTTTCAGCGATATAACGGCAAACCCTATTACATTCTCACAGCGTTCCCGGCTCTATAGGTACAAAATGCAAAACTTCCACTTTCTTGACCAACTGATTTTCGGTTATTTCAACCAGGACGCCGACATCATCAATGATGGCGAGGATACGATTGAAGGCATAGTACGGCTGTTCAAAAAGTCAGCACCAGACTGGATGCTCAAAGATCTCGTCGAAGAAGTTGATGATTTTATCTCCGCCTATGGTGACGGTGTCGAAGAGGAGTTCAGGAAACGATACGGGTTTGATTTTTCGCCTGAACTTTGGGAAACCACTGCTCATGAATTCCTGATGACAGTACGTCAGATCTCGTCAGAGAAATGAGGTTTCAGGGAGTAAATTTCCTGATAAGAAAAAATAATTGGTACACGTTTAGATACACGGAAGCAAACTGAATTAAATAAAAACTTATTAAAACAATAAGTTGAAGTATTTACTCAGATTCCGCCAGCCCAAATTCTTCATCGGTGATACCAGAATCATCCGATGAAGTCCTAAGAGCCCGCAAGGCGCAAACCCTGCGGGCTTTTTTGTATCTGTATTTTGTCATGCTAAGTCTGAAGCAAACTCATTAAATCCGGGCCTTCAGGCACCATGCCTGGCACCTCATAGTGTCGGCATCACTGCAAAAAGAACTATTCACTTGCAGAGATATCCATATCTACAGGCTCGATATCAGGAAAACAACACCCCTATAATTTTGTGCGATAGCCTGCAAATCTTACTAAGAATCTCTGTATCAGGTTCCCTTTTTGCTAGTGAGTCACGTATTCTGAACTTAAGGTGAGCATAACGGATACTGACATAAGGAGTGTGTATCAATGGCTGCACTACAGTTCCCCTGTACCTTTTTTAAAACCCAAAAATGGATGGATGACTACGCCGCGAGTGATATGCGCTGCGGCGACTTGACCGAAGAACAGTTAAAGTCCCTGTATCGGCTGGATTACATTTCTGACCGGGTTGATCCCTGGACGCTTACGCGGCGTTCCTCAATGGATCGGCCCCGGTCCATATTCTGTTGCAACCTGCGTGGCCAGGGGGAAAAGATCAGCAGCCAGCAATGTGCTAATATTTTGTTTGATGAATTCCGTGATTTATCACACCTGTTCTCAGTGTATGGTCCGTACAGATATCTGATCGAAAAAATGATCACCCACATGCAAAACGGTAACGGAGTCCCCTTCCGTGATCCGTCGCTGGACAGGGCATTGAAGAAGCATGTTATTCAGGATAAGACAACAAATAGTACACGTCAGTTATTGCAGGAAGCATTTAATACCTATATCGATTGGGAAAATAAACACCTTCCGGCAAGTGACAAAGACCGGTTAAGAAAAGTTATTCTGGATGGAAAACTACCTAAATTTAACCGTTTTCAGGATAATTTTAATGGCATGGGGATTACGGTTCATGATACCTGGGTAACGCATATCACCTTAAAATCACTGCATATTGAGAATGATCGTTACCAGGCAGTGGTGCATTATAAGGTACAGGATCATTTTGGTCTGGATAGTGATGATATCCTTAACAAAACATTTAGCCAGTTCAATTTTTTCCGTATCTGGTTTGTTCTCCAGCGGTACAATCAGTTTGGATTCAAGCCTTTCATGACCAATATGGAAGCCACTGTCAGGATTACCGGGGGCCGTGGTGCAGGCAAACATTAAAAAAACACTTTATACATTGTTATTGATGGGTTCCATCCTGCCGGGCGTAGTCTTTTGGTTGTCGGCACGTTCGGTTGAAATTGTCGCGGTTCATGAGGATAGAGAGTTTAGCTCTGTGCTTGTAAGAAATTTTCCTTTTACTGACCGGGGAAAAATAAGATGGTGGCAAAAAAATAAAGATATGTTGAAAGAAAAATATAATATTCCAAAAACTGCAAGCGATGGATTTTTCTCCATGGTTTTTTGGGACTTTGGTGATGGTTACAAAGAAGAAGGCAAGTATGACAGGCGCTGCTTTGAAGATATAAAAGCACCTGAAAATTGTATAGAAAAAAACAGAATTTTCTCTGTCAGCGACAGTAAAAACATGGGGATTTCTTTTACTACTAATGATGAAATATATCGTATGGTGAAAAATGGAAAGATAGTAAAAGTAGTGGCCGATTAGCACCCCTTTCCCCTCGCAGAGACTACCATTAAATCTTCCTGATATTTATACCACTGTATACCTGCATCAGAAAAACCATATTATTATAATTTTGTGCGATAGCTTGCAAATATTACTAATAGTCACTGTATCAGGTTCCCTTTTTGCTATTACGTCGCGTATTCTGAACCTGAAGTGAGCATAACGGATACTGACACAAGGAGTGTGTATCAATGACTGCACTACAGTTCCCCTGCATACTGTTTAAAACCAAAAAATGGATGGACGATTACGGCGCTCAGGATATGCGATGCGGTGATTTAACAGAAGAACAGTTGAAATCCTATTATGGGCTGGTTGATATTTCCACCCGAGCCAATCCTTATACCCTGACAAAAGTCACTCCTTTTACTCAGCCACAGTCGATGTTCTATGGCTCCCGGGGAGAGGGTGAAAAGATTTCCCGCCAGCAATGTGCCAATATTTTGTTTGATGAATTCCGTGATTTATCACGCCTGTTCTCAGTTTATGGTCCGTACAAATATCTGATCGAAAAAATGATCACCCATATGCAAAACGGTAACGGCACCCCCTTTCGTGATATCGCGTTGGACAGGGCGTTGAGAGAACATATTATCAGGGATAATACAAAAAATAGTACTCGCTGGAGACTGAGGGAGACTTTAAATGACAAAATTAACTGGGAAGAAAAATGTTACCCATTAAAAGAAACGCACTGGCTAAAAGAAGCAATTTCCGAAGGCAAACTCCCTAAGTTTGACCGCTTCCAGGATAATTTCAACGGTATGGGGATTACCGTCCATGATATCTGGGCAACGCATATTACGATTCAATTACTCCGGATTGATAATGATCGTTACCGGGCTGTGGTGCATTACAAAGTCCAGGATCACTTTGGCCTTGATGTTGATGATATTTCAACGTTTAAGTTTAACCATTTCCGATTTTTCCGTATCTGGTTTGTACTCCAGCGTTATAATCAGTTTGGTTTCAGGCCATTTATGACCAATATGGAAGCCACCATAGAAATCATCGGAACCCGTAAATGAAAATGAAAAAAAAGAAAGCCATTGCGCTGTTCTTTCTGGCTGGCTGTATGCTTCCGGGATACTGGATTTGGCTGTCGCTGCGTCCTGTAGAGATTATTGCTGTTCATCATAGAGGGAATAATTTTAGTGCTATTTTGGTTCAAAACCCTCCAATTACAGATAAGGGTAAAATAAATTGGTGGATGGAAAACAAAGCTACTTTTAAAGAAAAATATAATGTTCCTAATCCTGCGGAGGATGGTTCTTTTTCGGTTACCGTCTGGTTGTTTGGTGATGGTTATAAAGAGGAGGGGAAATATGACAGATTTTGTTTCAATGATATGAAAACCAAAAAAAACTGTATTGAAAAAGATGCTGTATTTACTGTGACTCATAGTAAAAATAGAGGTACTGTTTTTACTGTATATGATGGTGATAATTATCGCTTAGCCCGGAATGGTGACATTATAAAAGTCGCCTCCGATTAGTCGGCGCGAGTCAATTTAGCCAGTTCCATTTCTTCCGTATCTGGTTTGTTCTGCAGCGGTGCAATCAGTTTGGCTTTAAGCCGTTCATGACCAATATGGAAACTACCGTGGAAATTTCAGGAATTCGCAAATGAGAGTGAAAAACAACAAAACTATTCTTCCGCTCTTTCTGGCGTGCTGCATGCTACTTAGCTACGGGCTTTGGTTGTCTCTACGTCCCATGGAGATCATAGCCATTCATCACAGAAGTAGTGGTTTCAGTGATGTTCTGGTCACTAGTTTCCCGCCGACTGATAAATCAAAAATTAACTGGTGGTTAAAAAATAAAGATAGGTTAAATAACCAATATGACATTCCAAAACCTGATAACAATGGTCATTTCTATCTGACTTTCTGGTTATTTGGAGAAGGTTATAAAGACTTAGGTAAATATGACAGGCTTTGCTTTGACGATATGAAACCACCTGTAAACTGTATTGAGAAGAATAGAGTATTTTCAATCAGATCCAGCAAAAACAGAGGTATTATATTTACAGTAGATGATGGCGAGTATCGTCTAAGAACAGATGGGAAAATAATAAAAATCAAAGACGAATAGAGCCATTCTTCCTCGCGTGTTGACAGTAATAAAATCATCCGACCTCCTGTCAGTCCCCCTGCAAAAAAACTATTCACTTTCAAAGATATCCATATATCCAGGAACGATGTCAGGAAAACCACACCCCTATAATTTTGTGCGAGAGCCCACAAATATTGCCAGAACTCTCTGTATCAGGTTCCCTTTATGCTAGTGAGTCGCGTATTCTGAACGTAGAGTAAGTATAACGGATACTGACACAAGGAGTGTGTATCAATGACTGCACTACAGTTCCCCTGCACCCTTTTTAAAACTCAAAACCGGATGGACGACTATAGCGCAAAAGATATGCGCTGCGGCGACTTGACCGCAGAACAGTTGAAATCCAATTACGGGCTGGTTGATATTTCCACCCGTGCCAATCCTTATACCCTGACGAAAGTCACTCCTTTTACTCAACCGCAATCGATGTTCTATGGTTCCCGGGGAGAGGGGGAAAAAATTTCCCGCCCGCAATGTGCCAATATTTTGTTTGATGAATTGCGTGATTTATCACGCCTGTTCTCAGTGTATGGTCCCTACAAGCATCTGATCAAAAGGATGATCACCCATATGCAGAACGGCAACGGAAAACCGTTCAGCAGCATACATCTGGATAATGCTTTGAAAGCACATATTGTCAATGACGAAACTGAGAATAGTACGTTATCAAAAATAAAATACGCATTAAATGAAAATATTAACTGGCAAACCGGTATTTATCCGGTAACAGGTAAAAATGAATTTCAAAAAGCTATTCTCGAAGGAAAACTCCCGAAATTCGATCGCTTCCAGGATAACTTTAACGGCATGGGTATAACTGTTCATGACACCTGGGCAACAGAAATTACTATAAAAATTTACAGGTTGATAATAACCATTACCGGGCAGTCCTGCATTACAAAGTCCAGGATCACTTTGGACTTGATGTTAACGACATTTCAAAATTCAGGTTTAACCAGTTCCGTTTTTTTCGTATCTGGTTTGTCCTCCAGCGATACGATAAGTTCAATTTCAAACCTTTTATGACCAATATGGATACCACCATAGAAATAACCGGAGTCCGAAATTGATTCTAAAAAACAGAAAACACCTTACTTTAATCATATTAATTATCTGCATATTAACCGGTTATTGGCTTTGGCTATCCCTGCGCCCTGTGGAAATTATTGCAGTTCATGATAATGGTAATCATAGCTATATTTTAGTAAACAACTTTCCATATACAGATAAAGGTAAAATAAATTGGTGGATAAAAAATAAGGATGAACTAAAAAACAAATATAATATTCCAAAACCATCCACCTCTGGTAATTTTACTGTAATTTTCTGGCTATTCGGTGACGGCTATAAAGAAACGGATGGTTATGACAGGTTATGCTTTGAGGATATGTCCCCCCCACTGAATTGCATAGACAAGGATGCTGTTTTCTCTGTCAGCAATAGCATTAATTTGGGGACGGTTTTCACCGTGTACGATGGTAAATATCAAAGGAAGAAGAACGGTGACATAGCTAAGTTAGAGATTAAATTTGATGTAAAGTGACCGGGATAAACTCCCCTCCTGCTTACATCATGCGGGTGGGATTATTAGAATTACTGAGATTATCCCAAGGGAGGAGAAAACGTCAGCAACAAGACTACTTCGGGTTAAATATTGTGAATATTGATAATGATCGTTACCAGGCAGTGGTGCATTATAAGGTACAGGATCATTTTGGTATGGATAATAATGATATCCTTAATGAAAAATTTATCCAGTTGAATTTTTCCGTATCTGGTTTGTTCTGCAGCGGTACAATCAGTTTGGATGTAAGCCTTTCATGACAAATATGGATGCCATTATCCGAATCTCCGGTGGACGCGATGAAACATAAAAAAAAACTCTATGGATTATTTTTATTTTCTGGCTGTGCACTGTTCAGTTACCTGATTTGGCTATCACAGCACCCGGTAAAGATTGTCGCCGTTCATCAGGAACGTCATTATAGTGATGTTTTAGTTAATAACTTTCCTTTAACTGATAAAGGTAAAATCGACTGGTGGCTGGAAAACAAGGGTATTCTTAAAGAAAAATATGATATTCCTGAACCAGACTCAGAAGGTAATTCTACGGTCAGTTTTTGGGATTTTGGCGATGGATACGTAGAAACTGATGGTTATGATCGGCTCTGTTTTGATGATATGAAACCACCACTCAATTGCATTAATAAAAATTCCCTTATGTTTGTAATGAATGGGAGAAATACAGGACTCTCTTTTTGGGTCGATGGAGGAATATATCGGGTAAATAAAAACGGTAAGAGAGTGAGATTCGATTATGATTAGAACCACTCAGTCAATAAAGAGACAGTATAATGTCACCTACTCTCTACGACTTGTACCCGTCATAGAACAATGGAAAAAGATGAAAAAACAGTAAGAAATTTTCTCCTGGAAACTAAACTTCAAAACTTCAATAGACACCAGGATTAAATCAGAAAGATGGAAATTACGCGTCACAATACCCTGAAAATACTAAATTAAATCGATACAGGTTGATAATAACTATTTCCGCGCAGCGTTACACTGCAAAGTCGACGACCACCCTGGACTTAATGTCGAGGATATTCATAACTCCAGCCTCAATCCGCTCTGTTTTTTGCATAGCTGGTTTTTACTCAAGAGATACAATCAGTCTGATTTAAAATCATTTATGACCAATATCGAAACTACCCGATGACGAACTGATATAAAAATCGATTGGAAAATGAAATATCTTGTTTTACTCACCTTGAGTGCCTGCATATTTTCTGGTTGTTAGCCCTGGCTATCCCTGTGCCTTGTGGAAATGATTGCAGTTCATAATAATGGTAGTCATAGCTATATTTTAGTAAAAAACTTTCCATATACAGATAAAGGTAAAATAAATTGATGGCTAAAAAATAAGGATAGACTGAAAAATTATATTCCTAAACTATCCACCTCATGTCTTACTGTGTTCTTCCTGACTATTCGTTGATGGTTATAAAAAAAGATAACTGAAAAAACAGTCTGCGGATATCGATAAAGAGTTTTTATCATGGCTGATACTTTATTTCTTGAAGAGGATCACCTTCAGCGCTAAAGGTCATTGTCTAAACCGTGCCACAGAGCATAATTGATACGTTCTTATTTATTTTTATTGCATCCGGAAGCAAAGAAAGGACACCAGCAACGTTCAGGGAAAAAGGAGAGTAAGCAATGAAAATTCATTTTCTGGGGACAGCGGCTTCTGAAGGGATCCCAAATCCATTCTGCCGCTGTGCACACTGCCAGCAAGCCCGCATCCTTAAAGGTAAGGATCTACGGACGCATTCATCCGTTATCATTGACGATCAACTGCTGATCGATGTTGCCCCCGAATTCAGCCAGCAACTGCTCAGAGATGGCTTAGATGCGACACAGATACACTCGCTGCTTTTCACTCATACCCATCCCGACCACTTTAATGTCGGAGAACTCTTCAGTCGCATGGAAGGGTACGGGTTTGAGATAGATCACCCGTTGCATATCTACGGTAATGATCGTGCCATCAATGGCGCTGCTGAAGTATTGCCCGGTTATAGCCATGAGCGATTCGGCTTCCACTGTCTTGTCCCTTTTGTCACTGCAGAAACCCATGGTTACCGGATCACTCCGTTATTAGCAAACCACGCAAAATGGGAACTTTGCTATACCTGGTTCATTGAAAAAGAAGGAAAAGCACTCTTCTATGGCCATGATTCCGGGTGGTTTCCTGAACTCACCTGGCAATGGCTTGAAGGAAAAAAAATCGATCTGGCCGTACTGGAATGTACGTATGGATATAACGGCGAAAGCCGCACCGATAACCATATGAGCCTGGAGACTGTCTTTGCTGCCAGGGAAAAACTACGTGCGATAGCCTGTTTGCATGCCGGCAGCAGGATTCTGGTATCGCATATCTCACATTCAGGAAAACTGCTTCACGAAGAGCTTGTGGCGGCGTGTCTCGATAAGAATATTACCGTCGCCTGTGACGGCCTGACCATTAATTTCTAACAGGGTTAATCAAATGGATTTGAATAAAACACCTCGTCTTCTGGTAATGATGTTTGTGCAATACTTCATGCAGGGTGCCTGGAATATGACCATGGGTCTGGTGCTAAGTACCTATGGCATGGCGACGAGCATTGGCACTGCTTATGCTTTACTCGGGCTCGCCACCCTCCTGTCACCACTGTTTATCGGTATGGTTGCCGATCGCTTCTTCGCTTCACAAAAGGTGATGGCTATCCTTCACCTGATTAATGCCGCGGTAATCCTGTGCGTGCCACAGTTTATCGAAGCGCATAATACCACCATGACACTGATAATGATCTTCTTTGTCGGCTTACTGTTCTATCCTACGACGGCGCTGGCTAACAGTATCAGTTTCAGCCACATTAACGGCGTGAAATATTTTCCGCTCATTCGTGTCTTCGGTACGTTCGGTTTTATGGTGATTGGTTTTATCATCGGTCAGATGGGCTACTCGGGTGATACCGTGACGTGGTATATCGCCTCCGCCTCCGCAGTTGCGCTGGGTCTTTACTGCTTTGCCCTGCCGGATACCCCGCCGAAGGCTAAAGGGCAGACCTTCAGCCTGCGTGATTTATTATGCCTGGATGCACTGTCGCTGTTCCGGGATCGAAATTTCTCGATTCTGATGCTGACCATCTTTGTATTAATGATCCCGAAAACCGCCTATTCCGCCTATATTCCGGTTTTCCTGAAAGCCCTGGGGTTTGATAACGCGGCATCGATGATGCAGGCGGGGGTTGCCTGCGAAGTCATCTTTATGTTCCTGCTGTCATTCTTCCTGCTGAAAGCGGGTTTCAAACTGACGCTGCTGTTGGGTGCGATCTGCTGGGTAATCCGCTCATTGTTATTTTCGCAAGCTGCGCTGGACGCCAATATGATGTTCATTATGATTGGCCTGATGCTGCAGGGTTTTTGCTGGGACTTTTTCTTTACCGTCGGCGACATCTATGTGGACCGAAAAGCCCCGCCAGAGATAAAAGCCCAGGCACAAAGCCTGCGTTTCATCGTCTCCAACGGTGCAGGACTGCTGTTCGCTTCTACCCTCTGCGGACAGGTATTCAATAATACGGTAACAGAGCAAGGACCACAGTCATTACCGCAATGGGAAAACTTCTGGCTATTCTCAGCGATTATCGCGGGCATCGTTGTCGTGCTTTTCCGGATTTTCTTTAAAGATGATCTTTCCGGAAAAGAGGTCCCGGCAGATATAAAACCGGCTACCCTGCGGACCGTACAAAAATGACGACGGCAGGAGGGAAAATATGAGTAGCATATTCCCTCTGCCAGCGGGTATAGCGTTGTTACATCCGGCGACAGTACGAGGATAGTTGTTGTTTTTTTCCGGGAGGGTTCATTGGCCCGAAGCGGATACCCTAAGGGGAACCCCGTCCGGAAAAGATTGTGACCATCGCATTTCTGCCCGGGCTGGCCCCGGGACACTTGCGCGTCGTTCTTCAACGAGTCGTCCCCCGGTAAGCCAGTAAGCCAGTAAGCCAGTAAGCCAGTAAGCCAGTAAGCCAGTAAGCCAGTAAAAGGTAATATCCGGATATCCTTAAAGCAACTCACACTGACTTCTTATTTCCGGAGGTGTTGTGTTGTTTTGTTCTCCCGGGGGTAGCATCCGCGTAGGGAGTTTCTGGCTGAGGGGGATTGCAGTGCCGGTGAATCCCCTCTTCCGGATACAGACAGGGCGGCAGCCTGAACCTTGCGCACAGACCTCTGACTCCCTCACCTGTAAAATGCATCGCACATTAAAGGATTTTACTTGAGGCCCTGACCACCAGCTCGGGAATCGGTCCGTCGCAGCCAGCCATAGGGCGACCTGCCAGTACGTCGAACAGTAACATAGTCGCCTGCCGGGCAACCTCATCCAGATGCATATTCACTGCTGTCAAAGGCGGCTTTGATTCCCTGGCACGAATACCATCATACCGGGTAGCGACTCTCATCTGTTGCGGGATTTTAGTGCCCGTTTCATGAAAGGCTCGTACCGCGCCGCTGGCAAAGGTATCAACCAAAACCAGTAATCCATTCACCTGTGGAGCCTCCAGCAGTAGCTGACGGGCGGCATGATAACCGGCAGCCTCACCTTTCTCCTCATCCAGGTAATATATCACCGGAGTCTGCCGCCCGTTGCACCACAGACGATACGCCGCTTCGGTCTCCAGCGAAGAGGTGCGCTGCCTGTTACTGACAAACAGTGCGCAGTGCCCGCATCCTTCTTTTTGTAAGTGCCTCAGCAGCAGATTAGCCGTCACCTCAGAGTGCAGCTCAACCCAGGGCACCGGCTTGTTCGTGCCCGGGGTCCGGCCAATAGTCACGCAGGGGATCCCCGCATTTTGCAGAGCGCGTAACTGCGGATCATTTTCGGAAGGTTCGAGCAGAATAGCTGCGTCAAAGGTGACCGTGTCCAGTGGATTCTTCCCCGGAGGCACCAGAATCAAGGCATGGCGGTTTTCCAGCGCCATAATTGATGCCGTCAGCGCGATTTCCATCATAAATCCGAGCTTTGAAGCGCCGGAGGCGATGCTGAGCGGTAGTGAAGAAAGAAGTGCAATCGTATTGGTTCTTCCGGTGCGTAACTGACGGGCTCGAATATTTGGTGTGTAGTTCAGGGCCTGAATAGCGTCATCAATTCGTTGCCGGGTTTCAGGATCGACAAAACGCGTTTGATTTAACGCATTCGAGACGGTCCCTGGCGAAACACCTGCGTGGCGGGCAACATCAATAAGTCTGGTGCGTTTGTTATCCTGAGTAGTCATATCCCTGCCGGTTTATCAGATTTACACTCAAAATAGCACATTCCCGGATATCCCTTTCTGTTCTATTTCATAACAATATCATATTACCAGGCAGCGCTTTCCCGTAGATCTCC
Source organism: Tatumella sp. JGM118 (assembly GCF_018257515.1). GTDB lineage: Bacteria > Pseudomonadota > Gammaproteobacteria > Enterobacterales > Enterobacteriaceae > Tatumella > Tatumella terrea. The sequence goes on from NZ_JAERJR010000022.1 coordinate 15,219, forward strand.
ACTCCACACTCCTGTCTAATATCGTTTCATTAAAACGTTTTAATGACGGTTTTTTTCGGTAAATTCCGCAGTTCAGGAGGTTACGTGGTGCAACAACATCAGGATCCAACATTCACTTTGGGCCGCCGTCCGGTCGGGCTGACTTTCGCAAACAAAGAAAAAAGGTTTGGTGGCTATACACTTTTCGCCCCGCAGACATCAGAAGGCCTTGTTTATCTGATCGATGAACAGGGTGAAGTTGTACACCAGTGGCAACTTCCCGTCCGTGCCGGACGTGATGCGGTACTGCTGCCTAACGGCAACCTGGGCTACAACGGCAGCCATCGCACATCAGCCAACCTCTATCCGGCATGGGATCTCTGGCATGGAGGCGACTTCTATGAAGTGACGCCAGATAATGAAGTTGTCTGGCATTATGAAGACATTTTCCATCATCACGATGCTCAATGGCTGCCAAACGGGAATTTACTCTACACCGCAGCAGCCCCTCTGCCGGCGGATATCGCAAAGCGGGTCATCGGCGGGGACCCTCGCCGCGATGCACCGGACGGAATCATTCAGAGTGATGTTGTAAAGGAGGTTAATCGTCACGGTGATGTCGTATGGGAATGGCGAGCGTGGGAACATCTGGAACCGGAAAATTTCCCCGTACATGACATCTTCGATCGTCGTCATTGGCCGATGATCAATGGCCTGTCCGTTACCCGCGAGGGACTGGTACTGATGAGCCTGCGTACCACCTCCGGAGTCATTGCCGTCAGAAAAGAGAGTGGTAAGGTGGTCTGGCACGCTGGCCCCGATGTTGTCGCACAACAACATACCCCGGTCGAGTTGGAAAATGGCACAATCCTGGTGTTCGATAACGGTAACCTGCGGCCTGGCGTAACCTCGCCGCACTCAACCGTGCTGGAATTCGACCCGCACACACAGGCCATTCACTGGCAATATCGCGATATTTTCCCCCCTGCCTTTTTCTCACCCTACATGGGAAGTGCACAGCGCCTGACGAACGGTAACACCTTTATCTGCGAATCGGCTTTTGGCCGTCTTTTTGAAGTCACTCCGCAAGGTGAAACGGTCTGGGAATACATTATTCCTTATTTTAATGAGTACCCGGCACACCTCAGCCAGGGGATCATTCCTGGTAAGCAAAACAGTGCCTTCCGCGCGCACCGTTACTCAGCGAACGATATCTTCTGGCTGAAATAATCGTTCTCCGCTCTGATGGCGGAGAAGTCACAACGCTCTACGGAGGCAGGTATGTCAGATTCAAATTCTGTTGTGCCGGATAACGAAAACTTACGCTGGCAGACCCGGTGTCTGTTGGCTCTGCAACATGTTATGGTCGCGGCCGCCACGCCGATCACTGCCGTTTTTCTTATCTCGCAGGCGCTTCATTTCACCAGTGACGTCACCGCGTCACTGCTCAGCGCGACCTTCATGATGTGCGGTCTGGGGGCTATACTGCAGAGCCGGGGAATAGGCGGCTTCGGTGCACGGTTACCGTTTATCATGATCCCCGGGGGAGCGCCGATCGCAATTTTCATTGCTATCGCTTTGCAAACCAATATCCGGACAGCGACAGGTGCGGTGATTTTAACCTCGCTGTTTTACTTTATTGCATTGCCTGTTTTTCGTCGTTTTCTGCATCATTTTCCTCCGTTTATCATCGGAATTATGTTGTTACTGGTCTCCGTTAACCTGATCCGACTTTATGGCGGGCTTATCATCGGTCATCCCGGCAGTAGCTATTATGCTCAGCCGGCGAATATTATGCTGGCTCTGGCGACCATTCTGATCACTATGATCTTCGCGCTCGTATTCACCGGGATCCTGCGCCAGTTATCGGTCATGTTCGGGCTGCTGGCGGGTACCTTGCTGGGGATGCTGTCCGGCAATACCGACTTCAGTAGTCTTAGCCACGGACCGCTGTTGAGTCTGCCACAATTTATCCCCTTCGGCTGGCCCGTTTTTAACCTTACTGCGTCGTTACCGTTACTCATCTACTCAGTAATTTCTATGGCTGAAGCGACCGGGCAAACCATTGCAACTGCAGAGATCGTTGGATCCACACAAAATATTCAGCAGACCGTTCCCCGTACCATCCGCGGCGATGCCATTATTTCCCTGCTGGGAGGATTCTTCGGGACCTCACTGATCATTACCTCCGGTGAAAATATCGGTGTTGTACGCACGACAAATGTTAAATCGCGCCACGTCACTGGCCTGGCTGGTGTGATCTTAATACTTGCCGCCATGTTTTCGCCGCTGGTGCGCCTTGCCGCTTGCCTGCCGGCCCCTGTCGTCTGTGGTACGGCGCTGATGGTTTTCAGTATTATCGGAGTCATCGGGATCGGTATGATCGCACGTGAACCATTACACTCGCCCGCGAAAACTTATGCACTGGCTTTTGGCCTGGCGATGGGAATGTTACCTATCCTCGTGCCGGGGGTGTATCAGAACTTCCCCTCAGTAATACAGATGGTACTGGGAAATGGCATGGCCGCAGGAACGATGGCATCGATACTCGTTAATTCGTTATTTATGATGAGTGAAAGGCGGTCTGCGGTACGAATGAAAAGCTAAGCAACTATCTGCCGTGGAACAGGAGCGGGCCATGCCAGCAGAGGTGTGTTATGTGGTTCGAACGCCCGCTTTCGGTTACTGTCGTTGAGCCATCCCGGGATCGACAGTAACCGATCAACAGCGACTCACTGCCATTACGGCTGAAATATCAATCTAAGGAGATTACGATTTCCCCCATCCCCTGAGGCGCATCGATCGGCCCTTGAAATCCGGCTGTCCGGTACGGAACCATGGAGGCCATTGACCGGTGAAATTGAAGGGCTGGGTGCCAGGGTCTGGCCCTGAAATGAGGGTAGAGTGTCAGAGAATTCTGCGATCTTCGCCCGTAATAAAAATGACAAAGGGATCTGTGCCGCTTTGCGCTTTGCTCAGAAGGCCAGGCGACTACCTGAGGTCTGCCAGACGCGGGGATACGCGCTTCAGACACTCCCGGCATCAGGGAGTATCCTGCCGCTATTTCAGATTAAACCAGCGGGGTAATGCGCTACTGCCACTTTCAGTGACCCGGACTTCACGGTAGCCGGCGGTGCGTTGGATCCACCCTTTCGCATCGAACAGCGACAGTAAACCTGACCCGGCGCTGCCGCCCAGATGAAAGCGTCGTTCACTCCAGTCAAGACATGCGCAGCAAGGCTTGCGTCGGGATCGGGGATCCATTACCACGCCCATTTTTGTGAAGTGTGCGTTTCCTGCTGCGGTCAGAGCGCTGCCGTCCGCAACAATCCAGTTCTCCCTCAATAAAGCATCATAGATTTTTACGGCCAGTTCGCCGGCCAGATGATCGTAACAGGTACGGGCATACCGCAACGGTACAGGTGTCCGGGTCACGGCGGTATGGCGGGTTTGCACAGAAACTCCCATCAGGTTTTCCAGCAACCCCGCAATGTGCGCACCGGCGAGACTGTAATAGCGATGACGTCCCTGCATCAGGCAGACAACCAGCCCGTTATTCAGCAAACGGGTCAGATGACCGCTGGCAGTCGAAGGGGCAATCCCGGCAACTATGCTGAGCTCTGTTGCTGTCCAGGCTCTGCCATCCATCAGGGCGCATAAAATGCTGGCCCTGGAGGGATCGGCGATAGCCGAGGCAAAGACTGACATCGCCTGTTCCAGCGAATCTTCTGCCTCACTCTTTATTCCATCGTTGCCGTGGCTCATTTAACTTGCAGTTTCCCATTGTCTGGTCGCTTCCGCGGCCTGGTTATCATTATCGGTCAGCAGTATCAGCCGGTTATGGTGATCACTGTATTGTACCAGAATGTTCACACCACACTGCGCCAGTGACCTGGCAATCTCACCCAGTTCCCCCGGCCTTTCCTGTGATAATTTTCGGATCAATGGCCGGCATACGCTTCTGACATCGAACCCCGCCTGTGTCAGCACATCGCGCGCTCTTTCTCCCTCTTCAACCAGAAAATGCGCATGCCCTTCTTCGCCCACCGTAAATACTCCGCCACCTTCAAGACCAATCCGGTTCTGCCCCAGTAAGCGGCCCATCATCGCCAATGCGCTCGGGGTATTGCGCAGGATGATATGAATGTTATACATGCTGAAGAGGCCTCTTATCCGAAGAATAATCACGACAGACACTGGCAACACGTATCCGGTATGAAGAAAAAACAGATCGCTTACCTTCTTCCTGAGCTTCCAGATGCAAGGCATGGTTTTTCCACTGCAGTACAGCGTCCTCATCCTGCCACCATGAAAGGGACAGTACTTTCTCAGGGTCATTCATGCTGCGGAAACGTTCAATCGCAATAAACCCCGGGATTTCCGCGAGGATCGGTTTTAGTGCTGAGGCCAGTTCCAAATATCGTTCCTGTGACTGAGCACGGATATCTGCTTCAAAGAGTACGGCTATCATGATGTCTCTCCATTGGGAATGTTCACTCATGCTAATACCGGTAATAACATCCCGCTTCGTTCTGTACCGAAGTATGGCTTCCGGGCATCAGGGCATAGCTGGCGGTTATCTGCCCCACCGCCCTGTCAGTGAGTGAACAACGCCCTCACCCCGCGGCTCAGGCAGAGAACCTATGAGAAAGCAGTGGCTGATTTACGTAAGGCGGTCTGTGCAGAGACGACAGACAGTTGCCGGTTTCCGGATAGCCCCTGGAAAATCAATATCAGCCAACATGGCAAAATCAAATCAGGCGGACCGGTCTCCGAAGGGGCTAATATTGGCGAAACCATCCGGCTGCAATACAGCGAAAACCTGCCACTGTCCGGGATCGCCTTTGGTCATGCCAGAGATGCCCGTCAGGTCAGTAATTTGATGGCATTGCATGCGGCTAAATATGATCTTGTCAGTGACACCCTGGAAAATGCCAGCCACGGCGGTTCGCTGTTAATGCGCCAGATAATCCATGCGTTTATCCCTGTTCAGGGCAGCAATGCATCGCAGAGATCAGACAATGATACTTTACTGAGTCCTCTGGTTATCTTTACTGCGCATGATACGAATATTGCGCCAATCCAGACGATGCCTGGTTTTAACTGGCAACTGCCGCCACTCTATCCCCGCAACGATATTCCGCCAGGCGAGGCTTTGCTCATCGAAAACTATCCGGATAAACAGACCGGACAACGGTTTATCCGTCTGACCTTCACCGCCAGAACATCAGACCAATGGCGTCAGCTTTCGCCGTTAAATGCGCAGGACCCTCTGCCGGTCGCGGAATTCAGACACTCCGGATGCCGGGATACCGCCGTCGGGGAGTTATGTCCGCTGAATGTATTTACGCAACTGGCGAAAGCACATCGGGTTAATGACGGCAAAGACCTGCCGGTGTTTCAGTAAAGGATGTTTTCCCCTCTGGCCCGGGGGAACCGCAACTCATTCACTGTTAACCGTTAAAGCGCTTCTCTCTGTACCGGAATAAGGGAGAAGCCCCTCCGGAATTGTGGTTTACGCCCGGATTGACGGAAGGTATGCCCGGTGAAAGGCTATGGGCGTAACAAATCTCTCCGGGCAACCGGAAGAGAGCTAACTCCGGGGCATATCCCCCACGATGATGTTATGTCCGGCTCGGTTGCTCATCTTACGGTCGCTGAAATATTACCGTGACGGATGCCTGCGGCCCGGTTCTGCGGAGACGGCTGCGGGCCCGGAGAACGTGTTACGGGATAATGAGTGGTTTTGAATCCACAATCGTGATTACTTATGCGTTTAACGGAGAGATCCCAAAATTTCTTTTATCCGGTATAATCAAAAAAAATTCATCCACACACTGCCCATTTTTACAGTATCTGCTTCTGTGTTATTGCTAAGAATAGCGGCTTGAATAAGGTATAACGCCGCATGAAAATTCCTCACAGAATCCAGCCACTCATCGATGACGGAATGATCGATGCGGTGCTTCAGCGCCTGAAAAGCGGTAAAGAGGCCGATGTGTATACGGTACTCTGTGGTGAAGAAATCCGTTGTGCCAAAGTGTATAAAGAAACCACTCAACGCAGCTTCAAACAGGCCGTGCATTATCGTGAAGGACGCAGCGTTCGTAATTCACGTAGTGCCCGGGCAATGCAGAAAAATTCTAAATTCGGGCGCAAACAGCAGGAAGAAACCTGGCAGACAGCGGAAGTGGATGCGTTGTTCAGGCTGGAGAATGCAGGTGTCCGGGTTCCTCAGCCTTATATGTGCATTGATGGCGTCCTGCTAATGGAACTGGTGACGGACACAGAAGGTGCGGTAGCTCCTCGTCTTAGTGATGTCATGCAGACCGGGGAAGAAGCGCTGGCCGGTTTCCACACTATGATCCGTAATATTGTCCGTATGCTATGTGCCGGGATAGTGCACGGGGATTTATCAGAGTTCAATGTGCTACAGGCGGCTGAAGGCCCGGTGATCATCGACCTGCCCCAGGCGGTGGATGCGTCAGCAAACAATCACGCGGAGTCGATGTTTGCCCGCGATGTCGGGAATATTACCGCTTACTATGGCCGGTTTGCACCACAACTTTTGAATACACAGTATGCAAAAGAGATTTGGCTGCTGTATGAAAACGGCAAACTTACGCCGGAAACCCCACTGACCGGGCTGTTTGAAGAAGAAGCACATACGGTCGACATGGACTCCCTGCTGGATGAGATTATTACTGCAGAAGACGAACATTATGAACGACTGCGTGCCGGAAAAGCGCGTGACGAGGAAGACTAGTCCCCCTTTCTCATGCTGATATCTCCCGATGTAACTCTCCCTCAAGGAATACTTTACCGCCGGCCGATCACCGGCCGTTGCATCAGTCAGGCCAGCAGTTAATTTTTCCATTCTCTGTCCGGAAGCACGCGTCAGTTTATTCTTAAAAACATGTTCAGTGATGCTCTCTCCGGAACCTTGCTTCCTCTCTCTGCCCTGAAGCAGCCTCAGCCCCCCTGAAGATCATCTGCTTATTAAACAAAAGGCCGGGTACGCGATGTCTTCAAAAACAATAGTTAACGTTAACATTTACGTTTATCATCCCGGATAGCCGATTAGACATTGTCTGAATAAAAAAGTTAACGTTAACAATCACCCGTTCCGGAAATGAAGATGATCCTCTCTCCGCTGTATGCCGCCCAGATTGCACTGACACAACAGATGATCCAGCGCGGAAATGCCTTTTACCCGCGCTATCACCTCGCTCCGCCCGCTGGCCGGATGGGCATCCCAAACAGTCTTATCTGGTTTGAGGACCGGTATCATCTTTTCTATCAGCATAATCCCCTGAGTGCAGAACCTGGCAGGATGTACTGGGGGCATGCCACCAGTACAGACCTGCTCCGCTGGTTTCATGAGCCACTCGCCCTGGCTCCGGACACCGAAGCGGATGGCGGGGGCTGTGCCTCCGGCTGCGCAGTCAATGATAATGGCAAATTATCACTGATCTATACCGGCCAGCACACAGCACAATATGAGGATACGACGGGCCAGTCACTGTGTCTTGCCACCAGCGAAGATGGAGTCCGCTTCGAAAAACAAGGCGTGATCCTCTCGCCTCCGGCGGGGATCTCTGAGTTCCGGGATCCGGAAGTCTGCTTTCATGGCGATCAATGGTGGATGGTTGTTAATGGTCTCAGTAAGGAAAAGACAGAACAGAGTCTGATTTACCGGGGAAATTCATTATCGGAATGGACACTGGCCGGAAGCACAGTATCGGTGAGAGATCCGATCAAAGGCTATGCGGATCACTTTATTGAAAAGCAGCGACTATTGCTGACGGCCCCCGGCGAGGGCATCGATCCCGTCACGCAGGATCGTCTGAAACGCCCGCCAATCAGATCAACAGAAACCCTTCATTCTGTTCAGGGGATGCCTTCTGCAGCCAGAGAACCGAACTTTTCGGCCCCGCTGAGTTGTCTGGCGCCGGATGGCAGAAGAATACTGATTGCCAGCATGCTCTCCCCGGGCTCCGGTGTACCGACGGTGTCACAGGGCTGGGCCGGGTATATGACCCTTCCCCGGGAACTCACTGAATCCGGCGGGAAATATCTCCAGCAGCCCGTCCGGGAAGTCATCAATTTACGCCGGCAGACGGAGTCCCTTCCGTCAGGCCGCCTGCGGGAGTCCCGTGTCATCCATGATAATGCTCTGGCGATTGAAGCTGAGCTATGCTGGGATACCGGGCACACCACCGCAGAGATTTATGGCTTACAGCTGGGCTCGGGAGCAAGACTGCTGATTGATCAACAGGCCGGATGGTTAACTTTGCATCGTTGCTACCCCGACGTAGATCTGGATGATCAGCAGCGTATCCGTCTGCCCGCAGGAGCCCGCATTTCACTGCGGATCTTTATCGATGTTTCGTCACTGGAAGTTTTTGTTAATGACAGCGGGCAGGTTTTGTCCGGACGGATTTATCCCCGGGCAAACGATCGTCAGCTTTCACTGTATGCTGCGCAAGGGGAAGCATCGCTGCTCCGGGGAGAGCTATCAGAACTCAGTTGATGCTGTCACGCCGACTCCCGGATCAGTAGCGGGCAAGGGATCCGTTGCGGGCCATGGGTCTGTCGCCCTTCAATGATGTGCAGGGCGGCTTCCCTGCCCAGGGTCTCGTGGGGAAGCTGGACCGTGGTCAGTGATGGCAGGAAAAGGTGCCCCACTCCCACCAGATTATCAAAGCCCAGCACCGCAACATCCTGCGGGATCCTCAGCCCGCGGGCCAGCAGGATCTGATAGGCCACAAAAGCCGCACGATCATTACCGCAGACCAGCACATCAAACAATGGACGGCCTTCCCGCAGGTAAGGTTCCAGGATAGCAACCAGATCCGTGCCATACTGATCGCCCCTGGCCATATAATATTGCGCGACCGGCCCAATCTCCAGACCAGCAGCTTTCCAGGCATCTTCAAATCCCTGCCGTCTGGGGCCGGTGGCAGGTGCGCCTTCCGGCAACCAGACACAGAGCGGACGCCGGTAACCGGCACGGATCAGATAGTCGGTTGCGTCATACTGAGCGTGGTAATCATCGGGAATATAAGCCGGCAGTGCAGGATCGGTGCTTAGACAATTTGCCAGTACCATATTTTTGTCCCGCAGCGATGACGGAATCGTCACCTGCCGTAAGCCCATGGTGGTATAGATGATACCATCCGGCCGGTGTGATAATAGCTGACGGGTCGCCCGTGCTGCATCCCTATCGGAAAATATGTTGATCAGAAAACAATTCCAGCCAGCCTCAATGGCGGTCTGCTCAATGGCCAGTAAGATATCCACAGAGAAAGGGGTGGTAGCGGTATCCTGCGCCAGTACCGCCAGTGTCGAGGGATGACGTCCCTTACCGCGCATTTTTCGCGCAGAGAGGTCCGGAACATAGTTCAGGGCTTCAATGGCCCGGGAGACTTTTTCCCGCGTATCCTGCCGTACCGAATCACTGTTATTAATAACCCGTGAAACTGTCATCATTGAGACACCGGCAAGGCGCGCAACATCTTTTAATGAAACCATAAACCATCCGCTCTTTGTCTGTTACGGGCACTTTAGCAAAACTCTCTGTGACTGTCTTGAATTGCCCCCTTCCCCCCTCCTTCCGGAGAGAGAGGTTCGTCAACACTCCGCTATTATTCAAAGATTTCCGGAGCTGACAGGTTAAATATTTTGAAGTGATATTTTGCAGAATCATTAATAGTCAACTACGCTTTATTTGTATTTATCAAAATTCATTAACGTTAATTTAAGGGTGAGTTATGATTACCAATGCCTCAAAAGGATTATTAGTACTGGTTGCACTGGCTGCGCTGGCTGGATGTCAGTATCACAGTGACGCCGTCGATCATGGCAGACCCGAAGCGCCAAGCGGACAATCCGTCCCTGGTGGTCCTCTGGGTCACGGCCCTGCCGGCGGACCTCAGGCCTGATTTATCCGGAGCCTTTACGGGCTCCGGTCTTTCTTTGGGAGCCTTATGGGTGCTCAGTACCCTGCCAGGCAGACACTGCCCTCTCCCCTGCCCCAACGCGATAAAACCTATGCCTAAGAGAAACTCATCACCCTGTTTTTCTTCCTGCTAAAGATTATTTTTACTTACTGTTGCAGTCAGGAAAATAAAATAATCTGCAACCCTGGTTAAAATAAAAAAACCAATGAATACTGATCGTATCATCGGGTCTGCCTATTGTAGCTCCGTTGACAATGACTCCCCCCCGAAAGAAAATATCGCCTCTTTCATTCCCGGATTTAATGTCTGGCTGCCTTACTAAAAGAGCAACGCACCGTCTGCAGACAGTTATTTTCATCCGGTCAGTGACTATTATTATCGTCAGAATATCAGACCACCGCCCCGGATATTTTCGGCGTATATACCTTAGCAGGCTATTTTTATGATTTTCTCCGTCCATTGTCATCGGGCACAGGGATTCCGTGCTGCGTATGAATTTTCTGTGGGCCTTATATCTGCATGATACAACCATTGAAAGTGCTGAGATCACGTGGCAGAAGGAATCTGCGAACCCACTCTCAGGAAAAAGTATTAACATCACTGTTACTGCTCTGCCTGCTGCTGCCTGAAGCAAAATCTGCAGAGGCTTCCTCCCCGGCAGCAGATACCACAGCGAACCGGATTGTCAGTGGTATTATTAGCTTTACCCACTGGCCCGGAAAAACGGGTCTGCCCAGACTCTGTGTGTTCTCTTCAGCAAAACATATCGCCTTTTCAGCAGATGCCGTAAATATGACGCCAGCCAGGTCATTCAATGTGACCTATATTACAGACTGGAAAAGCCGGCCAGACGTGCAATGTGACGCCATTTATTTCGGCCGTGAAACACCACGCCAGCAATCTGCGATTCTGGCAACCACTGCAGGTAAACCCACGCTGTCCATCGCTGAGAATAATCCGGAATGTATATCAGGAGCCGTTTTTTGCCTGCTGATGAATCAGACACCTCCCGCATTTTCAGTCAATCTTGACTCACTCTCCAGAAGCGGGGTCCGGGTCAGCCCTGATGTCTTGTTACTTTCCCGTAAAGGATACTGATGTCATGGATTACGATAAAAGCAGAAAGGACAAAGCATCACTGATTTACCGGCTTCGTAAAGTCAGTGCAATTAATGCCACCTTGATCCTGTTTTTTTGCTGGTTATTTCTGTTCTCGACATCCATTTTGTTTATTAAACGCTATGAAGTCAGAAACCTTGAACTGATCTCCACCATTCTGAGTAGCAGTCTGACGGCCAGTGTGGTTTTTGAAGATTCGCACGACGCCACGATAAAAATTGCACAATCCGGAGTCAGAGGGATGTTCAGCTGCGCCGTACTGACCACGGATAAGAATACGGTGATCGCTCAATGGGGAAATATTACGGAACAGGGAACGGGTAACCGGTTAGACAACCTGATTCGGCAATGGATTTTCTCTGCCCCTCTGGTCAATGATATTGTGCATGCCAACAAAATTGTGGGGCATTTAACCATCACCGGTAACGTCAATGCGGTTGTCGATTTTATAAAATACTCGGTGATCATTCTGCTGACAGGAATTGTCTTTGTCATCTCAGCATCAGCCTTTGTCAGTCAGCGGTTGCACAAAGGCATTGTTAATTCGCTAAGGAATATTACCTTTCTGATCCATAACATTATTAAGTCCGGCGATTTTTCCCGCCGGGTCCCGCCAATAGAAATCAAAGAATTTAATATTTTATCTAATGACATCAACAAATTACTTTCAGAAATACAATCACTTCAGGCCTCATTGCTAAGTGAAAATCAGTCGCTGGCAGATAAAGTTCTGAAAGATCCTCTGACCGGTATCTACAACCGTTCGGCGTTCATCATCCATTTGCAACAGCTGATCAGCAAAGCAGAACATGAACGCTTTGTTTTATTATTTATTGATAGTGATCGTTTTAAATATATCAATGACAACTGGGGGCATGGTGCCGGGGATGAGGTACTGAAAGCCGTGAGCCAGCGTTTAAGCCAGTTTGAAGCAGAAAATGATATGGTCGCCAGAATAGGGGGTGATGAATTCGCCATGCTGATGACAAACCTGACCACAGAGCCCCAGGTCAGCAGTTTATTAAAGAAGATCGCCGAAGAAATATCCAGACCGATTATCCTGCACAACGGTGTGAACATAAACACCTCGGTGACGATTGGTTATACCTGGTCACACGCATCGGATACCGAGAAAGATATTATCGAACGGGCGGATATCAATATGTACAAAAATAAAAAACACAAAAGAGGGATCCCATGAAAATAGCGTCTGTCTTACTCGTTTTATGTGTTCTTTGCACCGCCGGCTGTCAGTCTGGTGGGAAATTTACGACAGAACAGATAAAAGGGATGAAACAGGAAGGATTCAGTCAGCAGGGCGGGGACTGGTCATTGGGGTTGTCGGACAGGATCCTGTTCGGTATTAACGACTCAAAATTGACCGCGGAAAGTAAAACCAGTATTCATAAAATGGCGGCGAATCTCTCTGCTCTTGGCATCAGGCATCTGCATATCTACGGGTATACCGATAACTATGGCGACGCGGCATACAATCAGCAGCTGTCACTAAAACGGGCTAACACGGTGGCTGCACAATGGGCTGCCGGCGGCGGGATCCCTGAAGAAAATATCCTGACCCGGGGGATGGGCAAGAATAACCCCGTTGCCAGTAACCACACCCGTGACGGGCGGGCACAAAACCGTCGTGTGGCTATTATCATCTCCTCTCCCTGACAGCCTCCTCTCCGGCACAGGTTTCAGTGCCGGAGAGAGGTGACTCAGCGGGTTATCCGGGAAGATTTGCGCGGCTCAGGGTCGCATTCCGGCACCCCCCTCCACATCAAACCCGCCCCGTTACCGCACTATCCTCCTCGCCGGGGCACCTGCGAAGATAGCCCTGCCCCGTTTTTTCTGCTCCTGCGATACAAAGAGTCTGGTCTGTCAGTTTCTGTCCGGATGGCATCAACACTGAAGACCGATACGATGCATGGCCCCCTGGGGCAGACGCCGTTCTGCGGGTAATATCTTTACTCAAAGTATGCTGCTGAGGACGGCGGCCAGGCCGGGCATTTACCGGGTGTCAGGATGATTGTTCAGCTTCCCCGCAGAAGGAGATTTCATCCGCGGTCACTTTCTCTGCCCGGAATTGTTTTAACAGTTCCGCGACCAGAGGGAACGTCACCACACCGTCGCTCCCCTGAAAGTGGCCATGTTCAGGTAATCCGTAAAAACGGGCCGCTAATTGCTGACTCAGTCGTAACGAATATTCGGCCGGGACGATATCGTCATTCAGGGACGCGATCACTGCACGTTGTTTGATCCGGCGGATCACGGAAGTGCCGTTGACGGGGGTGCGGGTAAAAGCACTGAGTGCTTCCAGCCCCGGCACCGGTTCGCTGAACCCGGCAACCAGTAATATCCCTCCGGCCGGGGCTTGCGGATGACGTTGGGTCAGATAATTCAGCAATGTTATACATCCCAGACTGTGCCCGATAAGCCAGGTATCTTCATCCGGCTCGCCGATATCTTCTTCCAGTGCAGAAAGCCAGGCGTCAGGGTCCGGCGTATGTGAAGCCGGTAACCGACAGACAGTCACGGCAACACCTGCCTGCGCCATCTGCTGTTTCAGCCAGTCAAACCAGTGGTGTTCAGGTGCAGCCATATATCCGTGCACGATAAACAGTCGTGATGCCATATCTCATTCTCCTCAAAAACCCTGGTTCGCAACGGCGGGGGCAGAATAGTTTGCAGCAGTCTGTCTCCCGCGCAAGACTTTCGCAACATGAAAAATAAGCAAAGCATACAACCAAAAGAGATTACCGCAGCCTGTCACGGTAGTGACCCGCAAGAGTAAGCAGGGGGATGAGAACAGTGCGGATAAACGATTATCCGCCAGTATCGGGACGGATGACCGGGTCTTGCCGGAAACTGCCGTCGCCCTGCACCGCCGCTCTACCGTACCGGGTCCCGGGACCGGATAACCGCCCCGGAACCGGGCGGCAACAGGACGCCAGCGATTATTTTATTCGTTCACGTTTTGCTGTTTGCATAAAACACAGCAAAGGTACCGGCAGCGTGACCAGCAGCAGGATCCATACCAGGGTATACACAGCATCCACACCATCATTCTGCAGATTAGTATAGAGTTTTACCGGCATTCCCTGCGGGAAATAGGCAAAAATCATCACGATACCAAACTCCCCCACCGCCCTGACCCAGGCCAGCGCAACCGCCGATGCCAGCCCTGAAGCCGATAACGGCAAAACCAGAAGCCGGAAGCGCTGAAATGGCCCGGCCCCCAGGGTTCTGCCGGCTTCCAGAATCGCGGCCGGTACGGCCGAGAAAGCCGAACGAGCAGTGACAATAAAATAAGGTAAACCGCCATAAATCTGCGCCAGTAAAAATGCCAGCGGGTTATTCACCAGTGTCACCCCCACTGCCGCCAGCCATTGGCCCGGCAAACTGTAAGGCCCCAGGGCAGAGATCAGTAATATCCCCATGGCCAGGGGCGGGGTCATCAGTGGCAGTAACACCAGCAACTCCGCGATACGGCGGATCCCCCCGCCACGGACCGATGTTGCCAGCCACCAGGCGAGAGGTAAGCCGATGATCACAATCAGCAATAATGCCAGTAAGCCGTAGCCTATCGAGACCATGACGGCATGACTGTCGCCATAGGCGAGACTAAAGTGTCTCCAGGGGGTGATCCCCAGTAAGGTTGCAAACGGCAATGCCAGCAAAAACAGCGCCGGCAAAGCCAGCACCGGTAGCAGTGACAACCGCGGGGTCAGTAATTTCATGGATCAGATCAGTAAAGGGCATTGCCTTTCGGACTGGCGTAACCGTTGGCTTGCAATAATTTCTGCCCCTGCGCGGATAGCATGAAATCGACGAATTTCTGTCCCTGAGCCACACCGTCCGGCGCATTCTTCAGCACCGCCGCGTAATAGACCAGAGGCTGAGTGTGCAGCACTTTATCCTGCCCTTTGCTGTCTTTGATGGTAAAGCTGACATTGTCATACCACTGCTTCGCCATTTGCGGATTACTGAGGTTAATTTCGTCCGGGAGTTTGACATAAGGGAGTCGGGCGGAAATCACTTCGCTCTCATATCCGGCAGCCGCATCCACCTGACCACTGTCCAGACGCGTCAGTAAACCGCCTTCAAGGTTCACCTGACGGGGATTCTGTACCGAACCCATCACCTGATCCGCAATGCCTGGCTTCTGATAATATTTTTCAGCCAGTAACAGGGTAAAGACGATATTCTGCCCTTTCGGATCCAGATAAGGATCGGTACGGCCAAACTGCAGTCCCGGCGTCGCCAGTACATTTAACCAGCTTCCGTCCTGTTTCTTATTCGCGGCGGCAAACTCAGCGGCATATTTACCTTTAGGGCTATAGGCAATGACCATACTGGTACTGGCGATCGGGACGGCATTATCGATCAGACCGGCATCCTTCAGTATCTGCATCGGGCCCGGGGTAATGGAGACAAAGACATCGGCGGTAATTTTATGGCTGGCCAGTAAGCGGGCCATCCCGTAAGCCCCCTGACCTTGTCCCTGATATTCACCTTTCTGCTGCTGTGCAAAGGCCGGCCCCAGGGCCTGGTCCATCACTTTCCCCATCGAGCCGGCGTAAGTGACACGGATATTTTCCGAGGCCAGTGCAGGAAGACTGACCGACATAATAACGGCTAACGAACAGATTAATTTACCCTTAGACATCCCTTTTTTTCCTTCCGTTATATAATTAATTACATAACGATTATCGGGAGGTTTTTCCGGAAATACAATCTGTTTATGCTTAATAATCGAACAGTGCGACAGAAGTTTATTCCGGGTCAATGTGTACTGCTGATATGTTTCCCTGTCAGCAGTGGCGCCTCTGAAACCGGCTGTTCAAGTTCTTTCAGAATACCGCAATCCCGGGTAGGCAAATTATCATGGCAAAACGCCTGTAACTCACTTAACTGCTTTTCCAGTTCCACCAGCTCGGTAATTCTCGCCTGCACATGCGAGCGATGTTCATCAATTAACTGATTAATCACTTCACACCCGGCTTCAGGCTGGCTACGGGCCTGCAACAGGCGCTTAATTTCATCCTGTGCCATATCCAGAGCGCGGCAGCGCCGGATAAACATCAGCGTTTCCAGATGCCGGTGCGTGTAGTCACGGTAATTATTGGCCTGATCCCGAAGAGCCTCAGGTAGCAGCCCTTCCCGCTCATAGTAACGAATGGTTGCGACACTGCATAACGACTGTCTGGCAAGCTCACCAATCCTCATTTTTTTTCCTCCACCTCTTGACCCTATACTGGCTTCAGGGTTTTTACTGTCATTACCAGGTTACACCCGATGGGATGAAAAATGAACAACATGAATAAAAATAACAGGACATCGTCTGCTTCTGATACCTTACAGACCCCCAAAAAAATACCGTCAATTCAGCGTATCGTCCCTGAACCGGCGGAACATCAGTATAACGGCGGTCATTGCTGCCAGACCGCTGAACCCGTTTTAACACCGCTCCCGGCGAGCGTAACGCGTGCCGAAGGCCAGGTAACGGCGATACGGATTATGCAGATGGACTGTCCGGTCGAAGAAAATCTGATCACCGGTAAGCTCACCGGAATGGCTGGCGTGACAGACCTGCAATTTGATCTGATCGAGCGGATCCTGACGGTCACACATCACCCTGATGCACTGGCCCCGGTACTGCAGGCTATTCGCTCGCTGGGTTTTGAGCCTGAACTGCCTGACAACACCACAACACAGGCTCCGCGTCCTGCGACTCAGGTGAATTACTGGCCCCTCATTATTGCTGCCGTGCTGGCATTCGGTGCGGAAATTCTGCACTGGTTCCGGTTTCCGGACGGACTGCAGGCGACTTTCGCTATTATTGCCGTGCTACTTTCCGGCCTGAAGACCTACAAAAAAGGCTGGATTGCCGTTAAAAACCTGAACCTTAATATCAATGCGCTGATGAGTGTGGCAGTCACCGGGGCCATCTTACTCCGCCAGTGGCCGGAGGCCGCGATGGTTATGGTGCTGTTCAATATTGCCGAATTAATCGAAGCAAAAGCACTCGATAAAGCCAGAAATGCGATTGATACCTTACTCCGGCTGGCGCCTGAGTGGATGAATGTGCAGCAGCCTGACGGCAGCTGGCAGCAAATGCAGCCCGGAGAGGTACCGCTATCAGCCATTGTACGGGTAAAACCGGGTGAGAAAATCGGTCTTGACGGTATTATTATCAGCGGACACTCGACGATTAATCAGTCAGCGATCACCGGAGAAAGTCTGCCGGCAGAAAAGAAACCCGATGACGCCGTCTTTGCCGGCACATTAAATGAGTCCGGAAGTTTTGACTACAAAGTGACCTCAACGGTCAAAGAAACCACTCTCGCACGGATCATCCGCTCAGTGGAATCGGCCCGTGCCAGCAAAGCCCCGACCCAGCGTTTTGTCGATCAGTTTGCCCGGATCTATACCCCGGTAATTTTCCTGCTGGCCATCGTCTTTGCCATCATCCCGCCACTGCTCTTTGCGCAATCCTGGTCTGTCTGGATCTACAATGCGCTGGTGATGTTGGTGATTGCCTGCCCTTGTGCTCTGGTGATCTCGACGCCTGTGACACTGGTCAGTAGCCTCACCGCGGCCGCGCGTCAGGGGATACTGATCAAAGGTGGTATGTATATCGAACAGGGACGTAAGCTGAAATGGCTGGCACTGGATAAAACCGGTACGCTGACGCACGGTCAGCCGGAAGTCACGGATGTGTTAAATTGCGGAGCCCCGGACGCAGCCCGGGCCATCAGGCTGGCCGGGAGCCTGTCCGGATTTTCTGACCACCCGATGTCGGAAGCCCTGGTACGTTACAGTAATCACGAGTCACGGTTACCGGTAGAGGCCTTTGCAGCGATTACCGGCCAGGGAATTACCGGCCTGATTGATGGGCAGAAGCACTGGCTGGGAAATCGCCGGCTACTGACGACTCAGGGGATCGATATCACCGATAATGACAAGCGTTATGAAGCCCTGGAACGTCAGGGAAAAACCCTGGTCTTTTTAGGCAGTCAGGCCGGACTATTAGCCGTTTTTGCTCTGGCAGATACGGTGAAAGAGAGCAGCCGCCAGGCGATTGCTGAACTGCATCAGCTGGGCGTCAAAACCCTGTTATTGTCCGGGGACAATGCCTTTGCCGTGGAGGAAATAGCCCGCCAGGTCGGTATTGATCATGCCCGTTCAGAACAGTTACCAGAGGATAAATTACAGGCGATTGAAGATTATAGCCTGAAAGGCGTCACCGGAATGGCGGGTGACGGCATCAATGACACCCCGGCACTGGCCCGGGCCGATATCGGTTTTGCCATGGGGATGGCCGGCACCGATACCGCCATCGAAACGGCTGATGTGGCATTAATGGATGATGATTTACGAAAAATCCCTGCGTTTGTCCGGTTGTCTCAGCGAACCGGCCGCATCCTGACCCAGAACATTTCACTGGCGCTGATAATCAAACTGGTCTTTCTGATCATGACCCTGTGCGGATCAGGAACCTTGTGGATGGCCGTCTTTGCGGATGTCGGTGCCAGTCTGCTGGTGGTCGCTAACGGATTACGCATACTTCGCGGAACTGAGGAGAAAAAAGCGTGAAATCAGTGACGGGCCGTTAAGCAGAGTACGGGGGTATCGCCTGCTACCGTGCAGGCCATATCCGGCTGAAGGCTTTCACGAATGACAGACAACAAAAAGGGCCACGTTATAAATAACATGGCCCTGCAATAGTGGCGGAACGGACGGGACTCGAACCCGCGACCCCCTGCGTGACAGGCAGGTATTCTAACCAACTGAACTACCGCTCCGCTTCATTCCCCGTCGGGAACGAGGCGAATATTAATGGCCTTCATCCATGCCGTCAATGGTTTTTATGCTACCACTGAATCGTTTGCCGCTTTTTTAATCTCAAGGCTGTTTTATTAACAATTCCATACGGTTAAATACGCCACAAACAACTGCCGCCTTTCTTCATCACTAAATCCAGTCGCGCTTCATGGGCACTGATCTCATCCTCACTGGCACGCACGACACGTAATCCTCCGGCATTACGTACCTCACGATGAATAATCCCCCCGTCACTCTGTTCTGAATGATCATTCTCACTGCTGAAGGTCAGTGATGTCTGCCCGCCAGTCATTGCCAGGAAAACATCGGAGAGAATTTCGGCATCGAGCAATGCGCCGTGCAACGTTCGCTTGGTGTTATCTATATCGTAGCGGGAACATAACGCATCCAGGCTGTTTCTTTTTCCCGGAAACATTTTTCGTGCCATTAACAGGCTATCGGTGATCTCACAAAATGTTTCCGTTTTGGCAAGACCCCGGTTGAGCTTTTCAAACTCATAATCCATAAAGCCGATATCAAACGAGGCATTATGGATCACAAGTTCTGCGCCACGGATGTAGTCAAGGAACTCATCCGCAACCTGAGAAAACTCCGGTTTATCCAGCAAAAACTCGTCTGAGATCCCGTGGACCCCGAAAGCTTCCGGATCCACCAGCCGATCCGGTTTCAGATAAACATGGAAGTTATTCCCCGTCAGGCGACGGTTGATCACTTCCACCGCACCAATCTCAATGATGCGGTGACCTTCATAGTGAACCCCCACCATATTCATACCGGTGGTTTCTGTATCAAGGACGATTTGGCGGTTTTTTACTGTGCTCATAGGGCCCGTTTATGTCAGACTTGGATTTTTGACTACAGGAAGTCTACCAGAGATGCGCAAACAGGTAGAAATTTTCACCGACGGTTCTTGTCTCGGCAACCCGGGCCCCGGCGGATACGGTGCCATTTTACGGTACGGAAACCACGAAAAAGAGTTCAGTGAAGGCTACCGGCTGACCACGAATAACCGGATGGAGCTGATGGCGGCCATCGTGGCTCTGGAAGCACTGAAACAGCCCTGTGAAGTGACGCTCAGTACTGACAGTCAGTATGTGCGCCAGGGGATCACCCAGTGGATATTCAACTGGAAAAAGCGCGGATGGAAAACTGCGGATAAAAAACCGGTCAAAAATGTCGACCTCTGGCAGCGGCTGGACCTCGCCCTGCAATCCCATACCATTGACTGGCAATGGGTAAAAGGACATGCCGGACATCCCGAAAACGAACGCTGTGATGTCCTTGCCCGCGATGCCGCCGGTTCACCGACTCAGGAAGACACCGGCTATTTATCGGCATCCTGAGGTTTAACTTCCGAACATTGCCGGGTCACGTTGACAGCAGTACGGAGTCTGGGTCTCCCTGCCGGCAATGCACTCCGGTTAGGCGTCAGCGGATAGGTCCGTTTCCGGGCAATCAGCAAATTCATACACCCCAGTACCGGAAGATGTGCCGTCATAATTTTACCGCCATTGCGGCGCCAGGGCACCACCTGGAAACTTTTTCTACAGATAATTTCGTAATTCAGAATACTGAGCCAGTCTATCATCCGCCCCTGGCTGAACATTCTGCCACTCCAGGGCAGGCGACGATGCAGCCAGGGCAGCAGTTTCCCTGCCCCCAGCAGGCTGTAGGGATTAAAGCCGGTCAGTATTATCCAGCCATCGTCAATCAATACCCTGTCGGCTTCCCGCAGAACCTGATGAGGGTCCTGGCTCCAGCTCAGGGAATGCGCCAGAAAACAGACATCAATAGATTTGCTCAAAAAGGGTAGCCGCATCTCATTACCGGCGACGCCACCGGGCAGCCCGTCAGGGCTCACCGTAAACTGATGACTGACCGGGCACTCTTCGGTATCAATCGCCGCACTCAGAGCCCCTATTTTCAGTAAATGGAAACCATAGAATTTGCTGAGATAAGGCTGAAGGTGCTGATGCAAGGCCTCACGATAGAAATCTCCCCAGGGGATTTCTTCCCAGTGGTCAGGGGCCTTCAGAATTTGTCGTGTCTTAGCTGGCTTCATGTTTTACCATCATCAGAACGTTCAGTATAACCGGAGGTGTTTTATGGCTAGTCGCCCTTTGAATCTTACCAGTATTCCGGCACTGCAGGATAACTACATCTGGGTGCTTAATAATGATCAGGACGAATGCATTATAGTTGACCCCGGAGAAGCCAGACCGGTGAATGACACTATAGCAGCAAACCACTGGCAGCCGGTGGCCATTTTACTGACCCATCATCACGGTGACCATGTGGATGGTGTGAAAGAGCTCACGGCGAAATGGCCCGGATTACCGGTCTACGGCCCTGCCGAAACCCTGAATAAAGGTACGACACAGGAAGTTAAAGACGGTACGGTCATCACAATTTCCGGCATTGAATTCACTGTCATCGCCACCCCCGGACACACCCTGGGACACGTCTCTTACTACAGTAATCCTTATCTTTTCTGTGGAGATACTTTGTTTTCAGGCGGATGCGGAAGGTTATTTGAAGGAACTGCAAAGCAAATGGATGAGTCATTTCATAGACTTAATCAGCTCCCTGCAGACACTCTGATTTGCTGTGCACATGAATATACTTTATCAAACATGGCGTTTGCCCGGGCCGTACTGCCACAAAACCCGCACATCCTCTCTTATTACCATAAAATTAAGCAGTTACGTGACAAAAATCAGATAACTCTTCCGTCAGTTCTCGAAAAAGAACGGGAGATCAATGTTTTTTTGAAAACGCATGACATTGATTTACAAAGAAATATATTACCTGACTTAAATTTACCGGAGTCCTGGCAGGTTTTTGAGGCATTGCGGCGTAAGAAAGACAGCTTTTAATTTTTTTGATTGTTTTGTGTGGCTCTGTACCGTATCATTGCTCGACTTTTAATCTACTACCAACGATGACATATACATGAAGGCTAAAGCGATACTTTTCGCCTCAGTCTTGCTGGCAGGATGTCAGGCATCAGGGAAAGATGCAGATATACCCGTTCAGCATGCACAGAGTCTGTCTTCAGCTAGTCAGGGAGAAAATGGGCAGTACGGAGAAAGAATGTTGTCGCCGCGATGGCAGGATGATGGAACTAACGTCGCACAAAACAGCAATCTCTGGACGACCATTAGTGACGAGCTGACGATGGGGATCCCGGATAACTCCCGGGTCCGTGAACAAAGAAGTAAATATCTGAGTAACAAGAGCTATCTCCACGATGTAACTTTACGGGCTGAACCGTATATGTACTGGATAGTCGGGCAAATACAGAAACGCAAAATGCCGATGGAACTGGTACTGCTACCCATAGTGGAGAGCGCTTTTAACCCGCATGCAACTTCATCATCTTCCAATGCTGCAGGGCTCTGGCAGATTGTAGGAAGCACGGGGAAAAATTACGGACTGAAACAAAACCAGTGGTATGACGGGCGCAGAGATGTGGTTGCCTCTACCCGCGTCGCGCTGGATATGTTGCAACGTCTGAACAAGATGTTTAACGGAGACTGGTTACTGACCGTTGCTGCTTATAACAGCGGTGAAGGGACCGTTCTGAAAGCCATTAAACAGAATAAAGCTCGCGGGAAGCCGACGGATTTCTGGCATTTATCTCTGCCGAAAGAGACCGCGGTTTATATCCCTAAGATGCTGGCATTAAGCGAGATACTGAAGAACAGCAAACGCTACGGCGTCAGGTTACCGCAGGCGAACGAAAACCGGGCCCTTGCCCGGGTCGAAGTTGGCCAGCAAATCCGGCTGACGCAGGCCGCTGAAATGGCCGGGATTTCTGTTTCAACGCTGAAAAGTTTCAATGCCGGTTATAAGCAGGGAACCACTGCCCCGCAGGGCCCGCAGTACATCATGGTACCGAAGTCCCATGTGGAGCAGCTGAAAAACTCGCTGGCTGCCTCGGATATTCAGGCGATACAGCCTGAACTGATGGCCAGTAATGCCCCGACCACATCTGGCAGTTATAAAGTGCGTCGTGGAGACACCCTGTCGGGTGTAGCAGCAAAAAATGGCCTTAGCGTAGCGGCATTGAGATCGTTCAATAATCTGCGCACTGCCGGGCTAAAAGCCGGCCAGATACTGAAACTGAGCCCACGGACTACGGGCACAGTCAGTCAACTGGCGGATAATGGAAACAGCATCACCTACCAGGTTCGTAAGGGTGATTCTCTTTCCAGCATCGCTGCGAGACACGGTGTTAACATCAAAGATGTTATGCGCTGGAATGCGCTTTTATCTGATGAGCGGTCAATCCGGCCCGGTGATAAATTGACGCTGTTTGTAAACAATAGCTGATAGTGCACCGCAGATAAAAAAGGGCTGACCTTGAGGGGCAGCCCTTTTTTTATGCGCTTGTGATAAGTCCTGATAATGGGTCGACAGTTTGCTGACAGTAAACGCCTGATGAGCCTCATCAGGCGTTTGTGTATGCAGGCGGCGGTTATGGACTGGTGGCTAAAGAGAGATTGCCACGGATTCAGAATGAAAACTCCGCCAGTAACGGGTTGTGATCGGAGGCTGTGGTCTCCAGCACGCTGGCCTGCTTCACTTCCATATTACGGTAGAAAATAAAATCCAGCGGGCGTCCGAACGCTTTGCGCCGGTGATCCTGCGGAAACAACACTTCCCGTAACCGTTGCTGACGCATAAACTGATACAGCACATGGATACGCTGACGGCTCCAGGCATTAAAATCACCAGCCATCAGTACCGGTCCGTTATGGTGACGGATATGCTCACCGATAGCCTCAAGTTGTTTGCGATAAACATCAATTCCGAGACTAAAGTTAACCGCATGAATATTCACCACCAGTAAAAACCGGCTGTCAGGCATCGGGTAAACAGTCACCAGTGCTGACTTTGCCAGCCGCAGAAGCGGCTCTCGTTCTCTCAGAGGGCAGCAATAAATCGCCGGAGAGGAAGACAATGTCATTACGCCGGAGGGGTGCTGAGGAAGAACAAAGGCCGGCACCTGGTCTGCAGCAATATAATGCCGGGTGGCGAATGAAACCAGTTCAGGTGTCGTCTGAGCTTCCTGTAATAACACCAGATGGCTGCCTTTACCAAACCCCTGCAGGACTGAACGCCAGTCAGCTCTTTGCTGTTTGAAAATATTCCAGACCAGAACTTTTAAGGTGCTGTAATCAGGTAACTCCGTTCCGCCAGGTAAGGTATGGGACGCGGGAAGGCGCAGTTCAGGAGGAAAAACCCTCTCTGCAGGCTGTCCTGCCACATAACGCATTGCGTAGGTTTTTTTTCGCACCCTCTTCTCTTTTGCTCCGGGAGACATCATCTCTCCATAATAATACTCTTCGTCAGTTGAAGACAGCGACATTCGGTATCTTCAGTTCTTTTTAACTCTTTTTACAGTTAATCATTTCCGATACTCAGCCCCCTCTTTTCGCCGCAAAAACGTGGCAGATGTCGACATTCTTCCTGCCCTGACGTCTGAGTGATCGGGTTATTCCCCCCGGATAATCGGCGGATATCACGCCAGCCTCTGACAAATTTACGATGAAATAAGCGGTTCACTGTGGCGGAAGCAACGAACATCGGTAGATCACTGAGTAAAATTACCGTTAATAAAATCGTAACCTATTGTTCCCGGCTTATATTTGTTTTTGATATAAACTTTTCTATAAAAGTACTATTTTGGTTATATCTAAAGTGACTAACAATGACTGTTTTGTTATTTCTCCGCCAGTGGTTTCCGACTTAGCATCAGGCTTTTATAAGGGGAACCAGGATGAATAAAACAGTAAAATATACTTTCGCTCTCAGTGCGTTAGTACTGTCATTATCTGCGCAAGCCGAAAATATTGTCATCGGCTATCAGACCGGGGTTGATCCTTCTAAAGTTCCCCAGGCAGCGGGCACTTACCAGAAAGAAATCGGCCAGCCTCTGGAATGGAGACGTTTTGACAGTGGTCCGGGCGTGGTAGCGGCGCTGGTATCGGGCGCGATACAAATCGGTGATTTAGGGTCCAGCCCCTTCGCTGCAGCCGCATCACGCGGAGCCCCGATTGTGGCGTTTCTGGTCGCCGATCAGATTCAGTCATCCGAAGCACTGGTTGTCCGCAATGGCAGTGGCATCCGGAGCTTTGCCGACCTGAAAGGCAAAACTATCGCCACCCCTTTCGTTTCCACATCACATTTTAGTCTGCTGGGTGCTCTTCAGCATTGGGGGCTTTCCGAAAAACAGGTCAATATCGTCAATCTTCAGCCGCTGGAAATTGCCGCAGCCTGGAAGCGCGGCGATATAGACGGGGCGTTTGTCTGGTCACCGGCATTAAGTGAAATTGAAAAAACAGGGACGGTGCTGACCGATGCGGCTCAGGTGGGTAAGTGGGGACATCCGACATTTGAAGTCTGGGTTGCCCGCAAAGATTTTGCCGAAAAACACCCGGAAGTCCTGAAGAAATTCGCGGCTGTCTCACTGGCAAGTTTCGATGACTACCGTCAGCATCCGGAAAAATGGAATGCCGGGTCGGCGAATGCGGCGGCGACGGCACGACTGGTAGGCGTTAATGCTGCGGATGTCCCCGCCCTGATCTCTGGTAACCGTTACCCGGATGCCAGTGAACAGGTGAGCCCTGAATTCCTTGGCGGCGGTACGGTAAAGGCGACCGCAGAAACCGCTCAGTTCCTGTATCAGCAGAAACGTATCTCCGGGGTGCTTCCTGACTACAGTCCGTATGTCAGCAGTCAGTATATTCCCGAATCTCGCTAACAGGGGGGAGCTATGAGCCGGTTAACTGCACAGAATATCAGCCTGGGGTATCCGAAGGGACGTACCTTCCGGCCAATCATCGAAGATTTTTCATTAACCCTCGAACAGGGAAAGATAACCGTCCTGCTCGGATCTTCCGGCTGCGGTAAATCGACCATTCTTAATATTCTTGCAGGCTTCAAAGCCCCTGATCACGGAGAAATAACACTGGACGGACAGCGCCTCACTGCACCTTCAGGACAGCGGGCCGTCGTTTTTCAGGACGATGCGCTGATGCCCTGGCTGAATGCCATTGATAATGTCGCCCTCGGGCTGCGTATCCGGGGTGTCAGTAAAGCCGAAAGGCGGCAACAGGCACAGCATTATCTGCGACTGGTCGGCCTGGCTGATTATGCACAGCACGCTATCCATGAACTTTCCGGCGGACAACGTCAGCGACTGGGACTTGCACGGGTACTGGCCATACAGCCGGAATTCATTCTGCTGGATGAACCCTTCGGTGCTCTCGATGCGCTGACCCGCGAAAAGATGCAACGTTTGCTGCTGCAAATATGGAAAGAAACCGGCGTCGGTATTTTGTTAATTACCCACAGCGTCGATGAAGGCCTGTTACTGGCAAGTTCTTTATATGTCCTCAAAGGCCCCCCGCTGGATATCATTGGCCGCTTTTCACCGGAATTTTCACGGCGCTTCGGTCAGGAAGAAAAAGTGAAATCATTAAAAACTGACCCGCTGTTCGCGGAGCAACGCCAGAAAATACTTGAGCTGTTACTGGAGGAAGACGATGACTCACCGGGCCGTTGATCAGTTGACCACACCTGTTGTGATCAGGAAAAAAAACGCCGGCATCAGACTGTCGGATCACCCCTATCTCATTTCATGGATGAGCCTCGCTATCGTCGGTCTGTTCTGGTGGATTGCCCCTTATGCCGGATGGCTTAACCCGTTATTTTTCCCGACACTCCCGCAGCTTGTGCGGGCCTTTGATACCTTATGGCATCAGGGGTATCTGGATATGACGCTGGGTCAGCACATCGAAGCCAGTCTGTTCCGGATAGTGACGGCACTGTTTTTTGCGGTGATCACCGCGGTTCCGCTGGGTATCCTGATGGGACTTAACAAAATTACCAAAGCCGTTGTGGATCCTTTCCTCGATTTTTATCGCCCTATTCCGCCACTGGCGTATCTGCCCCTGATCGTTATCTGGTTCGGTATCGGAGAAGTTTCAAAAATCCTGCTGATTTACCTGTCAATTTTTGCCCCGCTGGTTATCTCCGCTTCTGAAGCTGTGCGTCGCGTGGATCAGAACCGGATTCAGGTCGTCCGTTGCCTGGGGGCAACTAATACGCAGGTGATCCGGTTAGTGATTTTACCCGCGATCCTGCCCGATCTTTTGACCGGATTGAGGATCGCACTCGGGGTCGGCTGGTCAACACTGGTCGCCGCAGAGCTGATTGCGGCCAACCGTGGTTTAGGCTTTATGGTGGAGTCAGCGGCCCAGTATCTTTCTACGGAAATCGTGGTAGCCGGAATTATTCTGATTGCCGCGATCGCGTTGATCATTGAATTCGGCTTACGCCAATTACAGAAACGCTTTGTCAGCTGGAGTGTACAAGATGCCAGAGGTTAAACGTATTGCAAGTGCCCTTGGCGCGGAAGTTTCAGGCATCAATTTATGCCAGCCCCTCCAGCCCGGGGAAGTCCGTGAGCTGAGAGCGTTATTGAACCGGCATCAGGTACTCTTCTTTCGTCAGCAGCCGGTAACGCCGCAGCAGCAATGCCAACTGGCGTATAATTTTGGTGATCTGCATATCCATCCCATCTATCCGGCCACCCGGGAACAACCTGAAATCATGGTTCTGGACACTGACCTGAATGATTTACGTGATAATGCACTCTGGCATACAGATGTCACCTTTATTGAAACTCCGCCAATGGCTTCTGTACTCAGCGCACGGCAGGTGCCCGCCTTTGGTGGTGATACGCTGTGGGCCAGTTGCAGTGCCGCATATGATGCTCTGTCAGCCCCGCTACAGGCGTTACTCGAACCGCTTCATGCTGAGCATGATATCAGCCTGTCATTTCCTGCCAGCCGGTTTGCGGCAACGCCTGAAGATGCGGCACGTTTTGCTCAGGCCAGCCGTGATCATCCGCCGGTGATCCATCCGGTGATCCGGGTACATCCTGAAACAGGCAGAAAAGGCCTGTTTGTCTCCGCAGGCTTTACCCGGAAAATCGTCGAACTGGAGGCTCAGGAAAGCCGCGCGCTGTTAGATTTTTTATTTACTCAGAGCACACGGCCTGAGTTTTGTGTTCGCTGGCACTGGCAAAAAGATGACCTGGTTATCTGGGATAACCGGATAACACAACATTATGCCTGTGATGATTACCGGCCTCAGCGCCGGGTAATGCATCGGGCGACCATCCTCGGCGATCGTCCGGCGGGGCCTTTAAATTAAATGGTCAGGGGCTGAAGAATAGCATCAATTTTTTCAGTCCCGGATTTGCCAGTAATATTCATCCGGCCATATTCAGCACACGTCAAATATCCCTATTATTTTACTGAAGTTATTCCGGTCGTTGTCAGAATTCATTCCCCGGGGATAGAGGCCCGGTAACCGGCAGACTTGTTATTGTTTACCCGACTGAACACCAAAATATCACGCCCCCGGAAAACCAGTTTTATCTATCGATATAATCAATTTAATCAGACTAATCATCTGAAATTTTATAATAAATGTGATGCTTGTCATAAAAAAATGACAATACCCTGATCTGCTGTTATAGGTTTATAACCTGTGATTTTATTTTTATATAAGGAGGCTTCCCGGACTTCCCTTTCCCAATGAATACCTAAATGATTCCCAGCCTGTGTTCATCACTTTAATTATTGCCAGGTTAATTCTCATAATAATCAACAATAAATAAGGTAATTATGACTCAACCATCGCCTCAGGATACAAAGACCACCTCAGAAAAACAGACTTCAGATATTACACCGGCAACACCTTCTGATGAAGTGACTACCTCATTTCTCAGTGCGAGTGCTTTTCTGCTTACCGCGTCGGGTATTGCGGCTATCGCCGGCTTTCTCTATGGCTATGATACCGGGATTATTTCCGGTGCATTACTGCAAATAACCCATGACTTCTCACTTTCCAGTCATGCTCAGGAATGGGTAACCAGTGCCATTCTGGTGGGTGCAGTCATCGGAGCACTTGTCTGCGGTAAGCTCTCCGGACTTATTGGCCGGCGCTATACCGTGATGACCGTTGCCGCTATCTTTGCCATTGGCGTTATCGCCTCAGGCCTTTCAGGCTCAGCCATTAGTTTAGCCATTGCCCGTATTGTTCTCGGCTTTGCTGTGGGCGGAGCCTCGCAGATTGTTCCGGTGTATATTGCCGAACTGGCTCCTCCGGAAAAACGCGGCCGCCTTGTGACCTTTTTTAATATTTCTATTGGTGCCGGGATACTGACCGCGGGACTCGTCGGTGCATTCCTGCAGGATATCTGGTCCTGGCGGATTATGTTTTCCGTCGCGGCTATCCCCGCACTGATCCTGCTATTGGGTATGCTGCCCCTGCCGGAAAGCCCACGCTGGCTGGTTGGCCAGAAGCGTATCAAAGAAGCCCGTATCGCGTTAAATATGGTCAGGGAAACAGACCGTGAAGTCCGGCATGAATTAAGAAATATCCAAAAAGTGCACGATAAAGCAGAACGGAAATCAGTGGCGAGCTGGAAGGATCTTAAGCAGCCCTGGCTGCGTCCGGCGCTGCTCGCAGGTCTGGGAGTCGCTGCTTTTACCCAGCTCTCAGGGATAGAGATGATGATTTACTATACGCCGACCTTTCTGACCGATGCAGGATTCAGCCGCGGAACCGCTCTGCATTCTGCGCTCGGGGTTGCCGTCATCTATCTCCTGCTCACCATCACCGGTAAGTTATTAGTGGATCGTATCGGCCGCCGTACACTGACGTTATGGATGATGCCTGGCGCAATCATTAGCCTGCTGCTGTTAGGCGGTGTGTTTGTGATGAACAGTCATGGCGGCCAGTATAGCTGGCTGATTGTCATCTGCCTGTTTGCATTTATGATCTTTAATTCAGGCGGTATACAGGTCATAGGCTGGCTGATCGGGTCTGAAGTGTATCCGATGGGGATCAGGGAGAAAGCGACCAGTCTGCATGCTGCCATACTCTGGGGGTCAAACCTGTTACTGACAGGTACCGCACTTTCACTGGTCAATTTGCTAGGGATTGGTGGTGCTATGTGGTTTTATGCCCTGCTGAATCTGCTGGGATTTCTTTTTATCTACTTCATCGTTCCGGAAACCAAAGGTCGTTCACTGGAAGAGATCGAAGTATCGCTGAAAGAAGGGAAGTTTTACCCTAAAAAGCCGCATAAAGGGACCTAAACTTCCGCCATTTCTGCTCCCGGGCAACCGGCCCGGGGGCAGATCCTCAGCCTAAAATCGTTGAATTATACTCCTCGCGCGGATTGCCGACTGACAGAGATAATTTCTCTCAGGATATCAATAGCAACCAGGGCGGGTATCGTCGGCCAGCCAGCCGTCAAACGATTCCGGTTACCCATCGGGATATATGCTGATTATCCTATGCGGACAACACCCGCATCTCCCGCTTCCTAAGGATTCTCCCCCGGACAACCTTTGCCAGCGTAACGATGCCAGCGGATATCGGATAACCCTGCCGGTACCTTCAGCCGGACAGCCCCTCTCTATTGACTGATGCAGGTGATGTATTGTGTAGAATTCAGTCAGGGCGGGTATCGTCGGACGGCCAGCCGTCAATTGATTCCGGCTACCCATCGGGGTATATGCTGATTATCCTATGCGGAAAACACCGGCATACCCCGCTTCCTAAGGATTCTCCCCCGGACAACCTTTGCCTGCATGAATGATGCCACCAAATATCAGATGCCCCTGCCGGTACCTTCAGCCGGACAGCCCCTCTCTATTAACTGATGCAGGGGATGTATTGTGAGGAGTCCAATGAAGGCGGATATCGTCGGGGGGCCAGTCGTCAAACGATTCCGGCTATCCATCAGGGTATATGCTGATTATCCTATGCGGACAACACCGGGATTCCCCGCTTCCTAAGGATTCTCCCCCGGACAACCTTTGCCAGCGTAACGATGCCACTAAATATCAGATAACCCTGACGGTACCTTCAGCCAGACAGACCCTCTCTATTGACTGATGCAGGTGATGTATTGTGAGGAATCCAATGGGCGGCCAGTCGTCAATTGATTCCGGCTACTCATCGGGGTATATGCTGATTATCCTATACGGACAACACCTGCATCTCCCGCTTCCTAAGGATTCTCCCCGGACAACCTTTGCAAGCGTAACGATGCCACCAAATATCAGATGCCCGCCGGTACCTTCAGCCGGACAAACTCTCTCTATTGACTGATGCAGGTGATTTATTATGAAGGATCTCCACGCGCGGCAGGTGAATCCTGCTATACAGCAGGATCTTTTCAGGGCCACGCGGAAATAATTGATTTCGAGTGCAGGCACTAAACCTGTGATCGGCGAGAGAAGATCTGAGCAACCGACACTCCGGAATTGCAGGATGGGCGGCTAATTTTTGCGGGATAATGGAAATTCAGGACAGGATAAGACTGGTGATCATGACTCTATTCTGCCCATATAACTGAGGGGGTACCTGCCAGAAAATTCAGCGGATAAGGAACTACGGGGCAGAGGATTGGAAAATACAGATAAGAAAAAAGGCCATGTTAATAAATAACATGGCCTTAAAAGTGTGGCGGAACGGACGGGACTCGAACCCGCGACCCCCTGCGTGACAGGCAGGTATTCTAACCAACTGAACTACCGCTCCACCGATTCTGTACTGAATTCAGAGTTTCTGAACTCAGGTATTTCACCTTTTACCCGTCACGGTAAAAGTCACGACTGTTATTACAGTCTTAATTGGATGCCTGGCAGTTCCCTACTCTCGCATGGGGAGACCCCACACTACCATCGGCGCTACGGCGTTTCACTTCTG
>NZ_JAERJR010000023.1 GCF_018257515.1 Tatumella sp. JGM118
CCGGCATGGGCATTCTTCAGGCTATAGCCTTACAGGATCAATCACCACCTCCCTAGGAGGTGGTTTAGGGGTGACAACAAAAAACCCGCCGAAGCGGGTTTTTGAGGCCAATTGCAATGCTGCATCAGCAGCAAAGAATTAACGTTTGGAGAACTGTGGACGACGACGTGCTTTACGCAGACCGACTTTCTTACGTTCAACTTTACGTGCATCACGGGTAACAAAGCCCGCTTTGCGCAGTTCTGAACGCAGAGATTCGTCATACTCCATCAGAGCGCGTGTGATACCGTGACGGATCGCACCGGCCTGACCAGAGATACCACCACCTTTAACGGTGATGTACAGATCAAACTTACCTACCATATCAAGCAGTTCCAGCGGCTGACGCACGACCATACGTGCAGTCTCGCGACCGAAATACTGTTCTAAAGAACGCTGATTGATAACGATGTTTCCGCTGCCCGGCTTGATAAAGACGCGAGCGGATGAGCTTTTGCGGCGACCTGTGCCGTAGTTTTGAGTTTCAGCCATTGCCTGTAATCCCGATTAAATGTCAAGAACTTGCGGTTGCTGTGCCGCATGGTTGTGCTCGTTACCTGCGTAAACTTTCAGTTTACGGTACATAGCACGACCCAGTGGGCCTTTTGGCAGCATGCCTTTAACCGCGATTTCAATCACACGCTCAGGACGGCGATCAATCATCTCTTCGAAGGTCGCTTGCTTGATACCACCGATGTGGCCAGTGTGATGGTAATAGATCTTATCGCTACGCTTGTTACCAGTAACAGCAACTTTCTCGGCGTTAAGAACGATAATGTAATCACCGGTATCAACGTGCGGAGTGTATTCCGCTTTATGTTTGCCACGCAGACGACGAGCCAGTTCAGTCGCTAAACGACCTAAAGTTTTGCCTGTCGCGTCAACAACATACCAGTCACGCTGTACGGTTTCTGGTTTAGCTGTAAAAGTTTTCATTGAAAAGCTTACCCAAATATAAGTTACACGTTGGTGAAATCCCAAACGCTTAAGTAAACGATTGAGGCTCACACGACTATTTTGCCAGTAAGCCTACCCCTTCGGATAGAGTTACCGGATCACAAAGGTTTTTGGGAAAAAAAACCATTTGCCGTAACGTGGGGTCGCAAGATTATAGAGAAGTCCCCCGCAAAGGTCGACCCTTTTTAAGATAAAATTGCGAACCCTCTTCCCGGCATCTGCACTCAGGGCAAATGCGGGCGGCACAGATACTCTTCACTCTGCATTTCCTGCAGACGTGAAAGGCAGCGTTGATACTCAAAATTCAGTTGATTACCCCGATAAATATCACTCAACGCCGCTTCTGCGCAGACGACCAGTTTAACATGTCGTTCATAAAACTCATCGACTAATGCCAGAAAACGTCTGGCCTGGTCTTCCATCGCCGGAGTCAGTACCGGCACATTAAACAGCAACACGGTGTGATAGCGCCTTGAGAGCTCGATATAATCCAGCTGACTGCGTGCCTCACCACACAGGGTAACAAAGTCCAGGGCGACCACTCCTGCGCAGGATTTTCGCGTGGCCAGCGGACGATGGTTGATTTCCAGTACCGGTGATCCTGCCGCCTGATAGTCACATCCCGCCAGAGCACCAAAGATCCCTGCCATTTCCTGCTCACTGGCATCCCCTGGCGGCGTTTTCCATAAGTGTGCTGACGTCAGAGTCCGCAGCCGGTAGTCGATGCCGGCATCCACGTTCAGAATGTCGCAATGACGTTTTATTTGTTCGATGGCTGGCAGAAAGCGTCCACGTTGCAGCCCGTTACGGTAGAGTTCATCCGGAGGAATATTGGAGGTAGCCACCAGAGTGATCCCGCGTTCAAACAGGGCTTGCATCAGGGTCCCCAATAACATGGCATCGGTAATATCCGACACAAAGAACTCGTCAAAACACAATAAATCCGCTTCCGCTTTGAAGCGATCGGCGATGATCAGTAAGGGGTCACTGTGCCCCTGTAATTCCGCCAGTTCCTGATGCACGCGAAGCATAAACCGGTGAAAATGTAACCGGAGTTTGCGCTGACCCGGAATAGACTGAAAAAACAGATCCATGATCCAGGTTTTTCCCCGCCCGACACCTCCCCACATATACAACCCACGAACAGGACGGACATCCGCGGAAGGGGCCTTACCGAATAAACCAGATAAGCGGGACAGTAACCCCTGTCGGACAGCAGGAGGTTGCTGAACTCGTTCAGTAAGCGACTGATAAATCACATCAAGGCAGGTAATCGCTGATTTTTGTACGTCATCAGGCTGGTAGTCGCCACGGTCAAGCGCTTGCTGGTAAAGGGCCAGAGGTGATGTCATTTGCATTTGTCTCAGCTTTTCAGAAAAGCCCCGTCGGGGATGTTTGACGAAAAAAAACCGTTATACAGTACGCCAGCCAGACTCAGGATTCCACATCCATAAGATTAACGGGTATAGTGACTATCATTGAAGTAGGTTATCTTTTTGTTGTGAACTGATTATCATAAAGAAGAAACCGTTGTACCCTGAATAACAACGGAAATTAGGGGAGTTATTATGACCTGGGAATACGGACTCATTGGATTAGTGGTTGGACTTGTCATCGGCGCGGTCGTGATGCGCTTCGGTAATAAAAAACTGCGTGAGCAGCATACGGTTCAGTATGAACTGGAAAAATCCAAAGCTGAACTGGAAGAATACCGTAAAGAACTGACAAGTCATTTTGCACGCAGTGCAGAGTTACTGGACAATATGGCGCACGATTACCGTCAGCTGTATCAGCACATGGCGAAAGGTTCCAATAACCTGCTGCCGGATTTACCGGGTGACCAGAACCCGTTCACCTGGCAGGCGACAGAAGCAGAAGCCGATAACGATCAGGCCCCGGTACAGATCCCACGGGACTACTCAGAAGGCGCTTCAGGATTACTGAGAAACGGACCGGCGAGTCGTAAGTAACCTTCCCGGGTGCGGTCGCACCCGGATATCTTCATTTACCGGCATCTCCGGGCCAACTCCATCGTTTAATCGCGGGAACACCTTCAGAATGAAAAAACTATCGCCACTTTTGTTAGCTCTCTCACTGAGTGCCGGACTGAATTTATCAGTGTCACCGCTTGCCCATGCCACCCTGCCTGTTAAGGTGGATGGTCAGCCGTTACCTTCTCTGGCCCCGATGCTTTCCCGCGTTTTGCCTGCTGTCGTCAGTGTTCAGGTCAGTGGCGTACAATCTCCGGCCAGTGCTCAGGATACACCTCAACCTCTGAAGAAGTTCCAGGGCCAGCCTCCGGCACAGTCTGCACAGCCACAGCCCTTTGAAGGCCTGGGATCCGGCGTCATTATTAATGCCGGAAAGGGATATATTCTTACCAATCACCATGTCATCAATGACGCGACAAAAATCACCGTACAGTTGAGTGACGGACGTCAGTTTGAGGCGAAAGTGGTGGGCAGTGATACCCCGACAGATATCGCACTCCTGCAGGTGAAAAACCCGAAAGACCTGACGCAGATTAACGTGGCAGACTCGGATCAGTTGCAGGTCGGGGATTTTGCCGTCGCTATCGGTAATCCGTTCGGTTTAGGGCAAACCGCGACTTCAGGCATTATTTCCGCACTGGGGCGCAGTGGCCTGAATATTGAAGGACTGGAAAACTTTATCCAGACCGATGCTGCCATCAACCGCGGTAATTCCGGCGGGGCTCTGGTCAATCTGCGTGGTGAGCTGATCGGTATCAACACGGCTATCCTGGCATCGAATGGCGGTAACATCGGCATCGGATTTGCCATCCCGGGTAACATGGCAATGAATATTGCCGACCAGCTGATCAAATACGGCCAGGTAAAACACGGGCAACTCGGTATCAAAGGCACGGAACTGACCCCTGAAATGGCGAAAGCCTTCAATGTGAACCTCAGCCGCGGTGCATTCGTGGCCGAAGTACTTCCCGGGTCTGCCGCGGCAAAAGCCGGTCTGAAAGCCGGGGATATCATCACCACTCTCGATGATAAAGCCCTGTCCGGATTTGCAGAACTAAGAGTAAAAGTCAGCACTCACTCACCAGGAGACAAATTACGACTGGGTGTACTGCGTGCGGGCAAACCTCTGAACGTTGTGGTCACGCTTGAACAAAGCGGCACTGCCGTGTCTTCCACTACCCGTCTTGATGAGCCTGCGTTCCAGGGCGCATCTTTAACTGATGGTGAGACGGTCAGTAAAGTGAAAGGGATCCGGGTCGTGGATGTGACCAAACAGAGCCCGGCCGCGCAGGTGGGTATGCATCCCGGGGATGTGATTATCAGTATTAACCGCCAACGGGTGCAGAATCTGGCTGAGCTTAAAAAAGTGCTGGAAACCAGGCCTGAGGTGATTGCACTGAATGTCATTCGCGGTCAGGAAAGTATCTACCTGTTAATGCGATAAAAATCAGATAACGACCGGCACAAGCTGATACCCGTCCCGGTCGTTATCATGTTATCCTTACTGCCCCTTTCCCTGCAAAACGATCGGCATGTTAATCAAATTATTACGTTCGGTGATTATCGGCCTTATTGTGGCTGGAGTGCTGTTACTGGTTATGCCCGGATTCCATACCGGAAGCTGGCTGTCAGGATTATTTAGCCATTCTTCTGACGCCTCTGAGGAACCTATTGTCAGTTTCAGCCAGGGAGTGAGACGTGCTGCGCCCGCAGTGGTTAACGTCTATAACCGTAATACCCAGGCCAATAATAATCAGGGGATCACCACCCTGGGGTCCGGGGTCATTATGAATGCCCGCGGATATATCCTCACCAATAAACATGTCATCAATAACGCCGGACAAATCATCGTTGCCTTACAGGATGGCCGGTTTTATGAGGCGACTCTGGTCGGTTCCGACGCGATGACCGACCTCGCCGTGCTTAAAATTTCTGCCGCCAACCTGCCAGTGATCCCGATTAATACCAAACGCATTGCACATATCGGCGACGTCGTGATGGCCATCGGTAATCCTTATAATCTGGGACAGACCGTGACCCAGGGAATTATCAGTGCCACCGGCCGGGTCGGACTGAGTTCTTCGGGCCGCCAGAATTTCCTGCAGACCGATGCCTCCATCAATCAGGGGAATTCCGGCGGCGCGTTAATCAACTCGCGGGGCGAACTGGTGGGTATCAATACCCTGACCTTTGATAAAAGCAGTGACGGTGAGACGCCTGAAGGCATAGGTTTTGCTATACCTACCGCGCTGGCGACCAAGATCATGGATAAACTGATCCGTTATGGCCGGGTGATCCGTGGCTTTATCGGGATCACAGCGCGCGAAATCCCTGCTTTCCATGGTCAGGGAACCAGCCTGGATAAAATCCAGGGACTG
Organism: Tatumella sp. JGM118; assembly: GCF_018257515.1. Classification (GTDB taxonomy): domain Bacteria; phylum Pseudomonadota; class Gammaproteobacteria; order Enterobacterales; family Enterobacteriaceae; genus Tatumella; species Tatumella terrea. Next base: position 5,366 of record NZ_JAERJR010000023.1, read on the forward strand.
GTCGTGAGTGAAGTCGCCCCTGGCGGACCGGCCGAGAAGGCAGGTATCCAGCCTAACGACCTGTTGCTGAGTGTGAACGGAAAACCTGCCCTGTCCGCTCAGGAAACGATGGACCAGGTGGCTGAGATCAGGCCAGGGGCTGTCATACAGGTGCAGGTGTTACGTAATGATAAAAAGCTGACCCTGCCGGTGACGATTCAGGAATTTCCGCACGACAACTAAACCGCCATCATCAACCGGCGCGGGGAGCGAAGCAGGCCCCCGCAGTCGGGGCTTATTATCCATCCTGAGACACTCTTACTGTTATCTGTTGCCGCGGTGCAACCTTGCCCCCGGCACCGCTCCTCTGCTGATGAATACTCCCTGACTGACGGTCATGCTCTGCCGGCCCCCTATCGGTAAGCCTCTCAGCCCTGCTCATCAGCCCTTCTGCTGAATATCAGGAAAGACGTAAACACCGCGAAAAAGAGATGAATAACATAAATAACCATGTGTACAGAGTTATATAGCGGTTTGGACTAGTTCAGGATTCTTTGTTAAAATTCGCGCCCTGCTCACACCAGGGGCCAGGTCACAGGTTACATATTGCATAAAAATTCACCAGCGTGCATAATAATGTAACTACTCTACGGAATCACCCTAATATAAAAAATGGTAGCCTATGCGAATCGCTTCTAAACAGGAAGATTTAGTCAGGGCATTCAAAGCCCTGTTGAAAGAAGAAAAGTTTAGTTCTCAGGGCGAGATTGTTGCTGCGCTTCAGGACGAAGGCTTTAACAATATTAACCAGTCTAAAGTGTCGCGAATGCTGACCAAGTTTGGCGCCGTTCGTACCCGCAATGCAAAAATGGAGATGGTCTACTGTCTGCCTGCCGAGCTCGGCGTACCAACGACGACCAGCCCGTTAAAGAATCTGGTTCTGGATATCGATTATAATGACGCACTGGTGGTCATTCATACCAGCCCCGGTGCGGCACAGCTGATAGCCCGCTTGCTGGACTCGTTGGGGAAAGCCGAAGGGATCCTTGGCACTATCGCGGGTGATGACACCATCTTTATTACCCCTTCCCGGGGGTTCACCGTGAAAAAACTCTATGATGCTATCCTGACATTATTCGAACAGGAACTTTAGTCGCGCACCTCTGCCTGCCGTCGTTACCCTGGCGGCAGGGGTTCCGTACCTTTAGCCGCATTCCCGCATTCCCGCAGCATAAAACATCACACTGATGAAACAAAAAAGACAGTACCCGGGCGATAGCACAAAATGTTAAATTTATATATCTTATTGTTTATAATGATAAAAAATAAACAAAGGTTAAATGTCAGTCAACTGTTAGTTGAATTTGTTATAAAAAATGTCAAGTAACCGGTTACACTTGATCGAATTATTATTAGCCACATATTAATTTCTTACGTTATCAGTACTATAATCCCTTCCGTGATCGACATCACAAAAAATGAATATTAACTGAGGAATGAATCGTGAGTATAAAAGCCGCACTGGCTATGATGGGTGTATTATCTGTTCTTTCATTTACCGCTTCTGCTGCACAATCAATTAATAGCGAGCAGGCACAGGGTATGCATTCCATCGGGGTTATTACCGTCAGTGGCATTAATTCGGCACCATCAGATATTAATGAACAATTAAATAGCAAAGCAGATGCCATGGGTGCAAGAGCGTATGAAATTACTGAAGATTATATGAATGGTAATTATCATGCGACGGCAGTCGTTTATAAATAACGGCACCCTCTTTCTATAAGACAATACCTGCATAATGCGCCTGATCACAGGATAAGCATAACGGAGACAGTAAGGTGAATCTCTGCGGCATCGTAATTTATCCGCAGAGTAAATAAGATAGCCGTCGACCGACGCTGCAACCGTGAAATAAGATTATTATAATGACCGGGTCTGCCCGGATAAGAAGTTCCATCCCCTGAAAAATGTCATTTCAGCCCCCTTCCGGGGGCTTTTTTTATCGCCGGCTGGCGTGACACCCGCGACCGCAGGTTTTAGCTAATAATAACGTCTTCAGTTACAGGTTAATCAGGGTGCTCCGGTAACGGATCAGAATATCTTCCAGACGCCTTACCGGCTCGATCACGGTAACAGGCACCGAGTGTTCATGGAGCTTTTGCTGGTAAATTTCCAGTTCCTGTAATAGCTGATTGTAATAATAGCTCCGCCGCTCATCATTATGGGATGAAATCACCCGATCTCCGGTATGACGCAATCTGCGGTGGAATTCAGACAGGTCATCGGTATGCGGGATATCAGCCTTCCGCAAGCGCTGATGACTGATAATCAATGTTAATGCCAGTCGGTATTTATTAATATCATCCGGGAACAAATTCAGCAGCAGAAATAGTTGCTGATACAGTGCCGGCAGATGATTTTCCCGTCGTCTTTCAGGGTTCGTCGTCAGTGCAGACACCGCGGCATAAATAAAACGATTAAGTATTTTTCTTCCGGTGCGGGCTTTTGATTTATCCCTGATCAGTAATATCACCATCAGTGCCAGGAAACAGCCAATCACCTGGCCGAGCGCACTATCCAGGAAGGTATTAATACCGAAGTCCATCGGATTACTCAGGACCAGAATATTTAGCGTCCCCACGAAGGCCCCCAGGGTTCCGAGCTGGCGGCGTTGAATAAAAATACCCGCAACGAAAGCCATCGTTCCCATAATAAGACACAACAGGAAAATACTTTGCTGTGTGCCTGGCAGCAGGTACATGTAATACAACGCCCCGAGAGGAACGGCGACGGACATACCGTACAGAAAATCTTTCGCCAGCATCAGCGGATTAGGCAATCGCATGGCTAATGCGGTTACAACCGCCAGCATCACCATACAGGCACTGCCCGCATTCCAGCCGGAATAGAGCCAGAAGAGTGACCCCAGCGCGGTGGCAACAAAGGTACGGATCCCGTTAATCATCGCCGGATGCGTTTCGGCAGAACGGACATGCACAACAATTTCACGTTGCAGAATAGCTTCTTCAATATGGCTGATCCTGGCATTCGTTTTCAGCCCTTTCAGTAACACCAGATATTCACTGGCGGCACCGATCCATGTGCTGATAGTTTCCGGGACCTGGCGGTTCCCCGTTAAGGTCACCAGACGCCGTAACGCTTTTAACTGCTGATAGAGTTCAGCAAAGTTACTGACATCACGGTTTATCAGCTCATAGAACGCCGTCGGTATGTACTCTTGCCGGGTCGTCCTGATAAGAAAGGTTTCGGCCGCCTGGGTTATCATGGTCAGAGACAGTGTATTGAGCATCTTTACCCGGCGCCCGGAACGATGCCAGTGGGTAGACTCCATTCTTAACTGCTGGCGCATTCCTCCCAGTGCACTGGTACGACGGACTAATGCCCCCCAGGCTTTATCCAGCTCTTCTTTATCTGTCTGTCTGATACAGGTTTGCAGCAGCTGGTACTGAGCGATCAGTAATGATTCCGTTTCGTGATCGATCACTTTTTTAATCGAACGAGGGGAGAAAATAATATCGGCCAGGATCACACAAAAAATCCCGATGCTGATCTCACTGCAACGCTCAACGGCGAAACGGGGGACCAGGGCCAGTGAACCACTGGCCGCTACCGTCACGACGATAATTAAGGCGGTATAACCGGCCAGGCCTAATGCATAAGAATTCTCAGCCCGCATCAGCGAAGAGAGCCAGACACATATGCCGGCCCACAGACAACACAACATCAGCATGACGACGGGCGCACGGGCGGTGAAGATCATAATCGTCAGCGCGGCGATACACCCAAGGAAGGTACCGATGATCCTTAAGACTCCCCGGTGGCGTAGCGCCCCTGAGTAAGGGTCTCCGCCGGTGGCGAACGCTTGTCCGCCGGCCACAATCGCTGCCGTCATCACCGCCCAGCGCGGAGTTTCTAAATTACAGAAGAACCCCAGCATCAGTGCCAGTAAGACGGCAAACGTCAGTTTGACCGGGAAACGTAAAAACTGAATCACCGACCCCACAATCAACCAAACTCACGTAGTCGTTTCAGTAAATCTGTCGCCGGAGACGGTTTTTCGTCAGGCCGGTCTTTATCCCCGGTGACCACAACGGTGGCCGTCGTCCCCGCCGGGAAACGGTTGCCAGGTTGTACGTCCAGATGGATGCGCACAGGAACACGCTGTGCCAGACGGACCCACTCCAGGTTCGAATCTACCGTCGCCATACCCTTGGAATCCACACTGCTGCTGCTGTTTGTCACCCCGGCGGCAATACTGTCAACCGACCCGCGCAGGACGGTATTACTTCCCAGCGGGGTAATTTCTGCCCGGAAGCCCGGTTTAACACCACTGAGTTTGGTCTCTTCCATGTAAGCGATCACATAGAATGTGCGGGCTTTTACCAGCGCAACGGCCACAGAACCGCGACTGATAAATTCTCCGCCATACACTGTCAGGTTCGTCACCCAGCCATCTGCCGGCGCCCTGACATCCGTACGGGTTAAATCGATCTGTGCTAAATCACGGGCGGCTTTCGCCTGGGCCAGTTGCTGCTCGCTGGTCTGCAGGGTGTTATTCGCCTGCTCTACCGCTTCTTTCGATAAGGCAACGGCACCGAGCTGGTTGCGGCGGGCGGCTTCACGCCGTTTTTCGTCCACAACCGACTGGTAGTAATCGACATTTGCCTGCGCTTCATCCAGTGCTTCCTGGAAACGTGGACGGTCAATTTCGAACAGCGTGTCGCCTTGTTTCACGAACTGGTTATCATGCACTTTGACATCAGTGATAAGTCCGGTCACGTCAGGAGAAATCGCCACGACATCGGCGGCAAATTTAGCATCCCTTGTCCACGGAGATTCGGTGTAGTACACCCAGGCGCGAAAAACGATCACGATGGCAACGACCACCAGGATCAGGGTTATCGCGTAACGTGCGACTTTTTTTATAAGCGTTTTCACTGAAACCTCAGACCATTAAACTGGAAACAAGATAAAAGACACAGCAATAAAGAGCCGTATTAAAGAGTGAAGGATGCCAGACCAGGTCATAAATCCCGGTGGGCGTCAGAATTCTTTTCACCACCCAGAACAGCAGCAGTGACAGAATGAGTTCAACGAAAACGGGCGGAAACGATAGCCCGAAAACGACTAGTACCGGGTGAACACTCATTAAAAATCCTTTAGAATCAAAACCATAAATCAAAAGGCATCCGAAATACCTGATGATCACGGCCTTCAACATCAGGATGAACGCGACCTGATGGCGGGTGAACCACAAGCATATGTCAACAAAAGCGATTTTGTATAATTTTCACTGGTAACTGCAGCACATAAATTATCGATGCGATCGGTCTATAGTAACGTGTCTGATAGTTAGTTTTCTACAAAATGTGACGTAAATCACTTTTAAGCGAGAGTTAATAATGGAAAGGTTAAAAGGAATGTCTGTGTTTGTGAAAGTGGTCGATCTTGGGTCTTTCACTGCAGCAGCACGGCAATTACACCTGAGTGTGTCTTCTGTCAGCCAGACTATCGCAAAGCTGGAAGATGAACTGCAGGTTAAACTTCTTAACCGCAGTACACGCAGCATAGGCCTGACAGAGGCCGGCAGGATCTATTATCAGGGCTGCCGGCGCATGCTGCATGAGGCGAATCAGGTCCATGAACAACTCTATGCATTTAATAATACCCCCATCGGTATGCTGCGCATCGGCAGTACCACCACCATGGCGCAGAATGTTCTGTCGCCGATGACCGCTCAGCTGCTGCATGATTATCCCGGCCTGAGCGTCAACCTCATTACCGGTAACCCCGCGCCTGATTTGATAGCCCATGGGCTGGATTTGGTGATCCGCTCGGGTACCCTGGAAAACTCCGCACTCTTTTCCCGTCGTCTGGGCAGTATGCCGATGGTGTTATGTGCCTCAAGGCATTTCCCGGGCCTCCATGAGTTACCCGGACGTCCGGAGGAGTTAGAAAGTTTTGCGTGGCTGGAATACAGTGTGTACCCCTACAATGAATTTGAGCTGGTTTCACCGGACGGCCAGACGCTAACGCTGGCACCGAAGGGACGTTTTGCCACCAATGACCCGCTGACCTTGATTGGCTGGCTGAAAGCGGGATCCGGCATCGCTTATGTGCCGTTAATGTGGATACTGGATGAAATTAACCGCGGTGAAATTGAGATCCTTTACCCGCAGTATCATGCGAAACCACGCCCGGTGTACGCACTCTATACCGAGAGGAATAAACTGCCGCTTAAAGTTCAGGTCTGCATCGATTACCTGACGGAATACTTCAGTGAAATGGCAAAAAAATATCAGGAGAACCGGGCAAGGAATTAGTACGCACCCCGGGAGGCTGGCGGTGCGTACTCAGATGTTGCGGAAGATCAGGCAGTACCACCGACCGTCAGTTTATCCAGTTTCAATGTCGGCTGACCGACACCCACAGGCACACTCTGTCCGTCTTTACCACAGACTCCCACACCTTTATCCAGCGCCAGATCATTACCGACCATAGAAATCTGCTGCATGGCTTCAATACCGGAACCGATCAGGGTTGCCCCTTTCACCGGCGACGTGATTTTCCCTTTTTCGATCAGATAAGCTTCGGAGGTTGAGAAGACAAACTTACCGGAGGTGATATCGACCTGGCCTCCCCCGAAATTCGGGGCATATAACCCATATTCAACGCTTTCGATAATTTCCTGTGGCGTTGACTGTCCACCCAGCATATAAGTGTTGGTCATCCGGGGCATGGGCAGATGAGCGTATGATTCACGGCGACCATTTCCGGTCGGCGGAACACCCATCAGACGGGCATTCAGCTTATCCTGCATATAACCTTTCAGCACACCGTTTTCGATCAACACGTTGTACTGGCCCGGCACACCTTCATCATCAATCGCCAGAGAGCCGCGCAGTCCGGAAAGCGTACCATCATCCACCACCGTACAGAGATCAGACGCAACCTTCTGCCCCATCTGTCCACTGAAGACCGAGGTTCCACGACGGTTAAAATCCCCTTCCAGCCCGTGACCGACGGCTTCATGGAGCAGCACTCCCGGCCAGCCGGCCCCCAGTACAACCGGTAAGGTTCCCGCCGGCGCCGCAACCGCAGACAAATTAACCAGCGCCATACGCACGGCTTCTTTTGCCCAGGCATCTGCACGGACATCACCCTGTTCATCCGCCAGGAAGAACTCATAACCGGTACGCGCACCACCACCGCTGGCACCACGTTCACGTTTGCCGTGGTCCTCCACCAGCACACTGACCGATAAACGAACCAGAGGGCGAATATCCGCGGCGAACGTTCCGTCGGTTGCCGCTACCAGTACCTGCTCATAGATCCCCGTCAGACTGACGCTGACTTCCTGTACCCGGGAGTCCTGTGCGCGTGCCACTTTATCCACACGGTGCAGGAGGGTGATTTTATCTTCACGGCTCAGGCTATCCAGCGGATTAACCGCAGGATACAGGGACTTGTAGTTCACTGCAGACAGCGCTTTCACCTGCCCGTTGCCTTTTTCGCGCACAATGCTGCGGGCCGCGTCAGCACTTTGCTGAAGGGCATTCAGTGTTAACTGGTCAGCATACGCAAACCCTGTTTTCTCGCCACTGATCGCCCTGATACCGACACCCTGGTCAATATTCCAGGAGCCTTCTTTAATAATGCTGTCTTCCAGACCCCATGATTCATGGTAGCTCGACTGGAAATAGAGATCGGCATAATCCAGGCGGCGTTCTGAAAGCTGGCCTAACAGGGAAGAAATATCCTGCCGTGTAATATTATTGGCAGTCAGTAACTGCTCACTTACCAGATCCAGTGTCATGGTTTCTCACTTGTATTATCGCGTTTGACTATAGCCTGCTGGAATTCCGTGATGCCGTCAATTCAGACATCATTTCTCAGCCCGGGGCTTGCGGAGTATCTCGTTAATTTGCGGATCATCCAGGGTTCCGCCGATATGATAGCGCAGCAGGGAAATTTTATTCCACAGCGGTGCCAGGGCCTTACTTGCGGCAAACACCGCCGCCCCGACCACGGGATTAATAACAAATGCCGTCGCGACGCCGACAGATGCTGACAACTCCGGCGCAACACTGGCATTAAAATCGAGCCGGCGGCGGACAAAATCAGCATCGCCCTGCATCGTGATATCAGCTTCAAGCCCGTCGATAAATAAATTATCGGTGCGTAATACGCCATTTTCAATCCAGGCCGTCCCTTTAATCGCGTCAAAATAGAAACCTTTATTGCTGAAGGTATCTCTGAAGTCGAAACGCATCTTGCGCAGTAAGGCATCCACACTGACCAGGCGTAGCAGTTGTCCGGCAGCCCCGGTATTCACACTGGTAATTTCCCCTTTACCGGTTTCCACCTTCAGCAGTCCGCTCAGCGTCGGGAGATCCGGCTGCCAGGGCACTTTCTGCCAGTGAAGGTCATAATCCAGTTTCACCGGCGCACTCTGCAGAGGAGAATTCACCCCGAACCACTGTAATGTCCGGGTAATATTATGACTGGTCACTTCCCCTTTCAGAGAGGTGCGGGAGCGGGATCCTGACTGGTCCCATTCACCGCTGACGTTCAGACGGGTATGTCCGGCATCCAGCAGCCCATTAGTAAGTACTAACTTTCCATCGGACGGGGTTAACCGTGCGGAGAGTTTTCCAAGGTTCTGACCGGTCAACCAGCACTGAGCACAGTCCAGTTGCAGTGCCGGCCACTGACCGAAGTTGTATTTCTGTGCCGTCGTATCCGTCAGGGAAGGGTTGCTCCCTGACGGCCACTGTGGATTGTAGTACAGGTAGTCAAAATTCACCTGCCACGGACGGTGCGGGTTTATTTGTAACTGACCGCGTATCTCTTTACCGTTCGCCGCTATCCGTGTCGCGCCATCCACACTCCGTGACAGTAATACCGTCAGGTCGTTCCAGTTCTGGCCGCCCAGCGACAGTGACGGCGTATGCAGCGTGATGTTCCCCGGCAAATTAAACGGCTCACCGGTGGTTTTCAAGGCATTGTTATCAGACTGATTTCCCCCGAATAACGCCAGCCATTCCTCCCCCTGCAGCGCCGGCAGGTTCAGTATCATGGAGGGTGACGCCGGGAGTGCCGGCAGTTTCGAGGTATGGTCCTGCCACTGCCCGCGATCCAGCCGGAACTGCGGCTCAAGCAACCAGCGACTGATAAATTTCTGATCCTTTCCGGCACTGCCACTGAGCAGGAAACTGTTTAAATCCCCTTTGACATTAATTTCGAACGGGAATGCGCTACCTGAATCTTTTGACAGCGGCGAGGGTAAGTGACTGCTTACCTCTTTGGCATCTCCCTTGATCGCGACCTGATAGTCAGCTCCCCCGTGATACGGTAACCGGATACTGACGTTCCCCTGCCACGGTAATTGCCCGCTCAGTCGTGAACGCAGCGAAGCCGGAAGTAATTTCAGGGCCGCCGGGTGCCATTGGGACTGCAGAGCAATATCCACCGCAAAGTCTTTTTCCTGCTCATGGGTGCTGAACGAGAAGGCGACCGGTTGTCCGTACCATTGGGCATGCAGGGTATCGCTTTCCAGTGCACCATTCTGATACCTGAACTGACCGGTCATCTGCGTCAGACGGGTTTTTAATGGTTTGATATACAGGCTGTTATTATTCAGTCTGACATCCCCGGTCGCTGTCACCTGTTTTCCATCCAGCGGAATGTCCAGGTTGAGATGTCCGGCGACTTTTCCCTGAATCTGTAATTGTGCGAGCGTTGCCGCCAGAGATTTAGCCAGCGGCGTCTGACGGAAATAGTCATGAATATCCTGACCGCTCCCGCTGACATCGCCGTTGATAATTAACTTTTCCTGACGATAGTCGGTGATATCTGCGGTCAGGTTTTCTGCCACCGCGTTGCCCAGTCGGGCATGGGCCGCTTTCATCCATAAGCCGTCATTGACGAAATTCAGGTCAATATCCTGGTGCTGAAGGGCCGGCCAGTCCGGCTGAAAAGCATAGGTGGCATCACGCAGCGGAACATAGACCTGAAACACTCCGTCATGGCGGCGGAACGGGAAGTTATGCGGATCCCCGGCAAAAATCAGCGTCGCATTTTGGGTCTGCCCCCCTTTGATCGCGCCGCTCAGATAATCTGTCAGACCTTTGCCCATCAGGTGGTGAGGAAAATAGCGCCAGGCATCCCCGGCATCGGTCACATTCATGCCGGCCAGGATATCCAGACGCGGCTGGCCTCCTTTTCGCTGCTGATAGCGGAAGTTCCCTGCCGCCTTCAGCGAACGCGCGCTGGCAACCACATTTTCTCCGGACAGTAACAGGTTACCGTCCCGGGTATCCCAGCGGAAGGTTCCGGTGACCCCCTGCATTTCCAGGGGGGCTTTGAAGGTATCCCCGACCGTCAGATTTTGCGGGCCGGCCGACAGGCTGATTTCTCCCTGGTCAAAACGACCCCTGCCTTTGCCGGAAAGGTAACTGACGGCAGGCAGCTGTTTTTCGGCCTGCCAGCTAAGGTTATGCCAGCTGGCGAGAAAACGGCTCTGCTCAGGATGCGGTAAGGAAAAATCAATCGCCAGGCTATCCACATCCCCTGTAGGCTGCAGAGTTCGCCATTGCCCGGTCAGTTCAGGAGCCAGCGGCGCCAGCAGCGGCACCAGCGGTGCGATCCGTTGTAAATCCAGCCGGGTTGCCCGCAGGCGAATTTCTGAGGTCTCTGCGGCCCGCAGCAGATGATCCTCTTCTGGCTGCCAGTATAAAGAGAGTGAACCTTGCGGCCAGGCAACATCATCTGTCGCAAGCCCGGTCCGCGGAACAGATAACGCCCAGCCTTTCCCTGTACGGAACAGGTGGGCGGTAAGATTATCGACAGTGAGCTGATGCGGTTCCTGACCGGCCTGCCAGCGGGCACTGCCTTGGGTCAGTAACAGGTCTCCGGAGTCCGGCACCCCGCCTTTCAGATTAACCCAGGCTTGCAGGCTGAAATCGGCAGTCCGGAGGGTGGTGTTATCTTTCATCCAGCGCCCCAGCCAGGGTTTCGCATCGACACTCTCTGCCTGTAACCAGACCCTGCCGCTATCAATCATCCCGTTAATATCATTCAGGTCCAGCCTGACCTGAACAACACCATGCTGGCCAGTGATACTGCTCAGGCTGACTTCACCTTCCGCACGATGACGCTGGCCTTCATTAAACCAGGTCAGTTGCGGGATAGCTAAGTGTACCTGCTGTCCTGACAGGGACGGGAAACTTATCTGACTGTCGCGCAAGATAAAGTGGTCAAACCGGCGGAGAAAGAGATTTTCGACCTGAGCCAGGCCCAGCGACTGACGGGATGCGGAAGAAGACCGGGGTAAGGTACGGGCCGACAGTTGTAATTGCCAGAAGGTCAGATCACGGAACTGTAACCGGGCGTGCAGCAATGACTGCCAGACATCCAGCGCCAGCCGGACATGTGAAACCCCAAGGGTGGTACCGTCGTTAAGGGTACTGTGCAGGCCACGGACCTCAACCACCGGACCAAAATTTTCCCAGCGACCGGTGAGTTCATCGGCGCTAAGCCGGGTTCCGCTCAGAGAAGAGACTGCCGACAGGATTTCGGTACGGTACTCATTCATATGCGGCATCAGGAGCCGTAATCCACTGATCAGCAGAGCAACGATAACGATAAGCGTAGCGGCTATCAGCGACAAGATCCCGGGCAAACGCCTCACACACTTCTCCTTGATTAATTCAGTAAACCACCCCCACAGGGTAAGCCGTTGCTAGCGATGAAACTTCTGATGTCTATTATAGCTGAACCCGGAATCATCATCCTGATAATCCCCGGGGACAACGGCAGGGATAAGTCCCTTACATCATGACGACATCAAATTGTTCCTGGATATATAGCGGTTCGGCATGGATTTTGACCTGTTTACCGATGAATATTTCCAGTTCGGCCAGGGCGTGGGATTCTTCTCCTTTGAGGGCATCTCCCACGGCCTGCGAGGTGTATACCAGAAAGCTGTCAGTATCATAGGCGTGATGCACACGTACAATCTCACGCATAATCTCATAGCAAACGGTTTCAACCGTTTTTACTGTCCCGCGCCCGCTACAGGTAGGACACCCTCCGCACAGCACATGTTCCAGACTTTCACGGGTCCGCTTACGGGTCATTTCCACCAGCCCTAACGCCGAAAAGCCATGAATACCGGTTTTCACCCGATCTTTACTCAATACATTTTCCAGAGAGTGTAAGACGCGGCGGCGATGATCATCATTGGCCATATCAATAAAGTCGATGATGATGATCCCCCCGAGGTTACGTAATCTCAGCTGGCGGGCAATCGCCTGGGTCGCTTCAATATTGGTATTGAAAATCGTCTCATCCAGGTTCCGGTGGCCAACAAAGGCCCCGGTATTAATATCAATGGTGGTCATGGCTTCGGTCTGATCAATGATCAGGTAGCCGCCGGACTTGAGTTCGACCTTACGGTCGAGTGCCCGCTGAATTTCGTTTTCAACATCGAATAAATCAAAAATTGGCTGTTTGCCACTATAAAGCTCGAGTTTATGCGTCATTTCCGGCATGTATTCCGCCGTAAACCCGAGCAGCAAATCATAGGTCTGACGGGAATCTATCCGGACACGATCGAGTTCTGCTTCCACAAAATCACGCAATACCCGCTGGGCCAGTGCCAGCTCACCATATAACAGTGAACGGGTCTGATGACGCTTTTTACGCTCAGAGACCTTGCCCCAAAGCCGTTTCAGAAAGGCGGCATCCTGTGCCAGTTCGGTTTCACCGACTCCTTCGGCAGCGGTACGGATAATAAATCCGCCGTTTTCATCACAATAATCTGCAACGACTTTTTTCAGCCGGTTCCGTTCTTTCTCACTTTCAATACGCTGGGAGACCCCCACATGCGAGGCTCCGGGCATAAAAACCAGATAGCGGGAAGGCAGTGTAATATCGGTGGTCAGCCTGGCTCCTTTAGTGCCCAAAGGATCTTTCACCACCTGAACCATCAGGTCCTGACCCTGGCGGACCAGTTCGGCGATATCACGGACCTGGAATTTTTTTTGCTCATCACCGGCCACACATTCGGTGTGGGGGACAATATCTGAGGCGTGAAGGAATGCCGCCTTATCCAGACCAATATCGACAAAAGCAGCCTGCATACCGGGCAGAACACGGCTGACGCGACCTTTATAAATGTTACCGGCAATACCCCGTCTGGACTCTCTTTCAATATGGATCTCTTGCAGGACCCCGCCATCAATATAGGCGACACGGGTTTCAGAAGGGGTGACATTTACAAGTAATTCAGCTGTCATACTGCTCCTTTTCCGCCGTTAAAACCTGTAACCGGGCGAGCAGCTCTTCTGTTTCCACCAGCGGCAGCCCGACAACGGCATAGAAGCTTCCATTAATATGGCGAACAAAACGGCCGCCTTTCCCCTGGATCCCGTAAGCCCCGGCTTTATCCATGGGTTCACCGCTGGCGATATAATTTTCAATATCGGCAGAACTCAGTTCACGGAAGGTAACCTGTGTAATGATATTTTCGGTCACTGCGCCCTGACGGCTGGCCACCGTCACGGCCGTCATGACCTGATGTGTTTTTCCGGATAGCATTGTCAGCATCTGCCGTGCATGGGCTTCATCGGCAGGTTTTTCGAGGACTTCGCCATCGGCGACCACAATCGTATCGGCCCCGATCACAGGTAAATCCACTGGCGCGAGACGCACACCTGCCCGCGCTTTATCGGATGACAGGCGGCACACATACGCTTCCGGAGACTCTCCGGGATGACGGGATTCTTCAACCGCCGTGATCAGGCGTTCAAAACGGAAACCTGCCTGAGCGAGTAATTCCTGACGGCGGGGTGACCCGGAAGCCAGATATAAATCGAGCATAATTATCCTTACTGGATGGCAAACTGATAACGAATTTTCCGCATCAGCAAATACAGCCATGGCCAGAGAATGCCGTTAACGATCCCCCCCCAGAAAATCTCCGGGCGGAAAGAGACATCGCTGACCATAAATTCTGCCCAGAAGACCACCACATCAACAAACAGTGACAGGACGGTCACCATGCAGGCTTGTTGCCACAGGGCAAGGTTCCGGAACAGCTGAAACTTGTAGGCCACCAGGTAAGCCACCAGACTGAGGGCCAGTGCCCGCACACCCAGTGTAGACCCGACAATCAGATCCATCACCGCCCCAAGGAAAAAGCCGGTGCCGACATTGACCCGATGGGGTAAAGCCAGTACCCAGTAGAGCAGGATCAGTAAGAGCCAGGAAGGCCGGAACATATAAAACTGATCCGGCCAGGGCATGACTTCAAGGATAAGAGCAATCAGAAAGGATAACCAGATAACCCACCGCCCCTGACTCCTGTAATGACTGGTCAAGGACGTTCTCCACGGGCAGAAGGCGCGGAGGCTGCCGCAGGGTCGTTATTCACCACTCCGCGTCCGGCCTCACCCGCTGGCGGTAATACCTGCGGCATCACCTGCATCAGTCGCTCATCGGCGGCCTGATGCACGGCTTCCGGAGCAATATGGCTGCCATCCGTGGTGTTACTGTTCCAGAGTAACAGTAGATAACGCAGTCGTTGTAAGCCCGCGGCAGGCTTCGCCTGAATAATTGTCGCGGCACTGCGGGTATCCACCGACACTGAAGAGACCACCCCCACCGGATAACCTTCCGGGAAACGTCCCCCCAGTCCGGAACTGACCAGAACATCCCCGACACGAATATCCGGGTTACCGGACATATTCTCCAGCTGCAGATTTTCAGAACATCCGGCACCGGTAGCGATCGCACGGACATCGTCACGCAATACCTGCACCGGCAAGGCATGGGAAGCATCACAAATCAGCATGACCCGACTGGTAAATTTACCGACAGAGACCACCTGACCCACTACGCCTTTTTCGCTGATCACCGGTTGCCCTTCATAGACACCATTGTCACTACCGCGATCGATGATGACCTGATCGCTGTAAGGATCTGCCCCCGCAGAGATTACCTGAGTAATCATTTTACGCTCACCGGGACGTAACGGTGACCCCAGCAATTCACGCAGACGAATATTTTCCTGCTTATACTGCCCCAGCAATAATAACTGACTATCTTTCAGCATCAGTTCACGGCGCAATGCCACATTCTGCTGTTCCAGCATCTGCCGCGAAGCCAATGTTTCAGCAGCACCATCCAGAAAACGTCTGGGGCCATCTGCCAGAAAATAAAACGGGCTTACAGAAGTGTCGAGATAGCTACGGATCTCCCGGAAAGACCCCAGACGGCTATCAGCAATGATAATTGCTATCGCGGCAACGACTGCTAAAACTAAGCGTAACTGCAGAGACGGGCCTCTGCTAAAAATCGGCTTCATAAATCCTGCGTGTTCCTCAACAAATATTAAGGGAGTGCGTTTAGCCTGCACTCCCTTAGGCTGGACACGTCATCATTGGGTGTTCAGACAGCAATCTCTGGCTATTAAGTGTAGCCAGTAAAACGCCCAGGGTCCGGCCGGATGATCACTCTTCGCTAAAGAGATCACCACCGTGCATATCGATCATCTCTAACGCTTTACCGCCACCGCGGGCGACGCAGGTTAAAGGATCTTCAGCGACTACCACAGGAATTCCGGTTTCTTCCATCAATAAACGTTCGAGGTTACGCAATAAGGCTCCCCCGCCGGTTAATACCATACCGCGTTCTGAAATATCAGATGCCAGTTCCGGCGGGCACTGTTCCAGGGCCACCATCACCGCACTGACGATACCGGTGAGAGGCTCCTGCAGCGCTTCCAGAATTTCATTGGAATTCAGCGTAAACCCGCGAGGAACACCTTCGGCCAGGTTTCTGCCACGAACTTCAATTTCCAGCACTTCATCACCCGGATAGGCAGATCCTATCTCGTGTTTGATACGTTCAGCCGTGGCTTCACCAATTAATGAACCGTAGTTACGGCGCACATAATTAATAATAGCTTCATCAAAGCGATCACCGCCAATACGTACCGAAGAGGAGTAGACCACACCGTTCAGAGAGATCACTGCCACTTCGGTCGTACCGCCACCGATATCGACAACCATTGAGCCGGTGGCTTCAGAAACCGGCAGCCCGGCACCGATAGCTGCCGCCATCGGTTCTTCGATAAGGAAAACTTCACGAGCACCCGCACCCAGTGCAGATTCGCGAATGGCACGACGCTCAACCTGAGTTGCGCCCACCGGGACACAGACCAGTACGCGCGGACTCGGGCGCATAAAGCTGTTACTGTGTACCTGTTTAATAAAGTGCTGTAACATTTTTTCGGTGACGAAGAAGTCAGCGATCACACCGTCTTTCATCGGGCGGATGGCGGCAATGTTACCGGGGGTACGACCCAGCATTTGCTTAGCTTCCTGACCGACGGCAGCAACACTCTTCGGAGAGCCGGCACGATCCTGACGGATAGCGACCACAGAAGGCTCGTTCAGCACGATGCCTTGCCCTTTTACATAAATCAGGGTATTGGCGGTACCCAGGTCAATGGACAAGTCATTGGAAAACATGCCACGAAATTTTTTAAACATATCTAAGGGGTAATCCTGCAAGCTGGGGGCGGAAAATAAAATCCGCTTACTTTACCAACCACACGAAGCCGCCACAAGGCGCAACAACATTCTGCTCCGGTGAAAAAATAAACAATTGTACATTTATGCCAGCATGATTTGTAGCAAGCATCATCACAGTACTGTAAACCCGACATTTTTCCGCCAGCCATTTTTAACGTCAATCGCTAACGGAAACAAAATTTAACATTTAGAGTCTGTTTTTCAAACAGCCAGACTCTGAAAAGACAACGGAATTATCTCTCAGAAAACCCGGTTCGCCCGTGTTTCACTGCATTTCCCGGGGTCTTTTCTTCACAGCGTCATTCCGCATAAATTTAACCGGTAAGGGTGGCGCAATAAAATCGCCTTGTCCACCGCTAACACCTAAATTTATCAGCATCATCCACTCTTCACGGGTTCTGACACCGGTAGCGAACACTAACGTTGATACCGCATGACAACTTTCGACCAGGCTACTCACCAGTAACTGGTTCTCCGGCCGCCGCTCAATATTACGCACCAGTCCGGCATCCAGTTTGATAGCCCCGGCTTTTATCCGGGGTAAATACGCACTGCTGACCAGGGTCTGACCTGCCTGACTGATAACAATCCGGCACCCGAATGCCCGCAGATTATGCAACACGGTAAATAACCGGTCGATGTGTTGACACACATCTGCCTCAGCAAGTTCAAATAAAAATCTTTTTCTTTTAGATCGGGGGATCTGTAATAGCATTTTGTAAAGCCACTGCGCAAAAGGGCGTTGTAACAAGGCGTCTATCGTTAGCGGAAACGACCAGGTCCCCGCGCCGCTTTCTGCCGCCAGCAAAAAGCCACGGGTCAGAAACTGGCGATCCCAGAGAGCAGCCATACCCATGTCACACACCAGGGGCATATATTCTGCAGGCAGAATAGCGTGATCATTATCGTTAATGCGCCCTTGTAATACCCGATGATGTATCTGGCCCTGCCAGTCAGTGACCGCTTTTTGCAATAGCAACGGCCCGCCCCGCTGATAGGTATTTTCCAGCAAGGTTCGCCAGCGAACGCTGCCGCGCCCCTGCTTCAGATGCTGACTCTCTTCAACCGCCCAGTTATTACTGCCCAGCAAGGTCGCCCTGCGCATTGCCAGATCCAGTCGCTCCATGACTTGTGTCATGCTTTGCCCGCGCTGCCAGTCACTGATCGCGATATGCACAAAATCGTCTTTATTATAATTCCCGAACGGTGCAGAGGCTTCTGCGGCGGTGATCAGCTTTGCCGCGATCCCCTCGGCTTCTTTTAGCGACCGGTGAGGCAATAATACGGTGAAGTCATTCTGAAAATACCGGGCCAGTAAAGCCCCCGGATAGCAACTGACCAGCGCGGACACACTATGAACAAATTCAAACAAACGGTGATTTTGCCGCTCTGCTTCGCTCGTGTCCGGCACCCCGTCTGACCCGGTAAAACGAAGCATGATAATACAGCCATGCTCTGCTGCCTCTTCCTGCGAATCGAGTAAGGTGGCAAAACGACTGTTAAAGAAAAGACGGTTATTTAGCCCGCTTTCGCTATCCAGAGACGCAAATTCGCGGATGAGATTATCTATCCGTACGCGTTGAACCCCCGCCTGTTCTATCTCCTGCAGCAGCGTATCAATCGCCTGACTGACTTTCGGAGGCCATTCGGTTGTTTCCCGGGTGACTGTCTGGCTGCGATCGCCTTGCAAAATTCGCTGGCTTCGGGCTTCCAGTCGGCCCATCCCTGAAGACTCCCGGTCTAACCAGAAATGCAGCAGCAGTAGCAGGACCGACATCACCAGCACGACGATCCCCATCACGATAAAGGTGGAGATACCCGCAAATGACGCAAGCCAGGTCTGGACCGGATTCAGGATAGTAATACGTAGCGTCAGAGAGGGATGGTGCATTAATGTGGCGGAAAAATGGTAAAAACGGTTGGGTGTGTCTTCAACCAGAGGGAACTCATGACGGGCAAGTCTGATGACCGCATGTTTCCCGTCATACAATTCAAGTCGTTCAATATTGACGACCGGCATCACCCCTCGCAACCAGCGCGTCATTTCCTGCGGGGTTCGGGTAAAGAGCGCCTGATCGACAGAGGTGGCCAGCGTATTAAACTGATGTTCGATGCGCTGCTTGTTGAGCCAGAGAAAACTGGCTATACAGCCGAATAACATCAATAACATCGCCAGCATACTGACAAAAGTGATGAGTGCGGTAAGCCGTGTCGTTGAACGCATCCCTGTGCTCCCGGTGACTGAATCCGATCCAGAATAAGATAATATCAGCATCCCGCTGACCGTTGAGCGAAAATAGCATAAGCCTTTACTCTCTGCAGTGATAACGGCCGGCAAACACATTTCTTTACGTTCCGGCCTTGCCCGTGCAGAAAAATGGCTGGCTATACTTGGTACTCAGCCGGCAGAACGCTGGCTGCCTTATCACTCGTCGAAACATCCCCCGGAGGAACCTGGCATGAATAAACCTTTGAAAGAATCAGACGTCACTCCGGAGCAGGTGTTCTTCTGTTCACGCCGGAAACTGCTGAAGCTGCTCGGGATCAGCAGTGCTGCCCTGTCACTGCCGATGACCGCGAAGGCCGGTCTGGCAGACTGGTTTAGCGGGGCATCCTCCGAGCCTCCGCTGACCTCCCCTCCGCATCCCATCGACTTTACCTCTCCGGCCCGGTGGCAGGCAAAGCTGACCCTGACCCCGGAACAAAAAGTCACCGGTTATAACAATTTTTATGAGTTCGGGATGGATAAAGCCGACCCCGCGGCGAATGCCCGTCAGTTTAAAACCTCCCCCTGGAATATCACGATTGATGGTGAAGTTGCTCACCCGATGACGCTGGATATGGACGATATTTTCAAAAAATTCCCGATGGAACAGCGTATCTATCGCATGCGCTGTGTTGAGGCATGGTCAATGGTGGTGCCATGGATAGGGTTCAGTCTGGCCTCCTTGCTGAAAATGGTGGCTCCCACCAGCAATGCCCGCTATGTCGCTTTTCAGACCCTGTATGATCCGCAACAGATGCCAGGACAACAGGAAGGGCTGAACAGTGCCGGATTACAGTACCCTTATGTCGAAGGGTTGCGCCTTGATGAAGCGATGAACCCTTTGACCCTGCTGACGACCGGTGTCTATGGCAAAACATTACCGCCACAGAATGGCGCCCCCTTACGCCTGATCGTGCCCTGGAAATATGGGTTTAAAGGCATTAAATCCATCGTGAAAATCAGCCTGACCCGGGAACAGCCCCCCTCAACCTGGAACCTGATGGCGCCGGACGAATATGGCTTTTATGCCAATGTGAACCCGCATGTGGATCATCCTCGCTGGTCACAGGCGACAGAGCGGTTTATCGGCCCCGGCGGGTTATTAGATGTCAGCCGGCAACCCACACTGATGTTTAACGGTTATGGCGGGGAGGTCGCTTCGATGTATAAGGATATGGATTTACGGAGATATTTTTAATGGCGAGCCGCGGAACCCCGGGTACGGTAACAATTATCCTGCTGAAGTGTCTGCTGCATCTGGCCGCCTTTGCCCCGTTTATCTATCTGGTTTTTTCTGTTCGTTCGGGCGGGTTCAGTGCCGATCCGGCCAAAGATATACAACATTTTACCGGGCTTATCGGGCTGAAGTTACTGATGGCCACCTTGCTGGTGAGCCCGCTGGCAAAAGGGTTACGCTTTCCTCAGCTTCTGCGCTGCCGCCGGCTGCTGGGGATATGGTGTTTCGCCTGGGCCACCCTTCACCTGCTGAGTTACTATTTTCTGGAACTGGGGGTGGGTAATCTGTCTTTGCTGGGGCAGGAAATCGTCCGACGGCCCTACCTGACGTTAGGTATGATCAGCTGGGTGCTGCTTTTTCTGCTGGCGATAACCTCTTTCAGGCGCGTGCAGATACGTGCAGGCCAGCGCTGGCAAAAACTGCATAACAGCATCTATCTGCTGGCGATAATGATCCCCGTCCACTATTTATGGTCAGTAAAAGCCTACTCCCTGCAGCCTTTTCTCTGGCTGGCTTTCGCCGTGTTACTGTGCGCACTTCGCCTTAAAAAACTGTGGCGTAAAACCGATTTATAAGTTTATCAGGTTGGCTTATTGCCGTAATTTCTGTTAAAAAGTGCCGCGGACCAAGAATTGATAAACTTCGCGGATAAAACGACTAATATGCGGCGAATTGCCTCGAAAGCGATATAATCGAAAAATTCTTACCCCCTGAGAGCCTCTTTTTTGCCAGAATGGGTGACAAATGCAAACGGGGAGAGTATTTTACGCAATGCCTTTATTTTTGCAGGAGATAGCCACACGATGGCAGATAACTTTCATATTTTGCTTCTCAATGGCCCGAACCTTAACTTGCTGGGAACCCGGGAGCCGGAGACCTATGGTCATACGACCTTGCCGGATATCGTCAGTGAGGTAACGCGTCAGGCCGGGAAACTCAATGTGAAACTGAGTCACCTGCAATCGAATGCGGAACATCAGCTGATTGACCGCATTCATGAGGCAAAAGGCAATGTGGATTACATCATTATTAATCCTGCCGCATTTACGCACACCAGCGTAGCCCTGCGGGATGCCTTGCTGGCGGTCAGCATTCCTTTTATCGAAGTGCACCTGTCTAATGTGCATGCTCGTGAACCTTTCCGCCATCATTCCTATCTCTCCGATATTGCTGCCGGTGTCATCTGCGGATTAGGTACCGACGGCTATCACTGGGCTTTACAAACGGCAGTTAAACGCCTGTCAAATTCAAATTAAACAGAGTACGGAACCACACTCATGGATATTCGTAAAATTAAAAAACTGATCGAACTTGTTGAAGAATCCGGCATCGCTGAACTTGAAATTTCAGAAGGTGAAGAATCCGTTCGCATCAGTCGTTCACCTGCTAACATGGGTTATCCGGTAATGCAGCAGGCGTATGCTGCCCCTGTTGCACCTGCACCGGTCGCTGCCAGCGCACCTGCGCCGGTCGCCGAACCTGCCGCAGCTGCCAGCAAAGAAGTCAGCGGCCATATCGTTCGTTCACCGATGGTAGGAACCTTCTACCGCACACCAAGCCCGGATGCCAAACCTTTCGTTGAGGTCGGTCAGAAGGTCACTGCCGGTGAAACTCTGTGCATCGTTGAAGCAATGAAAATGATGAACCAGATTGAAGCTGACAAGTCAGGTGTTGTGAAAGCTATCCTGGTAGAAAACGGCCAACCTGTTGAATTTGACGAGCCATTGGTCGTCATCGAATAACGAGGCAACCATGCTGGAAAAAATTGTTATTGCTAACCGTGGGGAAATTGCGCTGCGTATTTTGCGTGCCTGTAAAGAACTGGGCATCAAAACCGTTGCGGTACATTCCACTGCAGATCGTGACTTAAAACATGTCCTGCTGGCAGACGAAACCGTATGCATCGGACCAGCACCTTCAGTCAAAAGCTATCTGAATATTCCTGCGTTGATTTCAGCGGCAGAGATCACCGGCGCGGATGCTATCCACCCGGGCTATGGCTTTTTGTCTGAGAATGCTGACTTCGCAGAACAGGTTGAACGTTCCGGCTTCATCTTTATCGGTCCGAAAGCCGAAACGATTCGTCTGATGGGCGACAAAGTTTCCGCGATCAACGCGATGAAGAAAGCTGGTGTTCCTTGCGTCCCGGGGTCCGATGGATCGCTCGGTGATGACATGAACAAAAACCGTGAGATCGCTAAACGTATCGGTTATCCGATTATCGTTAAAGCCTCTGGCGGCGGCGGCGGACGCGGTATGCGTGTCGTTCGCGGTGAAAAAGACCTGGAACAGTCCATTAATATGACCCGTGCGGAAGCGAAAGCGGCTTTCAACAACGATATGGTCTATATGGAAAAATATCTGGAAAATCCTCGTCATATCGAGATTCAGGTCTTAGCCGATGGACAGGGTCAGGCCATCTATCTGGCAGAACGTGACTGCTCAATGCAGCGTCGTCACCAGAAAGTGGTCGAAGAAGCCCCGGCGCCGGGAATTACTCCGGAACTGCGTAGCTTTATCGGTACACGTTGTACTCAGGCCTGTATTGATATCGGTTATCGTGGTGCCGGTACGTTTGAGTTCCTGTTCGAAAATGGTGAGTTCTACTTTATTGAGATGAACACCCGTATTCAGGTAGAACATCCGGTCACTGAAATGATCACCGGTGTCGACCTGATCAAAGAACAGTTACGTATCGCGGCCGGTCTGCCATTGTCTATCCGTCAGGAAGACGTGGTTATTCGTGGTCATGCTGTGGAATGCCGTATTAACGCAGAAGATCCGAATACCTTCCTGCCAAGCCCGGGGAAAATTACCCGTTTCCACGCGCCGGGTGGTTTTGGCGTACGTTGGGAATCGCATATCTATTCCGGTTATACCGTACCGCCATACTATGACTCCATGATTGGTAAACTGATCACTTACGGTGAAACCCGCGACGTCGCGATTTCCCGTATGACCAATGCCTTAGCTGAGCTGATCGTCGATGGTATTAAAACCAACGTCGAACTGCAGCTGAAGATCATGGCTGACGAGCATTTCCGTGAAGGTGGAACCAATATCCACTATCTGGAGAAAAAACTGGGACTTCAGGAAAAGTAATTTCTTTTCTGAGTCACTGCCAAGGCCGGATTTTCCGGCCTTTATTATTTTTGTCTTTCCGTTGAGGTTAACGATGGACTCTCGTTTCAAACAAGCGCATAAGGAAGCCCGCTGGTCATTGCTTCTTGCGGTTAGCTGGCTGATTGTCTGGTCAGTGAGTGCCTGGACGGGCGGAACAACTCCGGGCATTTTTGGCTTCCCCCGCTGGTTCGAATTATCCTGCCTTTTTGCACCGTTATTTTTCCTGTTTCTGTGCGCCTTAATGATCCGTTTTATTTTCCGTGATATCCCGCTGGAGGATCAGGGTGAACAGTAAAATTATATTTCCCCTGCTGGGGTATCTGCTGCTTGTGGCGGCGATCTCTCTGTTTGCGATGTATCAGCAAAAAAGAGCCAGGGGCGCGTTTCTGAACGAATATTTCCTCGGCGGAAGAACGCTGGGAGGATTTCTGTTAGCCATGACCCTGACGACCGCCTATGTCAGTGCCAGTTCTTTTGTCGGAGGCCCCGGAGCTGCCTATAAATATGGCCTGGGGTGGGTATTTCTGGCGATGGTACAGGTCCCTACCGTCTGGCTATCATTAGGGGTGCTCGGGAAAAAATTTGCCATTCTGGCACGCCGGTATAATGCCGTTACCCTGAATGACATTCTCTACGCCCGCTTCAAAAGCTCTCTGGTGGTGTGGATTGCCAGCCTGGCACTGTTACTGGCATTTATAGCCGTGATGGCGGTACAGTTCATCGGTGGTGCCCGGCTGCTCGAAAGCGTTGCAGGGATCCCCTATACCCGTGGCTTGCTGATTTTTGGCGGTATCATTGCGCTCTATACCGCGCTCGGAGGCTTTCGTGCCAGCGTACTGAATGATGCCATGCAGGGACTGGTGATGCTGGCAGGGACTTTCCTGTTACTGTTTGCGGTGCTTCATGCCGCAGGCGGGCCGGCCCATGCCGTGGCCACCCTGAAAGCCATTAACCCGCAACTGATCGCGCCCGAAGGTGCGGGTAATATTATTACCGTGCATCTGTTGATTTCATTCACCGTGCTGGTCTGTTTCGGCGTGTTGGGGCTGCCCAATACGGCGGTGCGCTGTATTTCATACCGCGACAGTAAGGCGGTTCATCGGGGGATACTGCTCGGTACGCTGGTCATGACCCTGCTGATGCTGGGAATGCATCTGGCCGGTGCGCTGGGGCGCGCTATCCTCCCGGAGTTATCGGTCCCTGACCTGGTGATCCCGACGCTGATGATGAAAGTACTGCCACCCTTCGCGGCCGGCATTTTTCTTGCCGCGCCGATGTCAGCAATCATGTCGAATGTGAATGCTCACTTACTTCAGGCATCCGCCACCCTGATTAAGGACTTATATCTGCGGATGTTCCCGCAACGTGCGGAAAATGAGGCGCATCTTCGCCGCCTCTCTACCTGGCTGACACTGGCTTTAGGGATCCTGCTGATTATTACCGCATGGCATCCGCCGGCGATGATTATCTGGATGAATCTGCTGGCCTTTGGCGCACTGGAAACCGTTTTCCTCTGGCCTCTGGTTCTGGGGTTATACTGGAAATCGGCCAATGCGACCGGCGCAGTATGCAGTATGCTCTGCGGCGCGATCAGTTATACCTTACTGGTGAGTCTGAAAATTTCATGCTGGAACTTCCACCCGATAGTTCCTGCCCTGTTACTGAGTCTGGCCGCGTTTCTGATTGGCAACCGGCTGGGTAAACCAACACCCCGGGAGATATCCCCGGCGGTGAAGCAATAAAGAGATACGCTATGCCTTGGATACAAATCAAAATTAATACCTCAGGTGCCAATGCTGAAGCCATCAGTGATGCGCTGATTGAAAACGGGGCTGTTTCAGTCACGTTTCAGGATACCCATGATAACCCGGTGTATGAGCCCCTGCCTGGGGAAACCCGCTTATGGGGTGATACCGACGTCATTGGCTTGTTCGATGCTGAAACAGAGATGCAGCAGGTTATCCGCGTGCTGGAACAGCATCCTTTGCTGGGGACCGGCTTTCACCACAAAGTTGAACAAATCGAAGACAAAGACTGGGAACGTGAGTGGATGGATAACTTCCATCCGATGTGTTTCGGAAAGCGGTTGTGGATCTGCCCGAGCTGGCGTGACGTGCCGGACCCGGAGGCCGTCAATGTGATGCTGGACCCGGGTCTGGCGTTTGGTACCGGCACGCATCCGACCACCTCCTTATGCCTGAGCTGGCTGGACGGACAGGATCTGAACGGGAAAACAGTGATCGATTTTGGTTGCGGTTCCGGGATCCTGGCGATCGCTGCCCTGAAACTGGGGGCGGCACATGCTATCGGTATCGATATCGATCCTCAGGCCATTCAGGCCAGCCGGGATAACGCAGAACGTAACGGGGTTTCAGATCGTCTTGACCTCTATCTTCCGGAGCAACAGCCTGAAAACCTGAGCGCGGACGTGGTGGTTGCCAATATTCTGGCCGGCCCGTTGCGTGAACTCGCACCGCTTATCAGTGTATTACCCGCCAGCGGCGGTAAACTGGCGCTGTCCGGTATTCTGGCCAGTCAGGCCGATGATGTGTGTGAAGCCTACGCGCAGAAATTCGCGCTGGACCCGGTGGCGGAAAAAGAAGAGTGGTGTCGTATTACGGGTCAGCGTAACTAAGGCGATCCCCCTGCAGGTCAGCGGCCAGACGACTGACAGAATGGCTCACAGAAAGACTTTTACAGCACATTTTATATGGCAGATATGCTGTAAATTCCTCTGTGAGCTGTTTTTTATCCGGTATAAGCGGGGAAAAGAAAGAAAATTTTTCAAAATCCTGACAACAGTTAAAGCATAACCCATTGATATTAATAAATAAGTAAATAATTTCATGGGGTGAATATCTGTTTCCGTGATCAATGGCGGTATATTGTTCAAAGTTTGGCCTTTCATCTTCACAAAAAAATGCGTAATATACGCCGCCTTGCGAACATATAAGGTCATCTCTTTCCCATGCGCATTGGACCATACCAGCTCCGAAACCGATTGATTGCTGCGCCAATGGCAGGTATTACCGACAGACCATTTCGTACGCTTTGTTTCGAAAACGGCGCAGGAATGACAGTTTCTGAGATGATGTCATCAAACCCGGAAGTCTGGGCCAGTGACAAATCCAGATTGCGTATGGTGCACTGTGATGAGCCAGGTATCCGCTCGGTACAGATAGCCGGTGGGGACCCCGATGAAATGGCAGCGGCAGCGCGAATTAATGCGGACTCCGGTGCTCAGGTCATTGATATTAATATGGGTTGTCCCGCAAAGAAAGTGAACCGAAAGATGGCTGGTTCTGCATTGCTTCAGTATCCGTCGCTGGTAGAGTCCATCCTGCGGGCGGTAGTGAATGAAGTGGATGTTCCGGTCACTTTAAAGATCCGTACCGGATGGGATACCGAAAATCGCAATTGTATAGAAATTGCCCAATTGGCTGAGCGTTGTGGTATTCAGGCGTTAACTATTCACGGACGTACTCGTGCATGTCTGTTTAACGGGAACGCAGAATACGACAGCATTCGGACAGTTAAGCAGAACGTGTCCATTCCGGTTATCGCGAATGGAGACATTACTGACCCGCATAAAGCCAGGGCCGTACTGGACTACACCGGAGCTGATGCTCTGATGATTGGCCGGGCGGCTCAGGGAAGACCGTGGATCTTCCGGGAAATCCAGCATTATCTGGACACAGGGGAGCTGCTTGCACCAAAGCCACTCGCAGAGGTGAAGCAAATGCTGATTGGACATATACGGGAGCTGCACGACTTTTATGGTCACGGCAAGGGATACCGTATTGCCCGAAAACACGTTTCCTGGTATTTGCAGGAAAATGCCCCTGATGACCAGTTTCGGCGCACATTCAACGCCATAGAGGATGCCAGTGAACAGCTGGAGGCGTTGGAGGCATACTTCGAAAATCTTGCGTAAACGAAAAAAAGAGCTGAAAGAACTATGTTCGAACAACGCGTAAATTCTGACGTACTGACCGTTTCTACCGTGAATTCACAGGATCAGGTAACTCAAAAACCACTTCGTGACTCGGTTAAACAGGCACTGAAGAACTATTTTGCTCAGTTAAATGGTCAGGATGTTAATGACCTGTATGAGCTGGTACTGGCTGAAGTTGAACAGCCTCTGTTGGACATGGTGATGCAGTACACCCGTGGTAACCAGACCCGCGCAGCACTGATGATGGGTATTAACCGCGGCACCCTGCGTAAGAAACTGAAAAAATATGGTATGAACTAATCCTTCATCCCTGACGGTTTAAAAAGAAAGGCACTTTCCTGACGAGGATAGTGCCTTTTTTATGTCCGTCTGTTGGCGGACAACGCAGCCCCGCCAGTGCGGCGGGGCTGTTCCCTTGCGGGGTTATTTTTTCAGATACAGATCTTTCGTCTGGTAGAAGGCCAGGGCTGACGGAGCAAACCCTCCCACTTTAGTACTGACCATATAATCCTGGGTGAGATAGTAGATAGGGATAGCCGGAGCCTCATTCGCCGCAATATCCATCGCTTTCTGGTAATGTGCTGCGGTTTCTGCCGGGGTCTGCGCCAACTGTGCCGCTGCGATTTCATTATCGTAGGCCTTATTGCTGAAGTTACCGGTATTATTGGTATCTCCGCTACGGAAGGTATTCAGGAAGGTCGAATACTCATTATAATCCGCACTCCAGGTATAGCGGACCAGCTGATACTGGCCCTGATGCATGGTATCCAGCATCGATTTCCATTCCTGATTCTGCAGCGACGCTTTCACCCCCAGCGCACTTTTCCACATGGAAGCGGCCGCGATGGCGATTCGCTGGTTATCTGCCTCATTGTTGTAGAGCAGCGTAAAACTCAGCGGATGAGACTCAGAATAGCCAGCTTCTTTCAGCAGTGCGCGGGCCTTCGCGATACGCTCAGCCTGTGTCCAGTGCGCCCAGACCGGCGGAGTGATAGTCACGCCACCCATCGACAATGGAGCCACGGTCCAGGCTGGCGTCTCTCCCATCCCTAACACTTTCTGACTGATAATATCTTTATTCAGGGCCAGATTGAGGGCCTGACGGACACGGGCGTCATTGAACGGCGCACGGGTACTGTTGATATCGAAATAGAAGACAGCCAGTTCCGGTGCCACATAGACTTCCTTCGGCCGCTCTTTCTTCATCCGTGCAAATTCGATCGCAGGGATCGTCGAGGTAATATTAATCTCACCGGCCAGGTAACGGTTCAGTTCTGCACTGCCGTCACTGACAGGTAAGAAGGTCACCTGATTAATTACCGTATGGGCATTATCCCAGTAGCGAGGATTACGCTTCAGCGTGATTTTCTCGTTAACAACCCAGTCACTTAACTGATAAGCACTGCTGCTGACCATATGGCCTGGCTGTGTCCAGGAGTCACCGTAGGTGGTGACATCTTTTTGGCTGACCGGGAACAACGAAGGATGCGCGACAAATTGCAGGAAGTAAGATACCGGTTGGTCCAGCACCACTTTCACCGTTGAGTTATCCGCCGCATACACCCCCAGCTTATCGGTCGGCATTTTTCCGTCAATGACCGCCTGGGCATTTAAGATATGTGCATTCGCGGTGAAAGAGGCATAAGGTGAGGCGGTTTTCGGATCCGATAACCGGCGCCAGCTATACACAACGTCCTGAGCCGTGATCGGAGAACCGTCTGACCAGGTGGCTCCGGAACGGATATGGAACGTCCAGGTTTTATGATCCGACGTTTGCCAGGAATCGGCCAGCGCCGGGATAACCTGCCCGTTATTTTCTACCCGAACCAGCCCTTCAAACAGGTCGTTGATAATGGCCATCGAGCTGTTGTCTTCAGCCTTATCCGGATCAAGAGTTGCCGGTTCGGCACCATTTCCGCGGACCAGGTTCTGCGTAGCCGCCAGTTGCGTACCGGCAGGGACCACTGCCGAAAAGGCAACGGAAGAAAAACAAAGCCCGGCGAATAAAAGAGAGAGACGGGTACGGCGGGTGTGTAGTGTTTTTCCTTGCATCAATAAATACCTCTGTGTGTTTTTATTTTATCAGTCATCAATACCACAGATTAACCAGTCACTTAAAGAGCAGATCAAAATGCTTATCCGTCAGAGGCCGTAACCCGAAGTTTTACTTAGCGCATATAAAACCGATCGCAGAGCCCCGCCGCGCCTGAAAACCGGAAATAACGAAAGTGCCATTGATCCCGAAACGTACTCACTCTGGCTTAGATACTTTTTTCTTATTTTTAAAAAATTATCCGTGCCAGCCCTTTCCGGGAAGACCGGACAGCAGCGCGGTACCGAAGCCCGATGACCGTTCCTGCTCCTGCTGTTCTTCGATTCACGCAGAATGCAACGATAACGGATAATTCAGGGCTTTCTGCCGGACCCTGGCGCAGAATACCGGGACTTCCTGCTGCGGGTCTCAGGAATAATGACCGATGATATCATTCGCAGATTGCCCCTGTTGATCCGAAGCCTCTGCAGTTATCCATCTTTTACAGGATATTTCCTGCCTGACAGGGACAATGAAAAATATCTCCTTCCGGATATTCGCCTGATAAAGAAATAAATTACTGACAGATATCCCCGAATGAAAAGTAATATTCCTGAATATTCACTGAAAAAAGGCGTATTAACCAGCCGGTCATTCTGAGAAACAGATAATTTCGTCCTACAGAATTTTCCACCGGATTATTCGATGTATTTCAGCCTGCCACTTATTCAATCTTCTGTTTTTCATACAGATTTATCCTCAATACTGACTTCAGTGTGGTGGCAGGTTATGTTGATACGGAATGATAATCATAATTAAAGCGGGATATCTCTATGTTAAGGAAAGTTACGCTCTCAACGTT
Organism: Tatumella sp. JGM118; assembly: GCF_018257515.1. Classification (GTDB taxonomy): domain Bacteria; phylum Pseudomonadota; class Gammaproteobacteria; order Enterobacterales; family Enterobacteriaceae; genus Tatumella; species Tatumella terrea. The sequence continues at coordinate 35,445 of NZ_JAERJR010000023.1, forward strand.
CGTACTCTGCTGCTCGATGGGTTCACACTTTGCCATGGCGGCGTCAGCGCCGGCGGTCGAAGCAAAGCATGGGATGGTCGTCACTTCACAGGACCTGGCAACACAGGTCGGGGTGAATATCCTCAGACAGGGCGGAAATGCTATTGATGCCGCCGTTGCTGTCGGTTATGCCGAAGCAGTCGTTAATCCCTGCTGCGGTAATATTGGCGGAGGGGGTTTTATGACTATCCATCTGGCCAACGGCAAGGATACGTTCATTAATTTTCGTGAAATGGCACCGGCCGGTGCCAGCGCAAACATGTACCTTGCTGCCGACGGTAACCTGATCCCTGGCGCTAGCCTTTACGGCTGGAAAGCCTCCGGGGTTCCCGGCACAGTGATGGGAATGGAAACCGCACGTAAAGAGTACGGTAAACTCAGCCGGGCGCAGGATATGGCTCCGGCCATCAAACTGGCTCGGGAAGGCTATATTCTGACACGTGCCGATACCGATATTCTGGACACGACCGTTGCCCGCTTCAGACAGGACCCGGCTGTTGCAAAAATCTTCCTGCGCCCGGACGGAACGCCTTTACAGCCAGGCGACAGACTGCGGCAGACGGATCTTGCGAAAACACTGGAAAGGATCTCCCGTGAAGGTCCGTCAGCGTTTTACAAAGGTACCTTCCCTGCCGCCGTGGCAAAGGCTTCGGCGAAAGGAGGTGGTGTGATTGATGCCGCGGACTTCTCTACTTATCACATCACCGAAATGGCTCCGCTGACCTGTACCTATCGTGGCTATACCTTCGTCTCGGCGCCACCACCGAGTTCCGGCGGGGTCACTCTCTGTGAAACACTCAATATTCTTGAAGGGTTTGACCTGAAATCAATGGGCTTTGGTTCTGCGGCGATGGTCCATACACTGGCAGAAGCTATGCGCTTAAGCTATGCCGATCGTAATACCTATCTGGGTGATCCGGCATTTGTGCATAATCCGGTCGATAAATTACTGGATAAGAAATATGCGGCCACCCTGCGCAGCAAAATTCAGGCAGATAAAGCGACCCCTTCCGATCAGGTGAAACCGGGCATTGTCAGCGGTGAAAAACCGGAAACCACCCACTACTCGATTGTCGACAGTGAAGGGAATGCCGTTTCCACGACCTATACCATTAACGGCCGGTTTGGTGCCGTTGTCATGGCTCCGGGTACTGGCGTACTGATGAATGATGAGATGGATGATTTCACCACCAAAGTCGGGGCTAAGAACCTTTATGGTCTGGTGCAGGGAACCGCAAACAGTATTGCGCCAGGTAAACGTCCGTTATCTTCAATGAGCCCGACACTGGTCACCAAAGATGGCAAGATCTTCCTGGTACTGGGATCACCGGGTGGCTCAAGGATCATTACGATCACTCTGGAAACCGCGCTGAATATTATTGACTTCGGTATGGAGCCGCAGGAAGCCGTGAATGCACCCCGTATCCACCAGCAATGGATGCCGGATGTGGTTTATTATGAAAAAGGTGGCTTGTCTCCGGATACCTTAACTATCCTGAAAAATATGGGCTATAAGATGGTTGAGCAGACCCCGTGGGGTGCGGCAGAACTGATTATGGTCGGCCTGCCGGGTGCGGCCGGCGTTACATCGGCTTCCAGTTCCGGTAATGACGGCGCCGTCTCAGGTAAAGTCAGGGAAGGGTATCTGTATGGTGCTAACGACGTACGCCGTCCTGCAGGCTCGGCACGCGGTTACTAATACGGTAATCATCGTTCGTTAAGTTGCCTTTCGGATATCCGTGCCGAAGGCATATTGAAAGGGAAACCCGGAATGCCGGGTTTCCCTTTTTAATGGATATCAGCCTCTGCCCTTTCGGGTCTGCCGCACAGGCCTGCGATAATCACTCAGGGGGTTGGTATTACGTTACCCTGCCAGTGAATAAATAAAATCGACAAGCGATACTGGAAGGCAGTCAGGCAGTCAGGCAGTCAGGCAGGCAGGCAGGCAGCTTAATACCTTCCGGGAACAGGAATAGTGTTTATTTTCTTAATCCCTGTGCGCAATGACGATCAGAAAATGCATTATGACGAAAATACCCGCACGGGATCGGATCTGTATGATCTTCCGGTTATCGTGATATCAGATCTTTCACCTGCTCTAAGATACTTTGACGATCGCTTCAGGTATCACACGTATTAACCGAACGCCCGCTGACACAGGTAACAAACATAAACACTATCTCTGGCTTTCTGAACCTGTGCTCTGCCGCACCTGCCAGATAACGCAGGATGCTTCCGCAGCACACCGGACCGGGAAATCACGGTGCTGATATCTTCCCGTCGTAAGGGTATGACCCCACGGATCTATCCCGGTAAGTGGATATCATAACCCTTTAAATTTATATTCCAGGATAAGTTCAGAAGCGAAACTCTTCGCCCGTATAGGATGCCCGTCTGCCAGTTTCGGCGTTTTGCCGTTCAGGGCTTGATATGACCAGCCCGGTCCCACCATGGCTAACAACGACAGTACCTTTGACGATGGCTGGTGCATAACCCAGCGGGTAAAGGCATTAATTTCTCCGGTCACCACCGGTACTGATTGATAGCTGAAGCGGCCAATACTCCCGGTAATTCCTGCGGTTAGTGCCGGCGTTAACTGGTACCCCACCAGACCGGAGAGGACCGCTTCTCTGTCCCTGTTGTAATCATTGCCGGCTTTCGCCATTCCGTTGAACGTACCCCGTGAATTCTTACTCATATGGAACGGATAGGTCCCTACCCCTGACTTTTTAGCCGCCCGGGTATAACTGGCTGCCCAGCGGGTCTGCCAGAGAGGCGAAGTGGAACGGGCTTCGATCGTAAAATGCTGAGCTCTGCGATCAAAGTCTTTCCGTGTCTCCGGCATTTCACGGTAATGGCTTAATGCCCTGGTGAGGTAGACCTGGCTTTTCAGGGTCAGCATGGGGGTGGGCTTAATACTGGCCTGAAAAATATGCCGGGAGAGATAATCACTACTTTCTCCCAGCGCGTATCTGATCTCTCCCGCTGCTCCGTTCCACCGGAGATCAAGACTGCTTAATGCGCGTATCGTTTTTTTGTCATTAGTTAAAAAGTGCTCACTGTCAGGCGAACTCCGGCTCATTGATTTGGTGACTCTGGCACCCTGAAGTGAAAACTTGCCGAATGCCAGCCGACTGTACCAGCCGAAATAGGTCGTCACTGATAATCTGGAAGAGTCAGAGATTACCCCGATATCCTTCAGGGGCAGCCATCCCCATCGGACTTTCGCACTGCTATCCCCTTCGATGTACTGCATCCTGAGGTTGCGCTGACCAAATTTATTAAACCCTGCAGCATTACTTTTCTTACTTTCCGGGCCACTACTATAAAGCACGCCACGGGAATTAAAGTAATCTGTGGCACCCAGTTTAATCACATAATTCCAGGTCGCATCAACACCAAATATCCTCGCAATATCTCCTGAGTGAAAGGCAACCGTGGCCCCCTGTCCCCAGGCGTTGTGGATCCTTTTCTCCCCGCTTTCCTCTTCATTAAGTGCTTTCCAGTAGTTCTTTAATGAAATATCAATCTCTGATTGTTTAAAAAAAGAGCCTATGGGGGATAAACCTCCGCCGCCTACACCCTCAGGCTGTAAAGTAATGTCTGTTGCCTGTGCAACCAGTGGAAGAATAACCACCAGCAGTCCGTATCGGATATCCATATCTCCCCTCCCGCATTAGGGGCATATTTTATTTCACCGACGAAACTCCATTTCGCTGGTAACAATCATCGATGATCAGTCTGATAATACTTTTTTACCGGCCTCAATATACTTCGATGTTCCTGTATCAATGACGCGGTATTGTCCATTCTGATAACTTATTTTTACCACTGCAGCATTGGCGAGAGGCTTTATCGTTAATGGCCGGCCCGTAATTTCGTAGACTAAATTCATAATTGTCATACCGGAGGTAACTATAAGAATATTTTTCTCATGCTTCTGCAGGGCTGCCGATACAATACCATTGACGGCGTCGTGGGTACGGGCCTTCACCTGCTGATAATTTTCGGCCAGCGCTTCAGGGTCTGCGGCAGCAATGGCGTTTTGTAACTGTTTAATCGACAGATTTCCCTTTACCATTTCCTGCATCAATGCCTGACTATCACGCAAGCCCAGAACCCGCGCACTGGCATCCCTCATCTCTTCGTTACGTAACCCTTCATAACTTCCGAAAAATGACTCACGTAATCCCGGTAACTCCGCAGGCGTCAGCCCGGTTTTACCGGATGCCTGCAGGATAATTTCAAGCGTGCTACGCTGGCGTCCGCTATCCCCTGAATAGACGCTGTCAAAAGGGATAGCTTTAAGTCCTGCGCCCAGATAGCGCGCGATAATCTGCCCTTCCTCCGTCAGAGGCGAATCTGCCCATCCCTGAACATGGTCCAGGGTATTCAGTAATGTTTCACCGTGACGGGCAAAATAGAGCGTAATCTCGCCGGATGAACTCCCGGAAGAGGCAATACCGGGCAGCGCATTAACCATCAGAACAATCAATAACAGATATCGGCTCATTATAATTCCTTTTAATCAGTTCTTATCCCTGTGAAGGTGTTAGTCATAAAATAAAAAATCATCTCCCATTTAAAATATAAACAACAAAACCACATGGCGACGAATTATTTATTACTCTGTGAGTAAACTCAAAAAAAATATCGCACCCTTCACAAAGCACAACAAATACAAGGGGTATATATTACACAGGATAAGTTATCCCGATAATATTAACTGTAGCCTTTACATAGAGCACAAATCTTATTTACAGGCAGCCTATCCTGTAAGTAACTTCCATAACAGAATAATGACTTCCTCAGGCTGCACTGTTGGGGTATTCCGAAGATATTATTTCTTACGCAGGATAAGGAATATTTTTGCGGATAAAAAGTGACAGAAATAACGTCTTTGCGCGTGAACGGAAGCCGGACTTCATCTGCTGATCGCCTGTATCAGGTTTGATCGCAGTTTTCATCCGGAGAAAAAAAAACCGACAGGGATTTCTTATTCCTGCTAACGGGTGAAAGCTCCCGACCAGTGGCCCGGGGTTTTTCCCAACGCTCGCTTAAACATATTGATAAACGCAGTGGCTGAATCATACCCCAGCAGGCCGGCAGTTTGCTGGACACTGGCTCCGCCGGAAAGAGCTTCTATCGCGAGAATAAATTGCAGTTGTTGTTTCCAGCGCCGGAAATTCATTCCGGTTTCACGCAGGATGAGGCGTGAAAGATTTCGTTCACTCATCGCCAATGTTTTCGCCCAGTCATACTGAAGTAGCATATCGGCAGGGTTTTCCCGCATGTAATCAATCATCCGTCGTAATCGTTTATCTTCCGGATAAGGCAGATAATACTGACTATCGGGCTTCCTGGGCAGCTGATCGAAAAGTACCTGAACTAATCGCTGTCGCACAGGGCTATCATTACCCTGTGGCAGGGTGGCTAAATGGAGTATCAATTCCCGAACCAGTGCAGGCAATGCCAGAGTGCAGCAAAAGTCCGGCATTTCCGCCGCTCCCGGTTCAATAAACAGGAAACACAGACGTGCATTCGGCGTGACATGGTTTGAATGATCTCTGCCGCCGGGAACCCATAAAGCACAGTTTTTAGGTACGATCCATAACGCATTCATCACATTACAGGTTACACCGCCGTGAACAGCCAGAATTAGTTGTCCTTTACGATGGCGATGCCGGGGAGACTCACACTGATTATCCGAACCTGCTATCAGGAAAGCGCTGGCAAGGGCCGTGTCGCTATCCGGGTGATAGCCTTCGAGCAGCAGTTGATGGTCGCTCATGAAAAATGTCCGAATACAGTGATTAAATGTCAATTTAGCCTGATTCTTCCCGGTGCAGCAATCGCTATTATTCCGGTTCATCTTCTCTGAATGAAAGGCTATTTTTTTGAAACTCACGCGTTCGTCCTGCCTGCTGGCGGGTATCTTCCTGATTGCAGGCTGTCTGCGGGTCACTTTTACCGGTGTCTCACCGCTATTACACGATATTGCACAGAACTTTTCTCTCAGTGATGTCAGTATTGGCAGTCTGACGACATTACCCTTGCTGGCCTTTGCCGCAATATCGCCTCTCAGTGCCGGGCTGGCAAAACGTTACGGGGCCGAACGGGTGCTGTTTATGGCCTTGCTGATCCTCTGCGTCGGAATTATCTATCGCTCAGCAGGCAATACTTCAGCGCTCTATCAGGGAACCGTGATTATCGGTTGCGGTATTGCGCTCGGAAATGTGCTGTTGCCTGCGCTGGTTAAACGCCATTTTCCTGAACATGTCGGTGATACCATCGGTAAATACTCTCTGGTCATGGGGCTCTGTGCAGCCGCTGGCTCAGCATTGATGGTACCATTAGCGCAGACCCTGCATAGCTGGCGATGGGCATTACTGGCACTCGGCCTTTTTCCGCTGGTTGCGTTACTGGCCTGGATACCACAGATCCGCCAGAGTCCGGATCGATACCTGTCTCCGGGGGAGGCGCAGAGTCATCGCTACCTCTGGCGAAGCCCGCTGGCATGGCAGGTCACCCTGTTCCTTGGTACGAACTCACTGATTTATTATGTCATTGTCAGCTGGTTACCCGCTATCCTGACGTCACAAGGCTATAGCAACGAACAGGCCGGTTCTCTGCATGGACTTATGCAGCTGGCTTCTGCAGTACCGGGACTGCTGGCTGGATACGTTTTGCGTACATTGAAAGGCCAGCAAGGACTCACTTTATTCATGGTTCTGCTTTGTACTTTGAGTCTGGCCGGTTTACTGTGTTGGCCTGTATTTTCGGCGCTTTGGGTCTCTCTGTTTGGCTTCAGTTGCGGGGCCATCATTATTCTGGGACTCACATTTATCAGCCTGCGCTCGGGGTCAGTATTACAGGCGTCAGCACTCTCAGGAATGGCGCAATGCATCGGCTACCTGCTGGCAGCCTTCGGGCCGCCATTAATGGGGCAGTTTCATGATCTTTCCGGCCACTGGAATGGCCCGTTGCTGGTACTTATAGCGTGCTCTCTGCTGATGGCGGTCTTCGGCTATCATGCCTCACAGACACGAAGCATCGGAAAAAATTAAACGAATAAAATTCCCCTGAAAGTGCCGGAGGTTACCCGTTCACTCCCCCCTTTAGCCTGGAGTATTTCGACGGTTTCGCGAAGTTCCCGCGAATAATCGCTTTAGCTGTCTGGAAGTTATGTGATGGGGAGGGATCGCCGCGACTATTAAATATGACTTCCTGTGTGAGCGGTTCCATGCCCGGGACCATTGTTAACGGGTAGTAATACGTCAGTCTGCAGCGAGTACGCCGATACTTTTTCCTGTATTCGCCGAAAAACTTATCACAAGCCACCCTATAATCTTTCTGATGGCCTGTACATTCCGTGTGCCCCTGATTTTACCTATGCCGGAAAGATAATTTGTGTGTCATTTTCTCAGACAGCACTATCCTGTACAAAGAGCCGCAGAGTTGTTCTGTCACCTGATTTAGCATCTACTGTCAGGTACAACGCTGACTCACCGGGTGAGAACAATGCTCATAACTGTATTTTTAGTACGAGGCGATCACGTCGGCTAATGAAAAAATACACCTTTGTTTTAGCGCCGGACTCATTCAAGGAAAGTCTGACGGCAAAAGAAGTCTGTATCGCGATGGAACGCGGGCTAAAGGTTGTTTTCCCTGATGCTACCTTTATTCATGTTCCGATGGCGGACGGGGGCGAAGGGACCACGCAATCCCTGATTGATGCGACCGGCGGGACACTCCATCCATTGTTCGTCACCGGCCCACAGGGAACACCGGTAGAAGCCTGTTTCGGCATCACCGGCAATGGCCGCACCGCAATCATTGAAATGGCCTCAGCGAGCGGTATTCAGCATACCCGGCGTGAAAACCGGTCTCCGCTGTCGGCCACGACCTACGGCACCGGTGAACTGATCCGTGCCTGCCTGGACAAAGGCGTCAGCGAAATCATACTCGGTATCGGCGGCAGCGCGACAAATGATGGCGGTGCCGGTATGGCAAGAGCATTGGGTGTCTGCTTCTATGATGCTCAGGATACCCTCCTGCCTGAAGGCGGCGGTGCACTCTCCCGCTTAAAGAAGATCGATATTTCAGGCCTGGATCCCCGGCTGGCAGCCGTCAATATTCAGATAGCCTGTGATGTGACTCATCCGCTTTGCGGGGAATCCGGGGCATCTGCCGTTTTTGGTCCGCAGAAAGGGGCTACCCCGGAAATGATCACCCGGCTTGATAAAAGTCTGAAACATTACGCCGATGTTATCTCTCAGCAACTCGGAAAAAATGTTGCTGACATTCCGGGATCCGGCGCGGCTGGCGGCCTGGGAGCAGGACTACTGGCATTTACCGGGTGCACGCTTCGGCCTGGTATCGACATTGTTCGGCAATATTCACGCTTAGATCAGAAACTGATCGGTGCCGATTATTGCTTCACTGGTGAAGGACGAATTGATCATCAGACTGCGTTCGGGAAAACGCCCTTTGGTGTCGCCAAAGCAGCAAAAGCGGCGGGGATCCCGGTGATCGCGATTACCGGGAGTATCGGCGAGGGTACGGATACGCTTTATCAGCAAGGTATTAGCGCAATATTCAGTATTGTTCCGCAGGCTGACAGTCTGCCCCGTTTGCTCCGCGAGGGTGCGGAAAATATCACTCAAACCTGTAAAAATATTGGCCGGCTAATCAAGCTTGCGGCGCAATAATACGACTCAGCAGAATACCCCGGAGAGTCTCCGGGATCTTGACCAACAGCCTGTCTGAGCCGACTGAATTCTCGGCTCTTCCACCGACACGCTATTTTGCAGTCCATCAGAATCGTTATTTCAGACGTGCTGTAATCTCAGCAACACGGACGCCATACTGACGGGCGGTCGCTAAATCACCGGCGGGGATCAGATCGGCTCCGGCATCCGACGGTGACTGTACCAGCGGGCCGGCAGATCCCCCCAGGTTATTCAGATCTTCACGGGTAGCGGCGGTAGTATTCGATGGCAGGATCCCAAGACTCACCCAGATCCCGCCATGCTGTGCGGCCAGTGTCTGGAAAAAGATCAGCGTGTTTTGTTTGTCGCCATTCAGGCTTGCACTGTTGGTAAATCCACCGAAGACTTTATTGTGCCACAGACGAGAGAACCAGACTTTTGAACTGGCATCGGCAAACTTTTTAAACTGCCAGGGAACATTCCCCATGTACGTAGGCGCGCCAAAAATAATGCCTTCGGCACTATTGAGTCGCTCCCAGTCCTGTTCGGTGATTTCACCGTTGTTATCGATAGCGATCAGGCTCGCCTGCGCACCCTCAGCGACATATTCAGCTACCCGCTGAGTATGGCCATATCCTGAAAAATACACTACATAGATACCAGACATATCGACCTCTCTTTCGATGAGCTGCCAGCATTTGCAGGCAGATAAATAATTCCCGGAAGTGCTGCCCGTGTTTTGTTCCATAACTGACACACTGGCAGGAACCAGAAATTCTGTCTGATAATAATAACAGCTAAATTCGGAGAGGTCGGTCGGATAAAGGGGAAATCGTGCTGAGCCGAAGATGGCTTTGCAGGGTAACTTTCGGATAGCCTGTTCATCCACGGAAGAACGCCCTGTCTGCCGGGAAAATTTTACCGTGGCAGGGAGAAACCTCTACCTGTAGAACCTGAGCCTCGAAAATCATGAGTCGTCATAATCCCTGAGACAAACAGGACATAAAATCGTAAGTGGTTTACTATATTCAGAGATAAATAGGGAGAGGTTATAAAGTGCGTTTATTCGGCCTGCTATTGCTCAGTGTCATGTTACTGACAGCCTGTGCAGCTAAAAAAGAAAAACCTCCGGAAACCAAAGTGGTACATACCGGGGATTGTTCCGCCAGTGGAAAAATCGTGAACTGTCAGTGGCAAAGCGTTCCGGCCGCCAATATGCATTAATCACGGCCCTCTGAAATTCCTGAAGCTTTGTGGAGCCCGGTGTTATCTGCACGGGCGATAAGCCGTAAATAAGTGCCCCCGGAATGCAAAAAGGCCGCCCGTCAGGGCGGCCTCTGCCTTTTCTCACCGCCGGCACCGGAGGTTTCCCTTCCTGCACCGCGGTG
>NZ_JAERJR010000024.1 GCF_018257515.1 Tatumella sp. JGM118
AGCACCCACACCCACACCCACACCCAAACCCACACCCAAACCCGGACCCACACCCAAACCCGGACCCACCACAATACCGGCGGTCTGTTATTGCACGCACGCGATGGGGCACGGTTCAGTCATGGTGTAATTTCGTGGCAGTGATCGTGTGGTCAGCCATACGTGCTCATCCATTCCACGACTGCGGGCAGCGGAAAAGCGTGCAGCCGCCCGCCAGACGGTTCAATGCTGAATCTGTCAGTGACGGGGGTGCAGAGAACCTGCTGTGTTACGGGACGGTAATTTTTACCCAAATCTCTGCATTTCAGGATTAACTAATGTAAAGCTGTGTAAATATCCCGAAGAAGGCGTCTTTTCGGGGGTGATCTGTTTATATCCTGCAATTTTTTGAGGTATATATTTCAGACCCCCCGGCTGAATTGAGAAAATTACACGATGACTCCCCCTGCCACCCGTAAAATTCTGACCTGCCTGTTACTGATGACCCTTGCGGGGTGTTCTTCCCATTCCCGTAATACCGAAGACAAGGGGGAAACTCTCGCTCAGGAAAATCAGCAATCGGATCTGATTAACGTTCTTGCTGCGCTGCACGACCAGATGCATTCCTGGGAAGGGACTAAATATCAGTGGGGCGGCACTCAGCTCACCGGCGTCGATTGTTCGGGCTTTGTCTGGCGAACCTTAAAAGACCGTTTCAACATCCCGATGGACCGGGTCACCACCAAACAATTAATCCATATGGGGGAACCGGTGGATCAGGCCCATTTACTGCCGGGCGATTTAGTCTTCTTCCGCATCAGAAATGAACTGCATGTCGGCTTTTACGATACTGATCGTCAGTTCCTGCATGCCTCCGTCAGCCGCGGTGTTATGCGGTCATCGCTGAATAATCCTTACTGGAAATCGGTCTACCTGGAAGCCAGACGTTTACCGCGTGAATATAACGCACAGATTACCTTCAATACTTCGAAAGGGGTTGGCTGAGCCCTCGCTTAGCGCGGTGCGTTGTAAGAGGCCCCGCCGGAAAGGCTCTGCATGACGACATTATTCGCCCCCGGTATCGCGTTTATCCATACATTATCTTTTCTGAACGGATTTCACTCTGTTGCGGTAATCCGCAGCGCACTGCATTCCCTGTCTCCCGCCGCTGCCCGCAAAGTGTTACGCGGCTCACGTTACGGGTAACAATGTCCCCTGAAACATTCTCTTAATCGATATACATCACAGATTTAACATCCAAATACCGTTCTGATAAGCGCCTGTATCTGTGCGTTTTAAGAGGACGATTATGAGTACCCTTACAGACTCTTGCATGATCAATGGCAAACATCAGGTTGAGGTCGTGAGCAAAGACGTCAGCTATCAGGGACAGGGTACCCTGGTACGTATTACCCGTGGCGGGATCTGTGGTTCGGATCTGCACTATTACCAGCACGGTAAAGTCGGTAATTTCGAGGTCAGAATGCCGATGGTGCTCGGTCATGAAGTGGTGGGCTATGTGGTGGAAAGCGATGACCCGTCCTTACAGGCAGGGCAGAAAGTCGCGATTAATCCGGCGGCCTCCTGCGGAGAGTGTAAATATTGCCGTTCCGGCGAAGATAACCAGTGTACCGGCATGCGCTTTTTTGGCAGTGCCATGTATTACCCGCATGTGGATGGCGGCTTCAGCCAGTATAAAGTGGTGGAAACCCGTCAGTGTGTTCCCTTTGAGGCCGGGGCCGATGAGAAGGTGATGGTGTTTGCCGAACCGCTGGCAGTATGTATTCATGCCACCCATCAGGCCGGCGAGTTGCAGGGCAAAAAAGTGTTTATTTCCGGTGTCGGGCCGATAGGTTGCCTGATTGCCGCCGCGGCCAGGGCCAGAGGGGCCGCAGAGGTGGTCTGTACGGATGTCAGTGAACGATCACTGGCAATGGCGGAAGCGATGGGGGCAACCACGACGATAGAGGCGGCCAGGGGGGATTTTTCTCCTTATCTGGCGGAGAAAGGGTATTTCGATGTCTCCTTCGAAGCCTCCGGTCATCCTTCCTCCCTGAATCGTTGTCTGGAGGTGACCCGGGCGAAAGGAACTCTTGTGCAGGTAGGGATGGGTGGCAATATCCCTGAATTTCCGATCATGCAGCTGATTTCCAAAGAGATCGTCTTAACCGGTTCTTTCCGTTTTACCACCGAATTCGCGACCGCAGTGGAATGGCTGGGCAAGGGGGTGATCGATCCGCTGCCTCTGTTCAGCGGGGAATATGACTATCATGAGATCGACGCTGCGCTGAATTTCGCGGGCGATAAGCAAAAGGCAGCAAAAGTGCAGTTGACGTTCTAAATCCGTCATCTGAGGCACGGGGCTTATCTGCAAAAACCCCGCCTCAGGCAACGGGATGGCGATATTACCGGGTGGTTTACACCGTGTTTTCAGAGGGCTGCATTATGCCGATTACTATAATAGCGCTGGGAGTCGTACTCCTGCTGGTACTGATGATTGTCTTTAAAGCCAATGGCTTTATCGCATTAGTTTTCGTCTCTGCCGTGGTGGGGATTGCGGAAGGTATGACACCGCTGGCAGTTATCGCATCCATTCAGAAGGGGATCGGCGGTACGCTGGGCAGTCTGGCGATGATACTGGGCTTCGGTGCCATGCTGGGCAAACTGGTGTCAGATACCGGGGCCGCCCAGCGGGTGGCAACCACGCTGATCAATGCCTTTGGTAAACAGCGGGTGCAATGGGCGCTGATGGTGACCGGCCTGATCGTCGGCCTGGCCATGTTCTATGAAATCGGCTTTGTTCTGCTGTTACCGCTGGTCTTTACGGTGGTGGCAGCGGCCGGAATGCCACTGTTATATGTCGGTGTGCCTATGGTAGCCGCGCTTTCTGTGACGCACTGTTTTCTGCCGCCGCATCCGGGGCCGACGGCTATCGCCACTATTTTCGGGGCTAACCTCGGGACGACACTGCTATACGGAATAGTGATCACTATTCCGACAGTGATCATCGCCGGGCCGTTGTTCTCCCGGTTCCTGAAAAACTTCGAAAAAGAACCGCCGGAAGGGCTATATAACCCGAAAATCTTCGCTGAGCATGAAATGCCGGGCTTCGGGATCAGTATTTTTGCGGCCATTATTCCGGTGATCCTGATGGCAGTGGCGGCGGTGTTCGAACTGACCCTGCCGAAAGAGAATGCAGTACGGCAGTTTTTTGAATTTATCGGTAACCCTGCCGTGGCTCTGTTTATCTCGGTAGTGATCGCCGTCTTTACCCTGGGGCTGCGCAACGGGCGTAAAGCGGAAGATGTGATGGAGATGTGCAGTTCGTCGATTGCCTCCATCGCCATGATTGTTTTTATTATCGCCGGCGGCGGGGCATTTAAGCAGGTGCTGGTCGACAGCGGTGTCGGGGAATACATTGCCGGTATGATGAAAGGCTCCTCCCTGTCTCCTCTGCTGATGTGCTGGACGGTGGCGGCCATGCTGCGTGTCGCGCTGGGTTCCGCGACCGTGGCGGCGATCACCACCGCAGGGATTGTCACGCCGATTATCGCAGTAACACATGCCGATCCGGCGCTGATGGTGCTGGCGGTCGGGTCAGGCAGTGTCATTGCCTCTCATGTGAATGATCCCGGGTTCTGGTTATTCAAAGGGTATTTTAATCTGAGTGTGACCGAAACGCTGAGAACCTGGACGGTGATGGAAACGCTGATCTCTGTACTGGGGCTGGCCGGTGTGCTGATCCTGGATACGATTATCCACTGACCGGTGTGAAACCGGCGGCTCTGCTGCCGGAAAGGGCAGCGGGGTCGATCAAAAAAGGCGGGGGCACGTCACAGGGCGTGCTCCCGCCGGTTCGTCAGCGGTTCATCCAGGCCCGGGATAGCGGGCTATCCGGACCGCAGGATGATTTTCTGAGACGTGAGGTCCTCAGGGTAAGAATTTAACGTCTGTCGGGCTGCCGATCTGTACGCTGATCCCGGTATATTTCAGTGAGCCGTCCTTCGCATCACGATAGAGTTCCACCACATTGTTGGAATAGACATTGGCGACCAGCATATATTGCCCGCTCTTATCAAAGGCAAAAGCACGGGGTTCAATGCCCCCGGCCAGGTAGGCTTTGCCTTCCCCCAGCTTCCCTGTCTTTTTATCGACCGGGAAGGCCACTATCTCATTACGGTTCCGGCGGTTACCGGCATACAGGAACTTGCCGTCCGGGCTGAACAGAATACCTGCTCCGCTCTTATCTTCTTCTGACTGGCTGCCGGTCAGGTTCGCGGTCTGGACTTCGGTAAGGCCCTGTTCACCTATCCGGTAAACGTGGATCTGTGCACCCATCTCGGTCACAATATAAGCGAATTTTCCGTCAGGGGAAAATGTCATATGACGGGGACCGGCTCCGGCCGGGAAATGGACATCGGCAGCCGTATCCGCCACAAACGGTGTCTTGCTGTCAGGCTGATAACGGTAAGCATGTACAGTATCGGCACCGAGGTCGGCGACAAATAACCGTTTACCGTCCGGGGTGATATTGACCGAGTGCGCATGGCCGCTGTCCTGGCGTCCGGTAACCACTCCTGAGCCTTTTTCAAACGGAACATGCTGGACAGCCTCGCCCAGTTTCCCCTGTGCCTCTATCGGGAATAGAATAAATCCGGCATTTTTCTTCGTAGCTGAATAGTTAGCCGCCAGCAGATATTTGCCGTCCGGCGTCAGCGTCGCATGCGTCGGATGTTCACCCTGACTGCTGACCGCATTAATGACTTTCAGCTTCCCTTCAGTCGTCACTTTAAGCGCAGTCACTTCGCCATTCTCACTTTCGTTGGTGGTGTAGGCGTACTTGTGGTCACGGCTGAACACAATCCATGACGGGTTCGCCAGTTCAATCACATCCAGCGGTAACAGTGTTCCGTCGGGGTTCAGATGTAAACGGTAGATCCCTTCACTTGGATACACGGCTTTCTGTGCGAGGGGGTTGGTGGTCTGACCGGTCCAGCTGCCAATCAATACGGTTTGTGGTTGCACGCGATTATGCTCCGGAAGTAAAGGATGACTCTCCTGAGCATAAGCGATATTCGTTGCTAAAAACAGGGCGACCGACGACATCCTGAACGCTTTGGAAACAACATTTTTTACCGCATTTCTCATTAATAACAACCTTTTAAATCACCAATGAAATCAGATATCCCGAACAGGGAGGGCAGAGTATCTGCAATGGCCGGCAGGGCCGGGGTCTGTCCCCGTCATAAGGGATGACCCCGATGTTCGCCGGTTGCAGAAGACTTCTTATAAAATATTTCAAAATGAAAATAAATGTTAATTTTAGTGTGGGTATTCTGCTGCCGTGGTGAGCGGTGGAATATTCGGCAGGGGATCTGCGTGTTGCACAACCCCTGCTAACACGCCGTCAGGCTCCGGAAATCCGTGTCAGGATCGGTTCGGTAACTCATGGGTTAACAGGCTGTTTTCACCGATTATCGGGGGTGATGGCTGCACGTATGACACCTTTGGCAGCGTAAGGTTTTTTTAATGTGTTTTATTCTTTATGGCTGGCGGCCTGACAGGAGCACGGTATTTTGTGGCGTATCTTCCCCGGAAGATGTCAGGGGCAGGCTGACGTTCCTCGTATTCTGCCGGCGGGTTTTCAGACAACCCGCAATGTCTGACTGACAGTATTGCGGGCGGCTCGCACTCTGCAGGGCGGCCTGATCGTTGCTTAGCGGGTATGCCACAGGGGAGCCTGCGCCGGAACACAGGGAACTCACAGAAAAATTAAGGCAGTCTGCCGCCGTCAGCGCTTTGCCCGGGACAGATGACCGGGAGGTATTTGCGTGAAGAATAAGGCGGGCTGAACAATCTTTTCCGGGCACGGCGAGGTAATTCATTAACACTGCTAATATTATTTTGCGGGCCTGACCCTGTTACGTCGTGGGTCCGACTTTGTATCTGCTGATCTGCGGATGCAGATTTACAGCGACGGAGGCGGGGAATATGCTGAAAAGGTATTTATCTATCGTCGTCAGGCGCGGCAGGATGTCACCGGTATCGCCCGGGGGTACATCTCGCAGTGCTTCATCATCGTCAGGTGAGGGATAGCCCCTCCGGGCGATACCTGCGCCTGCTTTATCCGTTGTCACAGGCGGCAGAGTATGATGATACCTTCATGCCCTTTCTCAGCGTTACGGTTCCGGCAGAGGAAGGACGCTACCAGCCTGATATGAAGCCCGGCGCCGCCGGGGGGCAGCCGTTTCTGTGGCAAATCAATACACCTCACTCAGCGGCGGTTACCGTCCGGGTGACTATCCTGACGTTCCGTCATTATTCAGCCAGGGCAGGAGTGACAAATGAATAAATTCGCAGGCGCACTACTGATATCGTCAATGAGCCTGATTGCGATAACACAGCATGCCGGGGCGGTATCGTTATCACCGAATGGCGTGTTACTGGAAAAAAGTCCTCTGCCTGCCGATCACGGCTTGCAGGAAGCTTCTGAACAGTATCTGATCCATTACACGTCGGTCAGCGGGGTCGACGGAAAAACCCGGCGTGAAGATACCGGGGCGGTATTTTTGCCGAAAGGCCCGGCCCCTCGCGGGGGCTGGCCGGTGGTGGTCTGGGCCCACGGAACCGTCGGAGTGGCTACCCAATGCGCCCCGTCTCTGAACCCCCGTTCCTCACGTGACCAGCAGTACCTGAATACCTGGCTATCGCTGGGGTTTGCGGTGGTTGCCCCGGACTATGCAGGGCTGGGATCCCGCGGACTGCATCATTATCTGAACGCACGTGCAGAGGCCTGGAGTGTGCTGGACAGCATTACGGCCGCACTGAAAAGCTTCCCGCTAAGTAATAAAATTATTATTGTCGGCCAGTCACAGGGGGCACATGCGGCATTTTCGGCGTCCGGTTATCAGCCAGCGTATGCGCCGTCACTGCATGTACTGGGCACCGTGCTGACCGGGACCCCTTATATCAACGCCGCGACCTCTGTGAATGCTATCTTCAAACCGGACCAGGGGATCACCGGCGGCGACCCGAAAATGCCCTATGCCTATTATATTTTCCTGTCGGCAGCCGATGAGAATAAGTCGCTGAAGGCTGAAGACTATTTCCGTCAGGAGGCGATTGCGGATGTCAGGCTGGCAAGCCGCCTTTGCATTACTCCGCTAACACAGCATGTGATGGAGAAGGGGCTGAACGGGAGCAACAGTTTCCTGCCGGGATTCCAGAAACTGCTGGACACGCAGTTACCCTCTCTGCGCTATAACACCCTGAAAATTAACCATCCGGTGTTTATCGGTATCGGTCTGAAAGACATCAATGTGCCGACGGCCATGCAACAGCAGTTTGCCCGGGATGTTAAAGCCGCGGGTACGCCGGTAGAAATAAAAGAGTATGCGGGCATGAACCATGGTGACACGGTGAATGTTTCACTGAGGGATTCTGTGCCCTTTGTCATCAAACTGATGGCATCTGCGGACTAACCTGAAACCCGACCCTTTTCCGGGCCGGGCACTCAGCGTGGCAGAAGATAAGCCGCCCCGCAGGCTTAATGCCGGTCACTTCAGGAAGCCCGGCCCTGAAATGAACAGTTCCCGTAAAGCCGGACGATCGGTTTCAGGCAGCCAGACTGGCCTGAGCCTGGTTGAATACCGGGCGCAGGCCTTTCCCGGTAAGCATGATGATGAGTTTATATTCATAAAACGTTTAACTGACCGGCATTGCCCGCAGGCCGCTCTTACGGTGCACCGGGGCGCGGGTCTCCCTGGCCGCTGGCGGGGGAAGTGTTCACTTTATACTGACGACTGCCCGTCACGGGCGGAACTGTTATAATCACCGATTGATCGATGCCGATATCCTTCGGAAACAGAAACGAGGTAACAGAAGATGGCGCAGGGTCCACTGACTGAGAAAGAGCTGGAATGGCTGGATGATATTTTTATGAAATACGGGGATGACGATTCCGTACTGGATGTTTCCGGGCTGGATGGTTTCCTTACGGCCATCCTGTCAGGGCCGGTCATGGTAGAGCCGGAAAGATGGCTGGTAGAAGTGTGGGGCGGAGCCGGTAAGGTGCCGCGCTGGAGTTCTGAACGCGAAATGGAACGCTTTATGAACCTCACTTTCCAGCATCTCGACGACATCGACCAGCGTTTGTCGGACTATCCTGATCAATTTGAACCGCTGTTTGGCTCCCGTGAAACAGAAGGTCAGGAATTTACCATCGTTGAGGAATGGTGTTTCGGCTATCTGCGCGGAGTGGCACTCGGGGGATGGCCGGAATTACCGGCGGCATTACAGCCTGCGCTGGATGCTATTGCGCTACACGGGCAGGAAGAGAAATTCCCTGTGCTGGAAACCTTAAGCCCGGAAGCTTACGAAGAAAGTATCGACGCGATTTTACCGGCATCACTGGCACTGCACCGCTACTGGCTGGAGCATCGCAGCGATGGCGAGGTCAGCCAGCCGTTTATCGCAGAGGTCAAAGCCGGTCGTAATGACCCTTGTCCTTGTGGCAGCGGCAAAAAATTCAAACAGTGTTGCCTGCACTAATCACCGGTGATATCACGGGGAGAGCCCCGTAATATCACCGCAGGGGGTTAGTGGCTAATCACCTGTAGCTGATCACCCACGACTTTGTAGTCTTTCTGATTGTCCGGGCCGATAAAGTCAGCGGCCGGGGCATTGACATGAAAGGCGGCAAACGCCTCTGATTTGACGGGTTTCCAGGAAGACGCCTGGTTCTTATCGCCTTCCCCTTTGTAGACGGCAATATCAGGGTAAGGGTACACCGGACGGGTGGCTTTCAGTGCCGGCATCGCGCTGGCATAAGGTTTGCCGGGACGCTGAACCCCGTGGAACGCTGTCTGGGCCGCGCTGGCGGAAGACGGCGGAGGACCGGCCGGCATTTCAGCTTCGGCCTTCAGAAGCTTACCGGTGATCAGTGCCTGAGGCGCTTTACCGTCTTCTGTCCAGGCCATCAGAGGTGTCAGTAAATCCACCTGATCGTAGCCTTCACCGCGCCCGCAGTGTGCCACACCCGGTAACAGGAACAGCTTCAGGAAGGTATCGGTATCCTTCCGGCCGAGCGTTCTGACGACGCCCTGATAGTAGGCCAGCGAGAACGCCGGGCTTACTGAGTCATCCGCCAGTCCGTGCCACATAATCAGTTTACCGCCCTGCGCACGGAAAGGTGCCAGATTGGTGTTCGCCGCGTTATACAGCGGAGCATAGCGGGCGACTTTGTCGAAATCCGCCTGGTTGAGCGGGAAATCGCGCATAGAACGGATAGTGTTTTTACCGGGGGGCAGCAATACCGATTGCAGTGCCGGTAATACCATCGATTCCGCCGGAGAGGTTCCGTCGCGGGTAGCGGGAACCGGCCAGCGGAGTTCCGAGCCAATAGGGAAGCCACCCGGTACAAACTGATGACCATGACCCGCATTTGCCCCTTCGTAGTAGCGGCTGACGACGCCCAGTTCTTCACGGGTCAGGCAGGCGGAGTGATCGGTGTCACCGGGCTTACATATTCTGAACCAGGAAGGTGAGAAATGGCAGGCATACGGGTTTTGCAGAATGCCGTCATTAACTCCGGATAAGGTCGGACAGTGGGCCAGCGCCGTCTGGTGAATGAATGGCAGGCGGGCGGCTAACAGAATAGCAGAGCCGTCTTCACGTTCGTTGGCCACCACACTCCAGCCATGGAAGAAGGAGTTCTGGAAAGAGAAGAAGGCTGCCGGTGCGCCGGCACTGATCCCGTTAAAGTCTTCCGGAAAACGCTGGGCTTCCATCAGGGCCTCGCGGCCACCGTCAGAGCACCCCATAAAGTAGGCATATTTCTGTGGCTGATGATACAGCGCCGAGATCAGTGCTTTGGAGAGCAGCGCCGTCAGGTGATTGGCTCGCCAGGCAAAATCGATCCGTTTTTGCGGATCTTCAGCCCAGCGGGCATCCATCATGCTGCCGCTGTGGCCCATATCGGTCGCGGCCACCACAAATTCGCCATTCATTGCAGGCACACAACCACCGGTATTCGAAAGGCTGAGATTAATTGTGCCACATAATCCGCCACAACCTACCTGCAGAAAGCGCTGGGTCCAGTGTTCGGTCGGAAGCGCAACCTGAACGCCGATATCCGGTGCGATGCGGGCAGAAACTTTACAGTACGTCCCTTTTTCACTGTTTTCATTGCGGGCGGACAGGATAGTCACCGCCGCCCCGGTTTGTGCCGAAAAATTTTGCTGCGCCAGCGCGCTACAGTCAATGACCGGTTTGACCACCGGCAATGTGGCCGCTTTCGTCAGCGGACTGAACAGCGAGAGCAGCAGGCCGGCAGCCAGCAACCTGCAAAAGAGCATCAAAGATTTCATCACCTGAGTATCCGTTATTGGCAAGCGGGTATCCGTCCCGACCGGCATCTGCCGGGGAAACTACGGGTGTCTCAGGACGGAGGATCATCAGCAACGCCTTAGCCGCATTGCTGGCGAATAAGCTTAGCAACCGGACGACAGAAATGTATATTCACTAAAGCGTAAAAGATGTGTTAAGACGCCGCACCCCCGGTTACCTTCCGGCGGGTTATGCGGCCTTCGGCCGAAAAAGGAGTTCTGATGAGCGAGTTTGTCTTCTCTGTGTTACCCGCCGCCGTGGAATTTTATGACCGGCAGCGACAGCCGATAGCCAGCTTACAGGGCGGTTATCAGACCACCGCGGCCGGGTTATTTATCGCCGGTCAGACAGATGCGCTGGCGACCGAAACACTGATTTACCGGATTGAAGAAGTGCTGGAATCAGAAGGCAGAATCGTTCCTGCGGGAGAGGTGGCGATAGGTCATGACCCGTTACTGGGCAGAGTGTGTGCGGACTTTCTGGCGGGCGAAACCACCATGACGCCCGATGGCGTTGAGGTGGCATTTAATCGTGTTGCTGAACAGCTTTCTTATTCTCCTCTGGCGCTGACCGGCCCGCAGGCCGATACGCTCTGTTATTTCGTTTTTATCCGCGAAATGATCCATCATCTGCAGCTCGCCGGGCTCCGCTACCAGCCCTGAAAATATCTGAAATATTTTTAATCTCTCCCCGGACAGAGGGTAGCCAGCGGTCAGGTGATTATGTAATATGACGTCTGGACATCCAGACGGATAAACGTGCAGACATGTTTTTTATCCGCCAGGGCGAAAGGAAAGACGACGGTCAGCAGCAATGATCCGCAAACACCGATCCGCCGGCCCGGCACGCCGGGCGGCAGCACAATGATAATAATCAGCCTGATCACAGGCGGGTATACAGGACAGAACATGAAAAAGATTGCATTCTCATTACTGGCATTAAGCCTGTTCAGCACCGCTCCCGTATTTGCCGATACCCCGACGCCGGTACCGGCGGCCATTGCCGGTCACCACGGCCCAATCCGTATTGCGGTGATCCGTAACCTGGGATCTGATGATAACACTACCCAGTTTGTCGCCGGGGCTATCAAACAGGCGAGAAAACTGGGCTTTAAAGTGAATACCTTCCTGAGCAACGGTGATGACGCGCGTTTCCAGGACTTTGTGAATCAGGCGATTACGCAAAAATATGACGGGATCATCCTGTCACAGGGCCGGGCACCTTACTCAGAAGCCCTGGTGAAGCGTATTACTCAGGCCGGTATTGCGGTCTCTGTCTTTGATACGGCGGTTCCTGACAATATTCCGGGCGTGACCGTGACCCGTCAGGATGATGCTTCCCTGACCGATATGTCGTTTGGACAACTGGTGAAGGATTTCCACGGCAAAGCAAATATCGTCAAGCTATGGGTGGCTGGTTTCCCGCCGATGGATCGTCGTGAAAAAGAGTACCAGAAGCTGCTGAAACAGAACCCTGGCATTAAACAGCTGGAATCTCTGGGTGCGGTGTCCAGTGATGTACAGGGCGATACCGCCAATAAAGTCGGTGCCATCCTGGCGAAATATCCGAAAGGTAAAATCGATGCCATCTGGGGATCATGGGACGCGTTCAGCCAGGGCGCCTATAAAGCCTTACAGGAAAATGGCCGGACAGAGATCAAGCTTTACAGCATTGATATCTCCAACCAGGATCTGCAGATGATGCACAGCAAAAACAGCCCGTGGCAGATGACGGCGGCGGTCGATCCGCAGCTGATCGGTGCGACGAATGTGCGTCTGGTCGCGCTGAAGATTGCCGGTGAGAAAACGCCAGCGACCTATGAATTTAAAGCAGATTCAGTATCACAGGCATTGCTGAATCAGCAGAGCGGTGATGTCAACATGGCCAGCCTGCCGAAAATTATTCCGGGCTGGGGAGCGACGCAGGATTTCGTTGCACCGTGGTTTGCCACCCTCGAAGCTAAAGCGAAGTAAGATCCCTGTGAGCGCGCTACCGCAACCGGACTACAGCCGCAATATGCGGCTTATCGGGCACAGTGATCAGGGGGGCCGGCCGGACGGAGTCCAGCTGATGGTCCATCGCGGGTTTGCCTATATCGGGCATATGGTCTCCTCCGGATTTTCGGTGGTGGATGTGCGGGATCCCTCCCGGCCGAAGACGGTGAATTATATAGCCGCGCCGCCGGGCACCTGGAACATACACCTGCAGGCCCATGACGATCTGTTACTGGTGATCAACGCCCGCGATCTGTTTGCGGATGCGCGCTTCGCCGATGAGAAAGTTTATTACACCCGGCAGGTCGGTGAGACGGTCAGTGATGTGCAGGACAATGGCTGGAGTGCCGGTCTGCGCATTTTTGATATCTCGGTGCCACACAACCCGCGTGAGATCAGTTTTCTGTCACTCGGGGGGATTGGTATCCACCGCATCTGGTATGTGGGGGGACGCTGGGCCTATGTGTCGGCATTGCTGGACGGTTTCAGCGATTATATCTTCCTGACCATCGATTTAGCGGACCCGCGTCATCCGACGGTGGCCGGTAAATGGTGGCTGCCCGGCATGAATCAGCAGGCCGGGGAAGTTCCGGACTGGCCGGAAGGTAAGCGTTACGCTCTGCATCACGCGATCATCAGCGGAGATACGGCCTACGGGAGCTGGCGTGACGGGGGACTGACGTTGCTGAATATCAAAGATCGCACAGCCCCTGAACTGATCAGTCATCGTAACTGGAGCCCGCCGTTTGGTGGCGGCACCCATACAGCACTCCCGTTACCGGACCGGGATTTACTGGTGGTGCTGGACGAAGCGGTGCTCGACCAGCAGCAGGACGGGGAGAAACTGATCTGGCTGTTTGATATCCGGGACCCGGCCAACCCGGTCAGTATTTCGACCTTTCCGCAGCCGGAAGATGCCGATTATATTGCCAAAGGGGCGCATTTCGGGCCACATAACCTGCATGAAAACCGGCCGGGCAGCTTTGTCAGTTCCACGCTGATCTTTGCGACCTACCAGAATGCCGGGGTACGTGCGTATGACATCAGCAATCCTTACCGGCCGGTAGAAACCGGTGCGCTGGTGCCGGCGGCCCCCGAAAAAATGATGGATACCCGGCCAGGACGCCCGCAGGTGATCCAGTCCTGTGATGTTTTCGTTGATGCACAGGGGATCATTTACAGTACGGACTACAATGGCGGACTGTCGGTTATCGAATATCTGGGCTGATGGCTCAGGCCGGTCATTCCGACCGGCCTGAAACCTGCCGGCGTCTTTTGCTCCGCCTTTTCTGCGAATATCGTCTGCGACTCCTTTTATTCTGCCACTTCTGTGAATGCCGCCTGCCGCGTCTTTTGCTCTGGCACTTCTGCGAATACCGTCTGTGACGTGTTTTGCTCTGACGTTTCTGCGAATACCGCCTGCGACGTTTTTTGCTCCGCCATTTCTGGGAATATCCTCTGCCGTGTCTTTTACTCCGGCATTGCTGCGAATGTCGCCCGCCGGCGGGTTATCCTCGCGATTTTATCGCCAGTGAACAGTTTTTAAGTATTTTACTAAACTCCGTCGCCTCCTTACCTTGGGGTCATTGATGATGACCTACCGGGTACAGGCTAATTCTGTACCCTGAACCCCGGGAACAGAACTGATGACGACTGAAATACTGAAAACCGATACCCTGGTGGTAGGGGCAGGCCAGGCAGGTGTGGCAATGAGCGAACACCTGACGGCCCTGAAAATCCCCCACCTGGTCATTGAACGTAACCGTATTGCCGGTCACTGGCGGAGCCGCCGCTGGGATAGTCTGGTGGCGAATGGTCCGGCCTGGCATGATCGTTTTCCGAATATGACCTTCACGGATGTCAGCCCGGACGGATTTGCGCCGAAAGAGAGTGTCGCTGATTATTTCGAGGCCTACGCCGACAGTTTTAATGCCCCAATCCGCACCGGTATTGATGTCAGAAAAGTTACCCGTAATGAAGGGCGTCCGGGCTTTACCATCGAGACATCCGACGGTGTGATTGAAGCCTTGCGGGTGGTCGCTGCGACCGGACCCTTCCAGAAACCGGTGATCCCGCCGGTGATCCCGCAGGATATCGGTCTGACCCAGATACACTCGGCGGACTATCATAACCCTCAGCAATTACCCTCCGGCGGCGTACTGGTGGTGGGGGCGGGCTCTTCCGGAGTACAGATTGCGGAAGAACTCTGCCGGGCCGGAAAAAAGGTCTGGCTGTCAGTAGGGGCGCACGATCGCCCGCCACGCTCTTACCGTCAGCGTGATTTCTGTTGGTGGCTTGGGGTACTCGGCCAGTGGGATGCGACCACGACCCAGCCCGGTAAAGAGCATGTCACCATCGCCGTGAGCGGAGCCAACGGCGGCTATACCATCGATTTCAGAAAACTTGCGAACGAAGGCGTTAATCTGGTCGGTGTCACCCGGGGTTTTCAGGAGGGGGTGGTAAGTTTTGCGGATGACCTGGTGCAGAATATCGCCAATGGTGATGCCAGTTACCTGGGAATGCTGCGGGCAGCCGATGAGTATATCGCCCGTAACGGCCTCGACCTGCCTGCCGAGCCTGAGGCGCATTGTATTCTGCCCGATCCGCCTTGTATGACCGACCCGCAACTCCGCCTGGATCTCGCCGCCGAAGGCATAACCTCCATTATCTGGGCCACCGGCTATGCCACAGACTTCAGCTGGCTACAGGTCGATGCGTTCGATGAGCAGGGCAAACCCTGCCATCAGCGCGGGATCTCGACAGAGCCTGGGATCTATTTCCTCGGATTACCCTGGTTATCCCGCCGGGGATCGACATTTATCTGGGGGGTCTGGCATGACGCCAAATATATTGCCGACCAGATAGCTATCCAGCGTCAGTATATGACCTATCATCCAGCGACGGAGAGCTGATCGCGGTGCGTGTTGCGGCAGAACTGCCTGTCGCAACACGAAACTCACCCCGGCCTTCAGCGGAGGGCCGGCAGTGCCGCGACCTGACGGATCAGTGTTTCTCTGGCATCATCCAGCTGTTGCGG
Source organism: Tatumella sp. JGM118 (assembly GCF_018257515.1). Classification (GTDB taxonomy): domain Bacteria; phylum Pseudomonadota; class Gammaproteobacteria; order Enterobacterales; family Enterobacteriaceae; genus Tatumella; species Tatumella terrea. Next base: position 15,397 of record NZ_JAERJR010000024.1, read on the forward strand.
ATTAGTTTGCCGCGATAAGGCCTCCCGCGATTTTTTCCCCAGGAAGTAATGGATCCTTTCACTGTTTGCGCCGGAAGGGTGCGGTAAACCCGCCAGTACCCGTGCCGGATCGATCCGCTGTTGCTGAACCAGTAACGCCACCCCCTGTGTTGCCACCGGCCCCAGCGGCACAAAGACCGCCTGCGGAAGTTGCGCGGCTTCTGCCGCAAACCCGCGTTCAATGCTATGCCTGAGAAGCGCTGACTGGCGGAATGACGGGGTATTATTATAATTTTTGCCGTTCAGAAAGACCGGCTGATTAAACAGCGAAGTAAAATGTACCAGTGACTGATGCTCCCCGAATAATTCACGGCAGGAGGGGAGGGCCAGCCAGTCGGCCAGCCCGACAGCATCCAGTAACGGGATAAGGTTATTTCTTATCGCCCCGCTGAATGCTCCCTGCTGTTTGGCAAGGAATAAGGCCTGATCATCACTGCGGCCCGCCAGCAAGGCCTGCCGGGCCGCAGTCACGGCATGCAGCCATTGCTGGTAGCCGGGGGTGATCCCCACCAGTACGATGCGGGCTGCCGGGTTCAGGTAGTCAAACGGAATATAATACTCGGTCAGAGGACCTTCCTGACCCAGTAAAAATGCCTGAGGGATCTGCCGGCCGGCAGACGGCGTAAAGTTTTTAATGGCCTGACGGAACTGGCTGAACATCATGGGGTGTGTCCTGAGTATCAGATGACTGGCTCGCCGCAGAGTAGCATGTCTTAAGTCGTGAAAGTATGGCGACAGTCTTCCCATGATTAATCCTGAAAGCCATAACACGGCCTTTCCGGTCAGGGAATAAAGCGTAGCTTCCCGGCATCGCCGATACTCTCTGCACCGTCAGAATAATGAAGGGTAGCGGTTTCCGGGAGTCACATTATTATGTTATTGCTCTCATCAGGCGTAAAGGAAGTTGAAGAAGGAAATTAATGGTGGTTAACGGTTTCTTGCAGTGGCTATTTTAAGGCAGCAGGAAATCCGGACCGCCCCTGAATATCGCCTGACAGAGTACACTCAACTTTGCGGCGGAAAATGCCGGATACGCGGAGGCAGAACCCCCGCAACCGGCTATGTTATTTTTGTCCGTAGTAAGCGTTTTCGCCATGCTTACGGTTGAAATGTTTATTCTGCAGATAGGGCGGGATCGCCCCGGGTTGCTGACTGAGCTGACAACTCAGCCAGGCGAGCCTCGCGACTTCCTCCAATACGACGGCATTGTGCACGGCTTCCGCCGCATCCGCTCCCCAGCAAAAAGGCCCATGCTGAGCAACAATAACGGCCGGAACCTGCAGGGGAGAGCGATTTTCCAGAGTATTGATAATCACCTGACCGGTATTCAGTTCATAATCGCCGTCAACTTCCTGTCGGGTTAACGGGCGGGTACAGGGGATCTCGCCGTAAAAATAATCGGCGTGGGTCGTACCATAGGCAGGAATCGATCGCCTGGCCTGGGCCCATGCAGTCGCATAGGGAGAGTGGGTATGCACGATCCCACCCAACTCCGGATATTTCTGGTAGAGGGCCAGATGGGTTGCCGTATCAGAAGAAGGCCGCAGAGGTCCCTGATAGCGACCGTCCGGTCCGACAAGGACCATATCGGCAGGACGCAGTTTTTCATAGGCAACGCCGCTGGGCTTGATGACCATCAGTCCGCTTTCCCGGTCAATGGCACTGACATTTCCCCAACTATAGGTCACCAGCTGATGGGCCGGGAGTTGCATATTGGCCTCATACACTTGCTGCATTAATTCTGTCAGCATCGTTTTACCCTCCAATGATTAAGCCTGCGACATGCATTTTTTCGGTGACCCAGCGTCGGGCGGCAGCGACTTGCTGGCGCGAATTTTCTGCCTCGCCGCTCCACATCTCAATCAGGTATGGCCCCCGATAGCCACTTTGATGCAGTGTGCGAAAACAGCCTTCAAAATCCACCACGCCTTCACCGAACGGCACATTTTTAAACTCTCCGGGCCGGGTGTCTTTAACATGGACGCCGACAATGTGTCCGGCACCGGCCAGCAGTTCCATTTCGACATCATTATCCCAGGCGGAAAGATTGCCAATGTCGGGATAAAGCTGAAACCAGGGATTATTGAGATAATGGCTGTAACCCAGGGCCTTACTGACGGAGTTGATAAGCCCGGTGTCCATGATTTCCATCGCCAGTGTGACCTGGGCCTTACTGGCCATCGCGACGGCCTGTACCAGACCCTCGCGAAAAAGCTGCCGCGTCCGGGGATTTCCCTGCGGGTAATATACGTCGTAACCTGCAAGCTGAATAACCCGTATCCCGAGATCCTGCGCCAGCCGGATAGCCTGTTCCATAATCAGCAATCCCCTGCGGCGAATATCCTGATCTTCGCTGCCCAACGGAAAACGCCGGTGAGCACTCAGGCAGAGTGACGGGATACGGACACCGGTTGTGATAACCGCCTGAACCAGCTCCAGTCTCTGTTTATCACTCCATGTCAGCCGGGCCAGTCGCAGATCTGTTTCGTCTATCGACATCTCGACGAAGCCGAAGCCCAGTTCGGCGGCCAGTGCCAGACGTTGTGGCCAGCTGTTATCAGGAGGTAATGCTTTTTCGTAAATACCGAGTAATACCGGCTCAGAGTATGGCATGGTGCGTCCTTATCCCCAGATATGGCGAATCGTCTGTCTGAACTCACGGGCGGCGGCAACAGGGTCAGCGGCATCGCGGATACTGCGCCCGGCAATAAAGGCATGTATCGGAAGATGGCTGAACAGAGGAAGATCGTCGACGACCAATCCGCCGGTGATGGTCAGTTTAAAGCCCATATCGCTCAGCTGCTGCAAGGTTGCAAGGTCCTGCCCTGTCCAGCTGGCCCCTGCCGCTTGCGCATCCCGGCTGCGGTGATAAACCAACTGGCGAACGCCCGCATCATACCAGTCGTGAGCCTGTGCCATTTGCCAGCTTCCGGTGAGCTCTATCTGGACATCCCCCCCATACTGATGTGCGGTCTGCAGAGCACCTTTCACGGTATTAATATCCGCACAGCAAATGACGGTTACCCAGTCTGCAGACGCTTTAAAGCACATCTCTGAGAGTATCTTCCCGGCATCGGCAATTTTGGCATCGGCCAGGACGATGTGTCCGGGATAGAGCGCTTTTATTTCCCGTACGGCACGAACTCCTTCACTGACACACAGAATGGTGCCAACCTCGATAATATCGACCTCACCGGCAATCAGCCGGGTTGTGACAAACGCCTGATCCAGAGATAAATTATCCAGGGCGATTTGTAGCATTGGCCATTGACGTTCCATCATCGGTACTCCTTAGTGTCCGGTAGGTAATGAGGATTGATTAATCAGTTCCAGGACTTGTTGCGGATGGCGGCAGTCGCGTATTTTCTGAAAATTTTCTGGGTCTTCAAATAACTGTACGATCTGGCGAATGCCTTCCTCCTGATGCGTTCTGGCATCACAGGCCGCGAGGGTCACAAGAATGTCGATCGGGTCGTTATCTTCGTCACCAAAACAGACCGGGGTCTTTAGTGTTACCAGCGCGAAGCCGTTACGTAGTACCCCTTCCTCCGGGCGGGCATGCGGCATGGCAAGGCCCGGGGCTAATAAAAAATAAGGCCCGAACCGTCTGACGCCGGCCAGAATGGCCTCGTAATACTCTGGCAGGACGACGCCCGCCCCGACCAGCAGATCGGTACCTATTTTTATCGCCTGCTGCCAGTTATCAGCTTCCGCCTGTAACCTGACAGAGTTATTGTCTCTGAGAGAATCACTCAGTTTCATCAGTCTTACCCCCCGCCAGATCCGCCGGAAAATGCTGACGGATGATGGCCATTAATTTGGGGCCAAAATCCTCCGCAGACAGCATATTTCGAACCCCGACAACATATTTATTGCCGCTGACACTGATTTCTCCGGCAACATGGGTGGAGGCGATAATAATATCCGCCTGGTTAAGTTCCGATTTGTATTCACCGACGGCACAGCTATTGACGCTGTGGTCTACCTGTTGCTGGCTGAGAAACTGATCAACTTTCATTTTCATGATCATTGAGCTTCCCTGTCCGCAACCACAAACTGCCAGAATTCTTACTGTCATTGGGGGACCTCCTGTGAAGGATCTTCAGACTACGGGATGTTTTTGGCGGCTGTTTCTTCGTGATGTAAGCGGCGGGCTGAACGATACATATAGACCAGGGCGATGATGATCACGACGCCCATAAACCACAGTCCGGCGTGCAGGCCTTGCATCAGAGGCGGAGCGAGGATCGACCAGTCGGCCATCCCCATCCAGGCATCCAGCCCGGTCAGCCTGACTGCCCAGACACATCCAAATATTTCAATCATTCCCATGACCAGACAAATTTTAAGTGCCGCACGCCAGCCGCCATAATGGTTGGCAAAAACGCCGATGGTGGCGTTAGAAAAGAACATCGGAATAAAGCCCGGAATAATCATGACTGAAGACTTCATCAGCATCAGCAGACCGACGGCGATCAGCTGGCCGACCGTTCCCCACATAAATCCCCAGACCACGGCATTGGGCGCGAAGCTGTAGATAGCCGCGCAATCAATCGCCAGTACGGCTCCCGGAATCAAACGTTGTGAAATACCATTAAAGGCTTCGGTCAGTTCAGCAACAAACATCCTGACGCCCTGAACGATGATAAAAATCGCCACGGCGAACATCAGCCCGGTTTGCAGAACATAGAGAGTCCAGTGAGTGCTTCCGGCCATTGCCTGTAATGTCGGTATACCGAACGAGCAAAGGATGGCTCCAAAAAATAGCGTCATCACAATCGCAGTCGAAACAATGTTGTCATGGAAAATATTCAGCCAGCCCGGCAGCGACAGATTTTCCACACTCTCCTGTTTTTTCCCGAGATACGGGGCCAGCTTACAGGCAATCCATGAGGCAAACTGCTGCTGGTGGCCAATAGAAAAACCGCTGTTTTCGGTCACGGACTGGGTGGGGATATACATCATGTTGGAAGTGATGCCCCAATAGAGAGAGGTGAGCACCGCACTACAGATGATGGTGGTCCACATACCGTAACCTGACAGGTAAAAAAATACGGCGATTAGCCCGACCTGCTGAAACATGATATGTCCCGACAGCATAATGGTCCGGATACCGGTGAGCCGTTTCAGCAGGACGTACAGGACATTGAGTGCCAGCGCCAGTAATACCGCATAACCGACCCAGCTGTAGGCACCCTGCATCCGATCGATAACCGTCATCATAGAGGCGTAAGTATCAGAGATGGCACCGTTAATCTGATAAACCTCCGAAAGTTTACTGACAACCGGTTTAAACGTGCTGGTCAGAATGCCGGAACCTGACTGCAATAGCATAAAGCCGATAATGGTTTTCAGAGTGCCTTTGATAATGACAGTGGTGCTTTTGCGTAACAGCAGATAGCCCAGCAAAGTGACTAATCCCAGTAGCAAAGGGGCATTGGTCAATACCTGGTTAAAAAAAACAGTGAACAGGGTGTATAGCATTTCCATACAGTTCTCCAAAACCTTGGCTACAGCGCACAGATATCTGCACAGATACCTCCGCACGAACGGCAGACCTACCGCTGTCTGAGTTCTTTTATTCAGTGGCCTCACCATAACAATCACAATACATCACAAAAAGATTGGATTTGATTATTTGTGATCGTCTTCACTGGTTGTTTTTTAATTCCCTGAGCGTTCAGTAAGTTGGTGTTTTGTGATCGAAAACAGGAAATACAGGCTTTAACGTATTCATATCATGACGTTAATAGAAAAAAACGCTATCCGGATTTATATTGCGGTGATTATCAAAGGGTGGTAATTTCTCTCAGTAATGATCATATGTGATTTGTTATGATTATTTTTGGGTTTCTGGTTCATTACGGAAAAATGGAGAAACGATTATGAGCAAAATAACGACAACCAGCCGGGAATCATGGGTGCTGAGTACCTTTCCTGAATGGGGAAGCTGGCTGAATGAGGAGATTGAACAGACCGATGTTGCTGCGGGGACCTTTTCAGTATGGTGGCTGGGATGTACCGGGATTTGGCTGAAGTCCGAGGCAGGAACGAATTTGTGTGTGGATTTCTGGTGCGGTACCGGCAAACAGACGCGCAGTAATCCACGGATGAAAGCCGGTCATCAGATGCAGCGCATGTCCGGAGGGGTCGCGCTGCAACCTAATTTGCGTACGACCCCTTTTGTTATGGATCCCTTTGCTATCCATAATGTGGATGCCATTCTGGCGACCCATGACCATAATGATCATATTGACGTGAATGTGGCTGCAGCAGTCATGCAGAATTGTGCTGCGGACGTTCCGTTTATCGGGCCGCAGTCCTGCGTGGATATCTGGGTAGGCTGGGGCGTCCCGCGCGAGAGGTGCCGGGTAGTCGTGCCGGGGGATATCATTACCCTTAAAGATACACGAATTATTGTACTGGACTCCTTCGATCGTACGGCGTTAATCACCTTACCCGCCGGGCAGCAGGCCGCCGGGGTTCTCCCCGACGGGATGGACCAACGGGCGGTTAACTATCTGTTTGAAACTCCGGGTGGCTCGCTTTATCACAGTGGGGATTCCCATTATTCAAATTATTATGCCCGCCATGGTAACCAGTATTCGATAGATGTTGCTCTGGGCTCATTTGGCGAAAACCCCCGAGGGGTCACCGATAAAATGACCAGTGTTGATTTACTAAGAATGGCAGAATCATTAAAAGCTCAGGTCATTATTCCTGTTCATCATGATATCTGGTCAAACTTTCAGGCTGACCCGAAAGAGATCCTCTGTCTGTGGGAAATGAGGCGTCATCGTCTTCAGTACCGCTTCGCGCCTTTTATCTGGCAGGTTGGCGGTAAATTTACCTGGCCGGATGATAAAGATAAACTCGAATATCATTATCCGCGCGGTTTTGATGATTGCTTTACTCTGGAGCCGGATCTGCCTTTTAAAGCTTTCCTGTGAGGTAAAGGGTCGTTTTATGGTGCGTACTTATGAAGAAAAATGATATTAATAATCAACGAGTGCGCCTATAATTCACCCGGATGTTTACCTTGTAACGGAATTTTCATGACTGAATCTCAGCGGCATCACGCCATCCTCGAGTTGCTGCATACAAAACGGCACCTTTCTGTCGCCGATGTGATGACTACGTTTGATGTTTCCCCGGCCACTGCGCGACGGGATATTAATAAGCTGAATGATAACGGGCAGCTGCGTAAAGTACGTAACGGCGCAGAGGTATTAAATATATCCCGCCAGATATGGACCCCGCTGAATATTGAGCAAGCCAGCCATCTGGATGAAAAAATCAGAATTACCAAGGCCGCGGCCGCACTTTGTAAGCCCGGGGAAAGCGTGGTGATCAATTGCGGATCCACCGCGTTTCTGCTGGGTCAGGAACTCTGTGGTAAAGATATTCAGGTAATTACGAATTATCTGCCGCTGGCGAATTACCTCATTGAACATGAGCATGAGCGGGTAGTGATTATGGGGGGGCAGTACAATAAACAGCAATCGATAACCCTGGCGCCGCAAAGCAGTGATGCTGACTTGTATGCGGGGCACTGGATGTTTACCAGCGGCGTCGGCCTGACAGGCGAAGGGTTATATAAAACGGATATGCTGAGTGCGATGAGCGAGCAGAAAGTCCGGAACTATGTCGGGAAGCTGGTGGTACTGGTGGACAGCAGTAAAATCGGCCAGCGGGCAGGAATGCTGTTTAGCCGGGCGTCAGACATCGATATGGTGATCACCGGCAAACAAGCCGAAGCCCGGGTAACGGAACAACTCCGTACTGCCGGCGTGGATGTCCGGCTGGTCTGAGCACCGACCGCCGGATTGCGGTAAAAAAAAACCTCATCAGGATGAGGTTTTTTATGTTTCTTTCAGCAACCGGTGGATCCACCGGAGCCGTTATTTAGTCATCCAGGAAGCTGCGCAGCACTTCTGAGCGGCTTGGGTGACGCAGTTTACGCAGGGCTTTCGCTTCGATCTGACGGATACGCTCACGGGTCACGTCAAACTGTTTACCCACTTCTTCCAGGGTATGGTCAGTGTTCATATCGATACCGAAACGCATACGCAGAACTTTTGCCTCACGGGCAGTGAGTCCGGCCAGAACATCATGGGTTGCTGAACGCAGGCTCTCAGAGGTTGCAGAGTCCAGCGGCAGTTCCAGGGTGGTATCTTCGATAAAGTCGCCCAGATGTGAATCTTCATCATCACCGATCGGTGTTTCCATCGAAATCGGTTCTTTGGCGATTTTTAATACCTTACGGATCTTATCTTCCGGCATCAGCATACGCTCAGCCAGTTCTTCCGGTGAAGGTTCACGACCCATTTCCTGCAACATCTGACGTGAAATACGGTTCAGTTTGTTGATGGTTTCGATCATGTGTACCGGAATACGGATAGTCCTTGCCTGGTCAGCAATCGAACGGGTGATCGCCTGACGGATCCACCAGGTCGCATAGGTCGAGAATTTATAACCGCGACGGTATTCAAACTTATCAACGGCTTTCATCAGACCGATGTTACCTTCCTGAATCAGATCCAGGAACTGCAGACCCCGGTTGGTGTATTTCTTAGCAATCGAGATCACCAGACGCAGGTTAGCTTCAACCATCTCTTTTTTCGCACGGCGGGCTTTCGCTTCACCGATAGACATACGACGGTTAATATCTTTTACCTGCTCAATCGTCAGGCCGGTCTCTTCTTCGATCTGTGACAGCTTCTGCAGGCCACGGGAAACGTCGTCCTGCACTTCCTGCAGTTTTTCAGACCATGGCTTCTTCAGCGCCAGAGCCGCTTTGAACCAGGTATCGTTCGTCTCGTTCCCGGTGAACAACGTGATGAAGTTCTTCTTCGGCATCTTGCAGATTTCAACACACAGTCGCATGATGGCGCGTTCCTGACCACGGACACGATCCATCATTTCACGCATATTGTTGACCAGATAATCAAACTGTTTAGGCACTAAGCGGAACTGCTTAAACACCTCAGACAGGTTCTGGATTTCGACAATAGCGTCAGCATGGCTGCGGCTTTTGCTTTTGATGACGTTGCGGGTCACTTCATACTGAGCACGGAGTTCAGTAAATTTCTCGCGCGCCAGTTCAGGATCGATAGAGTTATCGTCATCTGAATTGTCGTCTTCGTCTTCTTCGTCTTCATCATCGTCACGATCTTCTTCTGAAAGTTCAGACCCGACGTGTGTCGCTGTCGGTGCCAGATCTTCTTCAGCATTCGGATCGACAAACCCGGTAATGATGTCGGAAAGACGGGTTTCACCGGCTTCAACTTTGTCATACTGCTCAAGCAGGTAGGTGATTGCTTCCGGATATTCTGCGACGGAGCATTGAACCTGGTTAATACCATCTTCAATACGCTTAGCAATGTCGATTTCGCCTTCACGGGTCAGCAGTTCTACTGTCCCCATCTCGCGCATATACATGCGGACCGGGTCTGTCGTCCGGCCAATTTCGGATTCTACGCTGGATAATACCTGCGCAGCGGCTTCTGCTGCATCTTCATCAGTATCCGAACTGTTTTCATTCAGCATCAGATCATCAGCATCCGGGGCTTCTTCTACCACCTGGATGCCCATGTCGTTGATCATCTGAATGATGTCTTCAATCTGATCGGAGTCGACAATATCTTCCGGCAGATGGTCATTGACCTCAGCATAGGTCAGATAGCCTTGCTCCTTACCACGGGTGACAAGTAGCTTCAGCTGTGACTGCGGGTTTTGCTCCATAAGACGGTATCCACACTTCTGTTAATGAGATTGGTGTTGGCCGGGGGTAACCGGCAATAACAGTAAAGGCGTTCAATAGCTGCGGCCTTCATCGCAGCAATGGGCATCTGCCCTCAGTAATCGGCAATTAAGCCGCGAGTAATCTTTTTGTCATCTTTCAGGTTTCAGTATAGAAGAACCCGGCAGAGTCTGTGGTCCCTGATGATTTTTTCATCAGTATTTACATTTCTCTGTGCAGCTCCGCCGGGGCGAAGCTGCTGAATACTATTTTTTCGCCAGAGCGGTCAGCAGCGACTGTAATTCCCGGCGCTCTTCACTGTTCAGTCCGCGGGTGCGGTCATGGGCAATTAGCTGCTCAAGGCGTTGTTCCAGGGCCGAGTCATAGATACTTGCCAGTGAATCGCTGAAGACGGCTTCCACTTCATCATCCACTATCATGTGGTTCCAGATAGCCAGAGTTTCAAGGGACTGGCCGGTTTTTGTATCACGATAGCTTTCCAGCAGCTGGGCGGTCGTCATCCCCGGTTGCTCGTTGCAACGTTGTACCAGTTCCGCGAACAGAGGGAGTCCGGCAATCCCGGTGTCCATCAGTCCGTCAAGTGAGGGTACCTGTGCGGCAAGTTCAGGATGCTGCAATAACAGGGCAACCAGTATCCGCATGGTGGTCCGCTTCATGGCCGGACCCGCGGGGGTGGTTTTATGCTCAGCCTGTGCCGGTAACAGCTTCTCCAGCTGCCGGTCATCCAGAATGCCCAGTTTATTGCCTAACACCTGACGCAGATAAATCCGCAAGGTCTCGCCGGGGATCTGACTGATCAGCGGCAGTGCCAGCGTGCTCAGTCTCGCTTTCCCTTCCCGGCTGCTTAAGTCGGTCTGAGGCAGTAAACTTTCAAATAAAAAGTCTGACAGCGGCACGGCCTGAACCATCCGCTGTTCAAAGGCGTTTTTGCCTTCTTTACGTACCAGTGTATCCGGGTCTTCCCCGTCCGGCAGGAACATAAAACGCAGTTCCCGCCCATCGGTCATATAGGGCAGGGCCGTTTCCAGGGCCCGCCATGCCGCATCGCGGCCTGCCCGGTCTCCGTCGTAGCAACAGATCACGGTATCGGTATTTCTGAATAATAACTGGATATGTTCGCTGGTCGTTGAGGTGCCTAACGAGGCAACGGCATAATCGATACCAAACTGTGCCAGCGCAACCACATCCATATACCCTTCAACGACCAGCAGTTTTTCGGGCTGCGGATGCTGACGGGTGACTTCATAAAGGCCGTATAGCTGGCGCCCTTTATGGAAAATCGGCGTTTCAGGTGAGTTCAGGTATTTCGGGGTATCATTCCCCAGTACCCGGCCGCCAAATCCAATGACTCTGCCGCGTTTGTCGCGGATAGGGAACATGATCCTGTCACGGAAACGATCGTAACTCCGGCCATTATCATTGGTGATGAGCATTCCGGCTTCAGTCAGGGACTGTTTGTCCTCCTGCTGTTTTCCGAAACGCTTCAGGGCATTATCCCAGCCCGGCGGAGCATAACCTATCGAAAAGTGGTCGATGACCTGCTGGCTTAACCCACGGCTTTGAATATACTGGCGTGCGGGTTCGGCCGTCTGACCGGTCAGCGATGTCTGATAGAAGCTATTCAGGCCATCCATCAGTTGATAAAGACTCTGACGCTGATGGCGTTCCAGGGGGCTATCACCGCTGCCACTTTCATAAGGGACTTCCAGTCCGTTCATGGTGGCGAGTTCTTCGATGGTTTCAACGAATTCCAGACGGTCGAAATTCATCAGAAAGTCGATAGCATTACCATGGGCACCACAGCCAAAACAGTGGTAAAACTGTTTGTCGCCGTTAACGGTAAAGGACGGTGTTTTTTCGTTATGGAAAGGGCAACAGGCGTGATAGTTTTTGCCTTGCTTTTTTAACTTCACACGGGCATCGATCAGATCCACGATATCTGTGCGTGCAAGCAAGTCATTGATAAATATACGCGGTATTTTCCCAGCCATAGGCTCCGGATCTTTAGCTCATAAACGGCAACAAGCCGCGCTTCCTTTCGGAAAGCACGGCCTTTCACTTAACTCAGTCTGCGTTTAACACGCAAGGGAGCGTGCTCCCGAAGAAATTAGTACAGACGAGTACGGCGTGCGTTTTCGCGAGCCAGTTTCTTGGCATGACGCTTAACAGCAGATGCTTTAGCGCGTTTGCGTTCGGTCGTTGGTTTTTCATAAAACTCACGACGACGCACTTCAGCCAGAACGCCTGCTTTTTCGCATGAACGTTTGAAGCGACGCAGTGCAACGTCGAAAGGCTCGTTTTCACGTACTTTGATTACCGGCATGTAACTCTCACCTCGATAAAATTCGGTTTTTGCAGCTGGCTGCAGCGCCAGCTTATTTCAAAATGGTGCAGTATTTTACTCCAGCGTAGGCTGACTTGTAAAGCACCATGAACAATTTCAAACCAACGAGCACTCTGCGCTGCGGCTGCCGGTTTTTTCAGACCGCGAAGTATAGCCTATTCTTTGGCCGGTAAAAAATGTTTTTAATGAAATCGTGCAGCGTAGGTCTGAATTATCTCCTGTGGTACACTCCTGCAGCGAAATCAGAGGTGAGTGTGATGCGAGTTTTGGGTATAGAAACGTCTTGCGATGAAACCGGAATTGCAATTTATGACGATGAATCCGGTCTGCTGGCTAACCAGTTGTATAGTCAGGTAAGTTTACATGCGGATTACGGCGGTGTTGTGCCGGAGCTGGCCTCCCGGGATCATGTGCGTAAAACCGTGCCGTTAATCCAGGCGGCCCTGGCGGAAGCCGGGCTGGCCCCGGAAGACATCGATGCGGTCGCCTACACGGCCGGCCCCGGACTGGTGGGCGCCCTGATGGTCGGGGCAACGGTCGGACGTTCGCTGGCGTTTGCCTGGCAGGTCCCGGCTGTCCCTGTTCATCATATGGAAGGTCACTTGCTGGCACCGATGCTGGAAGAGAACCCCCCGGAATTCCCGTTCGTCGCTTTACTGGTCTCCGGCGGGCATACCCAGCTTATCAGTGTCACCGGCATCGGTGAGTACCGGTTACTGGGCGAGTCTATTGATGATGCCGCCGGAGAGGCTTTTGATAAAACGGCAAAACTGCTGGGCCTGGATTACCCTGGCGGTCCGCTGTTATCTAAAATGGCTATGCAGGGCGTGGCCGGTCGTTTTACCTTCCCGAGGCCGATGACCGACCGTCCGGGACTGGATTTCAGCTTCTCCGGACTGAAGACGTTTGCCGCAAACACCATCCGTAACCATGACGACGATGCACAGACGCGTGCAGATATCGCCAGAGCCTTTGAGGATGCTGTGGTGGATACGCTGATGATTAAGTGTAAAAGGGCGCTGCAGCAGACCGGTTTCCGGCGGCTGGTGATTGCCGGTGGCGTCAGTGCTAATCGCACCTTACGCAGCCGGATGGCGGAAATGATGCAGCAACTGGGGGGAGAGGTTTTCTATGCCCGTCCGGCGTTCTGTACCGATAATGGTGCCATGATAGCCTATGCCGGAATGGTGCGTTTTAAAGGCGGTACAGAGAGTGATTTGGGGATCACGGTTCGTCCCCGCTGGCCATTAGCAGAACTGCCGCCGCTCAACCAGTAACCTGGCGATTGCCCGTCCTGAGGGCGGGTATCACCGGAGGTCAGAATTGCGTTATTCTGATTTCCGGCGTTTGCCTCTGCGTTTCCAGAGTCTCGGTTCCAGGCCGCGCCACAGGCGCTGTATGTTGTCATGGTGGCGCAGCAGGATAAGACAGGACAGCATCGAGACCGGAAAAGTAAACTGCGGTTTAAACCACCACACATAAAACGGTGCAATCAGCGCACTGATAATCGCGCCCAGCGATGAATACCCGCTAAGCAGCACGGTCAGCAGCCACGTCCCCATCATCAGCCCCGTCAGATCCCAGCCGATAGGGGCGATGGCGCCCAGCGCGGTGGCAACGCCTTTACCGCCACGAAAATGAAAAAATAACGGATAGATATGTCCCAGACAGGCAGCGATGGCCGTCAGACCCAGAAAGAACGGCGACACGTGCAGCGCATAGGCCAGCCAGACCGGTAACATACCTTTTAAAACATCAAATAACAGCACAGCGACCGCCGCCAGCTTACCGCCAACGCGCAGAATATTGGTCGCGCCCGGATTACCGGAACCCCGGGTCCTCGGGTCAGGATATCCGCGTATTTTGCACAGCAGTATTGCTCCTGAAACGGAGCCACAAAGATAGGCAAAAAGGATCATTCCTGCGGCAATTACTGTCATAATACCCTCTAATACCTTGTCCGTTATCCTGGTCGCTGACAGAGGATAATACGCATAAAGTATCGGAAGTGGTATCGGTTCACGGCAAAAATACAGAGAGTGTCACTATGGATATAGTTTTTATTGAGCAACTGACGGTATTTACCACCATCGGGGCTTATGACTGGGAACAGACTATCCAGCAAAAATTGTTGCTGGATATTGAAATGGCCTGGGATAACCGTAAAGCGGCAGCCAGCGATGATGTCGCCGATTGTCTGAGCTATGCCGATGTTTCTGAAGCAGTGCTTCACCATTTACAGGGACAGCGTTTTGCCCTGGTGGAGCGGGTGGCGGAAGAGATCGCCGGCTTGCTGATGCAGCGTTTCGGGCTGGAAGGCGTCAGGATCAAAGTGAGTAAACCGGGTGCGGTGGCGCAGGCAGCTCAGGTTGGCGTCCGTATTGAACGAGGTAATATTCCGAAATAAACGGTAATACTCTTCCGGTGATTGCCATCTTAATGAAACCCAACCACAGTACAGATGTCATAAGTCTGGTTCATCTGTTGCGATGCGGTAATTCAGCCCGCTCGTCACCGTTGTTCCTGGCATTGGCCGTGATTTACCGTCTGAATTTCAGACGGTAATGGATGGTATTTACAGGGTGGAATAAAAAAAAGAGGGTAGTCCGGGATGGCAGATATGCATCACCTGTTCGTTGCCGCAATTTTGGGCATAGTGGAAGGGTTAACAGAGTTTTTACCGGTATCATCAACCGGGCATATGATTATCGTCGGTCATTTGCTGGGATTTGAAGATAAAACCGCCGAAACTTTTGAAGTAGTGATCCAGTTGGGGTCGATTCTGGCCGTGGTCGTCATGTTCTGGCGGCGGTTGTTTGGCCTGATAGGTATCCGGTTTGGTCAGGTTCCCCATGAAGGTAAAGGTCAGGGACATCTGACGCTGATCCATATTTTACTGGGGATGATCCCTGCGGTAGTGCTCGGTCTGATCCTGCATGACAAAATTAAAGCGTTATTTACGCCGATGAATGTGATGTATGCGCTGGTCGCCGGCGGGGTGTTACTGATTCTGGCCGAAAAACTGAAACCGGCACAACCGAAAGCCGTCGGTCTGGATGATATCACCTACCGGCAGGCATTTATGATCGGTCTGTTTCAGTGCCTTGCGCTCTGGCCAGGATTTTCGCGTTCAGGCGCCACGATCTCCGGCGGGATGCTGATGGGCGTCAGTCGTTTTGCTGCCTCAGAATTTTCATTCCTGCTGGCGGTTCCGATGATGATGGGAGCAACCGCGCTGGATTTATATAAAAGCCTGAGCTTCCTGACGGTCAGTGACGTGCCGATGTTCGCCACCGGATTTATCATGGCCTTTATCGTTGCGCTGGTGGCGATAAAGACCTTCCTCGGCGTGATCAAGCGGATGTCATTTATCCCTTTTGCGATTTACCGTTTTATCCTGGCAGCAGTCGTGTTTGCTGTTTTTAGCTAATCCGGCAATGACGCAGCCGCCCGGTCACAGAATGTGTGGCCGGGCAGCTTGTCACTCTTACGCTAGCGGCTGGCAGTACGGGACCAACGCCTCCGTCCGTTTGCGGGTCAGTTCCTGACGTATCTCCGGCCCTTTAAATCCTGCCTGAACAATCGCTGCGACCGGTACGGCGGCGGCAATTTCATACATCTTTCTGACAAAAGCTCCCTGCGGGTAAGGGTTAGCGGTTAAGCCTGCCCGGCCGCGGGCATCGGCTTCACTGGCGAGCGTCAGTTGCAGAATGCGTTCGGGTTTGCGCCAGCTGTCGATATTGTCAAACAAACCGATAATCTTCTCTGCCGGCTGACGCTCAATCGTGTGCAGTACATCGTGAAATTCAGTGATCAGTAGCGCAAGATCCCGGTAATGGTTCGGGACTTTCAGGCGCTGGCACAGTGCGCTGATCAGCGGCAGTCCTGCCACACCATGACCCGGGTGTGACGGCCAGAGGGCCGGCGGGGTCAGGGCTTTACCGGCATCGTGGAACAGCGCGGCAAAACGCACGGCAGGGTCATCGGTTAATGACGCGGCCATGGCCAGCGTCATCAGGCTGTGAATGCCGGTGTCTATTTCAGGATGCCATTTAGCCGGCGCAGGGACGCCGAACAGATTATCCAGTTCCGGGAATAATACCTGCAGAGCACCACAGTCACGTAATACCTGAAAATAGACCTCCGGTGCGGGGCCGCAGAGCACCTTTTCGGTCTCTTTCCACACCCTTTCCGGGGTCAGGTGAGCCAGTTCACCACTGGCAGATAATTGTTGCATCAGTGCGAGCGTCTCAGGGGCGATGGTGAACCCCTGCGCCGAGAAACGGGCCGCAAAACGGGCGACCCTCAGAACCCGTAACGGGTCATCGATAAAGGCGGGAGACACATGACGCAGCAGGCGGTGTTGCAGATCCTGCCGGCCCTGCCAGGGGTCGATAATCTGTCCGTCGCTGTCCCTGGCCATCGCATTGATGGTCAGGTCCCGGCGTTGTAAATCGTCTTCCAGCGTCACATCCGGGGAAAAGCGGGTAGTGAAGCCGGTATAACCATGACCGGCTTTGCGTTCGGTACGTGCCAGTGCATATTCTTCATGGCTGACCGGGTGGAGGAATACCGGGAAATCGCGTCCGGCCTGTTGATATCCCTGTGCCAGAAGCATGTCAGGGCTTGCGCCGACCACGACCCAGTCCCGATCCTTGACCGGTAGCCCCAGCAGAGCGTCACGGACGGCACCGCCGACCAGATAAGTTTTCACGGCATAACTCCTATATCACCCCTGTATTTCTGTCACAGTATACAGGACCAGGACAATTCGGAAATTACTGGCCGGAAACCGCCTGCCGGGGCAGCATCCCCGGCAGGCATCAGTCTGTCGCGGTTAGCGCATCCAGCGGTCACTTTTTTTGCGACGCGGGATCATATGGGGCAGCAACAGACCGAGCAGCAGACCGATCCCCAGCACTCCGCCGCCATACATAAACCACTGCATAATAATGGCACGTTGCTTATCATCTAACTGAACGTTGGCGGCATTCACTTTCTTCTGTGCCACGATCAGCTGATTTTTCAGATTCTGGTTTTCCTGCTTCAGCGCATTAATGGCATCATCACTGCCGGCCACTTTCTTTTGCATATCTGCCGTACGCTGGTTCCAGCTGTTATCAATGTTCGCCAGCTTATCGGTCAGCACTTTTACCTGCTGCTGCAACTGGGGGACCTGGGTCCGCAGGCTGGGGGAATCACTTAGCTGTGACAGCGGGATCCAGTTAGTCCGGCCCTGGCCATCACGAATTTCGGCGTAGTGGGTATCCTGATTGGTCTGTAACAACGTCACCTGGTCTCCGGCATTCAGCTTGCCGACCAGACGGTATTGATCCCCGGGGCCGCTGCGGACCCAGGTGGACAGCTCATCAGAAATATAGCGGGTGGTGTCTGCATGGACGACCGGCGCAAGACCGGTGAAAGCCAGCAGAAAAATACCAGTACGTGTAATTTTATTCATTCGACGTCGTTTTTGCATATTATAGGGGTTAGTTCAATGCCACAGTCTGGAGAGGGGCCGGATAGATATAAATGAGAACTTTCCTGTTCTCGGCGATGGTAAAGCCTAACAAATCCAGGACATTGAGTCTTTAGTCGATTACTCTGGATGATGGAGTAATTTTCCGGTTAATTGATAGCAATTGTGATACTCAGAGATCCTATGACCATTGAAACAGAATTAAAGTTCATTGCCAGTAAAGAAGCCGTGAACCGTCTGGCAGAACGCCTGAATGGCTGCCCGGGCCAGCATTTCGCCCCCCGTACGTTAGCAAACATCTATTTTGAAACCCCGGACAACCAGCTGCGTCGCTGGGATATGGGGTTACGCATCCGTGGCATTGATAATCAGTATGAGATGACGCTGAAAACCCGCGGACAGACGCTGGGCGGCTTGCATCAGCGTCCGGAATACAATGTCAGCTTAACCGCGAATGCCCTGGACATCCGTCTGCTGCCAGCGGATGTCTGGCCGGAAGGCACGGACGTCGATGCATTGCAGCAACAGCTGCACCCGCTGTTTCAGACCGATTTCGTCCGGGAAGTCTGGCTTATCACCTATGCGGAGAGTGAAATCGAAGTGGCGTTCGATCAGGGAGCCGTGATTGCCGGTGAACTGCAGGTGCCGCTATTTGAAGTCGAGCTGGAACTGAAGCAGGGAACGCGCCACGATTTAATGGCGTTTGCTTTTGAGCTGGTGGGTGACGGAGGTCTGCGTCCGGGCAGCCTGAGTAAAGCTGCCCGCGGTTACCATCTGGCTCAGGGGAATCCGCCAAAAGATGTCCACCCGTTCCCGCGTCTGCAGTCGGAAAAGAAACTGAACTGTGAGCAGGGCTTACAGGCGATGTTATCCACCTTACTGGCAGAATGGCAGTACCACGAAGAACTCTGGCTGAACGGTGATAGCAAGGCGGCCGCCCGGGTCCGGGAAATCCTGCTGGCGATCCGTGAGGTGTTTACCTTGTTCGGTGGCATGCTTCCGCGTAAGGCCACGGGACAGTTACGCGAACAGTTGCTGGCACTGGAACAGGCGATGACCGGGGATATCTCTGCCGAAACGCTCTGTTTTTCTGCCGTCTCTGCACAGACCCAACTGATACTGACCCACTGGTTAATCGAACAACCGTGGAAGGCGCTGCTGGAAGATAAGCACCGTAAAAAGATGGAAGGCTCGTTTAAGCGCTTCTGTGATGTGATGCTGGGGCGGGTTTTCGCGGAATTAAAACAGATCACCGCCGAATTTAATCAGGAGTCTGAATATCAGGATAAAGTCCTGAAAATCCATAAGCAGTTACTGGCTGTCTGTCTGCTGTGCGGTGCTTACCCGATAGCGGCGGTCGATGAGTGGCTGGCCCCCTGGTGGCTGGCACTGAAAAAGATCAATGAACAGCAGTACGATGATCTCCCCTGGACCTTACGCTCGCTTCACCGGCAGGCCCCTTTCTGGCTGAACGGCAATGAGGCGGCCAAAATCAGAGAATAATCGCTGCAAAGTTCAGGCAGCCCTTCAACAGAAATCACAGGAAAAGTGTATGTTGCCGTTACCTTCGTTGTTGCAGGATCTGGCCGGTAAAGCAGCCGCGACGCTGAATCCGCCACTCCCGCCGGAGACCTTACCGGCCGCAGCCCTGGCATTCAGTGACTTTATCTGCGAAAGCTTACAACAGCACCCCGGATGGTGGCAGCAGATACAGCAACAGCCACCTCAGGCGGAGGAATGGCAACACTATGCGTCCTGGCTGAGCGTAGCGTTACAGCCGGCAGACAGTGAAGCGAAGGTCATGCAGGTATTACGTGAATTCCGGCGTCATATGCTGGTACGTATTGCCTGGATGCAGGCACTTTCTCTGGCCGCTACGGAACAAAGCCTGCGTCAGCTCAGTGAGCTGGCGGAGGTATTGATTGTTGCGGCGCGGGACTGGACGTACCGCCAGTGTTGCCAGGAATGGGGAACGCCCTGTAACGCCGAAGGAAAGCCCCAGACCCTGTATATCCTGGGGATGGGTAAGCTGGGAGGGGGCGAACTGAATTTCTCGTCAGATATCGACCTGATTTTTACCTGGCCTGAAAACGGCACGACCCGCGGGGGCCGGCGTGAACTCGACAATACTCAGTTTTTTACCCGCATGGGGCAGCGTCTGATCAAATTACTGGATCAGCAAACCCCCGAGGGGTTCGTCTATCGGGTCGATATGCGTCTGAGGCCTTTCGGCGACAGCGGGCCGTTAGTCATGAGTTTTGCGGCCATGGAGGACTATTATCAGGAACAGGGACGGGACTGGGAACGGTATGCCATGGTGAAGGCGCGGATCATGGGAGAGGCGGACGACGATGGCTACCAGGAATTGCAGCAGATGCTGCGTCCGTTTATCTACCGGCGTTATATCGATTTCAGCGTGATCCAGTCGCTACGGACCATGAAAAGCATGATTGCCCGCGAGGTGCGTCGCCGGGGACTGACGGATAATATTAAGCTGGGCGCCGGAGGGATCCGTGAATGCGAATTTATCGTTCAGGTGTTTCAGCTGATCCGCGGCGGACGTGAGCGTTCTCTCCAGCAACGTTCCTGGCTTGCGGCACTGGAGGCTATTGCTACGCTCCATCTGTTACCCGCAGAGGAGGTGACGCAATTGCGGGCCGCCTACCTCTGGCTGCGCCGGCTGGAAAATCTGCTGCAAAGTATCGGGGATCAGCAGACGCAGACATTGCCGGCGGATCCCCTGCAGCAGGAAAGGCTGGCCTGGGCGATGGGCACGTCTGACTGGGCGCAGCTACGCACAGTGCTGAATCAGCATATGTCGCGGGTAAGGGCTATCTTTGACGCATTGATCGGCGAGGATATCCCCGATGCGGGCGGGCAACCGCTGGCCGGTGATTATAATGAATTGTGGCTGGGTGAATATACCTGCGAAGAGCTGACCCCGCTCACCCCGGCGCTGGATGACGCACAACGTCAGCAATTATTACACCATTTACACCATTTCCGTCACGATGCTAACCGCCGTACCATCGGCCCCCGCGGCCGCCTGGCGCTGGACCAGCTGATGCCGCGCCTGCTGGCAGAACTCTGTCCGCGTCCGCAGGCGGATACGGTGCTGCAGCGACTGCTCCCCCTGCTCAGCGGTGTGCTGACACGAAGCACTTATCTCGAACTGCTGACAGAACATCCTGGTGCGCTGTCTCACCTGATCCGTTTATGTGCCGCTTCTCCGATGGTCGCCGATCAACTGGCACGTTATCCGTTATTACTGGATGAATTGCTGGACCCGGCGACGCTGTATCAGCCGATGGCCACGAATGCTTATCGTGACGAATTACGCCAGTATCTGATGCGAATTCCGGTGGATGATGAAGAGCAGCAACTGGAAGCCCTGCGCCAGTTTAAGCAGACTCAGCATTTGCGTATTGCCGCCGCCGATATTGCCGGCGCTTTACCGGTGATGAAAGTCAGTGATCACCTGAGCTGGCTCGCTGAGGCGATCCTTGAAACCGTGGTACAGCAGGCCTGGAGTATGATGGTTCAGCGGTATGGCCGGCCTTCCTATCTCAGTGATATGCAGCAGCGGGGATTTGCGGTGGTCGGTTACGGTAAGCTCGGCGGGCTTGAACTGGGTTACAGCTCTGATCTGGATCTGGTCTTTCTGCATGACTGCCCGGAGGAGGCTGTTACCGATGGCGCGCGAAGCATCGATGGCCGTCAGTTCTACCTGCGACTGGCCCAGAAAATTATGCATTTATTCAGTACCCGTACCGCGTCGGGCATTCTGTACGAGGTCGATGCCCGGCTGCGTCCGTCGGGCGCGGCCGGTATGCTGGTCAGTACGTTCAGTGCTTACCGGCAATATCAGCTGGAAGAGGCCTGGACCTGGGAGCACCAGGCGCTGGTCCGCGCCCGTATCGTTTACGGTGACGCCCGGCTGGCGACCTGTTTTGATGAGATTCGCCGCGAAGTGCTTTGTCAGCCGCGGCCTCAGCCGGCGCTGCAGAACGAGGTGCGGGAGATGCGTGAAAAAATGCGTCAGCACCTGGGCAGTAAAGTCAGGCAACGCTGGGATATTAAAACCGACCAGGGCGGGATCACCGATATTGAGTTTATCGCTCAATATCTGGTACTGGGGCAGGCAGCCAGTGAGCCGGCGCTGACCCGCTGGTCGGATAATATCCGTATCTTTGAAGCGATGGCGCACTACGGTGTTATGCCGGCGGAGGAAGCTGAGCAATTAAGTGCGGCTTATGTCTCGCTACGGGAAGCGCTGCATCACCTCGCGCTGCAATCCCTGCCTGCCACGGTGGCAGAGGAGGCGTTTATGCCTCAGAGGCAAACGGTAGCGCAGAGCTGGCACCACTGGCTGGAACAGCCGGCGTAACCTGTCACGCGCTGTCGTACGGGCAACTTTTTTCTGTCTCTGATGCCTTAACTGCAGTGTTTTTGCTGGCTGTTTTGTCGGGTCAGCGGATTAGGTCTTGCAGATAGCAAACACGGAAGGGTGTTTGTGGTATTATCGGCAAAAATTTTGGTCTGGTTAATTGCTGTCTGGAGTCGTTTGAATGAAAGTAACGCTGCCTGATTTTGGCCGTGCGGGTGTACTGGTGATTGGTGACGTGATGCTGGATCGTTACTGGTACGGACCGACACAACGCATATCTCCTGAAGCACCGGTGCCGGTGGTTAAAGTGGAAACCGTGGAAGAGCGGCCTGGCGGAGCGGCAAACGTCGCAATGAATATCGCGGCCCTCGGGACGGCTTCACGCATTATTGGTCTGACCGGAGAAGACGAAGCGGCCGACACCTTATGCCGGACGCTGGAAGAGGTGCAGGTTGGCTGTGATTTTGTCCGCCTCAGCACCCATCCGACCATTACCAAATTACGGATCCTGTCGCGTAATCAGCAACTTATCCGTCTCGACTTTGAAGAAGGCTTCGGGGATATTGACCCGCAGCCCATCCATCAGCGTATGACAGCGTCTGTGGATCAGGTCGGCGCGGTTGTGCTTTCTGATTATGCGAAAGGGGCGCTGTCTGACGTACAAACGCTGATCCGTCTGGCCCGTGACGCCGGGGTACCGGTGCTGATCGACCCGAAAGGGACCGATTTTGAACGTTATCGCGGTGCAACGTTACTGACACCGAACCTGTCAGAGTTTGAAGCCGTGGTCGGAAAATGCCGTGATGAAGCCGAAATTATCGGCCGCGGTATGACGCTGATGGAAAAATATGAACTGTCAGCGCTGCTGGTGACCCGTTCAGAGCATGGGATGACCCTGCTGCAGCCAGGTAAAGATCCGGTACATTTACCGACACTGGCGCAGGAAGTTTACGATGTTACCGGAGCCGGTGATACGGTGATCGGTGTACTGGCCGCTTCCCTGGCGGCCGGATGCAGCCTGGAAGATGCCTGTTTCCTGGCCAACGCCGCCGCAGGGGTGGTGGTCGGTAAGCTGGGCACCTCGACCGTCAGTCCGCTGGAACTGGAAAATGCCATTCATGCCCGTCCGGAAAGCGGGTTCGGGGTGATGGATGAACAGCAACTGAAACAGGCGGTTGCACAGGCGCGGGCCCGCGGAGAGAAGGTCGTTATGACCAACGGTTGCTTCGATATTCTGCATGCCGGCCATGTCTCCTATCTGGCTCATGCACGCAAGCTGGGCGACAGACTGATTGTGGCAGTCAACAGTGATGCCTCTACCCGTCGTCTGAAAGGCGAAAGCCGTCCGGTCAATGCGCTGATGAACCGTATGATTGTGCTGGGGGCGCTGGAAGCCGTGGACTGGGTGGTCGCGTTTGAAGAAGATACGCCTCAGCGCCTGATTAGCGAAATCTTACCGGACTTACTGGTCAAAGGGGGCGACTACCGGCCGGAGCAGGTTGCCGGAGGCGAAGAGGTCATAGCCAATGGCGGTGAGGTTCGGATCCTGAATTTTGAAGATGGTATTTCCACCACTAATATCATTAATTCCATCAAAAGCCGCCAGTCCTGAGACACACCGGACCGCTGACGGACTGAAGAACGGGAGCCTCTGGCTCCCGTTCTTTTATTGTCACCCCTAAACCACCTCCTAGGGAGGTGGTGATTGATCCTGTAAGGCTATAGCCTGAAGAATACCCAT
>NZ_JAERJR010000025.1 GCF_018257515.1 Tatumella sp. JGM118
GTACCTTCGCTCACTCATTTGTCCTTTACGGACCGGTCATGATTCGCTCCTGCTCAGCATGACCTCTCGCCGCGTCCATGCGGCTCGTCCTGGACGCATTCCCTCGCTCAGCGGTGCGATGTCGCGGTAAGTCACCGGATGTGGGACCGGGGAAAACCGGAGGATTTTTTTCTCAGGCCTGTGGGCAGTGAATCGGGTTATTGTTTTTTATCTCAGACAGGGAATATTCAGTTTGTGTGTGGGTTTTAAGGGGCAGATCGTGAGTCTTCCGTTCGCCTTGCTGCAAGGCAGCTCAGCCCGAACCCACGGCAATAAAAAAGGCCCGCATCGCGGGCCTTTGCTTCCCTCAATGAGGGTTACAGACGATCGATCGCATTCAGCTCATGGAATGCCTGTTCCAGGCGAACCACCATTGAGCTCTGCGCTGCACGCAGCCAGGCACGTGGATCGTAGAATTTCTTGTTCGGTTTATCGTCACCCTCAGGGTTGCCCAGCTGAGACTGCAGATAACCTTCGTTCTTTTTGTAGTATTGCAGAATACCGTCCCAGGTCGCCCATTGGGTATCGGTATCGATATTCATTTTAATCACGCCATAGCCGATAGCTTCTTTGATCTCTTCCGCAGAAGAACCGGAGCCGCCGTGGAAAACAAAGTTCAGCGCGTTGTGCGGCAGACCATGTTTTTCGCTGACATAATCCTGTGAGTTACGCAGAATTTTTGGTGTCAGCTGAACGTTACCCGGTTTGTATACACCGTGTACGTTACCAAAAGAGGCAGCGATGGTGAAATTAGGGCTGACTTCATTCAGTTTACGGTAGGCGTAATCAACATCTTCAGGCTGGGTATACAGGGCTGAGTTATCGAGGTGAGAGTTATCAACACCGTCTTCTTCACCGCCGGTACAACCCAGTTCGATTTCCAGGGTCATCCCCATTTTTGCCATACGAGCCAGATATTTGCTGCTGATTTCGATGTTTTCTTCCAGTGACTCTTCAGACAGGTCGATCATGTGAGAAGAGAACAGAGGCTTACCGGTTTTGGCGAAATGTGCTTCACCGGCATCCAGCAGACCATCAATCCACGGCAGCAGTTTTTTGGCACAGTGGTCGGTGTGCAGGATCACCGGCACGCCGTACGCTTCAGCCATCAGATGCACATGGTGTGCACCTGCGATGGCTCCCATGATGGCCGCCGCCTGAGGCTTGTCAGACTTATATCCTTTACCGGCAATAAAGGCCGCACCGCCGTTAGAAAACTGAACAATCACCGGCGCTTTCACTTTAGCCGCAGTTTCCAGTACCGCATTGATGGAGTCGCTGCCCACGCAGTTTACTGCAGGCAGTGCAAAATGATTCTCTTTAGCGACCTGGAAGATTTTCTGAACATCTTCGCCAGTAACTACACCAGGTTTTACGAAATCAAAAATTTTAGACATAACATTGTCCTGTTTCGTTGGCCGTAAACGGATGCCCGTTAGCCGGGCTAAACTCGATGCGCCCGGCCCCTGCCGGGTACACCGTTGCAGAATTACTGTTTTGCACGCTCTTCAAGCATGGCAACTGCCGGTAGTTTTTTACCTTCAACAAACTCGAGGAAAGCCCCGCCGCCGGTAGAGATATAAGAAATTTTATCTTCGATACCGAACAGGTCGATGGCCGCCAGCGTATCACCGCCACCGGCAACGGAGAATGCATCACTGTCTGCAATGGCATTAGCAACGATTTCGGTCCCTTTACGGAAGTTAGGGAACTCAAACACCCCTACCGGACCATTCCACAGAATAGTCTTCGCGCCTTTCAGGATGGCGGCCAT
This sequence comes from Tatumella sp. JGM118, assembly GCF_018257515.1. Taxonomy (GTDB): domain Bacteria; phylum Pseudomonadota; class Gammaproteobacteria; order Enterobacterales; family Enterobacteriaceae; genus Tatumella; species Tatumella terrea. The sequence goes on from NZ_JAERJR010000025.1 coordinate 1,814, forward strand.
AGCCTGTGCTGTCTCATCGCCGAAGTCCATGATCTCTTCATCATCACGGATGTCAGTGACTTTTTTCACCGTTGCCGGTGCAGTTTCAGAAAACTCTGTACCTACGCGGGAGTCCGTCGGTACCGGGATCCCATGCTGATCACGCAGTTTTTTCGCAGCTTCCACGAAGTCCGGCTCATACAGTGATTTACCGACATTGTTGTCGATAGCAACGAAGGTATTTGCGATACCCCCGCCGACAATCACGGTATCAGCAATGCCCACCAGTGACTGCAGCACATCAAACTTCGTCGAAACTTTAGAACCCCCCACGACAGCCACCATCGGACGCGCAGGGTTGCTCATCGCTTTACCTAACGCTTCCAGTTCCGCGGATAACAGCGGGCCGGCACAGGCGATAGGCGCGAATTTACCGACGCCGTGGGTAGACGCCTGGGCGCGGTGTGCGGTACCGAAGGCATCCATCACAAAGACATCACAGAGTGCGGCATATTTCTTCGCCAGCACTTCGTCATCCTTTTTCTCACCTTTGTTGAAACGGACGTTTTCCAGTACCACCAGTTGGCCGTTTTCCACGGAGACACCGTCCAGATAGTCTTTTGCCAGCTTGACCGGGGTTCCGTTAAGTTTATCTTTCAGGTAATTCACTACCGGCAATAAAGAGAACTCTTCATTGTATTCGCCTTCCACCGGGCGACCGAGGTGAGAGGTCACCATGACTTTAGCACCCTGCTTCAGTGCAGATTCGATGGTCGGTAATGATGCACGAATACGGGCATCCGACGTAACTTTTCCGTCTTTTACCGGCACGTTCAAGTCAGCACGAATCAGTACACGTTTACCTGCAAGATCCAGATCGGTCATTTTAATTACAGACATGGTGAATCCTCTTATTGATTCTCGTAAGTTTGTCAGGCGTTATCACGCCTTACCTGAAATTACCTGCAGACATTGCTAAGGTGGTGTCCAGCATCCGGTTAGCAAAGCCCCATTCGTTATCGCACCATACCAGGGTTTTCACCAGGTGCTGACCACTGACCCGTGTCTGGGTACCATCGACGATGGCACTGTGCGGATCGTGGTTAAAATCAACAGAAACTAAGGGTAGTTCGGTATAGTCGACTATACCACGAAATATTCCCTGTGCTCCGTTTTGCAAAATCTCGTTAACTTTGGCCGCCGTCACCGGTATTTCCAGGGTAACACTGAGGTCGATGGCCGTCACATTGATCACCGGCACCCTTACGGCGATAGCTTCAAACCGATCCGCAAACTGAGGGAATATCCGCGTGATCCCGGCCGCCAGTTTGGTATCTACCGGAATGATCGACTGACTGGCTGCCCGGGTCCGCCGCAGATCGGTATGATAGGCATCCAGAACCTGCTGATCGTGCATCGATGAATGGATAGTCGTGACCGTACCCGACACAATCCTGAACGCATCATCCAGTAGTTTAATCACCGGGATGATACAATTTGTGGTACAGGACGCATTTGAGACTATCCGGTCACTTGCTTTCAGTTCATGGTGGTTCACACCATACACCACGGTCGCATCCAGAGAGTTTCCGCCCGGGTGTGAAAACAGCACTTTTTTAGCGCCGGCAGCCAGGTGTGCTTCACCATCCGCACGGCTGCCATAGTGCCCGGTACAATCCAGAACGATATCAATATCCAGTTCCCGCCAGGGGAGAGACGCTATCCGGGGCTGATGTAATAAACGAATAGGATCCCGCCCTACCCGAAGCACATCCTCTTCCAGCCGGACCTCATAAGCAAAGCGACCATGAGTGGTGTCATATTTCAGCAGATGGGCAATCCCTTCGTTGTCGGCCAGTTCATTAATGGCCACGACTGAAATATCCGTATGCCGGCCGCTTTCATACAGTGCGCGCAATACGCTACGGCCAATACGTCCAAAACCATTAATCGCAATTCTCAGGGTCATGTCACTACCATTTTCTTTGTGCCGGGTGTTATGGAAGACGATGATCGCCGTCATCACAACCCGTTAGCGTAACGGCAGACCGGACATTAATGCCGTTACAGAACCCCAACTGAAACGCTTCAGCTGAGAATAAATCATGCTTTGCCACACGGGAATGACTGAGATCAACTGCAATTCTAATTATTCGATCAAACTCACATTTTCAACCGCTAACTGTGCATAAAAAGCACATCTGCGGTCACCCTTCCCGTCCCGTGACCTGAAAAAAAAGCATGGCAGTTTCCCGCCATGCTGTTCATTTAAAACCTGTCAAAAGACCGGATTACAGCAGAGCGTTAGCTTTCGCCACCACGTTCTCTACGGTAAACCCGAACTCTTTAAACAGCAGATCTGCCGGGGCTGACTCGCCGAAGCTGGTCATACCGACAATCGCACCGTTCAGGCCGGTATATTTGTACCAGAAGTCAGCGATAGCTGCCTCGATAGCCACACGGGCGGTGACCGCCGCCGGCAGTACCGATTCACGGTACGCCGCATCCTGCTTATCGAAGGCATCCGTTGACGGCATAGAAACGACACGGACCTTACGGCCCTGACCGCTCAGCTGCTCTGCGGCCGCCACGGCCAGAGAGACTTCTGAACCGGTCGCAATCAGGATCAGTTCCGGCTGACCGTCACAATCCTTCAGTACGTATCCGCCGCGGGCGACGTTCGCCAGCTGCTCCGCGCTGCGTGGCTGCTGCGCCAGGTTCTGGCGGGAGAAGATCAGCGCGGTCGGGCCGTCCTGACGTTCGATAGCGTATTTCCATGCCACCGCCGATTCCACCTGGTCACACGGACGCCAGGTACTCATGTTCGGGGTGGTGCGCAGGCTGGCCAGCTGCTCGACCGGCTGGTGAGTCGGGCCGTCTTCCCCCAGACCGATAGAGTCATGGGTGTAGACCAGCACCTGACGGATTTTCATCAGGGCTGCCATACGGGTTGCGTTACGCGCATATTCCACAAACATCAGGAAAGTTGCGGTATAAGGCAGGAAGCCGCCATGCAGGGAGATACCGTTAGCCACCGCGGTCATACCAAACTCGCGCACACCGTAATGGATATAGTTACCGGCGGCATCTTCGTTGATTGGTTTAGAGCCGGACCACATGGTCAGGTTGCTCGGTGCCAGGTCGGCTGAACCACCCAGATATTCCGGCAGCAGTTTACCGAACGCTTCAATGGCATTCTGTGAGGCTTTACGGCTGGCGATGTTCGCCGGGTTTGCCTGCAGCTGTTCGATGTATTTCTGTGACTCTTCCTGCCAGTTTTCCGGCAGTTTATCCGTGGTACGACGGATGAATTCCTCAGCCAGCGCCGGGAAAGCCTGCTGATACGCCGCAAATTTCTTATCCCACGTCTGCTCTTTCTCAGAGCCGGCGTTTTTGGCATCCCAGGCCGCATAAATATCGTCAGGGATTTCAAACGGTGCGTGGTTCCAGCCCAGCTGTTTGCGGGTCAGTGCGATTTCCTCGTCACCCAGCGGGGCGCCGTGAGAATCGTGGGTACCGGCTTTGTTCGGCGAACCAAAACCGATGACCGTTTTACAAATCAGCAGTGACGGTTTATCGGTCACGCTGCGTGCTTCTTCCACCGCGCGGCGGATAGCGTCATGGTCGTGACCATCGATACCGCGGATCACATGCCAGTTATAGGCTTCGAAACGCATACCGGTATCGTCGGTAAACCAGCCATCGGTATGACCATCGATGGAGATCCCGTTGTCGTCATAGAAAGCGATCAGTTTACCCAGTTTCAGGGTACCGGCCAGCGAACAGGCTTCGTGAGAGATCCCTTCCATCATGCAGCCATCACCCATAAATGCATAGGTGTAGTGGTCGACGATATCGTGGCCCGGACGGTTAAACTGGGCAGCCAGCGTACGTTCAGCAATGGCAAAACCGACGGCATTGGCAATGCCCTGGCCCAGCGGACCGGTGGTGGTTTCCACGCCCGGGGTGTAACCGTATTCCGGGTGACCCGGGGTACGGGAGTGCAGCTGGCGGAAGTTTTCCAGCTCCTGAATCGGCAGATCATATCCGGTGAGGTGCAGCAGGCTATAAATCAGCATCGAACCGTGGCCGTTAGACAGCACAAAGCGGTCACGATCGGCCCAGGACGGGTTCTGCGGGTTATGATTCAGGAAATCACGCCATAACACTTCGGCAATATCAGCCATGCCCATCGGGGCGCCCGGGTGACCGGATTTGGCTTTTTGTACGGCATCCATACTGAGGGCACGAATAGCATTCGCGAGTTCTTTATGAGAGGGCATGCTTAAACTCCAGATCGGATAATGGCCTTCCCTTTACCAATGCATTGAAAATCAACAATTAACAGGCAAGGCGGAAAAACAGTCGTCCTTCAATGTACATGAAAAACGGGGCAAAAGTATATGCCATGACGGGCGAATTGTGCGACCCGGAAGGCTGGCAGGCAGGGATAAACCCTCAGAGTGTTTACCGGAAGCGGAGATCACAAAAGATTATGCTGCCCCCCGGTGAGGGAAGACAGTTTTACCGGCCCGGGAGCATAGTTTTTCAGAGGGAATCCCGGCGGGTGCTTTTTATACAGAAAGGCTGATTTACCGGCAGAACCTGACGTTCTGCCGGCAGTCCTGAGCGCGTGTCAGGGATCAGCTTTTAAAGATGCTGGCAACCAGTGAGCCCAGATCCGGCGAACTGTTGGTACCGGTCGCTTCCGGATGAACTTCTCCCTGCGGAGAAATTTTATCCATCAGTTCCGGCAGAATTTTCGACAGAACACCGGAGGCACCGTCAACGTCGGTCCCCAGCTTGCCGGCCAGAGACTCTAAGTCCTGGCTGCTGAGTGCTGACTTAATGTCATCACTGCTGACAGACTGATTCGCGCCATTGCTCAGCCAGCTGGAGAGGATTTCGCCCAATCCGCCCTGCTGAAATTTCTGGATCAGAACTTCCACACCGCCCTGCTCCTGAACCCAGTTCCAGACAGCCTGTAACTGTCCCAGATTATTTTGCTGCCCGCCGGTCAGTGAACCGACCAGATCATCCAGTAAACCCATGATATTCTCCTGTTAAAACCGTATCCGGTAACTTACCCCTGATACGGTCTCCGATACAAGTGATTACGCTTTGTTAGCGGCCTGAACATGTAACATATCTAATGCCAGCGTAGCCGCGGCCAGTGACGTCAGGTCAGCATGATCATACCCGGGCGCAACTTCCACCAGGTCCATACCGACGATATTCATGCCCTGAAGTCCGCGAATTAATTTCGTCGCCTTGTCGGACGTCAGCCCGCCAATCACCGGCGTCCCGGTGCCCGGTGCGTGTGCCGGGTCCAGACAATCGATATCAAAGGTCAGATATACCGGCAGATCACCGACGGTTTTTTTGATTTCGGCCAGAATGGCTTCCACCGACTGATCATTGACCCAGGCCGCATCCAGCACATTGAAGCCCAGGTTTTTGTCATATTCGGTACGGATACCAATCTGTACCGAGTGATCCGGGTCAATCAGTCCTTCATTCGGGGCGTGGTAGAACATGGTCCCGTGATCGAATGTCGGGCCGTTGGAATAGGTATCGGTATGCGCATCAAAATGGACCAGGGCCATCTTACCGAAATGCTTCGCATGGGCGCGCAGCAGTGGCAGAGAGATATAGTGGTCGCCACCGAAGGTCAGCATACGTTTACCGTTAGCCAGTAACTTTTCGGCGTGCTCCTGCAACCGGGTCGACATGTCCTGGGAATCACCAAAGGCATAGACCAGGTCACCGCAATCGACGACGTTCAGACGCTCACGCAGATCGAAATCCCATGGCCAGCGGCACCCTTCCCAGGCCAGGTTGGTCGATATCTGACGAATGGCGCCGGGACCTAAACGGCTGCCGGGACGGCCGGACGTCGCCGCATCGAAAGGAACCCCCGTGATCACCCACTCGGCATCGCTGTCATAGGGCTGAAAATTCAGCGGGAAGCGCATAAAGCCAAAGGCATTGGACACCAGGGAGTTGTCATACTGATTACCCAGGGTATGGTACATATCTTTTCCTCTTTCATTCCGGTGAACGGATCACCGGCATCAGACAGTCAGCTATCCGTTCAGGTATAGACGAAAAAAAACCCTTGTGTGTCGTTAAACCCGACGCACAAGGGTATTTGCGGATTATGATAGTTCGTTGCCCCCTCTGCAATGATTATCCGTGCGTACTGATAATCGTCCGACAGGGCAAGACGCTATTACTCGTCTTCCAGGTAGGTGTACCCGTAGAGACCGCTTTCAAATTCCGACAGGAACTGGTCACGCAATTCTTCTTCGATGTCGCTGGCTTTCACCTGTTTCTGGAACAGTTCCAGCAATTCACGCGGATTCAGCTGTACGTATTCCAGCATGTCAGCCACGGTATCGCCCGTATCGGACAATTCCACATCCACCGAGCCATCATCGAAGGCATACACGTTAACCGCTTCAGTATCACCGAACAGGTTATGCATATTGCCCAGAATTTCCTGATACGCACCGACCATAAAGAAGCCCAGCATCGGCGGATTTTCCGGATCATATTCCGGCATAGGCATGGTGGTGGCAATACCATCACCGTCGACGTAGTGATCGATGGTGCCATCGGAGTCACAGGTAATATCCAGCAGGACGGCACGACGCTCCGGCGACTTGTTCAGCCCTTCCAGCGGCAGTACCGGGAACAACTGGTCGATGCCCCAGGCATCCGGCATGGACTGGAACAGTGAGAAGTTGACGTAGATCTTATCTGCCATCCGCTCCTGTAACTCGTCAATGATCGGACGATGTGCACGGTTGCTCGGGTCCAGATGCTGGCGGGTATAATGGCAGATGCTCAGGTACAACTGCTCAGCCCAGGCTCGCTGGGTCAGGCTGTAGGTGCCGGCCGAATATCCGGTGTGGATATCAGACAGGTCCATCTGACTGTCATGCAACCATTCACGCAGGGAGCGGCGAACATTCGGTTCATGCATCTCCTGCCAGGTTTCCCACAGGCTGATAATCGGACGAGGTGAGTCTTCCGCCGGGGCCTGAGGGGTCGTAAATTCATTACGCTCCACACCGATGATGTTAGACACCAGAACCGTATGGTGTGCGGTTACCGCACGCCCTGATTCCGTGATCACGGTCGGATGCTCCAGCCCATGTTCGTCGCAGGCATCACCGATCGCCCAGATAACATTATTGGCGTATTCATTCAGGCCATAGTTCACCGAACAATCTGACTGGGAACGGGTGCCTTCGTAATCGACCCCCAGACCTCCGCCGACATCGAAGCACTTGATATTCACGCCCAGTTTCGCCAGTTCAACATAGAAGCGTGCCGACTCACGCACCCCGGTAGAAATATCACGGATGTTTGCCATCTGTGAGCCAAGATGGAAATGCAGCAGTTGCAGGCTGTCCAGCCGGCCGGCATTACGCATGATGTCCACCAGCTGCAGCACCTGAGTCGCCGACAGACCAAACTTCGATTTCTCGCCGCCACTGGACTGCCATTTGCCCGACCCCTGAGAGGCCAGACGCGCACGGATCCCCAGGCGCGGCGTGACGTTCAGGCGCTCGGCCTCTTCCAGCACCAGGCGGACTTCGGTCATTTTTTCAATAACCAGATACACTTTATGGCCCAGCTTTTCGCCGATTAACGCCAGACGAATGTATTCGCGATCTTTATAGCCGTTACAGACAATCACCGAGCGTGTCTGACCCGCATGCGCCAGTACCGCCATCAGCTCGGCTTTAGAGCCGGCTTCCAGCCCCAGCGGTTCACCGGAATTGATCAGCGACTCGATAACGCGCTTATGCTGATTGACCTTGATGGGATACACGAGGAAATAATCCCCCCGGTAGCCAAACGATTCACGGGCGCGACGGAAGGCTTCGTTGATTGAGCGCAGGCGGTGTTGCAGGATCTGCGGGAAACAGAACAGCGCCGGCAGACGCTGCCCCTGAGCTTCACGCTCTTTGACCAGCTTCGCCAGATCTACCCTGACTTCCGGTTTTTCCGGATTCGGACACACACTGATATGACCCAGTTCATTGACGTCATAATAGTTATTGCCCCACCAGGCGATGTTATAGGTTTTTAACATCCGGCTGGCTTCAGAATTATTGATTGCGACTTCCTGCATTGAGCGCAATTCCCCATGTTCGCCTGCTGACGAACCCTTAATAGTCTTCATGTCGTCAGACATTGCGAACCTCTATTTTAGATTGAAAAGTGAAACGGCTGATTTCCCGCATGGAGAAACGTCTCCTGATCGGATTGGCAATTTCATCCCTCAGGTATAGCACAGAGTCAGGATGAACGATGGCATTAATCGGATTACCGGCCTGAGTGATGCCGCCAGGGACACCCCCGGCAAGACAGATAGCAGAATCCCCCTGCAGGCAGCCTTCAGACGGCACAGGGATCCGTATTAACCGGGTAAAAAGAATCACTTCGTCGGGACAGTGTGGAGGTAAGTGTATGACTCGCGGAAAAAACTGAGTGAGAACTCAGCGCATCAGAACAGAGCGAAGAACCATCAAAAAATGTACAGGTCCGGTTCATTAGTCTTGTCACCTCCACATATGCTGTCTGCATACGGAAAACGGTCAGAGGGTGAAGGTCAGAAAGCAGTATTCCTGACACAAATGCCACGTCAGGGACGCGCCACCGCAGTGTGGTATTCCCGGGGGAACAGCAGCCGCTGTTTATACCGCCCGCCGCCCGAAAAAGCAAAGAAATTATCCCAAAATCAGCAGGCTGTCCGCATAAGTTTACACGCCGTAACGCCTTAATAATAAAAAAGGGCTGGAATTTACACGGAGGTGTGACCTAAAATAGACGTCCGGATGGTTTTCCGTCTAATAAATCTCCATCTGCACTCATTAGTTAGTCACCAGGCAGTGTCACACCAGCCTGTGCCGTAAGGCACACCCTGTACCGCTCACGGCTTTGTCTTAAGAAGCGAAACTGAGCACTGCTGATGTTCGCTATGCTGTAGAATTGAAACCATAGAGTAAGGTAAAGAACAAATGGCAAAACACTTATTTACATCCGAGTCCGTATCAGAAGGGCATCCCGATAAAATTGCTGATCAGATCTCTGATGCAGTGCTGGATGCCATCCTTGAACAAGATCCTAAAGCACGCGTAGCCTGCGAAACCTATGTCAAAACAGGCATGGTGCTGGTCGGTGGTGAAGTGACGACCAGTGCATGGGTCGATATCGAAGATATCACCCGTCAGACCGTCCGTGATATCGGTTATGTTCATTCCGATATGGGTTTTGATGCGAACTCCTGTGCAGTACTGAGTGCAATTGGTAAACAATCTCCGGATATCAACCAGGGGGTTGACCGTGCCGATCCTCTGGAACAGGGTGCCGGTGACCAGGGCCTGATGTTCGGTTATGCCACCAACGAAACCGATGTACTGATGCCAGCCCCGGTGACCTACGCACACCGTCTGGTACAGCGTCAGTCCGAAGTCCGTAAAGATGGCACGCTGCCATGGTTACGCCCGGATGCAAAAAGCCAGGTAACCTTCCAGTACGACGACGGTAAAATTGTCGGTATCGATGCCGTGGTGCTGTCCACTCAGCACGCTGAAGACATTGGCCAGAAAGAGCTGCAGGAAGCGGTGATGGAAACCATCATCAAGCCTGTACTGCCGGAAGAGTGGCTGACCAGCGCGACCAAATATTTTATCAACCCGACCGGTCGTTTTGTTATCGGCGGCCCGATGGGTGACTGTGGTTTAACCGGTCGTAAAATTATCGTTGATACTTACGGCGGTATGGCTCGTCACGGTGGCGGTGCGTTTTCAGGTAAAGATCCGTCAAAAGTTGACCGTTCTGCGGCCTATGCTGCACGCTATGTGGCGAAAAATATCGTCGCTGCCGGCCTGGCTGACCGTTGTGAAATCCAGGTGTCTTACGCTATCGGCGTCGCTGAGCCGACCTCCATCATGGTTGAAACCTTTGGTACCGGCAAAGTCCCTACCGAACAACTGACCCTGCTGGTGCGTGAGTTCTTCGATCTGCGTCCATACGGTCTGATTCAGATGCTGGATCTGCTGCACCCGATTTACCGTGAGACGGCAGCTTATGGTCACTTTGGCCGTGAGCACTTCCCATGGGAAAAAACCGACAAAGCTGAAGCCCTGCGCGAGGCTGCCGGTCTGTAATTCATCTGTCAGACAGGGCAGAACTCTGCCCTGTCTGTTCTGACTTCCGTCCACTTTCCCCCCTGACCTCCCCACTGCGTGCGATTTGTTGTCACTCCTCATCCATCGAACCGGGCAAAATATTTGTTAAAAATCCTTTGTGGTAACGGTTACATTTGAAAGCGACTATCAATCTCAGATTTTTCAGGCTATAACAATTGATATTCATCGGGAAAAATAGCTTGCTTTGGGTTCCGCCAGCGGGACTATAATCCGGAAATTTTTTTCTGTCCGGGTTTAATCCATCCCTGGTGCAGAAAGTGGGTTTTCCGAATTAAATATTGCTTTCAGTAGGTTATGTTGTGTAATCGATTACATCATTGTGATCTTGCTCACTGACAAATCCGGAAGTTTTTTTTAACATTACTAAAATGATGATAGTTAACAGCGGAGGCTAAAATGCCTGGCAACACACACAAACGCAGAACGTCAAATAAGATGATGACTTTCTTCGTCTGCTTTCTTGCGGCACTGGCAGGATTATTGTTCGGGCTGGATATCGGTGTTATTGCCGGTGCCCTGCCTTTCATTGCGAAAGATTTCAATGTCACTCCTCATCAGCAGGAGTGGATTGTCAGCTCAATGATGTTCGGCGCAGCTATCGGAGCCATCGGCAGCGGCTGGATGTCTTCGCAACTGGGCCGTAAAAAGAGCCTGATGGCCGGGGCGATTTTATTTGTCGCCGGCTCATTGTGCTCTGCGTTTGCTGCGAACCCGGAAGTTCTGATTGCGGCCCGCGTACTGCTGGGTCTGGCGGTCGGGATTGCCTCTTATACCGCACCGCTGTATCTGTCGGAAATCGCTCCTGAAAAAATCAGGGGAAGTATGATTTCACTGTATCAGCTGATGATCACCATCGGTATTCTGGGGGCTTATCTGTCCGATACCGCGCTGAGTTACAGTGGGGCATGGCGCTGGATGCTGGGTGTGATCACTATCCCTGCCTTGTTGCTGCTGGTCGGTGTGATGTTCCTGCCAAACAGCCCGCGCTGGCTGGCGGCCAAAGGTAACTTCCACGATGCCAAACGGGTGCTGGATCGCCTGCGTGATACCAGTGAGCAGGCGAAGCGTGAGCTGGATGAGATCCGTGAAAGTCTGAAAGTAAAACAGACCGGCTGGGCGTTGTTTAAAACTAACAGCAACTTCCGCCGGGCGGTGTATCTGGGCATCCTGTTACAGGTAATGCAGCAGTTCACCGGTATGAACGTTATCATGTACTACGCGCCTAAAATCTTTGAAATTGCCGGGTTTACCGACACCAATCAACAGATGTGGGGCACCGTGATTGTCGGCCTGATTAACGTTCTGTCGACCTTTATTGCCATCGGCCTGGTTGACCGCTGGGGTCGTAAACCGACGCTGATCCTTGGGTTTATCGTGATGGCTGCCGGTATGGGGATCCTTGGCGGTATGCTGCACTTCGGTATTCATTCTGTCGGTGCGCAGTACTTCGCGATTGCTATGCTGCTGATGTTTATCATTGGTTTCGCCATGAGCGCCGGTCCGTTGATTTGGGTACTGTGTTCTGAAATTCAGCCGCTGAAAGGCCGCGACTTCGGGATCACCGTCTCGACCACAACGAACTGGATTGCCAATATGATTGTTGGTGCGACCTTCCTGACCCTGCTTAACTCGCTGGGTAATGCACCGACCTTTGGCCTCTATGCGTTACTGAACCTGTTCTTCATTGTGCTGACACTGTGGCTTATCCCGGAAACCAAAAATGTTTCTCTGGAACACATTGAACGCAACCTGATGCAGGGTAAAAAACTGCGCAGCATCGGTCAGAAAGACTAATCTATCCAGCTCCCCCCACAGGCAGCGTCTGCATTGCCTGTGGGGGTTCCCCTCCCCCTCCCGCCGATTGTAATCTCCCTGAACAGCGATTATGCTGCCGCTATGAAAACTCCCCGTCTGCCTATTGCCCTTCAGCAAGCTGTAATGCGCTCTTTGCGTGAAAATCTGGCGCTCGCCAACCGCACGCTTGAGAAAAACTATACTGAGCCTGCGGTCCTCTATCAGCAACGCGGAACGATCGCCGGAACCGCCTGGCTGCAGCAATGGGAGATCCGTTTAAATCCGGTACTGCTGCTGGAAAACCAGCAGACTTTTATCGATGATGTGGTGCCCCATGAACTGGCCCATCTGCTGGTCTGGAAGGAGTTCGGCCGTGTTCCCCCTCATGGTAAAGAGTGGAAATGGATGATGGAAACTGTGCTGGGTGTCAGCGCCCGGCGGACACATCAGTTTAATACCGCAACGCTTCAGAAAACCTTCACCTATTATTGCCCCTGCCGACAGCACCAGCTGACCGTACGCCGCCATAACCGGGTACTGCGCGGAGAAACACGTTACCGGTGTACGCACTGCGGCAGTGATCTGCGCCCGGAGAAATAACGGAAGTCTCACTCTTTTGCCCCGTGACCGTGGAGGCTATGGCATAATCCTGGCTGTCTTTCCTGAACTGTGGTTGCACTAAAAAATAGCCGACAGCAGTTGACGTTATCTTCACAGGCAGAGACACTGACTATTATTTTTTATTACTGGCTGTCCGCCCGGTGACAGCCCTGAACTGGCAGATTTTTCATGCGCGTACCCCGCATCTATCACCCTGAACATGTAGTAAGTCATAGCGAAATAGAATTAAGCGAAGAAGCCGCAAACCATGTCGGCCGTGTACTGCGGATGACCTCCGGTCAGTTACTGGATATTTTTGACGGCAGCAACCAGGTCTTCAGCGCCACCATTACACATGCCGATAAGAAAAGAGTCAGAGTACAACTGGCAGATGGTGTCACCGACGACCGCGAATCTCCGCTTTCTCTGCATCTCGGGCAGGTGATTTCCCGTGGTGAAAAGATGGAGTTCACCATCCAGAAATCGATTGAACTGGGGGTGAACTGCATTACTCCGTTGATCTCCGAACGCTGCGGTGTCCGGCTGGATGCAGAGCGTCTGGAGAAAAAGCGCCAGCAGTGGCAAAAAATTGCCATTGCTGCCTGCGAACAGTCAGGCAGAAACCGGTTACCTGAGATCCGTCCGGTGATGTCACTGAGTGACTGGTGTGCAGAACAGGACGACGGACTGAAACTGAACCTTCATCCGCGAGCCAGCCAGAGTATTAATACCCTGCCGGTGCCGGTCAGCCGGGTTCGTCTGCTGATAGGACCAGAGGGCGGGCTCAGTGCGGATGAAATCGCGATGGCGGCCGACCAGGGATTTACCGATATACTGCTCGGACCGCGTGTTCTGCGGACCGAGACCGCCGCCTTAAGTGTGATCACGGCGCTGCAGGTCCGGTTTGGCGATCTGGGTTAAGACAACGCTGTCCCGGCACCTGCAGTAAAACCCCCGGCAGCCTGAACCGGTAATATCCGTTAATGATAAGGTAGTCACCGCTGCCTTCCGAGGAGAGAAGAATGATTAAGCTTGGCATAGTGATGGACCCTATAGCGGACATCAATATTAAAAAAGATACCAGCTTCGCAATGCTGCTGGAAGCACAGCGCCGGGGTTACGAAATTCATTATATGGAGATGAATGACCTGCATCTGCGCGGTGGCGTGGCTTCTGCACGGACCCGCCTGTTAACGGTGGAGCAGAACTATGACGGCTGGTATCAGTTTGGCAGTGAGCAGGACGTCCCGCTGGCGGATCTGGATGTGATCCTGATGCGTAAGGATCCACCGTTCGATACCGAATTTATCTATGCCACTTATATCCTGGAAAGAGCGGAAGAACTGGGCACTCTGGTGGTCAATAAACCCGGCAGCCTGCGCGATTGCAACGAAAAACTGTTCACCGCCTGGTTCGCCGAACTGACACCGGATACGCTGGTCACCCGCAGCCAGGAAAAACTGCGTGAATTCTGGCAGGAACATGGCGATATCATCATGAAACCTCTGGATGGTATGGGCGGGACTTCTATTTTCCGGGTAAAACAGGATGATCCTAACTTTTCAGTGATCTGTGAGGCGCTCACGCATAACGCCACCACCTTCTGTATGGCTCAGAACTATTTGCCTGCCATAAAAGACGGGGATAAGCGTGTGCTGGTGGTCGATGGTGAGCCGGTGCCTTACTGCCTGGCCCGTATCCCGAAATCCGGTGAAACCCGTGGCAACCTGGCCGCCGGGGGACGTGGCGAAGCCCGGCCGTTAAGTGAAAGCGACTGGGCGATTGCCCGAAAAGTGGCCCCGGTCCTGAAAGAGAAAGGGCTGATTTTTGTCGGCCTGGATATTATCGGTGATCGTCTTACCGAAATTAATGTAACCAGCCCGACCTGTGTGCGTGAAATTGAGGCCGCGTTCCCGATTTCTGTCACCGGTATGCTGATGGATGCCATTGAAAAACGTCTGGCACGCTGATTTACCGCCACACGCTTACCGGCAGCCAGGGCTGCCGGATACTTGTTAAAAATAAACTGATCAGGCCCGTATGAATTTAGAGCACCATTTCCTTATCGCGATGCCTTCGCTACAGGACACGTTATTTAAACGTTCCGTCGTCTATATCTGTGAGCATAATGATGAAGGCGCTATGGGCTTAATCGTTAATAAGCCAATGGAAAACCTGACGATTGAAGGTATCCTGAAAAAATTAGAGATTACCCCGGCTGCCACCCATGGCAGTAAAGTGCTGGACTTGCCGGTCTACAATGGCGGTCCGGTCGCCGAAGATCGCGGGTTCATCCTGCATACCCCTTCGCACAATTTTTCTTCCAGTATTACGATTTCTGAAGAGACCGTGCTGACCACATCAAAAGATGTTCTCGAGTCTCTGGGCCGCGAACAGCAACCTGAAAATGTGATCGTCGCTCTGGGCTATTGCACGTGGGATCAACAGCAACTGGAAAATGAAATTCTGGAAAACTCGTGGCTGACCGTACCGGCGACCCCGGAGATCCTGTTCCATACCCCGGCTTCTGAACGCTGGCGCAGTGCTGCCAGACTGCTCGGTGTGGATATTTGCCAGATAGCCAGTGAAGCGGGGCATGCCTGATGTCGGTTAAAACATTACTCGGTTTCGATTTCGGGACGAAAAGTATCGGTATCGCTGTCGGTCAGCAACTGACCGGCACAGCCCGTCCTCTGACCGCGATTAAAGCGCAGGACGGTATTCCTGACTGGTCGCAGATCGAAAAACTGCTGAAAGAGTGGCAGCCGGATTTAGTCGTCGTAGGCCTGCCACTGAATATGGACGGTACTGAACAGCCGTTGACCGCCCGTGCCCGTAAATTTGCCAACCGGCTGCATGGCCGCTTTGGTATTGCGGTGGAATTGCAGGACGAACGGTTAAGTACGGTGGAAGCCCGTGCGGATCTGTTTGAACATGGCGGCTATAAGGCGCTGAGTAAGGGGAATGTGGATTCAGGCTCCGCTGTGATCATCCTGGAAAGCTGGTTCGATCACCACCCATCCTGATCATGATCCCGTTCTGATCAAAAACAGCAGCGATTACGGCAGTAAATTTCACTATTTTATGCGGCTACGTGGTCATTTACGCTAGTATTGAACTCCATTTCAGCATAAACGGAGATTCACCGATGAAACAGAGTATCAGAGGCCTGCTGTGCAGTGCGCTGAGTTGTTTTGCATTATCTGCCGTGGCAGCGCCATTTCCGGCCAGCCTGCAGGGTGTTACCGGCACACCGGTTGCCCTGACGCTGGATGTCAGTCCCTCCACCGGCTACCAATGGATGGTCAGCGAATTGCCGCAGGGTCTATTGCTGATCCCGGGGGGCTATCAGCCGTCGGCTAAATGTAAACCGAAAATGGTCGGATGTGGCGGAGAACAGACTTTTTATCTGCTGGCAGAAAAGCCAGGCATTTCCACGCTGAAACTGATCTATGGCCGCACGTTTGATAAAGCCAGCTGGCAGGAGAAGAGTCTCCGGGTGGAAATCAGCCCCGCTCCGGCGAAAAAGTGATCCCCCTCCTCCTCCGCGATGATCCGTACCCCGGATAAGGTCACTGCCGGCCGGTCAGGATGATGGCTGAGGAGGGTTCTGCCGCAGGGCTTGTGAGAAGCTTTGCATCCCCGACTGAATACCGGTCTCTATCAGGCCCGGCAACTGGTGCGTTTTCCCCTCACGGATCACATTAGCGACCGCCGGTGTATTTACCAGCACCTCAAAAACCGCCCGCAGCTCTGTTCCCGGGCCCCCCGGACTGATCAGTCGCTGACTGATCACGGCCGCAAGGCTCTGTGCCAGCTGGGTTCTGACCAGGGCCTGATCACCGACGGGGGCACTCTCCAGAAGTCTTTCCACCGATTGTGCCGCATTCGCCGTATGGAGTGTCGCCAGCACCAGATGGCCGGTTTCTGCTGCCGTCAGCGCCAGCCGCAAGGTCCGGCTGTCACGTAATTCCCCCAGCATAATAATATCCGGATCCTGCCGTAACGCAGCCGTCAGCCCTTCACCAAAGGTCGAAAAATGAACACCGGCCTCCCGTTGCTGAATCAGTGAATAATGGCTGTGATGAAGATATTCGACCGGGTCTTCCAGCGTGATAATATGCCGCGCCGCACAGGTATTGACCTGGCGGATCATGGCCGCCAGCGATGTCGATTTTCCGCAGCCTGTCGCACCGGTTACCAGCAGCAGGCCAGCGTGTCTTTCCAGTAACCGGTAACTGATGGCGGGGAGCCCCAGGGTCTGCATATCCGGCACCTCAGCACGCAGAATACGCAGTGACAGTGATAATCCGCACTGTTGCCGGAACAGTGAGGCCCGCAGCCGCGTCCCGTCTGCTGTTGTTATCGCCAGATCACAGTGACCGTGCCGGGAAAGCTGTTGCTGTTGCAGGCGTCCCAGCCAGCGTTCACAGAACCCGCTGAGCTGTTGCCCGGTCACCGGGGCCACGTGACTGATGGCTTTTAATTGTCCGTGGCATCGCCACCAGGGGAAATGTCCACAGCAGAGATGCAGATCGGAGGCATTATGCTTTACACTAAGGGCTACGATTTCATCCAACTCCATAAAATAGTCCGTTATGACTCTCATCCAGCATAATTTACAGCAAGTCCGGCAGCGTCTCAGTGCTGCTGCCGAAAACTGCGGCCGGGATCCACAGCAAATTACGTTGCTGGCCGTCAGTAAAACCAAACCTGTGAGCGCTATCCGGGAAGCATGGCAGGCAGGCCAGCGGTGTTTCGGCGAGAATTACGTGCAGGAAGGGGTCGATAAGATTGCGCAGACCCGGGATTTGGCGGAAGCCGAATGGCACTTTATCGGTCCGTTGCAATCCAATAAAAGCCGGCTGGTGGCTGAGAATTTTTCCTGGTGTCATACCCTTGACCGGCTGAAACTGGCGCAGCGTCTGAATGACCAGCGTCCGGCTCATCTGCCGCCACTGAATGTACTGATACAGGTCAATATCAGCGACGAGCAGAGTAAATCCGGTATTTCTCCGCAAGAGATCCCGGCACTGGCTGAGCAGATTGCCCGGTTGCCGCAACTGAAGCTCCGGGGCCTGATGGCTATTCCTGCCCCGGAGACCGGGTATCAGGCACAACTCACGGTGTGTCGCCGGATGGCTGAGGCCTTCCGGACACTAAGTGCCGCATACGACACTATTGATACGCTATCGCTGGGAATGAGCGATGATATGGAAGCTGCCATTGAAGCCGGCAGCACGATGGTACGTGTCGGTTCGGCCATTTTCGGTGCCCGTCACTATCCGCCCTCTTCACAATAACTGAGGACACTCATGTACACGCTGACTTTTCTGGTCAAAACAATTATCGATCTTTACGTCATGGTGCTGTTATTACGCATCTGGATGCAATGGGCCCGTTGTGATTTCTATAACCCGCTGGCCCAGTTTATCGTCAAACTGACTCAGCCGGTTATCCGCCCCCTGCGCCGGATTATTCCTGCCATCGGGCCTATCGACACGGCCTCACTGGTGCTGGCGCTGGTGCTGACGACCATCAAATTCCCGGTACTGATGCTTATACAGTCCGGTGGATTTGCTATCGGCCCTTACAATATTCTGATAGGGGTCCTGTCACTGCTGAAAGCCGCCGGTAACCTGGTCTTCTGGGTGATCCTGGTACGCTCATTGATGAGCTGGGTAAGCCAGGGTCGCGGCCCTATGGATTATGTTTTGTTGCAGCTGACCGAACCGCTGATGTCCCCTATCCGCCGTTTTCTGCCGGCAATGGGCGGCATCGACTTCTCAGCCATGATTGTGGTGCTGATCCTGTATGCACTGAATTTCCTGGGAATGGATCTCTTCCCCGGGCTCTGGTACCTGCTGTAACCCTGAATTGTTGGAAAAATTATGCAAAAAGTAGTTCTGGCGACCGGTAATGCCGGAAAAGTACGTGAACTGGCCGAACCGCTGGCGGCTTTCGGCCTGGATATCGTCGCCCAGACCGATCTCGGCGTGGATGCGCCGGAAGAAACCGGTCTGACCTTTATTGAAAACGCGCTGTTAAAAGCACGTCATGCGGCACAGGTCACAGGATTACCGGCCATTGCCGATGATTCCGGACTGGCTGTGGAGGCGCTGAACGGCGCCCCCGGTATCTGGTCTGCCCGCTATGCCGGCGAAGAAGCCAGCGATGCACAGAACCTGGATAAATTACTGGTTGCGATGAAAGACGTGCCGGAAGATCAACGCCATGCCGCATTTCATTGCGTACTGGTCTATCTTCGTCATGCCAATGCCCCTACCCCGCTGGTTTTCCACGGTCGCTGGCCGGGTGTCATTACCCGTGAAGCCCATGGCGAAGGCGGATTTGGTTATGATCCGGTGTTTTTGCTGCCGGAGTTAGGTAAGACAGCGGCGGAGATGACCAAAGCCGAAAAGCTGGCGGTATCTCATCGCGGTCAGGCACTGAAGCAATTACTGGATGCACTGGGTAATGGGTAATCTGCCACCGCTGAGTCTGTATATCCATATTCCATGGTGTGTGCAGAAATGTCCCTACTGCGACTTTAACTCACATGCGCTGAAAGGTGATGTTCCGCATATGGAATACGTCGGCCATCTGCTGGCTGACCTGGATAATGACATCGCCCTGACCTCCGGCCGTGAAGTCTCGACCATTTTTATTGGCGGAGGCACCCCCAGCCTGTTGAGCAGTGAGGCGATGCAGGCACTGCTTGATGGCGTACGCCAGCGCGTGCCTGTCGCCGCCGGTGCCGAGATCACCATGGAAGCGAACCCGGGAACGGTTGAAGCCGACCGTTTCAGCGGTTATCAGCGGGCCGGGGTTAACCGGATCTCGATAGGGGTGCAGAGTTTTAGTCAGCAGAAACTGGAGCGTCTTGGGCGTATCCACGGGCCGGAAGAAGCCAAACGCGCGGCAAATTTAGCCGCCGGACTGGGTCTCAGGAGCTTTAACCTTGACCTGATGCACGGCTTGCCGGACCAGTCACTGGACGAAGCGCTGGACGATTTACGTCAGGCTATCGCGCTGGCTCCTCCGCACCTGTCGTGGTATCAGCTGACTATCGAGCCTAATACCCTGTTTGCCTCACGGCCTCCGGTGCTGCCGGATGATGATGACCTGTGGGATATCTTCGAACAGGGCCACCAGCTACTGACCGCCGCAGGTTATCAGCAATATGAAACCTCCGCCTACGCTAAGCCGGGCCTGCAATGTCAGCATAACCTGAATTACTGGCGCTTTGGCGATTATCTGGGCATCGGATGTGGTTCCCACGGCAAATTAACCCAGCCGGACGGTGAGATTATCCGTAGCGTGAAAACCCGTCATCCCCGTGGCTTTATGCGGGGCGACTATCTGGATAAGCGCTATACGGTTACCGATAATGAAAAGCCGTTTGAGTATTTCATGAATCGTTTCCGGCTGTGGGAGCCTTGCCCGCGTGAGGAATTTGTCCGGTATACCGGGCTTAGCGAGCAGCACATCCGGCCGGCGCTGGATAAAGCGATTGCTGCGGGCTATCTGAATGAAACAGAGAATACCTGGCAGGTGAGTGAAAAAGGCAGACTGTTTCTGAACAGCCTGCTGGAGATTTTTCTGGAACAGGAATAATGCCGGCGTTACCGCCCGTCACAAAACTGTGGCGGGCGGTGCGTCACCGTTACTGACTTAGCTGGTGATAGAGTGCAGTACGTTGCTTTTCCAGTGATCCGACCTTTTCACAGACCGCGTTACCAAACTGCTGAAAGTCAGCTTCCTGCTTGCTGACTTCGCTGCGCACAGACTGTTGCAGCCCCCCGAGGTTCCCCATCAGGGCCTGCAGCGGATTACTGCCATTCCCCCCGGCACCGGAACTGCTGCCCAGTTCGTTGAGACTGTCCTGCAGAATGCCACCCATGGTGCTCTGTACCAGCTTATCGCCTTCTGCACGCACCTGATCGATGGCCGCATGATGGAACATCAGCCCGTCATTTCGGTGTTCGATGATCCGGTTCATCTGCGCTTTCAGCTGAGTATCCAGCGTTGTCAGCCGGGTACGGACATGGCTGCCACTGCCCAGCTTTTCGACGATGATTTTATCCAGCGCAACGCGACTGTTTTCCAGACGCTGATGCGCGCCCTGGTCTATCCAGGGCAGATCCCGGCGTACGGCCGCCTGATAAGCAATGGCTTGCTGACGCAGTGTCTGGTCCGGCGTTACCGCTTTACCGTTAAACGTCATCTCCCCCTGTGGGGTGATAGTCAGATTGCCATTACTGCCACTGACCGCAACCTGCTGCGCTGTGACAGTAATATCATCCTGTGGCTTCACAGGACATTGATAATCGGCCCGGGCAACCTGGGCGGTTGCCAGCAATACTCCGGCTGCGATCACTTTACGTAGCATGCACACTCCTTTCTGTCTGAACATCGGATACTGATACCGCATTACTGCACTGACAGCGAAGGACCGCTATCAGAGTTCAGCGGCTTCTTCGTCCCACCAGACATCAAACAGTTCAGTCACTTTAATGTCGGACAACTGACGGGCTTCCAGCCACTCTCGTACCGCTTTACGGTGCTCTTCGGTACATTTACCGGTCTGCTGCAGGCAAACCAGCCCTTCCCATTGCAGATATCCACTGCCATCGTAGGCCAGACCGTTCGGCTCGATAACCTCATCGACAAAGGCATCCAGGGTGGCATCGATATCGGTTTCAGAGGTGCCTGCGGCGAATGTCCAGCTGACAGAAAAGCCCAGTTCCTGGAATTCCGCCAGGTGCATTTTTTTACGTAAACGACGACTGCGTTGTACTGACATTATTTGATCCTCTCAAACATTAAGTCCCACACACCATGGCCAAGACGCTGACCACGCTGTTCAAATTTGGTTACCGGACGCGTGTCAGGACGCGGCACAAAGGTCCCGTCCGCAGACTGGTTCTGAAAGCCCGGAATGCTTTGCATCACTTCCAGCATATGCTCCGCATAGTTTTCCCAGTCGGTCGCCATATGGAACACGCCACCGAGTTTCAGCTTGCGTAATATCAGTTCAGCAAAAGGGACCTGCACAATACGGCGCTTATTATGACGGGCTTTATGCCACGGGTCAGGGAAAAACAGCTGCACCATACGTAGTGAATTATCCGGGATCATCGTTTCCAGCACTTCCATGGCATCATGACACATGACACGCAGATTGCTGACCCCGGCTTCGTGGGCTGACCCAAGGCAGGCACCGACACCTGGCGCATGCACTTCGATACCCAGGAAGTCCTGGTGCGGGTTCTGCTCCGCCATGGTCACCAGCGATGCCCCCATGCCGAAGCCGATTTCCAGCACGACCGGAGATTCACGGCCGAATAGCGCGGCAAAATTAACCGGCTGCGGAGTAAACTCGACACCCATCTGTGGCCAGTAGTGATCCAGCGCGTGTTGCTGTCCTTTCGTCAGCCGTCCCTGACGGCGGACAAAGCTGCGAATACGTCGCAGCGGACGGCCTTCTTCATCAAATTCCGGCGTGATGACATCATTGATCATAGGAATGCCTGTTGGTTTACCTTTTCGGGAAAAACGGGAATTATGCAAAGTTCGGCCACGGAAGCAAGCCTTTGCAATCTTCATGTTTACAGTCAGGCAGGTCTGTGCTGGAATTCCTGCCCTGATCTTAGCTTAGCTTCTGTGGAAATATTTGCTGTTATGATGCAATCGTCGCTCTTTGCGCAACAAACCCTGGACTGGTATCACCAGTACGGGCGTAAAACCCTGCCATGGCAGCAGGAAAAAACTCCCTATAAGGTCTGGCTGTCTGAAGTCATGCTGCAGCAGACCCAGGTAGCGACGGTGATCCCTTACTTTCAGCGGTTTATGTCACGCTTTCCGACCGTGACTGACCTGGCGGCGGCACCTCTGGATGAGGTTCTGCACCTGTGGACCGGACTGGGTTACTACGCCAGGGCCCGTAACCTGCACAAAGCTGCCTGCCAGATAACAGAAAAGCATGGGGGTATTTTCCCACAAAACTTTGACGATGTCGCGGCCCTGCCGGGTGTCGGACGCTCTACGGCAGGCGCGATCCTTTCATTATCTCTCGGGCAGCATTATCCCATCCTCGACGGGAATGTAAAACGGGTGCTGGCCCGTTGCTATGCCGTTGAGGGATGGCCCGGGAAAAGCGAGGTGGAAAAACGGCTCTGGAAGATCAGTGAGGATGTCACCCCGGCCCGGGGCGTCAGTCAGTTTAACCAGGCGATGATGGATTTGGGCGCCATGGTCTGTACCCGTTCCCGGCCTAAGTGCGAAATCTGCCCGCTGCAATCGGGCTGCATTGCCTTTGCTCATCATTCCTGGGAGAAATATCCCGGGAAAAAACCGAAAAAGACGCTGCCGGTGAAAACAGCCTGGTTTTTATTGGTCAGACAGGGTGACAATGTGCTGTTGCAGCAACGCCCTCCGGTCGGTATCTGGGGCGGATTATACTGTTTCCCGCAATTCGACAGCGAGCAGGCGATGTTCAGCTGGTTAAGCGCGAACAATATCGGCGGTGAGCCCCGGCCAATGACGGCGTTTCGTCATACCTTCAGCCATTTCCATCTGGAAATTGTGCCCTGGTTACTGACCTCACCGGAATTTGGCGCGTTAATGGATGAAAGTGGCAGTCTCTGGTATAACTTAGCCCGAGCTCCCGCGGTCGGACTGGCAGCCCCGGTTGAGCGACTGTTACATGAACTGAAACACCCGCAACAGATGGCATTACATTCGCGTAAGCCTAATGAGGAAGAATTATGAGTCGCACTATTTTTTGTACCTATCTGCAACGCGAAGCCGAAGGCCAGGATTTTCAGCTGTATCCGGGTGAGATCGGTACCCGTATTTTCCGGGAAATTTCAAAACCGGCATGGCAGGAATGGATGGCAAAACAGACGATGCTGATCAATGAAAAAAAACTCAGCATGATGAATCCTGAAGATAGAAAAGTGCTGGAGCAGGAAATGGTCAACTTCCTGTTTGAGGGTAAAGACGTTCATATTGAAGGCTATACGCCACCGGCACAGTAACCGGCCGGTCCTCATCCGAAACCTTACATCCTACAATCAGCCAAACAAAAAAAATGAAAAAACTGTACCCGTTTCTGGTGATTGCCCCCTTACTGGTTTCCTGCTCCAGTCATAAGCCTCCGGCTTTTAATGAAAACTGGGTAAAGGATACGAATGGTTTCGATATTCTGATGGGACAGTTCGCCCATAACATCGAGAATATCTGGGGGATCAATGAGGTCCTGATTGCCGGTCCGAAAGACTATGTGAAGTACAGCGACAACTACTACACCCGCAGTCACATTAACTTCGAAAGCGGTAAAATAACCATCGAGACCATTTCCGGAACGGATCCGATGGCCAGTCTGCGGCAGGCAATCATCACCACTTTGCTGATTGGCGAAAACCCTGGCAACGTCGACCTGTACTCCGATGCGAATGATATCAAACTCAGCCAGGAACCTTTGCTGTACGGTGAGGTGCTGGATAATACCGGTCACTCTATTCGCTGGGAAGGCAGAGCAGCAAGCTTTGCCGACTACTTACTGAAACATCGCCTGCAGCGCCGTATGTCAGGTCTGCATGTGATCTGGTCCGTGACCATCCCGATGGTGCCTAACCATCTGAATAAACGTGCCCATAAATATCTGCCGCTGGTTCGTCAGGCCTCGGAGCAGTATGGTGTCGATGCCTCACTTATCCTGGCGATTATGCAGATTGAGTCCAGCTTTAACCCCTACGCGGTCAGTAACTCCGATGCTCTGGGACTGATGCAGGTGGTACAGCATACGGCCGGTGTGGATGTCTTCCGCATGAAAGGAAAATGGGGTAAACCCAGCCGGAGTTACCTGCTGGACCCGGAAAATAATATTGATGCCGGAACCGCGTATCTCTCATTGCTGCAGAAAAGTTATCTGGCAGGGATCATTAACCCGGTCTCCCGGCGTTATGCGGTGATCACCGCTTATAACGGCGGCGCAGGCAGTGTACTGCGGGTATTCTCCGGCAACAAAGATAAGGCACTGGATATTATTAATGCCATGTCGCCGGATGAAGTGTACCAGACACTGGTCAACAATCACCCGGCCATGGAATCCCGCCGTTATCTGTATAAAGTGAATAACGCTGAACGCAGTTATTACCGCTATTAACCCGGCCCCCGGAGCCATTCAGGCTCCGGGGCCGGTGGTTCAGGCCGGTAAAACTTCTGGCAGAATAACCCAGCCATACAGCCGCTCATTCTGCTGTTCATCTTCGCGGATATATACGCCCTGCAGTTCCGGTGAAAAGCCTGGCAACTGATTAATCCCTTCTTCCAGTGCCAGGAAGTAATCCCGCACCGCCCCGCCCCAGACTTCACCGGGAACGACACACAGCACGCCCGGCGGGTAAGGCAAAGCCCCTTCCGCCGCTATCCGGCCAGTGGCTTCCGCCAGCGGGACCAGTTCAACTTCACCCCGCAGATAAAGATGATGGGCACGCTGCGCCTCCATAGCGACCGGAGGCAGGCTCTTTTCACGGAACATAGCTTTTTGCAGATCTTTGACCCGGTAGCTGACATAAAGATTATGCATTTCCTGACACAGACGACGCAGAGTGTAGCCCCGGTAACGCTGTTCATACTTACGGTAAACCGTCGGCAGTACCTCTTCCAGCAACGCATCCTGTTGGACATGCTCTTCAAACTGCGCCAGCATCGACACCAGATGTGCCATTTTGTCTGCACTTTCCGCCGGAGTGAGCAGGAAAAGAATCGAGTTCAGGTCACATTTTTCCGGCACGATGCCATTTTCCCGCAGGTAATGCGCGAGGATCGTCGCCGGGATCCCGAAATCACTGTATTCTCCGGTGGCCGCATCGATACCTGGCGTGGTCAGCAGTAATTTGCAAGGGTCAACCAGATATTGTCCCCGGGCATAACCGGCAAAACCGTGCCAGCGGGCGTCCGGCTCAAAGCTGAAATAACGACGATTACTCGCCAGTATGCCGGTCGGAATATCTTCCCAGCGTTGCCCGTCGACCGTTTCCGGCAGGAATGGCCGGATCATCCGGCAGCGGGACAGTATGGCTTTACGCGCTTCAATCCCCAGGATGACACAGTCCTGCCACATTTTCCGTCCGGCCCGGCCCTGATGAATTTTTGCGTTCACATCCAGCGCGGCAAACAGCGGATAAAACGGGCTGGTGGAAGCATGCAGCATAAAGGCATTGTTCAGACGCTTATGCGGGCAGAAGCGCCGCTGTCCCCGGATATGGTTATCCTTTTTGTGGATCTGCGATGTCTGGGAAAATCCTGCCAGTTGTTTATGAACCGACTGCGTCACAAAGATCCCGGGGTCCTCGGGGGTAAGCTCGAGTAACAGCGGCGAACAGTCCGCCATCATAGGAATAAACTGTTCATAGCCAAGCCAGGCTGAGTCGAACAGAATATAGTCACAGAGATGACCGATTTTATCCACCACCTGCCGGGCATTATATACCGTACCGTCATAGGTACCGAGCTGGATGATAGCCAGCCGGAACGGACGTTTATCGGCCGCCCGGTGGGGAGCGACCTTCTGCAATTGCTTCCGCAGATAGTCTTCTTCAAAACAATGGGCATCGATTCCGCCGATAAACCCGAACGGATTCCTGGCCGCTTCCAGATAAACCGGCGTCGCACCGGCCTGAATTAACGCACCATGGTGGTTGGACTTATGGTTGTTACGGTCAAACAGCACCAGATCGCCCGGGGTCAGCAAGGCATTGGTCACGACCTTATTCGCACTCGATGTGCCGTTAAGGACAAAGTAGGTTTTATCCGCATTGAAGACGCGGGCAGCAAATTTCTGCGCATCTTTGGCGGAACCTTCATGGATAAGCAGATCGCCCAGCCGGACATCTGCATTACACATGTCAGAACGGAACACATTCTCACCAAAAAAATCATAAAACTGCCGGCCGGCCGGATGCCTGCGGAAGAACTCGCCTCCCTGATGACCCGGACAGGCAAACGTGCTGTTCTTCATCGCCACATAGCGGGTTAAGGTGTCGAAAAACGGTGGCAGCAGCGTTTGCTGATATTCACAGGCTGCTTCTTCCAGAGCCTGATAACCGGCTTCATCGGGCTGATAGACGCCACAAACGCCCTTCTGCTGAAGCTCCGGCGATAACGGGCCACCGGCAACAAACACCGGTAAATTAAAGCCACTGTGGTTCAGCAGAGACAGCATCCCCATCGATGCATCCGCATGGGTCAGTACGACGGCGGCAATATCGGTAAAATCGGTATTTTCCAGTGATACCAGCGCTCGCGGTGAAGTGATCTGTGGGATCAGTGCGGCACTGGCCGCAATTTTTAATGGTGTCATGACACAAATCCCCAAAGGTCAAGGATGAGTGGGTGCACATAGGCACGGCAATGAGGATAGTTCCCCGGCGAATAATGTCAGATATCTGGCTGTGAACCGGATCAGGGTTCAGGATGATAGACATCAGTAAAATCAGAACAGTCTCTGTTTTTACTCATGCCCAACAACCAGCCAATGGCTGGCTTCACCGCATGGTGACAGAGTGGGTTTTCCGGCAGGTGCCCGTTAACCGCGGGTTAAGGATCCGCAGCAGGGGGAATAGATTACGAGCAGAGCAACGCGTCTTTTGCACCGTAATAACCTCTCAGGGCAGTGAATAACGTCAGAAAATAAACGGCGCTCATAATGTCACCTTTAACAGGGACAGGCAAGCAATAATTAATCAAACCGCCCGGCCGGGAAATTAATTAACCATTTGTTTATTATAGAATAATAATATTTACCCGGAATGAAAAAACGTATTTACTGATTTTATATTCATGACAAAACGTCACACAGCCCGCCCCTGCTCATATTTATAAAAGCGCGACCCTGCCCGTTCCTGGTTAATCATCGCGCATTGTGCAACTGCAGCGTTATTCCATGGCCATTTTAACGGCTTCTCCCAGCTTCACCATTACCTGCCGGTGTTTCTCAATCGGTGGCAGAGCACAATTGATCCTCAGGCAATTTCTGTATTTACCGGAAGCAGAAAATAAGGAGCCGGGCGCGACGTGAATTTTCAGACGACATAACTGGCGGGAAACACACACCATATCGACCTGCGCGGGCAACTCAACCCACAACATAAATCCCCCTTTCGGCCGCGTCACGCAGATGCCACAGGGAAAATATTCGCGCAGCCAGCCGGTATAAGTCTCCATATTGTGCTGATAAATCTGCCGCATACGGCGCAGATGGCGGTGATAAAACCCTTCACGTATAAAAGCAGAAACCGCCAGCTGAGTTGACGGAACATTGGTGCCGCTGACAGCATATTTTTTCTGCAGCAGACGATCGTAATTACGGCCAGGGATAATCCAGCCAACTCTCAGGCCGGGCGCTATGGTTTTAGTAAATGAGCTGCACAGCATCACCCGCCCGTCGATATCCATAGAATGAATGGTCTGCGGCCGCGGATAATCGGTAGCCAGATCACCATAAATATCATCTTCGAAAATCACAATATCATGGCTCTGGGCCAGCGCTAGCACCGCCCGTTTACGCGGGTCAGGCATGATAAACCCCAGCGGATTATTGCAGTTTGGGACCAGGATCACCCCTTTCACCGGCCACTGCTCCAGTGCCAGTTCCAGAGCTTCAACACTGATCCCGTTAACAGGGTCAGTAGGAATTTCGATGGCTTTAAAACCTAAGCCACGCAATAACTGCATTGTGCCGTAATAAGTCGGTGATTCGACAGCAATAATATCCCCGGGCTCGCATACTGCCAGCAGGGCCAGAGACAATGCATTATGGCAACCACTGGTGATCACCACATCATCGGCAGTCACCACCGATCCGGCATCCAGCATCAGGCGTGCGATTTGTTCCCGCAGCTCCCGCTGCCCGGTCAGTTCATCATATTTCAGGATATCGCCGCTATCATGGCGGATCACCCGGCTCAGTTCACGCCACAGAGGTTTCAGGCCGGGCTGGCTCATATCCGGTGACCCGCCGCCAAACGTAATCACTTCTTTATCATTACGCACATTCAGCACACTCAGTACCTGTTCCCACTGGGTAATCTCTACCGGCCGCTGGATCGGCCGGGACATCGGCGGAACCGGTGCCTGTAACGGATGCGGTGCCACAAAGTAACCGGAACGGGGCTGCGCGGTGATCAGTCGCTGCTGTTCAAGCAACTGATAGCTCTGCTGGACGGTACTGATGCTGACACCGTGTTCCTGGCTCAGGCTGCGTACCGAAGGCAGTTTTTCTCCTTCCCGGTAGAATCCCTGCTCAATACGCTGCGCCAGGAGATTAGCCAGATGCTGATAACGTGTCATGCTGTATCCTTAATTTTCACCATACAGATTAATAAACCAGTACAGATAAGCCAATAACCTGCGAATCAGTCACATTTTTAGCCAATCTGTATGCTGAATAAAAGTATTTTTTGCATCTGTATTCTTTATGCAGGGATCGGTGAAGATAAAGCCTCTGATTACACGCGGGGGCAGCAGAATGGAATTTCATGAAAACAGACCTCATCAGCCATTTATAGGCTACGTCTTACTGGCCAGGTCACTGAAAAGAGCCTGGCAGCGCAGAAAGTACCGTCGGGTACTGCAGCAGACAAATGATGAGCCAGCGAACGCCGGCGCAAAGCGACAGAATGATTCGGATTAAGCGCAGCAGATAACCCTGCCACACGGTGTGCTGGCAGGGGTCAGGGGTCAGGGGTCAGGGGTCAGGGATCAGGGTTACGGGTTCAGATTTCGTTCAGCAAATTTAGTTCTTTCAGTTCTTTCAGTTCTTTCAGTTCTTTCAGTTCTTTCAGTTCTTTCAGTTCTTTCAGTTCTTTCAGTTCTTTCAGTAAAGTCAGTAAAGTCAGTAAAGTCAGTAAAGTCAGTAAATAAATTACTTTATTTTATATCCGAATAACCGCAGATGTTTCCGCACATCCTCTGCCTGGAGATCTGTGGTTCCCTTAGTTTATCGCACTGTTTTGTTTTAATTTCCCGTCCTGATATGCTGAATGGCTGTGTATAACCACACCTCTTTGCCACGCGCATTGTTACCCGGGAGTGATTTATGTTTCAGGCCATAGTGATTGAAAACGACGAACAAGGTTACAGAAGCACACTAACCCGGCTGGACGATGCGCAATTACCCCCGGCATCCGTGTCACTCGATGTGTTGTTCTCCGGACTGAATTATAAGGATGCGTTAGCCATAGAGAATAAAGCGCCGGTTATCCGTCAGTTCCCGATGGTACCGGGGATCGACTTCGTCGGCCGGGTCACCTCCAGCCGTCATCCCCGATGGCGTCCCGGGGATCTTGCTATTCTCACCGGCTACGGTGTCGGTGAAAGTCGCTGGGGCGGGCTGGCCGGAAAAGCCTCTGCAGACGGAGACTGGCTGGTCGCACTCCCCGAAACACTCACACCCGCTGACGCCATGGCCATCGGGACTGCCGGACTGACTGCCATGCTGTGCCTGATGACTCTGGAAAAACAGGGAGTTACCCCGCAGCAGGGAGAGGTACTGGTGACCGGTGCCAGTGGAGGCGTCGGGAGCTTTGCCGTCTGGCTGCTGGCAAAAGCGGGGTACCGCGTGATTGCCAGCACAGGAAGGCCGAATGACAGTGAGTATCTGCTGAATACCCTCGGGGCATCGCGCATTATTCCGCGTGAAACGCTGAATCAGCCGGCTAAACCTCTGGCAAAAGAACAATGGGTCGCGGCCATAGATACCGTCGGCAGCCATACGCTAAGTAACGTACTGGCAGGCACCGCCCGTTATGGTGTAGTGGCTGCCTGTGGTATGGCTCAGGGACTGGACCTGCCTGCCAGTGTGGCCCCCTTTATCTTACGGGCCGTCACTCTGGCCGGGGTCGATAGTGTGATGTGCCCGATGCACAGCCGCCAGCAGGCCTGGGAGAGGCTGGCTTCTCTCTGCGACAGTGAACATCTGAGAAAAATGACCACAATGATACCGCTGGCATCCGCCATCAGTCATGCGGATGACTTACTTCGCGGGCAGGTTCGTGGCAGACTGGTGGTGGATTGTCACTCTTCTGCGGAACCGTCGGTCTGACATCACGCGGAACTCTTGCTCAGGAAAAAAATGAATACTCGCCCGGTGATCACCATACATTATTGCAGCCAGTGCCAGTGGCTGCTTCGTTCTTCCTGGATGGCCCAGGAATTATTAAGTACTTTTGCCGATGATCTGGCGGCCGTGACACTGAAACCCGGTCGTGGCGGGATCTTTGAAATCTACGCCGACGACCATTTGTTATGGGAAAGAAAGCGTGACGGAGGTTTTCCGGATGCTGTCCGTCTGAAACAACGGGTCAGGGACTATTGTTTCCCGGAAAAAGCGCTGGGACACATCGATAATCACGGGAAATCCGGCGACTGAGTCGCCCTTCCCTTAATCAGCCCCGTTCAATCCGCTTTGCCGCGTCGTCCAGTGCATCGATAATCGCATACAGCGTTTCCTGCGGGATTTCCGGTTCAGCAAGACGGGTATTAAGCGCCGACCTCAGGTTATGTACCGCCCTTTCAATCTGCGGGATACGCCGATTTTTACCGGCCACGGCCAGCGTTTTTAGCCGGGCCGTAATTTCCTGTAATTGCTGCTCACCGTCTTTCAGAAATTGTTCGCCGTACCCCGTCAGCTGGTAGCTTTTGCGCCCGGCTTCCGGGTTTTGCGGCACAATGGCATCCATCTCTTCCAGCAGCATCAGCGCAGGATAAATTATTCCGGGACTGGGGCTGTATTCTCCCTGCGCCAGAGTTTCTATCGACTTTATCAGCTCATAACCATGAGCCGGTTGCTGTTGCAAAAAGCTTAAGATCAGTAATCTCATTTCTGCAGCGTCCAGCATCTTTTCGCGCCGGCGACGCTGATGGCCCCCGGGTTGGATGATATTCATAATCTCGTTCCTTTTCCCTGCACCGGGACCGCCCGGCGGACAGAATTATTTTCCTTTGCGATGCCAGTAAGCCACGCTCCGTACCAGCGCCGGATGGCAATCCCGCTGGCCGGTAAAGTAATCACTTAACATTTTGACTGATTCCCCTTCCCCGGTCAGCCAGATGAAATAGTCATCTTCCGGTAATTCCAGTGCCGCCAGTTGTTGCAGGCAGCGCCGGACCCCTTCGGCATTCATCGTGCCCGCCCCGGAACATGTCAGCTCAGCATTGTCCGGTAGCGATGGCAGATAGCTTTTTACCAGCGATTCATCGGTAAAGGCCAGCAGGATAAGCTTTTCAGCGCGGGTTTCTGCCAGGCGGCGCTGTAACGCAGGCAGACCGGTTTCGTCAAAGGCGAACAACTGAACCCGGTAATCTGCCGGCACGATCAGTGATCCACGAGGCCCGCCAACCGCCAGCGTATCCCCGGCTTTGGCGTTTTCTGCCCAGTCGCTGGCGATACCTTTTTCATGGCGATAAAAATCCAGTGTCAGCCGCGATTTCCCGTCGAAAAACAGCGGGGTATAGTCCCTGGCTGCCGGGCGTTCACCGCCCGGCCAGACGATCCCCTCTTCGGTGATTTCCGGTAAGCGTAACTGCCCGGTTTCCGGATCAGGGAAGAAAATCTTACTATGGTCATCAAACCCCGGGGAGTGGTAACCCGCCAGTTCTTCGCTGGTAAATTCAATCCGCCAGAATTTTCCGGCAATCAGCCGCTTATCACTGACGGTAATCTGACGAAAACGTAATTCATTTTTTACCCGCTTTGGTAGCGCACGTCCTGAGGATAGTACATCAGACATATAAAGTTCTCCCGATTCAAAGGTCTTCAGCCTCTCGCGCAGAAAGGCCTGGAAATGGAATGATTCTCATTTGCAATTTCAGTAATCTATCCATGATATATCTTTACTGCAAGAAAAAAATCGGTTTCCGGCCAATAAGCAGACGTCACACCTGCGAAAAAATAAAAAAATCACCTATTGAATCAATGTGATAAATAATAACCTTCCCGACATACGCGATCGCATTTTTTGCCTGTCTTACTGAATATGGTTATCACCCCGGGAAACGTGCCCTGATCAGTCCTGTTCCGGCACGCCATGCTCACGGGAAAAATTATCCCGATGCTGCTGTATTACCGAAACATTCTCTTCCAGCCAGTCAGCCAGACCGATGACTTTTCTTTCGGCCTCATATCCCAGCGGGGTCAGCCAGTATTCAACATGCGGGGGGACGACATCATAGGCCTTACGCCGGATATAACCGTCCTGCTCCATATGGCGTAGTGTCTGAGCCAGCATTCGTTCGCTGACGCCGCCTATCTTACGTCTGAGTTCACTAAAGCGCAGTGTGTCCTGTTTAAGGGCCAGCAGCACCAGCACGCTCCAGCGACTGGTTACCCGTTTCAGCATATCGCGGGACGGACAGTTAGCATTCAGTAACTCTCCGCGGACATATTTCTGTTGCAGCGTATTGGCCATTTTTCCACTAACCTTTTTGTAAGTACTTACTAAAAGTAAGTTTAAATTTTATAGTGACCCTCTGTCATCCTTATTATTACTCAGTGAGGTCTTATGATTGCTATCAGCGGAGCAACCGGTCAGTTAGGCCGTAAAGTGATTCATCAGTTACTGAAAGAAAATACAGCCGGAGATATCATTGCTCTGGTTCGCCAGCCCTCCGTGGCTGCAGAGAAACTTCCCCGCGAGGTTACCTTACGGGAAGCCGACTATAACCGTCCGGAAACACTGCTCCCGGCATTACAGGGTGTCGAAAAACTATTGCTGATCTCGTCCAGTGAGGTAGGTCAACGGGAGGCTCAGCATGCCGCAGTGATAGAGGCTGCGGTGAAAGCCGGAGTAAAATTTATCGCTTATACCAGCCTGTTGCATGCGGATACTTCTCCGCTGGGTCTTGCGGCTGAACACCGTGCAACGGAAGCCCGACTGGCAGACTCCGGTATCGGTTATGCGCTGCTGCGTAATGGCTGGTATACCGAAAACTATGCTGCCAGTATCGCTCCTGCACTCACCCATCACGCTTTTATCGGTGCTGCCGGAGACGGGAAAATTGCCTCAGCCTCCCGCCAGGATTACGCAGAGGCGGCAGTCAGAGTCATTACCGCCGATGACCAGGCAGGAAAAATATACGAACTGGCCGGGGACAGTGCTTATACACTGGCTCAGTTCAGTGAAGAAATTACCCGTCAGGCGGGTGAAAAGGTCGACTACGTTAATCTCTCACCCACGGCCTTTGCTGATGCGCTTAAACAGGCCGGATTACCCTCGCCACTTGCGGAGATGCTGGCAGATTCTGATGCCGGGGCAGCCGCCGGAGGGCTCTATGATTCCGGAAAAACCCTCAGCCACCTGATTGGCCGCCCCACTACGCCTTTTGCTCACACCATTACTGAATCGCTGACCGTCTGATATTCACAGGCGCCGTCCGGGGCGGTGCCTGTCTTTCATCACCTTTATTTACGTAATTTACGTACTTTTTCGTGCTTCGCGCTGTGCCTTTTCAGGATTGTCTATACTTAATGTTTATGAATTGACCAGTTTTCCCGGGCAAAGGCGAGGAGGCAATTATCACTTTATCAAACAAACAACAGCAAACCCTGCCGGAATTCCCGGAGACCGGGAGCACAGGAATCCATGACGACCCTTACGAGCTCTGGCTGGAGGGGATGGATGATTACGAACCCGAACCCGGGATCATCGAAGGGCTGCCTGCCGCCGATGCCCTGACACCTTCGGATCGTTATCTTGAGCTATTTGAGCATGTGCAAAATGCCCATATCTTTCCGGACAGTAAGACCTTTGCCGACTGCTCACCGAAAGGTGATCCGCTGGATATTCTTATTCTCTACCGCAAGTTGCGCCGGAGCGGGAAAAAGTTCGACCTTGCGGATTTTGTCGCAGAGCATTTTACTCCGCCCTCCGACCACGGTGTGTATCACCACCAGCAGACGGATAAGCCCATCAGCCAGCATATCGACGATCTGTGGCCGGTACTGGTCCGGGAACCCCGTCAGCATCAGCCATTTTCATCGTTGCTGCCGTTGCCTAAACCTTACCTTGTTCCGGGGGGGCGTTTTGGTGAAGTTTATTACTGGGATTCCTACTTCACAATGCTGGGCTTACCGGTAAGCGGCAGAACAGATCTGCTCAGGGATATGGCTGATAACTTCGCCTGGCTGATTGAGAATTATGGCCATATCCCCAACGGTAACCGGACATATTATCTGAGCCGTTCCCAGCCGCCGGTATTTGCGCTGATGGTCGAATTATTTGAAGAAGCAGGATTACCCGGCAGTACCCATTACCTGCAGCATTTAATTCGTGAACATGAATACTGGATGGATGGTGCCGGTGCCCTGCTGCCACACCAGGCCTACCGGCATGTGGTGCGGATGCCCGATGGTTCGTTACTCAACCGCTACTGGGACGACAGGGACACACCAAGGGATGAGTCCTGGCGGGAAGATATAGCAACGGCAAAATTTTCAGGCCGCCCGCCTGGTGAGGTCTACCGGGATTTACGGGCCGGTGCGGCTTCCGGCTGGGATTATTCATCACGCTGGCTCAGGGATCCCAACCGGCTGGCCAGTATCCGTACCACCCAGTTTATTCCCGTCGATCTGAATGCGTTACTGTATAAACTCGAAACGACCATCGTTCGTCTGGCCGAAGATGAAGGGGAAATTCTCACCTCGCGGGCCTGGCAGTTAAAAGCAGATGCCCGGCGTAAGGCGATGGATCGTTATCTCTGGGATGATATTGACGGGGTTTATCGTGACTATGACTGGCGACGCAGTACCTTTGGCTCCTTTTCAGCGGCGGCTGCTGTACCGCTGTTCACGGGTATGGCCAGTCCGGCTCAGGCGAAGCGGGTGTCGGCTGAACTACGCAGATTATTGCTGACCAAAGGCGGTCTGGTTTCATCGACCATAGATAGCGGAGAGCAATGGGATAAACCTAATGGCTGGGCCCCGCTGCAGTGGATGGCGATTGAGGGGCTGAATGCTTATGGCGAAACCGCACTCGCCCGTGATATTGCCGTGAACTGGCTGACAACCGTCACTCATTTTTATTCGCAGCATCACAAGCTGGTTGAAAAGTACGATATCAGCAGTGAACACTCCCGGCCTGGTGGCGGGGGGGAATATCCGTTGCAGGATGGTTTTGGCTGGACGAACGGTGTCACGCGTAAACTGATGACAGTCTATGGGCGTTTTCTGCCAAAAGGGTAAGGGATCCGGGGAAAACCGGATCAGGTTTTTTATCTCAGGGTGGTGAGTATTCCGTTTATCTGTGGTTTTTTATTCTCAGCGCGGTGAATATTCCGTTCGCTTTATTGTCGGGCATGCTGCCCAAGCCCCGCCGGGGGCGACCGGGCAAAGGGCGCAGGGCCGCGCCCTCTGCACTCCGGGCCTGGCGACAAGCCTGCCC
>NZ_JAERJR010000026.1 GCF_018257515.1 Tatumella sp. JGM118
GTCTGCCCGTCGACGGTGAACTGCGTCACCGTCAGGGTGTCGCCGTCTTTATCGGTGTCGTTGGTCAGCACATTGCCGCTGACCGGGGTGCTTTCCTGCGCGGTTGCCGTGTCATTACTGGCCACCGGCGGTGTGTTGATGGCACTGAAACTCAGGGTGGCCGAAGAGGAAGTATGCCCGTCGGTAATGGTATAGCTGGCGGACGGTACCGCGCCGGTATAACCGGTCACCGGGGTAAAGGTGTACGCCCCGTCACTGCCGATGGTCAGGGTGCCGACGCCGCTGATCGTGGCGGTTTCACCGGCTTTCAGTGTCTGCCCGTCGACGGTGAACTGCGTCACCGTCAGGGTGTCGCCGTCTTTATCGGTGTCGTTGGTCAGCACATTGCCGCTGACCGGGGTGTTTTCCTGCGCGGTTGCCGTGTCATCATTGGCCACCGGCGGCGTGTTGATGGCACTGAAACTCAGGGTGGCCGAAGAGGAAGTATGCCCGTCGGTAATGGTATAGCTGGCGGACGGTACCGCGCCGGTATAACCGCTCACCGGGGTAAAGGTATACGCCCCGTCACTGCCGATGGTCAGGGTGCCGACACCGCTGATCGTAGCGGTTTCACCGGCTTTCAGTGTCTGCCCGTCGACCGTGAACTGCGTTACCTTCACCGGATCACTCTCTTTATCCGTGTCATTACTCAGCACATTACCGCTCACCGGGGTGTTCTCTTTTGCGACAGCCATATCATCAACGGCACCGACATTTACGGTAACCGGAATATTGACAGGGACGGTCGCACCATTAGCATCCCGGACTAAAACGGTAAAAGAGTCCTGCCCCGAGAAACCTGAAGCCGGTGTAAAGGTGTAGCTGCCATCGTTATGCAGTTCAACCGTGCCGTGAGAAGGCTTAATGTCCAGCGTATATCTAATCGCATCAGTGTCGGGATCCTGAACCGTAATTTTCCCTCCAACAGCGGTGCCTTTATTCGTTGATAGCGGTTGTGCAGTGGCAGTCAGGGGCGCTGAGGAATGCCCGCTCTCTGCCCCTCCGTGATCACTGTGTCCATGACCCCCTGCAAGCAATGCAGCAAGGCCCAGCAAACCTGCCCCGGCAAGACCAGCAAAAATAGGTAAGCCATCATGCCATTCAATTTCGGTGAAGGTAAAAGATGTCCAGGGCGAAGTGTATTGCCCCCACCAATAAACCCCTGCACCATCCTCAAGAATTAATTCATTACGGTGTGAATCATTCTCATGGATAAAAAAGTTTTTAATGACAATACGATGCCCGTCGTTAATTACAATTGTTAAATCATTTCCATGCCGTTCAAATGATCTAACAGTTGCAGGATCAATATGCAGTTTAACGACTGACGACCCTGACAGGACCAGATTATCAATGTTAACACTTTTTGATAATCCATCACTTTTGTTGATCACAACAGCTGTTGAAAGAGATAAGTTTTTCATATTTATATAATTTTTTCACTGTTCAGGAAGGTAATGTCACCCAGGATAATACTATTGAGTGATTATTAAGATAAATTACAGATAGAGTAGGCAAAGTCAGAGTAATATACAACACGGGTAACATAAAATAGCAGGGCATCCTGATAGTTATTACCTATTGTTATTGATTTATTTTATAGGTATCACGCAGGTAATTTATAACTAACCGGGGTTTAATTAACAAAAATAAAACAATAAAAAAACAACAAGAAAACATAAGTAAAAAAGGAAAAACAATCATCATCAGAACGAATACACTGGCCTTCAGTTAAAAGTGCATGTATTTTTTTTAAGTAAGAAGGCGATATGCTGAACCCGGTAAAGGTTCAGGTACTGGCTTGAAAATACAACATAGAGTGGTGATTTCTTTCGTACGCCATACTGTGTGCGTTATCAATGCGAAAATGTAACATGTCGTTAGAATTTATAATTGCATAGATAATTTAAACAAAGTTGTGCTTAAGTAATAATAGGTATAAATCAATGAAATCAAGTAAGCACCTAATTTTAAGAGTATTATCTCCTCTTTTCCTGATGACAACAGTAACGATATTTAAGGCGCAGGCAGATACTGCAGCCACGGCCGGAGATATAAATACACAAGCCCTTGAAGACCAACAATCATTACCCGACCTCAGTGATACCATTACAAACACACCACCGCCTCCGGCATCCGGTATCCCGGATATGAATTATGCCGTTCAGCAAGCGGAACAATGGCACCCGGCTATCGGCCAGGCTGTGGGTAAATTGTTCCAGCAAGCGGCTAAAGTGGATCAGGCAAAAGCCAAATACTATCCTCAGGTCAGCGCGGGTATGAATAATGGCTACTCAAACAGTTACGTCAACGCAGGCTATTCTCCTTCGCTGGTACTGTCCGTTTCTCAGATGCTTTATGATTTTGGAAAGGTATCGAGTTCAGTCAGGGCCGCGAATGCTGGGTTAGCTCAGCAGCAAGCCAATGTGATGGTAAGTATCGACCAGGTGGCTCATGATACTGCCAGTGCAGTTGTTCAGGTTCAGGGTTATCAAAAGCTGGTCACTATTGCACAACAGCAACTCTCCGCGTTACAACATATCGGCACCCTGATTCAGCAACGCAATACTGCCGGGGCAAGTTCGTTATCTGATGTTGTACAAACCAATACCCGTATTGAAGGGGCCAGAGCCACCCTGATGCAATACCAGTCAGCCCTGCAGCGCTGGCGGGCAACACTCGCAACGGATATGGGAACCGGTCCTGTGAGCCAGGTTGCGGATACCCTCCCTTCTGCACTGACCGACGCCTGTAATGTCCGGCAAATTGATTACCGGGAAATCCCTTCGGTTCTGGCCGCTTTCGCGCAAAGAAATCAGGCTCAGGCTGACCTGGATAATGCTAATGCTCAGATGAGACCGACACTGTCTCTGGAACCTCAGGTGACACATTATCTGAATAATAACTACTCAGACAGCCGGGACCTGAATAAGACCCAATATTCAGCCTGGGTTAAACTTGAAATGCCGTTGTATCAGGGAGGCGGCCTTACTGCCAGCCGTGATGCGGCAATACAAACACTTGAGTCCGCGCGTGCAGCCATTCGCCTCGCACAGCTGGAAGCAGACCAGAAGCTAACAGAATCTCAGGAGCAGGCCCTGAACCTTTACCAGACATTAAGTGTTCAGGAAAGGCAGGAAACGTTAGGTGAAAAAACCCGCGACCTGTACGAGCAACAATATTTACAGCTAGGGACTCGTCCGCTTCTTGATTTGCTGAACGTAGAGCAGGAGATTTATCAGTCCAGGTTTACCCGGGAACAAACGCTGGCACAGCTGCACTCATTGCAACTGGACTGTCTCTACAGCACCGGAAAAATGCGTAATGCATTTGCACTGAACAATCGGAAAATACAAGGTGTTGTCATCCGGCCGTAATTACCCGTCATTCTGCTCTTAAGGACTTCCGCTGCGGGGAAGTCCGGGTCGCATTTCAACCTGAACGCTATACTTTGTCAAAAGAGATGAGTGCTCACCCCATCAATCCGTTGGAGGTTTTCATGACGACCCTTATCCGCCAGCTCAACTTTGCCGGGCAAGACACCCCTTTACGGGCAGGCAGGCACTCCGGGAATAGCCTTGTTTCGACAGTACTGATGGCTAGCCCTGAACAGCACAGCGAACCGCTGCCCATTATCCTGGTCGTGTATGACCATCTGGTCAATGAAGAGATGCTGCATGCAATATGTCGTCAGCTGGCGGAGGCCGGCTATCTGGCATTTGCTCCGGCGCTGTTCGCCGGCCAGCAGACAGAAACACCAGACGCCGGTACTCTGACAGATAACCAGATTTTTTCTGCTCTGGACTTTGTGGCTAACCAGGCCGTCGGCCATGGCGGGGATTTACGCCGGCTGGGCCTGACCGGTTTCGGGCAGGGAGGGCGCATCGGCTGGCTGTATGCGGCCCATAATCCGCAACTTCGGGCAGCCGTCGTCTGGAATGCACCACTGCGCCCGGCAATCAGTCTTCAGCAGCCGCTGACACCGCTGGATGCAGCCGGAAAGCTGACGGCGCCGGTACTGGGACTCTATGGCGCA
Source organism: Tatumella sp. JGM118 (assembly GCF_018257515.1). Taxonomy (GTDB): domain Bacteria; phylum Pseudomonadota; class Gammaproteobacteria; order Enterobacterales; family Enterobacteriaceae; genus Tatumella; species Tatumella terrea. The sequence goes on from NZ_JAERJR010000026.1 coordinate 4,076, forward strand.
CAGGATACCGCTATCACTCACGAAGAAATTGCACTAATGCGCCAGGCGCTGAAGGCTGCCGGTCAGCCGGGAGAGCTGATTATCTGCCCGGAGACCGCCAGCGCATGGCCGGTTCCGGCAGCCGGCCAGTCCAACGGGCTACAGCACCAGATGCTGGCCTGGTTTCAACGCTATCTGTCGCCAGCGGACCCGGCCCCCCGGGGGCCGTGATCCCGCGACGCTTACCTGATATGCGTCATTGTCTGAAATTCAGACAGACGCTGATACATGCTGCCGGCAGAGAGGATAAACTGAGAAGGTATCGGGCATGGCTCCCTGCCCCTGTGAAAAACACAGGGTTTCTTTTTACGGGCACGGACAGGAATGTATTATGAAAAAAACCCTTACGCTCTGCATTGCAGTGATCACGCTTAATCTGACCGGCTGCAGTACTATGGGGCACTTTTTCGACGGGATCTGGCCCCGGGGGCATGAAAGTTTACAGGACCGTCAGTCTGAAAAAATCCTACAGTCACACATTCAGCAGTGTGATCAGGGCAAAGTGGCGGAAGACTGTATTTCGGCGGGCTCAATCTATGAGTTACGCGGCGGTGATAATTATACCCGTGCGATGGATTTCTATCAGAAAGCCCTGGCACTGAATGCTCCCGAAGCCCCGCAGGCTATCGGTCATCTGTACGAAAATGGCTATGGCGTGACACAAAGTTATAGCGAAGCTCACCGCTGGTATGAAAAAGGCGCCCAGGCCGGAGATGGCAATGCCATGCTCTATCTGGCAAATATGTACCGTTTCGGCCGCGGCGTAGACAAGAATAGCCGCAAAGCATTGCAGTATGCACGTCAGGGATGTAAAAAAGGCAATATCCTGGCCTGCGCGACACAAAAAGAGCTGCAAAAACCGGCTAGAAAAAAACCGGCCTGAGACATGCAGTCACGCCGGAACCCTACACTTTTCAGGAACTGCCGGAAGCCTGTCGAAGTCTGACAGGCGATCGATCCATCATTTGTATGCGATCTCCTGTTTTAAGCACCGGCAGGCTGAGGTATAGTCCGCTTTTTTCGGAGAATTCATGCTGTCCAACTCATCCATTCGCCTGAATAAATATATCAGCGAGAGCGGTATCTGCTCACGCCGCGATGCCGACCGCTATATTGAACAGGGAAATGTTTTTATTAACGGTAAACGTGCCGCGGTGGGTGCGCAGGTGTACGCCGGAGATGTGGTCAGGGTGAATGGTCAGTTGATCGAACCCCGTGATGAAGAAGACCTGGTACTGATTGCGCTGAATAAGCCGGTAGGGATCATCAGTACAACGGAAGAAAACGAAAAAGACAATATCGTTGATTTCGTCAACCACAGTAAACGCGTCTTCCCGATAGGCCGGCTGGATAAAGATTCCCAGGGCCTGATTTTTCTGACCAACCATGGGGATCTGGTGAATAAGATCTTACGGGCCGGTAACGATCACGAAAAAGAGTATGTGGTCACGGTGAATAAACCGGTCACCGATGAATTTATTCGCGGGATGGCGGCCGGCGTGCCAATGCTGGGTACCGTAACGAAGAAGTGTAAGGTCTCGAGAGAAGCCCCGATGGTGTTTCGCATCACCCTGGTACAGGGGCTGAACCGCCAGATCCGCAGAATGTGTAAGCATTTCGGTTATGAAGTCACCAAACTCGAACGCACCCGGATTATGAACGTCAGCCTGAAAGGACTGCCGCAGGGGGAATGGCGTGATTTGACCGATGACGAGCTCATCGACTTATTCCGGCTGCTTGAGAACTCTTCCTCTCTGGCCCCCGCCGAACAGAAAAAAAGCGGGCAGTCGAAAACCTCCCCTGCCAAAAAACCGGCGACCGCCGCACCAGGCGCCGTCAGACGGCCTGCGGTTGCTCCCCCGGGGGGTGGCGCGAAAACGGCCGGGAATACCTCGTCCCGTAAACGTTTTACGCAGCCGGGACGTAAAAAGAAAGGTCGCTGACAGAGTCTCTCTCACCCTCTGAGTTCTCACGGCCTCCTGCTGGCTTTCATTGCCTGACGGGCACAGCTTCTGTGCCCGAATGTCACTTTACCCTGCTCTGCCTGCTGCGGCAGACCGGGTTGCCGTCCTCACTTCACCGGGCCCGGTTCGCGGTTAGCCACCGATATTGCAATGCGTTACGCGCCCGGAAGTGGCTACCGTTTGACCGCTCCCTGTCGTTGACCGGTACCCGTGAATTATTCTGTTATTCAATGCCTGGCAGAAGCCCCATCGATTGGCTCTTAATCCCGTGCCATTGCTGGACGACGTTATCCCCGGCCTGCACCGTGACGATACTCCCGTCTCCCGGGCCGGAGACGCCCCCCTGGATCCTGTCGCCCGACACGCCCGGGGGGCACCGTTTTACGGACAAAAAAAGGGGGCACAGAGTATGTGCCCCAAAACGTTCAACACCAGATTATTACTTCATTACTCAGGCAGATTCGCCACGCAGATTTTTCGCTGCTTCAACCATGTTGGCCAGTGCCTGACGCGTTTCAGGCCAGCCGCGGGTTTTCAGGCCACAATCCGGGTTAACCCACAGACGTTCTACCGGAACACGTTGTGCCGCTTTGCGTAACAGGTTTTCCATGTACGCCACATCAGGGACGTTCGGTGAGTGAATATCGTAAACACCCGGACCGATTTCATTCGGATACTCGAACTCTTTGAAAGACTCCAGCAGTTCCATATCTGAACGTGACGTTTCAATCGTAATAACATCCGCATCCAGGGCTGCAATCGAGTCCATGATGTCGTTGAACTCGCAGTAACACATGTGAGTATGGATCTGGGTATCATCCTGCGCGACCGCAGCATTCAGACGGAAGGCATCAACCGCCCACTCCAGATACGCCGCCCAGTCAGACTGATGCAGAGGCAGACCTTCACGCAGGGCCGGTTCATCAATCTGGATGATACCGATACCGGCTTTTTCCAGATCTTCCACTTCGTCACGTAAGGCTAATGCGATCTGCTTAGCAATCACTTCACGGCTCACATCTTCACGCGGGAATGACCAGCACAGGATAGTCACAGGACCTGTCAGCATGCCTTTTACTGGCTTGTCGGTCAGCGACTGTGCATATTTAGCCCATTCGACAGTGATCGCTTCCGGACGGCTGATATCACCGATGATGACCGGCGGTTTCACACAACGTGAACCGTAGCTCTGTACCCAGCCATTCTGGGTAAAGACGAAACCGTCCAGGTGCTCACCGAAATATTCCACCATGTCGTTACGTTCCGCTTCACCGTGAACCAGAACATCCAGACCCAGACGCTCCTGCTCAACAATCGCCTGTTTAATATGTTCGGCGATCCCGGTACGGTAATTGTTACCGTCCAGACGACCCTGTTTAAAGTCCAGACGCAGACCACGGATTTCAGTCGTCTGCGGGAATGAACCGATGGTGGTGGTTGGCCATGCCGGCAGATTGAAACGTTCACGCTGTGCTTTCGCACGGGTTTGATAGTCGTGCTGACGCAGACTGTCTTTCGCAGTGATCGCCTTCAGACGATTACCCACCGCGCTGTTGTGGACACGTGAAGATTTTTCACGGGCACGGATCGGCGCACTCCAGCTTTCCAGCGATGCCGGGTCGTTATTATTCAGTGCAGTGCTCAGCAGTGACAGCTCACCACATTTTTGCAGTGCGAATGAGAACCAGCTTTTCACTTCCTCATCCAAACGGGTTTCGGTGCTCAGGTCAATCGGGCTGTGCAGCAGTGAACAGGATGTACCAATCCACAGATTTTTACGCTGTGACACCAGAGGCTGCAGACGTTCAAACCAGCGGCTCAGGTCAGCACGCCAGACGTTACGTCCGTTAATCACACCGACAGACAGTAACCACGCTTCCGGTAATTGTGCATTCAGTGCCTGGATATCGTCGCGGCCATGTACCAGGTCAACATGCAGACCCTGCACCGCCAGTTCGCGGATCACAGACAGGTTCTGACCGATGCTGTCAAAATAGGTGGTCAGCAGCAGTTTGGTTTGTCCCTGCAGCGCATCGTAAGCCGGTTTGAAGGCTGCCAGCCATTCTGCAGGCAGTTCCAGTGACAGTGCAGGTTCATCAATCTGTACCCACTCAACGCCACGTTTTGCAAGCTCTGCCAGCACCTGCTGGTAGACCGGCAGGATATCGTTCAGCAGAGATAAACGGTCAAACTGTTCACCTTTGACTTTACCCAGCCACAGATAGGTCACAGGACCCAGCAGTACGGGTTTCACTTTGTGACCCAGTGCCTGCGCTTCATCCACTTCGTCCAGCAGTTGCGTCCATGTCAGTTTGAATGACTGACCCTGGGTGAATTCCGGCACCATGTAGTGATAGTTGGTGTTAAACCATTTGGTCATTTCTGCAGCGGCTGCAGGTTCGCCGGTCGGTGCACGGCCACGACCGATACGGAATAAGGTATCCAGATCCACAGACCCGTCTGCGTTACGGTGACGTGCCGGCACGTTACCCAGCAGCAGGCTGGTCGTCAGTACATGGTCATACCATGCAAAGTCACCGACAGGAACAATATCAACACCGGCGTCTTTCTGCTGCTGCCAGTGGCGGGCACGCAGTTCACGGCCGGTTTCCAGTAAGTCCTGCTGGGTGGATTTACCCGCCCAGTAGCTTTCCTGCGCTTTTTTCAGTTCGCGCTGCAGTCCGACGCGTGGAAATCCGAGAGTGTGGTTCTGAATCGTCATGGCATTCAATTCCTGTCAGTTAAAGGCTTTTAGGGACATCTGTCTCAATCCTAGCGTTTCCGGCAAGGCAGAAAGTGTTGCCTGCCAGTACATTCGGAGCTCTGAGAATGTTTTTCAGATGTTTAGCCGTCCAGATGTTTACACATCTATAATCAGCAGGTACTGTAATATCCACAAGCGCAAATTATTCAACTTCACATGAAGGTCTCTCATGATCGAGATTAAGCACCTGAAAACATTGCAGGCTCTCAGGACGACTGGCTCACTGGCAGGTGCCGCAGCACAATTACATCAGACGCAGTCAGCACTGTCTCACCAGTTCAGTGACCTGGAACAACGTCTTGGCTTCCGGTTATTTGTCCGTAAAAGCCAGCCGCTACGCTTTACCCCGCAGGGAGAAATTCTGCTGCAGCTGGCGGAGCAGGTACTGCCGCAAATCCAGCAGGCACTGCAGGCATGCCATGAACCGCACCAGACCACATTACGCATTGCTATTGAGTGCCACAGTTGTATCCAGTGGCTGACTCCGGCACTGGATAACTTTCGCAGCAGCTGGCCTCAGGTCGTCGTGGATTTTAAATCCGGCGTAACCTTTGACCCTCAGCCGGCGCTGCAACAGGGGGAACTGGATATCGTACTCACCTCAGATATTCTGCCCCGCAGCGGGTTACATTATTCCCCGTTATTCGATTTTGAAGTCAGGCTGGTGATGGCGCCGGACCACCCTCTGGCCGGCAAGGCAGTGATCACCCCGGAAGATCTGGCCGATGAGACGCTGTTAATTTACCCGGTACAACGTCAGCGTATGGATATCTGGCGTCATTTTCTGCAACCGGCGGGGGTCAGTCCGTCACTGAAAAGCGTGGATAATACCCTGCTGCTGATCCAGATGGTTGCCGCGAGGATGGGGATTGCCGCCCTGCCCCATTGGGTAGTTGAAAGTTTTGAACGTCAGCAATTGGTGGTCACCCGGACGCCAGGCGAGGGGATCTGGAGTCGTTTATATGCCGCCGTCCGTGACGGAGAGCAACGCCAGCCGGTGATTGATGCCTTTATCCGCTCATCCCGCCAGCATGCCTGCGAGCAACTGCCTTTTGTCCGGGATGCTTCCTTTCCGGCGCCGTTGAAGAACGGTGTGGACAACTAACTCCCGACGAATAGCGCCCGGTATCCGTCACCGGGCACTGACTCCCGGATCACACTGCGGCAAAATCACCTATTTTGATATCAATGTTTGGCATTGAGTTATCCGGGCGGATCTGTCGCTGCCAGTGCCATCGTCGGTTATACCGCCGACGTTGTTGACCGGGAACGGGGATTTATACCCATGATCGACGAAGATGGACTCACTGTAGTATTAATGAGACTGACGACAATCAGTGAGAAAAGACACAAACGGCGACTCAGCCATCGCTGACACCAGACATCAGGACCGCCTGTACCTCACCGGTCTTTCACTCGCCGGTGAGGCCTGCCGCTGCGATTTACACGCGATAGAGTGTCTGCAGATAATGCGGCACGGCATCGTCCGCGTTACTACCGATAATTTCCAGCTCCGGTAATACATCCATCAGGCGCTGATGTGCATTACTCATGATGCAGCCTTTACCTGCCATACTCAGCATCTCTTTATCGTTCATCCCGTCACCGAAAGCGATACAGTCCTGTAAGGTCTTGCCAAGACGCCGCGCAACCTCATCCAGCGCATGGCCTTTAGATACCCCTCCGGCCATGACCTCCAGACAGCTCGGTAGTGAGAAACTCACATTGACGCGATCACCCCAGCGGGCTGCGATGGCCTGTTCAAGTACCGTCAGCGCCTCATGATCATCTCCGCTGAAAAAGACCTTACTGATCCCTTCGGTGTCGAGCACCCCTGGCTGATAGAGCTGATACCGGAAACCGGATTCCCGCACATAGGCGCTCTCTTTTTCGCTGTCACGGCTGAGGTACCATTCATCATTACGGTAAAGCTGAGTCAGGATAGTGTCTGACGAGTATTGCAGCTCATACAGATCGCGGGCGATGTCCTGATCGAGATTATGAGCAAAGATCAGATTACCTGCGGTGTCGTGTACCCTGGCACCATTAGAGGTGATCATATATGCATCAATATCCAGCTTGTTTCGCATCCGTGCGACATCGATATGATGCCGCCCGGTCGCAAACACAAAGTTGATGCCCTGACGGGTCAGTTTCTGAAGAATTTCATGGGTGTAATCAGAAAGCGAATGGTCGGGGGAAAGCAGCGTTCCGTCCAGGTCGGAGGCGACGATGTGATACATGAAAACCTCTTTTTTAGCATCAGGCCGGAATATCCGGAGGTAATTGTGTCATAGCAGGGTGTTCAGCTGACCTGAAACGGTCAAAATAACTGACAATAAAATTCAGCGCCCGGGCGCGCATCTCGTCTTTTTCGAATAATATTTCATGACGGGCTCCCGGGATAATTTGCGGTGTTTCCCCTTCACACGGGAAACCGGCCTGCCGTCTTGCCGCACAGAAGTCATTCTGCGCCTGATTTTCTACCACCAGATCCTCCTCTGCCTGCAGTATAAGCATCGGAGTGGTGAGCTGTGCAGCATCGCGCAGTATTTCACGGCCGGCATTGATACTCTCTCTCACCCAGTGAGCCGTAGGGCCGCCCACCTGTAATGCCGGCAGATCCGCATAAAACCGGAGATTACGCTGATAGCGAACACGACTGTGCGTCAGGGTATTGACTGCAAACGGCGCGGCATGCCAGCGGCCGGTTCCCAGGGCAAAGCCTTCCCGTAATCCTGTACGGGTCTCAGTCCAGTTAAGGATACGTTCTGCCATCCACTCCGGCATCGGCAGGACAATCCCAAACATCGGAGCCACTAAGGCGACGGCATCAAATAGCTCAGGTTGCCGCCGCAGTAACAATGTCAGAATGGCGCCGCCCATGGAATGTGCCAGCGCAAACTTTTGCAGATAATGACTGCCGGCCAGCTCTCTTTCACAGAGGGTTTCCAAATCATCCACGTAATCTGAAAAATTCTCTACGTGGCCGGGATGTGAATCTTCCAGCATCCTGTCGGAAAGGCCCTGCCCGCGGTGATCAATAATGAAAACATCATAGCCACACTGGAAGAGATCGTAGGCAACTTCAGGATATTTGATGTAACTTTCAATCCGGCCCGGGGCAATCAGCACAGCCCTGCGGTGGTTCGGTGACGTAAAACTGACATAACGTATCTTCAGTGCGTCCTTACCCTGAAAGGATCTTTCCTGACGACGGCGCCAGAAATGGAGTAAGGGACCGTTTATAAACGCCGAAAACTCTTTTTCACGGTGCAACCAGCGTTGCGTAAGCTGTTTCATGACTCTTCCTTCGGCGTTTTCACATCACTCTCAAACGACTCAATGACAGTATCGTCGCCGGAGATTATAACGTATTCTATCGCTCTTCTGCTGATGAATGGAGCGATATCAATGACCCTTGAATGGTGGATCACTTACCTGCTGACCACTACCCTGCTGAGCCTTTCCCCGGGGTCCGGTGCCATTAACACCATGAGTACCGGGATAAGCCACGGCTATAAAAAAACACAGATTGCAATCGCCGGGCTGCAGAGCGGGCTGGCTGTTCACATTATTCTGGTCGGGATCGGTCTGGGGGCATTGTTTTCACACTCCACGCTGGCGTTTGAAATTCTGAAATGGGCCGGTGCGGCTTATCTTATCTGGCTTGGGATCCAGCAGTGGAGAACCAAAGGTGCTATTGACCTGAATGCGGTGGCGAAAGTCACGTCAAAAGGCAAAGTGTATAAACGTGCTCTGCTGGTAAATCTGACTAACCCTAAGAGTATCGTTTTCCTGGCCGCCCTGTTTCCGCAGTTTATTTTACCGCACCAGCCACTGATCCTTCAGTATCTGGTGCTGGGAGTGACCACCATCACGGTCGATATTCTGGTGATGCAAGGGTACGCCCTGCTGGCGACGCGGATTTCCCGCTGGATCAAAGGCCCACGGCAGATGCAGCTGCTTAACCGGATCTTTGGCAGTGTTTTTATTGCCATCGGCGTCGTGCTGGCCTCTGCCCGGCGAGGGATCTGACGTGACTCCCGGGCCTGCAGATGACGCAGGCCCGGCACGATTAACGGGTCAGTATCAGATGCAGGCCGAACGCGGTGAACAGCACGCCCCCCACACCATCCAGCCATTTGCCCATCTGCTGATACTTCAGGCGCATCCAGGGTAACGCAAACACCGTTGCGACCAGTAAAAACCAGCCCAGCGTCTCCAGCAGGATCAGGGCATAAATTCCCCCGCGTTGTAATGCACTGGCATCCTCGCCGACAAACAGTGAAAAGACGCTGCCGAAATAGATAACCACTTTCGGGTTCGACAGATTGGTCAGTAACCCGCGCAGGAACGTTTTCCCCTGCTGTGCTGTGACCACAGGCTCAGCCGGAATCTCTGACGCCGGGTGCTTATGCTGGCGTCGTGCAGAGCGCAGGAGCTGCCAGCCCATCCAGATCAGGTATAACCCGCCACCGGCCATAATCAGTTTGTGCAGCCAGGCCATTTTTTCCAGCAGCAGGTTTAAGCCCAGTAAAGCCACCGCAGCCCAGATAGCCACGCCCATCGTCACGCCCAGCACCCCCATCAGGGCTTCCCGGGGAGAACGGGTCACCGCGGCCCTTGAAATAAAAAAGAAATCCGGACCCGGGCTCATCAGCGCAAGTAACTGCACCAGAGCCAGGGTTAGAAACGACATCAGCATGCCGGTCACTCCTGAAATAGTCGATAGATAAGAAAAAAGTTAATGATCGCTGAGATGCTGTTTAATCATCTGCATAAATGGCCGGCCAAAGCGTTCCAGTTTACGTTGCCCGATGCCATTCACACTCAGCATTTCTGAGGCTGTGACCGGGAGTAACTCCGTCATTTCAATCAGCGTCGCGTCGTTAAACACCACATACGGAGGAACGCTTTCTTCATCGGCGATGGTTTTGCGTAATTTTCTGAGTTTGGCAAACAATTTGCGATCGTAATTACCGCCCGGAACCCGGCTCATCCCGGGCCTCGGTTTAGCCACCATCATGCGCGGTACGGCCAGCATCAGCGAAGCCTCGCCCCGTAAGACCGGCCGGGCCGCCTCGGTCAGCTGCAATGCCGAATGCTGGCTGATATTCTGGGTCACCAGACCCAGATGGATCAATTGCCGTAACACACTCACCCAGTGTTCATGGGAGTGTTCACGACCAATGCCATACACCGGCAGTTGGTCATGCCCCAGGTCTTTGATACGCTGACTGGCTGCCCCGCGGATCACCTCGACGATGTAGCCCATGCCGAAACGTTGCCCGGCACGGTAGATAGCCGATAGCGCTTTCTGCGCATCCACCAGCCCGTCATACTGGCGGGGAGGATCCAGACAGATATCGCAGTTATCGCAGGGCTGTTGCCGCCCCTCATCAAAATAATTAAGCAGCACCAGACGCCGGCAGGTCTGTGCTTCGGCGAATGCGCCCATGGCGTTGAGTTTATGCCTTTCGATATCCTGCATCGCACCCGGGGGTTTTTCGTCCAGACAGCGCCGTAACCAGGCCATATCTGCCGGGTCATAGAGCATCATCGCTTCGGCGGGCAATCCGTCCCTGCCGGCACGCCCGGTTTCCTGATAATAGGATTCAATATTACGCGGGATATCAAAATGCACCACAAACCGGACATTCGGTTTATTGATCCCCATCCCGAAAGCCACCGTCGCGACCACGACCTGCAGGTCATCGCGCTGAAATGCCTCCTGAATATGGGCCCGTTGCCCGGGCTCAAGCCCCGCATGGTAAGCACCGGCACTGATCCCCCGGCTTTGCAAACGGGCGGCGGTATCTTCAACCTTCGCCCGGCTGTTGCAGTAGATGATGCCACTCTTTCCGCGTTGCTCCTGCACATAGCGCAGCAACTGCTCGGTGGGTTTATATTTTTCCAGCAGGGTATAGCGGATATTCGGGCGGTCGAAACTGCTGATCTGTACCAGCGGGTCATCAAGCTGCAATTGCCGGAGAATATCATGGCGGGTGGCGTTATCTGCCGTGGCCGTTAATGCCATGATCCGCAGGCCGGGAAAACGCTGACGCAGCCCCCCGAGGGCGCCATACTCCGGACGGAAGTCATGACCCCACTGGGAAATACAATGCGCTTCATCGACCGCCAGCATCGCCGGTTGCCACTGTGACAGTGCATCGAGAAAGCTTTCCATCATCAGCCGTTCCGGCGCGACATAGAGCAGTTTTATCCGCCCCTGCCGGCAGTCAGCATAAATCTGCTGCTGTTCTTCCCGGGTCTGAGAGGAATTCAGGCTGGCCGCCATCACCCCGTTGGCCAGCAACTGATCGACCTGATCTTTCATCAGCGAGATCAGCGGCGAAACCACCAGTGTCAGCCCTTCGCTAACCAGCGCGGGGATCTGATAACAGAGGGATTTTCCGCCGCCGGTGGGCATGATCACCAGGCAATCCCGCCCGGCGAGAGCCGCATGGATTATCGCTTCCTGCCCCGGACGGAACTGCTGGTAACCAAAGATATCCTGCAGGACCTGCTTTGCCTGTTCCTGCGCCGGAATGACTGCCGTTGTTGTCACAAATGTCCTGTACTTATTAATCAGAATAAATCGTTTAACGTAAAGCCGATACCCACCCGGGTCTGACGGTGATTATAATCGATCAGAGATTCACCATAGCCACTGAATACCTGGGTATAGAAACGTACATGGTTGGTCAGCGGATAACTCCAGCCGAGCAATGCACCGCCATAACCGCTATTCCAGTTATAGTTACCCTCAACACTGAAGATACTGTCGCCCAGCATATACCCCAGTTTTGCGCGGTAATAGCCCATATACTTAGTAATATCCGGATTGTCGTCACTGTTCGCACTTTCCGGGATACGGTACCAGGGCTTAATCTCGGCCAGCATATTACCATTTTTTGCCATTAAACGGGCATATACCCGGTTCCAGCTTCGGGACGTCGGGTCGCTGCGGCCATTAGACTGATGGTTGAAACCCGTCTCCACGTCGCGCAATGTCCAGTCACCTAACTGATAATCCGTCGCCCAGCCGACAAAGAGTTGTGGTTCATAGTTCGTTTCACGGAAAGGTGATGATGCCCGGGTATTAGAGATCTGCCACCAGGAACGTTGTGTATACGACATCGCCAGTACAGAGTTGTCGCCGGCAATCCCGCGCCAGATAGGAAACGCCAGGCTCAGCTGGAATTTTAATTCATCTTTTTTCGCTTTATCTGCCCAGCTATAGCTGGAGATCGCAGAAGTATTCATATTACTGGTATCGGTATAGATCACATAATTGCTCTCATACGGATACAGTAAAAATGCATTGTCATGTTTTTCGAGCAAATTCGCGATGATACTGCCACGTACCGCCGAACTGTCATGAACATCACTGATGGTCGCCTCATCGGCCTGCACCAGCACAGGGGATAACAGAGCGACCACCGCCCATAAATAACATAAACGCATACACTTCACCCTAACGTCAAAAACAACAAACATGGCGCTATCACAGATAAAAACCCGCAAAAAAGGCCACAAATCTTCACCTGGAAAGGTGTACAGGAACAGCATAATATGTGAATTAATGCAAAACTGCTCAGATGAATTTCAAGCCGCAGGTAAAACATGTCTCTTCGCTATCTGACTCAACACCAGGCGCGTTTGCTGGTGAGTGAAATTTTCGTCAACAGCATGCCTTTTAATCAGGCGCTGGGACTGACACTACAGCACCTGGACGATCAGCAGGCGACCCTGATTTTGCCGAACAGACCGTCACTGACCGGTAATGCCCTGCAAAAAATAGTGCATGGCGGCGTCATTGCGTCGGTGCTGGATGTTGCCGCAGGCCTGGTGTGCGTCAACTACGCACTGACCCGGCAGGACATGATCAGCGAAGAAGAGCTCAGGCAACGTCTTTCAAGGATGGGGACAATCGATTTACGCGTCGATTACCTGCGTCCGGGCCGGGGCGACATCTTTACCGCGACCGCACAACTGCTGCGTGGCGGCAACAAAATAGCCGTCAGCCGGGTAGAGTTACATAATCAGGATCAGGAGTATATTGCCACTGCGACGGCCTCTTATCTGGTCGGTTAACACAGAAACATGGCTGAAGATCCCCGTCATAAAATCAGGAAAAAATATTTTACAGTCCGCCGGACAAAATGGTATCAGAGATATCCATCTCATTGATGAATTTAACAATATCAGGATCTCTGTTAATGAATACCGTTAAACGTTTGCTGGCACTGAGTGTTTTTTCACTGGTCATCACCGGCCCTTTTGCGCAAGCCAAAGACGCTCCCCAGCCTCCACTGTATCAGGGCGTCAATGTCGCTCAACTCGCTCACCAGCAGCCGGTTCACTGGGTGTCTGTCCCGCAAATTGAAAACAGTCTGCGCGGACAACCTCCGATTGCCGTCGGTTTTGATATTGATGATACCCTGCTCTATTCGACTCCCGGTTTTTATCGCGGGCAACAGATGTTTTCTCCGGGTAGCGATGCTTACCTGAATAATCCGCAGTTTTGGCAGAAAATGAATAATGGCTGGGATGACTTCAGTATTCCGAAACAGGTGGCCAGACAACTGATCGCCATGCACCTGAAACGCGGCGATCATATTTATTTTATTACGGCCCGGACCCCGACCAAAACCGAGACCGTCAGCCGGACTATCCGGCAGGACTTCGGTATTCCCGACAATGCCATGAATAAGGTCATCTTCAGTGGCTTCCGTGCGGGACAAAACACCAAAGTGAGCTGGATTAAACAAAAAAACATCCGGATCTTCTACGGGGATGCCGACAGCGATATTACCGCTGCCCGTGACGCCGGGGCCAGGGGTATCCGCGTTTTACGTGCCGCCAACTCATCGTATCAGCCCCTGCCTGACGCCGGGGACCTGGGGGAAGAGGTGATTGTCGACTCCCAGTATTAATCTTTCCGCCGTCCGGGTCGCCGTCCGCCGGCAGCCCGGACGGCGGTGATTTCTGCATTTTCCCCTCCCCATAAGAAAAAACTCTGCTTTCGTCCCCACGGCCCGCGACGCTCAGCCAGGCACCTGCGGTGCACCATGGGCGGTCATCACTAACGGTTCTTCTGGCCTGCAGACTGCCCTCTGAAGGCGCGTCCGCACAAGGTTGGTGCTATGATTTTCCGTCACCCCAGTTGTCAGTATTAATCACTTGTTGCTCTGCGGCAGGCAACAGAACATGCCTGAATCAACTGTGTTCACCACTGGGGAAATACTGATGAAGACCGGAAAAGTGCTCAATCACCCGACGTTTGCTTTTATCCTGCTTTACCTCGGCTTTATGATTTCCTATGTTGACCGCAGTGCAATATCCCTTTCACTGGTACATATCGGTAAAGACTTTCATATGGGGCCGGCGGAACTGGGGATTGTACTCAGCGTGTTTTACCTCGGGTACACCGTCATGCAGATCCCGGGCGGATGGCTGTCTGATAGGTTTGGCAGTAAGTTCGTCATTATTATTTCTATCGGCCTCTGGTCCCTGTTTACGGTACTCACCGGTTTTGCCTGGTCGCTGACATCACTGCTGGTGATCCGCTTTCTGTTTGGCCTCGGGGAAGGGGGATATCCGTCTTCCGCTATGAAAGGGATTGCCGAACTGTACCCACGGACCGCCCGTCCGAAAATGACCGGCCTGCTGATTTCATCCAACTATGTCGGCAGCTTTGTTGCTCCGCTGATCATTGCGCCATTAATTCTTGGGTTAGGCTGGCGTGACGCCTTTTTCAGTATCGGCATCGCCGGGATTATTTTCGCACTGTTCTACGGACTGTTTATCCCCCGTACCGGCGGCGACAGCACAGAAAAGCGGCAGAAGATCACCCGGCAAGGGATCGGCGAACTGATGCGTATGCCGTTTCTGTGGAAAATCATGCTGATCTGGTTCTGTCTGAGCATGGTCAATAAAGGGCTGGATGCCTGGATGCCCATCTACCTGATGAAAGCCCGTGGCCTGGATTTAAAAACCGTCGGTTTTTTACTGCCCCTGCCTTTTATCGCAGCCAGTGTCGCTTCAGCACTCGGTGGCTGGGTCATGACCCGCTGGTTTGAAGGGAAAGAGAAAGTGATGCTGATCCTGAGCTGTCTGCTGACCGGTGTCTTTGTCTACGGGATGTATCAGGCGCATACCACCACCGAAGTCATGGTGTATCAGACCATCGCCTATTTCTTCAAATCGTTTGTTTTCTCCGTGGCTTTTGCTCTGCCGGCAAAAATACTGGCACAGCGACTGGTCGGGACCGGTATCGGCATCATTAACTTTGGCGGACAAGCCGCCGGATTTGTCTCGCCGCTGGCTATCGGGTTGATTATTTCGGTGACCCACAGTTACCCGTCGGCGTTCCTGTTCCTGCTGGCCTCCATCGCGGTTGCGGTACTGGTCAGCCTGACGTTCAGCACGACCAAAAGCCGTGACCTGCCACTGGCACAAGCCCGTAAAGCCTGAGTGACGGAGAGCGGAACGATTATTTGCAGATCGGGATAAGAGTTCCGCTACACTGCTGTGACGTCAGCCAGGAGATGTTTCACTCATGAATGCCCGAATTCTTAGCGAAACCGCCGTTCTGTACTTTATGCAGGTGGTTAACTGCGGTTCTATCAGCGAAGCTGCCACACGAATGCATGTTGTTCCCTCTGCCGTCAGCCGGCAGATCAGGCGACTGGAAAACGCCCTGGAAACTGCATTATTTGAACGACAGGCACGGGGAGTCACTCTGACACCGGCCGGGGAATTACTGGCCGCTTATGCCCGCCGGACGTTGCTGGATGCGGTGCAGGTCACCAACGAGATCCAGTCACTCCGCCAGGTGTCGGCGTCGAGGATAAAAATTGCCTGCACGCACGGTTTTGCCTCACATTTTATGCCCGCGGGGATCGCCGGGTTCCGCAAGCGCCGGCCGGACTGTACGTTTCAGCTGCAGGTCGCCCCGGCACGTGAAGTCACCCGCAGGGTGCGCGAAGGTGAAGTGGGTATTGGCTTCAGTTTCAGTCTGGGAGCCACCCGGGACATCAAAGTCCTCTACAGTCAGCCTGCCCCCCTGCTCGCGCTGGTCTCACCCGATCACCTGTTGGCACAACGCCCCGAAGTCTCATTACGCGATCTGGCAGAGGTCCCTCTGGCCCTGCCGGGGATCAATACCACCTTGCGTCAGCTGCTGGATATTTACTGCAGCCGTCAGGGGCTGAGTTACCACAGCGTGCTGGACTCCGATAACCTGGATACCCTGGCGCAGTTTGCTGTCACCGGATCCGCGGTCACGTTCGGAGGGGAAGTCTTTGTCCGCCATCACCTCAGCGCCGGCAGGCTCGTCGCCCTGAATGTGCCGGAACTGAAAGAAAATGACCGCTCTATCGAAATTCAGACACTGGCGAGCCACCACGTCTCTCCGGTCACAGAACAGTTTATTGATTTTATCAGTGAGGCCATTGTTCCCCCATTGAAATGACCTGACATTCCACACAGTTATCCCGTCTTATGCCGGAGCGATAGCTGACTGACATCCCTGACACAGGAGAACCCGGCCATGTCTTATCCTGACGAGTTAGCCGATTTAAGTGCAACAGAACTGAAGCAACTGATCGAAACGCGCGAAGTCTCTCCCTGCGAGGTTCTTGAGTCCTGCATTACCCGGATCGGGGAACTGAACCCGAAAATTAATGCTTTTTGCGCCACTTCCTTCGACAGGGCGAGAAAAGAAGCCCGCCTCGCCGAACAGGCAATCTTGCGGGGGGAGCCGGGCGGAATTTTACGCGGGTTACCCATCGGGATTAAGGACCTGGAAGAGACCGAAGGGTTACTGACCACCTATGGTTCACCGTTATATCGGGCGAATGTTCCCGCCAGAGACAATGAACTGGTTCACCGTTTACGCCAGGCCGGCGCCATTGTGGTCGGGAAAACCAATGTCCCGGAAATGGGCGCCGGGGCGAATACCCGCAATGCGGTCTGGGGAGCGACCGGTAACCCCTTCAATCCTGAACTGAATGCCGGAGGCTCTTCCGGAGGATCCGCCGCCGCCCTGGCAGCCAGCATGGTGCCTCTGTGCAGTGGTTCAGATACCGGGGGCTCCTTACGTATTCCGGCGGCCAAATGCGGTATCGTGGGTCTGCGCCCGTCACCGGGCCTGGTCCCCAGTGAGCGTAAACTGCTGGGATGGACGCCGATCTCCGTGGTCGGTCCGATGGGCAGAAATGTGGCTGATACCTGGCTGCAACTGGCAGCCACTGCCGGGCTGGCTGGCAACGATCCGCTCAGTTATCCGTTCACCATGCCGCAGAGTATCACCGATATGTCCCCCACGGCCCTGGCCGGATTGCGGGTAGGCTATACCGAGGACTTCGGGATCTGTGATGTTGATAACTCGATCCGTCAGGTCTTCCGTCAGAAAATCAGCCGCCTGAAAGGCCTGTTCGCCAGCTGCGAAGAAGCGGAGTTTCGCATGGAAAACGGGCATGCCTGTTTCGATGTCCTGCGTGCCGAAGCCTTCGTCGCCAGCCTGCAGTCCGCCTATGAAAAAGACCCTGACTCTCTGGGGCCGAACCCCCGGGCTAACTATGAACTGGGCGCGAAAATGTCATTAAAGGATTGCGTCCGGGGGAATGCGGAACAGACACGGATTTTCCGCCATTTTCAGACACAGTTTGAGAAATATGACCTGATCCTTTCTCCGGTCACTCCGGTGTCCGCTTTTCCCTGGCAGCAACCGTATCTGGACTCAGTGAACGGTGTCCCTCTGGATAATTACTACCGCTGGCTGGCACTGACCTATGTGGTCACCTTAGCCACGAATCCGGCGCTCTCAATGCCGATGGGAGTGGACCATAAAAACATGCCTTTCGGTATGCAGGTGATCGGCAAATTCCGGGGTGATCTGGAGCTGATGCTGGCGGCCCGGGCGCTGGAAGCGTATTGTGAAACCACAGAGGATCTGTGCCGTCCTCTGCCTGATCTGCAGGCGCTGAAATCAGGCCAGGTCGACCTGTGGACACCGGTCACCCATCCGCCGTTATCCGCCGCGGAGCATCGTACGGCCATGGAAGGGGCGTCAGCGGTCTGACGCCCGGTTTTCAGGAGATAAAAAGACAGATGATTGTTTATGGAAAAAGTATCGACACGTGGCAGCACGACTATCCGCTGATGTCATCCTTACTGGCTACCGTGCCGGTGTGCTGGCGTAACCCGGGGCTTGCACCGTTCAGCGAGGCCCTGGGCGATATCCGTCTGACCGCGGCCGATGTCAGTGAGGCCAGCGCACGTCTGCAGCGCTTTGCCCCCCTTCTGGCTGAACTTTTCCCTGAAGTCGCTGCCACCCGGGGGATCATTGAGTCAGAATTACAGGAAGTCACGGCATTCTCTGCCGCATTAACCGGGCGTTATACCTTACCCTGGCAACCGCGTTTATGGCTGAAGAAAGACAGCCATTTACCGATCTCCGGGTCCGTGAAAGCCAGAGGCGGAATTTATGAAGTATTGTTCCATGCCGAGCAACTGGCTCTCCGCCACGGCGCAGTATCACTGACCGATGATTACCGCATCCTCGCCAGCGACTCCTGCCGGGACCTGTTCCGTCGCCACCGGATCGCCGTCGGCAGTACCGGTAATCTGGGCTTATCTATCGGTATTGCCGCGTCGGGGCTGGGCTTCGACACCACCGTGCACATGTCCGCCGATGCGCGGCAATGGAAGAAAGATAAACTGCGCAGCCACGGCGTTAACGTCGTGGAGTATGCGGGGGATTATGGTCAGGCGGTTGAACAGGGGCGTCAGCAGGCAGAGCAAGATGAGCATTGCTACTTCATCGATGATGAAAACTCCCGGAACCTGTTCCTGGGCTATGCCGTGGCCGGTGAAAGACTCAAAGCCCAACTGGCGGAGAAGAATATCCCGGTCGATGCTGAGCATCCGCTATGCGTCTATCTGCCCTGCGGAGTTGGCGGTGGGCCGGGCGGGATCGCTTTCGGTCTGAAACTGGCCTTCGGTGATCATGTCCATTGCTTCTTTGCCGAGCCGACGGAGTCCCCCTGTATGCTGATGGGGTTATATACCGGGCTGCATGACGCGTTATCGGTAGCCGACTTTGGGATCAGTAATCGTACGGCGGCAGACGGACTGGCGGTCGGTCGTCCTTCAGGTTTTGTGGGGCGTTCCATGGCAAGGATGATCGACGGCTGCTATACGGTGCCGGATAAAGAGCTGTTCGAATTATTACAGTTACTGGATGCCACGGAAGACCTGCAACTGGAGCCTTCCGCGCTGGCGGGCGCGCCGGGCGTTGCGCGGATCATCGAAACGTTTGCCGATCTCCCGTTACAGAATGCGACACATCTCATCTGGGGAACCGGCGGCGGAATGGTACCCGCAGAAGAAATGCAGCATTACCTGACCCATCGTGGTTAAACTGCTGAAAAGTAAACAGGCAGCCCCGGGCTGCCTGTTTCGCCGGCTGACTTACAGCCAGTTACGACGTTTGAAGTAAAGGTAAGGGGCCAGTGCCGCCAGGATCATCAGCAAAACGGCACCCGGATACCCGAATGTCCATTTCAGTTCCGGCATAAACTCAAAGTTCATCCCATAGCTTGATGCAACCAGTGTCGGAGGCAGGAACACCACCGAAACGACCGAGAAGATCTTGATGATACGGTTCTGTTCGATACTGATGAAACCCATCGCGGCCTGCATCAGAAAGTTTACTTTCTGGAACAGCGATTCATTATGAGGTAACAGTGAATCGATATCGCGCAGAATTTCACGGGCCTGTTCCAGCTGATTTGCCGGCAGACGGGCTTTACGCACCAGGAAGTTCAGCGCCCGCTGTGTATCCATCAGACATAAGCGGACCTTCCAGCCAATATCTTCCAGTTCAGCCAGTCGTGAAAGTGCCTCGTCGTACTCTTCACCCTGCTGGCCTTCCATAATCACGCGGCTTAACTTTTCCAGCGCGGTGTAGATATTCTCAATTTCATCCGCCAGTTGCTCGATTTTGGTCTCGAACAGATCCAGCAGCAGTTCAAACGCATTACCATCGATCAGAGTCTGGTTGCGCGCACGCATACGATAGAGACGGAATGCCGGTAACTCACGCTCACGCAGAGTAAAAAGACGGTCATCACGGATAGTAAAGGCCACTGTCGCATTACCCGCATGATCATCGGCATCTTCAAAAAAGAAGAAGGAGTGGATATGCAGGCCATCTTCGTCTTCAAAAAAACGCGCTGAGGCTTCGATGTCTTCCAGCTCAGGACGGGTCGCCAGACTCTGTCCCAGCTCTTCCTGAACGTAATCACGTTCCTGTTCATCAGGTTCAATCAGATCGATCCAGACCGACGGTGCAAGAGACGTATTCCCGCTCTCCATTTCCATACGGCTCAGACGATTTTCTTCCAGTTTAAATGCACTCAGCATAGCAGTACGTACTCCCCATTTCTGACAGGATGGGACAAGGCTGTAGACCGCAGATAACCGATGATCGGCACAGCTGGTGCCCGAACACAGAAACCACAAATGTGATAAATCAATGCTGGCGCAAATGACGGTGAGTTACAGAGGGTCACCGGTAACCGCTACGGCTACCGGTATGAGGTTGCCTTAGCGGGGTAGCCTGTTGTTCAGGTCTGTTTGCCAGCAGCGACTGGGCGTGTCCAAGGCATTGTCCTCTTAATAATAATAGTGCGCGCATGTTACGACGGGATGAAAAAATCGTCAAGGTTAGTCCCGTCGATCAGACACTTTCCAGTCTGGCATACGCGGCCACCAGCCATTTCACGCCTTGTCCCTGAAAAGCGATTTGCAGCCGGCAATGATCACCGCTGCCTTCCAGATTAATAATAGTTCCTTCACCAAATTTGGCATGTTTTACCCGCTGACCCAGGCTATAACCGCTGTCATTGCTGGTGACCGGGGCACCCATCCGCTGATGACTGACCGGACGGCTGACACTGGCCCGTAACCGCACCTCTTCGACACATTCTTCCGGGATCTCCCTGATAAAGCGTGAAGGACGATGTGAGACCTCTTTACCGTATAACCGGCGGCTTTCCGCATAGGTCAGGGTCAGTTTCTGCATCGCACGCGTCACTCCGACATAGGCCAGACGGCGTTCTTCTTCCAGCCGGCCACCTTCTTCCAGCGACATCTGGCTCGGAAACATGCCTTCTTCCATACCGACAATAAACACCTGGCTGAACTCGAGACCTTTTGCGGCATGCATGGTCATCAGCTGAACCGCATCCTGCCATTTGTCGGCTTGTCCTTCACCCGCTTCCAGCGCCGCATGCGACAGAAAGGCCTGCAGCGGCATCAGATCCTGGTCTTCATCCTGATAGCTGAACTGGCGGGTCGCCGTCACCAGTTCTTCAAGGTTTTCTATCCGGGCCTGTCCTTTCTCCCCTTTTTCCTGCTCATACATCATCCACAGGCCGGAGTCTTTAATGACGCGATCGGTCTGTACATGCAAGGGCAGTTCGCAGGTTTCATGAGACAGGGAATCGATCAGTTCAATAAAACGTTGCAGCGCCGAGGCCGCCCGGCCGGCCAGGACTTTCTCTGTCAGCAACTCACGGGAGGATTGCCATAACGTCAGCTGGCGATCGCGGGCTGCCTGACGTACCACATCAAGCGTCCGGTCACCGATGCCGCGGGTCGGAGTATTGACCACCCGCTCAAACGCCGCATCGTCATTACGGTTAGAGATCAGACGCAGATACGCCAGGGAATCCTTGATCTCCTGTCGTTCGAAGAAGCGCATGCCACCATAGATCCGGTAAGGCAGACTGCTTTGTAGCAGGGCTTCTTCCAGCACACGGGATTGGGCGTTACTGCGATAGAGGATGGCGCAATCGGCCAGTGCCCCGCCCTGCTCATGCCAGTGCCGGATCCGCCCGACCACAAAGCGCGATTCATCCAGCTCGTTGAACGCGCAATACAGCGAAATCGGTTCCCCGTCGCTGTCTTCTGTCCAGAGTTCTTTCCCCAGACGCCCTTCATTATTGGCGATCAGCGTATTGGCGGCTTTAAGAATGTTACGGGTAGAACGGTAATTCTGTTCCAGACGGATGGTATGTGCGCCCGGGAAGTCGTTCAGGAAACGCTGAATATTTTCGACCTGTGCGCCACGCCAGCCGTAAATCGACTGGTCATCATCACCGACGATCATGACTCGTCCCGTATCACCTGCCAGCATCCGTATCCAGGCATACTGGATATTATTGGTATCCTGGAATTCGTCCACCAGCAGATTGGTAAAACGCTCACGGTAGTGGTTAAGGATATGCGGCTTATTGAGCCATAACTCATGGGCGCGGAGCAGCAGTTCTGCAAAATCGACCAGCCCGGCGCGGTCACAGGCTTCCTGATAGGCCTGATAAATTTTCAGCCAGGTCTGCTCAACCGGATTGCCGTAACTTTCGATATGCTTTGGCCGCAGGCCTTCGTCTTTTTTACCGTTGATGTACCACATGGCCTGCCGGGCAGGCCACTGCTTATCATCCAGATTCAGCGCTTTGATCAGGCGTTTCAGTAACCGTAACTGATCTTCGCTGTCCAGGATCTGGAAATCGGCAGGTAACCCCGCATCCAGCGGATGGGCGCGTAATAACCGATGGGCCAGGCCATGGAACGTCCCGATCCACATACCTCCCTGACTGGTCCCCAGCACCTGTTCAATCCGGTGGCTCATCTCTGCCGCCGCTTTGTTGGTGAAGGTCACCGCCATAATGGAGTAGGGAGAACAGTTCTCAACGGTCAGCAACCAGGCGATCCGGTGTACCAGCACGCGGGTTTTACCACTACCGGCCCCCGCCAGTACCAGCAAATTGCTGCGCGGTGCCGCCACGGCTTCACGCTGGTTATCATTTAAACTGTTGAGCAGATCAGAAACGTCCATAAGCACCGCAATTGAGGAGAAATTTAACTGTATATTTTTACAGCCATTATACCAGCGTCATCAGCGAATCCAACCGCGAAATTTCCAGATGGGGCAACAGACGGGCATCCGGGGCTGTCATCAGGTCACGGTCACCGGGATTTATCCAGCAGGACTGAAAGCCATTGGCAATGGCCCCGGCAACATCGGTCGTCAGATCATCGCCGATATGCAGTATTTCTGCCGCCGGTAATTGCAGGCGTTCTGCCGCCAGCCGATACATATCCTGCGCCGGTTTTGCCCGGCCATCCGGTCCGGCACGCAGAATAAAGTGAAAATACCCGGCAATGCCCATTTTTTCCGGTTCCGCATTCCCGTTGGTGATCGCTACCAGCGGTATGCGTTCCGCCAGATAACCCAGAGTGCGGTGGGTAGCGTCCGGCATCTCCACGTCGCTGCGCCAGCGGGCAAACACAGACATCACCTCTGATACCCCCTGATGGCAGGTCTCATGCGGCAGCCCGGCCTTCAGCATCACACGGAAGAGCGCCTTTTCCCGCCACAGCGTGACGTCGTGGACGGCCTCCGGTTCCTCACGTTTGACCTGATCACGGGCGGCTTCATAGTCACTGACCGTCACCCCGGCTAACGCCGGGTGCCACTGCTGTAACGCCTGATGTGTTTTTCTGACCGTCGTCAGGATCACATCGCCGTTATCGTACAGCGTGTCATCCAGATCAAAGGTCATGGCGCGGATCTTTCCCGGAGGTCGGTAAAAGTGCATTATTTTTTTCCTCGTTTCGCCCGCGGATGGGCAGCATCATACACCGAAGCCAGATGCTGAAAGTCCAGATGAGTATAGATCTGGGTGGTCGACAGGTTCGCATGGCCCAGCAGCTCCTGGACAGCACGTAAATCGCCGCTGGACTCCAGCATATGGGTGGCAAACGAATGACGCAATTTATGCGGATGGATATGGCTGCTGAGTCCCTGTTTCACCCCCCAGCCGGCAAAACGCTTCTGAACATTACGCGCGGAGATACGGTTGCCCTGCTGAGAAAGAAAGACCGCATCCTCCTGCGGACCAAATAACTCCCGCATTTGCAGCCAGCGTAACATCCATTCACAGGCCGTGCGCCCTATCGGTAATCGCCGTTCTTTACTGCCTTTCCCCGTGACCAGGATTTCCCCGGACTCCGCATCGAAATGGCGGCAATCCAGGTTGACCAGCTCTGCTAAACGTAATCCGGCGCCGTACATCACCTCCAGCATGGTCCGGTCACGCACCGATAA
The DNA here is from genome assembly GCF_018257515.1 of Tatumella sp. JGM118. Taxonomy (GTDB): domain Bacteria; phylum Pseudomonadota; class Gammaproteobacteria; order Enterobacterales; family Enterobacteriaceae; genus Tatumella; species Tatumella terrea. The sequence continues at coordinate 28,032 of NZ_JAERJR010000026.1, forward strand.
CGGGTCATTGAGGTCGATGTCCAGCAACTGCCCCATTTCATCGACATCTATATTCTTTGGCAGATGACGGGACGTTTTCGGCGTGGCAATCCCCTTCGCCGGGTTAGCCGGTAATGCCCCCTGGTCAACCTGCCAGTCAAGAAAGCTGCGTAAGGCGGACAACCGTAATGCCAGACTGGTCGTCTGTAACCCGTTACGGCGACTTTTCGCGGCCAGCGCACGGACATGGGCAGGCTCCAGTTGCGCCCACTGCTGCAGACCGGCCTCCTTCATCAGCAGGATCAACGCCGTTAACTGCCGCTGATAACTGGTCAGCGTTAGCGGACTCAACTGGCGCTCGACCTTCAGGTAACGCAGAAAACGGTCGACAGGTGCCTGCAGGCTATCGGCGAGGTCGGCGGCACTCATTGGCGGGAAACCCATCGGGTCAGAAGTTCGGGCAGCATTCCGGCCAGATATTGCAGTAATTCCGTGCCCATTCCCGGCTGGTAATGATGTTTATCACGACTGCTGAAGATAAGCACACCGAGGTCCTCATCTTCGCCCATCAGCGACATGGCCACCGAGCCTATCGCCTTCGCTTCCGGTAATAACAGGAGTAATTCCGGCCCGTTCAGCGGGCCAAGATAATGCTGGCGGCGGCCAAAGCGCTGGATCCGCAATGAATCAAACGCCTGCCGGGACAGCCCGAGGCCGGTAAACCCCGACGGTGCACCCAGCAACCATTTTTCACTGAACAGACGGACGGTAGCCCCTGCCAGCCCGAGACCTCTGGCCCAGCGGTGTAACCGTTCAAGCATATCCTGCAGACTGTCCGCTGCCGCGAGGTGTGACTGTAACGCTAATAACTGCCCGAAAAGCTGCTGATTCGCCGTGGCTTGTTCCATCAGCAAGGTGATTTCTTCTTCCAGTTGCTGAATGTGATTACGCTGGCGCGCCATGTGCCATTCCACCAACGAAACACTCCCCCTCACCGGATGAGGCACCTGCATCTGTTCGACCTGGCGGGCATTACGGATAAAGAAATCAGGATTACGACACAAATAGTCACTGACAGATTGCTCATCAGGTGCCATATCTTTCAGTAATTCCGGTTCTTCATCGGGTTTCATAAATGGATAAATCCGTCGTAAACATGTGTTGCCGGGCCCGTCATATACAGCGGGGTGCCCGGCCCGTCCCAGGTGATGGTTAAACTGCCGCCCGGTAAATCGACCCGGACATTCGCCGCCAGCAATCCCTGAAGTATACCACTGGCAACTGCCGCGCAAGCTCCGCTGCCACAGGCCTGTGTTTCTCCGGCTCCCCGCTCATAGACCCTTAAACGGATATGAGCACGGGAAACCACTTCCATAAAACCGACATTGACCCGTTCAGGAAAGCGCTCATGGCTTTCCATCTGCGGGCCGAGCACCTCAACAGCCGCGGTTTTAATATTGTCCACCTGAATAACACAATGCGGATTGCCCATGGAAACGGCACCGAACATCAGGGTCTGCTCAGCTAACCGCAGCAGATAAAGGTTTTCGGCTTTGTTGGCGCGAAAAGGAATATTCGCCGGTTCAAAATCCGGCTCGCCCATATTCACCCGCACGGTTTCATCACTGTTGACGGTCAGAACCATCCTGCCGGTGTGGGTGCTGACCCGGATATCTTTTTTGTTGGTCAGCCCTTTCAGCCGGACAAAACGGGCAAAACAGCGGGCGCCGTTACCGCATTGTGCGACTTCACTGCCATCGGCGTTGAAGATGCGATAATGAAAATCCAGTTCCGGGTCATAAGGCGGCTCAACTATCAGTAACTGATCAAACCCTACGCCCAGATGGCGGTCGGACAGCCGGCGAATCAGTTCCGGCGAGAAAAAAACATTCTGAGTGACTGCGTCAACGACCATAAAATCATTGCCGAGACCGTGCATTTTTGAAAACTGCATTGTTTGCTCCGCCGGTTACACTGCGATTTATGGTGCTACAGTTCCTGCAGGAACTGAAGTGTCAGTATCCTGTGGCACGACTGTTGTGGTTTTATGATGACGGGCCTGATCTTTCGGAAAATAGAGTGGTCCCTTCAGTCCGCATCCTGTTAATACTGCGGGGATCACTATGACTAACAGCCAACCGAACATTTTTTTCATTTTGCTTACACTCAATCTGTGCTTAATCTCATTCACTTATCATCGCAGTTGAACAAGGAAAAGCAACAGAAAATCCCTGAATTCCGCTCTCAGGTGCAGAAGCCTCTCCCCGGGAACCCGACAAGGATTGGCAAACAATATCAGCGCGCTATACTTTGCAAAAAACAGGGGAGCAATAATGAACGACAGTGAATTTCATCAACTGGCAGACCAGTTACTTCTGAGCGTCGAAGAGCGCCTGGATGAGCATGACGGCGATGCCGATATCGATTACGAAACCCACGGCAGTGTGATGACGCTGAGCTTTGAAAATGGCAGTAAAATTGTCATTAACCGTCAGGAACCACTGCATCAGGTCTGGCTGGCAACAAAAGCCGGGGGATATCACTTCAGCTATCAGTCGTCACACTGGATTTGTGACCGCAGCGGGACCGAATTCTGGGCCTTGCTGGAGCAGGCGTGTACCGCCCAGTCCGGCGAAAAATTCAGTTTCTGAGTCTGCAAGCCGGCAGGATGTCTGTGCCGGCTGACTCCGTTCAGAACAAATTCTTTGACCGCGGTAAGATATTCTGGCTCAGTTGTGGGGAAACATGTTCAGCCACTTCATCGTGAGAGGCTGACCGGAAAGGTAACACCCGGGTTTTTCCGCTTTCCGCCACCAGCTGATAAAACTGGGGCAGGTTAAAATTGATAAAGCCGGAGCCATACGTAAAGCGGTCGTGCGAGGACGAATAGAACCGGCTGACATCGCGCACCAGTTCTTCCTTACTGCCTTCACAATGGCGATAGACCTCGACCCTGTTCTGCTCATCCAGAATATAAATATTAAAATCGGCGGAAGACGGGCTGTCTTCAAAAAAGAACTGAATGATCCCTTCACTGGCATAGCCATTCACGACCGCCGGCAATTCCGCTTGCTGCGATTCCACCTTAATCGATAAGCCATGCAATTTATTGTTGGAAATGGCACCGTAAAACTCTACCGCGTTTTCCAGTTTCTGGACCGACACACTCATCCGCTCGAAGAAAATCCCCCAGGTATCTCCTGCCAGCCGCAGAGCCTTAAAGCGTCCCGGTTCCTGACGGGTGCTGGAGAGACGGATATCAATGCATTCCGAGACCAGTTGCTGAACCCGCGTACGGATGAGCCCGCGCAGGTGCTGGCTGTAACAAAACACCTCAACGCTGTCCGGGGGCAGCGCATCCTGATGCATCTTACCGAGGATGGTTTTGAGCGCATCAATCATCGACTGCTCTCCGTGAAAATGCAGGGTACGCACTTCATTCCAGGAGTTGCGGTACAGCAGGTCAATACTCCCGATCAGGCAGCGTTGCTGCTGTCCGAAGCTGAAAACATCCAGCTTACGGAAATCAAAATGGATGACCTGATCCCTGAACGCCGCGGTAGGGTCATATTCCAGATTCACCATAATGGCCAGATGACGAATTTCACACGGGCTGTATAACGCTTTCGGGGTCGGAGCCGGCACACGCAGCGGGAAATGATGGGAGACATCCGCCACCAGACCCTGCAGTTTTTCGGCATCACATCCGCCGCTGCCTTTAATATGCAGCCGGGTTTTGTCGGTCAGCAGACCATTAAACCAGCTCCATGCCACCAGCTTGATCAGGTAGCGGTTATATTCCAGCGGCTGATGACTAATGATGGAATTCATCTGCGGCGCATAATTATACAGATACCAGCCAGGGCGATTGGCACGCCCTTCCGGGACGTGGATAAACGTCAGATTCTCTTCACTCAGATCCGGTGAAATCTGCGGGTTGACCAGGATCACTTTGCCGGGCAGCACTTCAAACGCTGCGTACAATTTACGGGTCAGCACCCCGATATCCTGCGGGCTGGCACTCACACTTAAATTATTACGGCGCGCAAAACGGATCAGGTTACGATAGCTCTGCATCATCGCATCCAGTAATTCGTTATGCGCTTCGCGTACCTGGTCGATCTTCCAGCTGTCACGGCTGTCGAGCATCTGCAGCCGTTGCTGATCCCAGCCCCATTCTTTTACCAGCTGACTTAATATTTCCCGCCGCCATTGTGAACGTCCCTGCGGCTGTTCCACCGACAGCTTTTCACAGGCTTTCAGGTAGAAACACCGGCGTACCAGGTCCAGCCGGGCCGGATCATCAATCGCCTGTAAATAGTCCGTGGCCTTTTCCAGCATCATGCAATACGGGTCAAGGCCAAAACTGACTATTTCACCGTCATGCAGTCGTTGTTTGATATCCATCGCCAGCAGGCGGGTATCCGGATATTCGCGGGTATAGGCTTCCAGCAGTAAGGTTTTCAGGACGGCTTTATAAGGGGAGTCGATACTTTTATACAGCTGCCAGAGGCTGGCACCGAAATACTCTTCGGCAGAAAGCGTGCTCAGGCCCCCCAGGTCCAGCCATTCATTGGGGGTCAGCGCGCCACCGGCATACAAAGACATGACATAATCATCGTAGCGCCCCTCTTCTGAGACCGGCACCATATTCCAGAGGATACGTTTGCCCGCCATCCGGACAGCGGAACGGTAAAATTCATCCAGCAGCAGAATATGCTGTGTGCTGCCGCAGTCCTCGGAGCCCAGATTACCGCTTTCGTTATGCCGGAAACGGTTTTCATCGATCAGGAAAAAGCTGACTTCGATGCCGAGCGACTGGCACCATTGAGTCAGCAGACGGCATTTATTCTGTAATTTATGTCTTTCGTCACTGTCCAGCCAGGACTGATGGCAGACCCAGATATCCAGATCGGAATGATTATTCTGCCCCACCGAGGACGTACTGCCCATGGAATACACCCCGGTGATCGGCGCTTCTCCCTGCGGGTGGATATGCTGCAGGAAGGGTTCGTCAGAAAAACGTTTCAGGAGGTTCAGCTGATGTGCAGCAGGCGTAAAAAAACTGATACCGTGAGGTACGTTGCCCGGCTGATATCCTGGCAGCGCAGAATGATGATAGTGCAGTAAAGCAGGCAGCAAGCTATATACCTGCCGGAAAGCGGGTCCCATCGCTGCCATTGCCCGATCGACCCTGAGCTGGTTAATGGCATCCAGTCTCTGTTTCAGAGTTTCAATATAAAGGTACAAGACGTTTTGCCTGCAATTTCCGGTAATTACGCACTTTTATACTCCGATAAAACAAGATACTCGTGACGCAGGGACAGTGCGAAATGAAAAAAAACATTTCCACTCCCGGACCCGCCCACGGTCACTGCAATGATTATTTTATCACCTTTCACCACGGAATCTTAATATTAGATGCCACTGAACCCTGATTGCGACGGGCCATATACCATTACTGACCGTCCGGATTTCATCGCCGAAGCCTGCCACATTTATCGTTTAAATGATAGGATGATTAGCAAACGACAAAAACGGTTAACGACATGTCTGACAAAACAATTCGTATCGCGACAAGGCAAAGCCCGCTGGCTCTCTGGCAGGCGCATTATGTGCAGGAACAGTTGATGGCCGCCCATCCGGGCTTACAGGTTGAACTGGTCCCGATGGTCACTAAAGGTGATGTCCTGCTGGATACCCCGTTATCGAAAGTGGGTGGTAAAGGGCTGTTTGTCAAAGAGCTGGAACTGGCCATGATGGAAAATCGTGCCGATCTGGCGGTGCATTCCATGAAAGATGTCCCTGTCGCATTTCCGGACGGTCTCGGCCTGGTCACGATTTGTCCACGCGAAGACCCGCATGATGCCTTTGTGTCTGATAAATATCAGACCATTGATGAACTTCCTGCCGGTGCCATCGTGGGCACATCCAGCCTGCGCCGTCAGTGTCAGCTAAGTGCACGCCGCCCGGATTTAGTGATCCGCTCTTTACGCGGCAATGTCGGTACCCGTCTTTCCAAACTGGATGCCGGGGAATACGATGCGATTATTCTGGCTGCGGCTGGTCTGAAGCGACTGGGGCTGGAGACACGGATCCGCAGTACGCTGCCGGCAGAAGTGTCTCTGCCTGCGGTCGGTCAGGGAGCGGTCGGTATTGAATGCCGTCTGGATGATGCTGAACTGATTTCACTGCTGCAGGCACTTAACCACCACGATACTGAAACCTGTGTCCGTGCAGAACGGGCGATGAATACCCGGCTGGAAGGCGGTTGCCAGGTACCGATTGGCAGCTATGCTATTCTTCAGGAGAACGACGAACTCTGGTTACGGGGGCTGGTGGGAACACCGGACGGCAGCCGGATTATACACGGCGAACGTCGTGGCCCTCGTTCTCAGGCTCAACAGTTGGGAATTTCGCTGGCGGAAGAACTGCTGGAACGGGGTGCCGGGGACATTTTACGGGATGTCTATCAGGGGCATCCGCCGGTATGACCATCCTGGTCACCCGGCCAGAGCCTTCAGCCTCCGCGCTGGTGGCCCGATTACGGCAGGCAGGCAAACATGCCTGGAGCCTGCCGTTAATTGAATATGCTGCCGGCCGGGGCCTGCCTGAATTACCACAAAAGCTGTCTGCACTGACGCGGGATGACCTGCTGTTTGCCGTATCACACCAGGCGCTCCGTTTTGCGGCCCCGGTAATTATGCAAAGCAATACTGCATGGCCCGCCAGTGTCGACTATTATGCTATAGGTCGGCGTAGCGCATTGGCATTACATCAGGCCTGTTTGCAGAACGTGAATTACCCGCAGGATACCGGTACCAGTGAAACGCTGCTGAATCTGCCTTCGCTGCAGGATCTCACCGGTAAACGGGCACTGATCCTTCGGGGAAATGGCGGCCGGGAGCTGCTGGCAGAAACGCTCACAGAGCGTGGCGCTGTCGTTGAACTCAGCGAATGCTATCAGCGGGTCCCCTGTCAGTATCATGGCGCAGAAGAAGCGGTGCGCTGGCGAAGGCAAGGTATTACCACGCTGGTCGTGACCAGTGGTGAAATGCTGCAACTTTTATATCAGCTGTTTCCTGCCATCGATCGCAGAGAATGGTTATTACACTGCCGGCTGATTGTCGTCAGTGAACGTTTAGCTACCCTCGCCGGAGAAGCTGGCTGGCAGTCTGTAACGGTAGCTGATGGCGCGGATAACGACGCGTTATTTCGCGCGTTATACTGAACTAAAAAACAATGGGATGAGCCAAAATGACGGAACAAAAAGACCCCTCCGCCATGCCTGAAGTCACACCACCGGAAGAGAATCTTTCTCCGGCAGCAGAAAAGACTTCACCGGCAAAAAACAGCGGAACAACTTTAGCCATTGTGGCCATTATCATTGCTCTGGCTGCCGGTGGCGGAAGTTACTGGTACAGCACACAGCAGCAAGGTGCAGCGACCCGTTCTCTGCAGTCACTGGAAAAGCAACTGAATGATCTGACACAGCAAAGCCAGACCAGCCAGCAGCAGCTGTCACAGCAGCTTAGCTCAGCGACACAGGCACTTCAGGATGCCCGGTTGCAGCAGGGAGCCACCGATAAAGAACTGAGTACACTACGTGATAAAGTCGCCTCACTGACCGGCAATGACAGTAACAGCTGGCTGATTGCTCAGGCCGACTATCTGGTGAAGCTGGCAGGGAGAAAACTGTGGAGTGACCAGGATGTTACCACCGCGGCAGCGTTATTAAAGAGTGCTGATGGCAGCCTGGCGCAGATGGATGACCCGAGTGTACTGAATATACGCCGCGCGCTGACCAATGATATCAGTACCCTTTCTGCCATCAATCAGGTGGATTATGACGGTATCATTCTGCAACTGAATCAGTTGTCGAACGGGGTCGATAATCTGCGACTGGCCGATGATGAAGACAGTAGCAATCCGATGGATGCCGACAGCAAAGAACTCTCCGGTTCTCTGACTCAATGGCGTGAAAATCTGGAGAAAAGCTGGCACAACTTTATGGATAATTTTATTACTATCCGCCGTCGCGATAATACCGCCCAGCCGCTGCTGGCCCCGAATCAGGATATTTATCTGCGTGAAAATATCCGTTCGAAATTACTGATTGCTGCGCAGGCGGTGCCGCGCCACCAGAACGAAATTTATAAACAGTCTCTGGAATCTGTGTCTTCCTGGGTACGCGCCTGGTATGACACCAGCGACCCGGCCACCAGGGCATTTCTGTCACAGATTGATGCGCTGGAACAGCAGAACATTGCGATGGATGTGCCGGATGCACTTTCCAGCCAGCCATTGCTGGATAAACTGATGCAAACCCGGGTTCGCGGATTGCTAAGTCAGCCTTCAGCACCCTCTGTACAACAGGGGAATTAAGCATGCTAAAAATCCTGATTCTGTTTTTATTGCTACTGGCAGGGATTGTGCTGGGCCCTCTGCTGGCGGGTCACCAGGGATATGTACTGATCCAGACCGATCACTGGAATATTGAAACCAGTGTGACCGGACTGGTGATCATCCTGATCGTTGCGTTGATGGTGATCCTGGCCATCGAGTGGTTGCTGCGTCGATTGCTGCGTACCGGAAAGCGTACCCGTGGCTGGTTCACCGGCCGCAAACGTCGCCGTGCACAGCAACATACGCGTGATGCGCTGATCAAACTGGCGGAGGGCGACCATAAGCAGGTTGAGAAACTGCTGTCCCGCGATGCCGATCATGCGGCTGATCCTTTAGCCAACTATCTGCTGGCGGCAGAAGCCGCACAACAGCGAGGGGACGAAATCCGGGCGAATCAGCACCTGGAGCGTGCCGCTGAAGTCAGCAGCGACAACCAGATCCCGGTGGAAATTACCCGTGCCCGTATTCTGCTGGCCCGTAAAGAGGATCATGCGGCCCGTCACTGCATTGATCGTTTGCTGGAAGTGGCACCACGCCACCCTGAAGTGCTCCGCCTGGCAGAGCAGGCTTATCTGAATACCGGTGCCTGGCGGGCTCTGCTCGATATTCTGCCTTCCATGGAGAAGTCACAGGTGATCAATGACGATCAGTTACAGGATCTCCGGCAACGTGCCTGGCTGGGTATGATGAATCAGGCCATGGCGGAACAAGGCAGCGAAGGGCTTAAGCAGTGGTGGGGAAATCAGAGCCGTAAAACCCGTCAGGACACCGCCCTGCAGGTCGCGATGGCAAATCACCTGATTGAGTGTAATGACCCGGCAACGGCGCAGGAAATTGTACTGAGCGGACTGAAGCGTCAGTATGACGAGCGTCTGATCCTGCTTCTGCCACGCATTAACAGTACGTCGCCTGAACAGCTGGAAAAAGCCTTGCGCCAGCAGATTAAGCAGCACGGTGCTACCCCGCTACTGAACAGTACACTGGGGCAGATGCTGATGCGTCAGGGCGAATGGCAACAGGCATCTGAAGCCTTCCGTCAGGCGCTGGAACAGCGTACAGATGCGTTTGATTACGCCTGGCTGGCGGATTGCTATGACAAGATGCGCCGTCCGGAAGAAGCTGCGCGGATGCGACGTGAAGGGTTGTTACTGACTCTGAAACAAAACCCGGAGCAGTAGCAGAACAAACCGTCATATACAAAGGTGCCTTTAACAGGCACCTTTTTTATTTCAGCCCCTGCCTGTCCGGTTCGCTCTATTGTCACGCATACTGCCTTTGCCCCGCTGCGGGCGACCGGGCAAAGGGCCTTGCGACAGGCCTGCCCGGGCCCCGCCGCGGGGCAAAGGCAGTATGCGTGACAAT
>NZ_JAERJR010000027.1 GCF_018257515.1 Tatumella sp. JGM118
CCACTATTTCGTGATTTTTTCTCCCGGACCGAATCGCTTCAGTCCCTGTCACGCCGCTGCGCATCGCGCTTTGCCGTCTCAGTGGTTGCGCATTATAGGGAGTTCCCGAAAAGGCGCAACCACTAATTTCAACAAAAAAGACTGTTTGCTGCATTACACAGCAAATGTGCCATTTATACGCTGTTACCCACAAAGTTATCCACAAAGGGCTATAAATCCAAATTTAGCCGGGCATCACGCAAACGTTTTCGCTACAATGCCAGCGTATAATTAGCGGGTCCGGCGAGGTTTCTGAACGCAGATAACAGCGATATTTGCCTTCAGAACTTTCTCTATGACTTCTTTTCTATATATATGAAACCAATCCAGAGGATTACTTCACTATGCAACAACGTCGTCCTGTACGCCGCGCTCTTCTGAGTGTTTCTGACAAAACCGGTATTGTTGAGTTTGCCAAAGCACTGACCTCCCGGGGTGTGGAGTTGCTTTCTACCGGCGGCACTGCCCGTTTACTGGCTGACGCGGGTTTACCCGTTACCGAAGTATCCGATTACACCGGCTTTCCGGAAATGATGGATGGCCGGGTGAAAACACTGCATCCTAAAGTCCACGGAGGGATCCTGGGACGACGCGGGCAGGATGATGCCATTATGGCGGAACACCGGATCGAGCCGATCGATATGGTCGTCGTTAACCTCTACCCTTTTGCCGAAACGGTTGCCCGTGAAGGATGTTCGCTGGAAGATGCCGTCGAGAATATCGATATCGGTGGCCCGACCATGGTGCGCTCCGCGGCCAAGAACCATAAAGATGTCGCTATCGTGGTAAAAAGCCATGATTACCCTGCCCTGATCCGGGAGCTGGAAGAGAATGACAACAGTCTGACTCTGGAAACGCGTTTCGACCTGGCGATCAAAGCCTTTGAGCACACCGCGGCTTACGACAGCATGATCGCGAACTACTTCGGTCAGCGTGTGCCGGCATATTATAGTGAAGAGAAAATTCCGGCCGGTCGTTTCCCGCGTACGCTAAACCTGAATTTTGTTAAAAAGCAGGATATGCGTTACGGCGAAAACAGCCACCAGGATGCGGCTTTCTATATAGAAGAGAATATTAAAGAGGCCTCTGTCGCCACGGCTCAGCAGTTACAGGGTAAAGCACTTTCCTATAACAATATTGCGGATACCGATGCGGCACTGGAATGTGTTAAAGAATTCGCCGAACCTGCCTGTGTCATTGTTAAGCATGCTAACCCTTGTGGCGTGGCTATCGGTGAAGATATTCAGCAGGCCTATGAACGCGCTTATACGACCGACCCGACGTCCGCCTTCGGCGGAATTATCGCATTTAACCGTGAACTGGATGAAACCACTGCACAGGCGATTATCAGCCGTCAGTTTGTTGAGGTCATTATTGCTCCGTCAGCCAGTGAAGCTGCATTAAAAATCACTGCGGCTAAGCAGAATGTCCGTGTCCTGACCTGTGGTGAATGGCAGCAGCGTGAGCCAGGCCTGGATTTCAAACGCGTGAATGGCGGATTACTGGTGCAGGATCGTGATCTGGGTATGGCCGACGAGTCGCAATTACGCGTAGTCAGTCAGCGCCAGCCCACGGCGCAGGAATTACGCGATGCGCTGTTTTGCTGGAAGGTGGCAAAGTTCGTTAAGTCCAACGCCATTGTCTATGCCCGCGATAATATGACCATCGGTATCGGCGCCGGCCAGATGAGCCGCGTCTATTCAGCGAAGATTGCCGGGATCAAAGCCGGTGATGAAGGGCTGGAGGTTAAAGGGTCAGCGATGGCTTCTGATGCCTTTTTCCCGTTCCGTGACGGTATCGATGCCGCAGCGGCGGTCGGGATCACCTGTGTTATCCAGCCTGGTGGCTCAATTCGTGATGATGAAGTCATTGCCGCTGCTAATGAACACGGTATTGCAATGATCTTTACCGACATGCGTCATTTCCGCCATTAATCTTTCCGGGGTATTTATTATGAACATTTTAATTATTGGTAATGGCGGCCGTGAACACGCGCTGGCATGGAAAGCCGCACAATCACCGCTAGCGGGTAAAGTCTATGTCGCCCCGGGCAATGCCGGTACCGCGCTGGAGCCCGCTCTGCATAATGTCGATATCAGTGCCACAGATATCGAAGGTTTACTCGCTTTTGCCCGCAAAGAGAATATTGAGCTGACGATTGTCGGTCCTGAAGCCCCTCTGGTCATTGGCGTGGTCGATGCTTTCCGCGAAGCCGGTCTGAAGATTTTTGGCCCGACCCGTGGCGCTGCACAACTGGAAGGATCTAAAGCCTTTACTAAAGATTTCCTGGCACGCCATAACATTCCGACCGCTGAATATCAGAATTTCACCGAGATTGATCCTGCCCTGGCCTATCTGCGGGAAAAAGGTGCGCCTATCGTCATTAAAGCGGATGGTCTGGCCGCCGGTAAAGGCGTGATCGTGGCGATGACTCTGCAGGAGGCTGAAGACGCCGTCCGGGATATGCTGGCCGGAAATGCTTTCGGTGATGCAGGCCATCGTATCGTTATCGAAGAATTTTTACAGGGTGAAGAAGCCAGCTTTATCGTGATGGTTGATGGCGAGCATGTCCTGCCTATGGCCACCAGCCAGGATCATAAACGTGTCGGCAATGCGGATACCGGGCCGAACACCGGCGGGATGGGTGCCTATTCTCCGGCTCCGGTCGTCACTGATGAAGTCCACCAGCGGGCCATGGACGAAGTTATCTGGCCTACCGTGCGTGGAATGGCTGCTGAGGGGAATGTTTATACCGGCTTCCTGTACGCCGGGCTGATGATCGATCCTGAAGGCCGGCCGAAAGTGATCGAATTTAACTGCCGTTTCGGCGATCCTGAAACCCAGCCCATTATGATGCGACTGCAATCTGACCTGGTCGCATTGTGCCTGGCAGCCTGTGACGGGCAGCTGGATCAACAGGAATCTCAGTGGGATCCCCGCCCGGCATTAGGTGTTGTACTGGCCGCCGGCGGATACCCTGAAAAATACCGTAAAGGGGATGTCATTTCAGGTCTGGAGGCAGCCACCTCGCCTGACGGCAAAGTCTTCCACGCCGGCACCACCTTACAGGGCGAAGATGTTGTCACTCATGGCGGCCGGGTGTTATGTGTCACCGGTCTGGGGGATGATATCGCCGCGGCTCAGAAGCAGGCCTATGCACTGGCAAAAGCCATTTCGTGGGAAGGTTGCTTCTGTCGAACAGATATTGGTTACCGGGCGATTAACCGCCAGAAGTAACCCGGGGGAATACTCCACAAAAGGCAGACTCCGGTCTGCCTTTTTTATTCCTTTGCTGGCGGAAGGTTCTCAGAGATCAGAAGAGGCCGGCGCCTGGAGACAGAGATTTTCTGTGGTCGCTTTCAGCAGCTGAACCCCCTCAGGTGCCCGCAACCAGGCAATATAGATCGGCGCTCCTGCAGATTGTCTCTGCTCGCGAGAGATCATCTGTACAGAATACGCATCCAGACCTGCCGATATTGTCTGATGGTGGCAGGTCGTCACACGATTATTGCCCTCCCAGGTCCCCTGTATCAGGGTGACTCTGCCTGCCTGCAGGCCATCGCTTATTTGTAATAACCGTCGCGCATCGAACCGGTAGAGTTCGATATCATCCTGACTTACGCTTTCACGCTGACGGGCGAGTTGCCGCTGCATAAAGCTGACATTCCCCTGATTATCAAATCGTAAAGTCACATCATCGGGCGAGGTGCCACTGAGATGTCGTTTAATCATCAGTAACTGCCCATTTTGCCAATGATAGTCAGATTGTTCGGTCACTGTGCGATCGAAGGGACTATAAAGTGTGCGAATAGTAATATCCGGCGGCGTATTTTTTCGCCAGATACGGACCACACCCCGGTCAGCAAGATAACCCGAGGCGGTAAATGCCGGCATTTTTTGCGCAGACTGGCATCCGGTGAGCAGTAGCAGGGTCAGGCACAGGAGACGTCCCCGTCCGGAAGAAAACATCATATCTCCTTAATGCTGAATACAGTCAGTGAGATAAGCAGGACAGATTAGGGTAAAGAGGAAGTAATGTCAGGGCGATTGGCGGAATAAACAGTGCCCCGGCATTGATAAAATAAACAAAAGAGGCGGTCTGACCACCTCTTCTGTTAACTAAATATCAGTGCAGCTGAGATGAACGCTTATTTTACTGCGTCTTTCAGAGCTTTGCCGGAAACGAACGCAGGCACGTTAGCAGCAGCAATTTTGATCTCTTTACCCGTTTGTGGGTTACGACCGGTACGCTCTGCACGGTGGTTGACTTTAAAAGTACCGAAACCAACCAGCTGAACTGCATCACCTTCTTTCAGAGACTCAGTGATCGCAGCCAGAGTAGATTCCAGTGCTGTTTTAGCCTGGGTTTTAGACAGGTCCGCTTTTTCCGCGATCACATCAATCAGTTGAGTCTTGTTCATAAGTTATCCTTAAAGTGTATTTATCGCCTGCTAAGCAACGAGTGCGAGTGAAAAGCCTATCTTCCGACACCCTTCAGCCTGCACACACCGATAGCCACAATTTTTAGCCCCCCAAATGTAGACCAGACAGGGGGCGGATGTGAAGCCTTCAGGTGAGCTAAATCAGGTCTGAAGTCACGTTTTATCGTCTTACTGGTTAAAACTTATACCGATGTTACTGATTCCGGCTTCCCGCAGGTCAGCACGTAACCCTTTAATCAGCTCTAAATCACGTTCTTCACAATCAGCCAGCAACCTGAATATTTCCCACTGCAGGTCCCATTCATCAATCACCGCCTGATTTTCTCTCAGTTCTTCATCCGTCATCTCACGGCCAGCCTGGGTCATTTCCAGCATAGCAACGGTCGTCACAGAGGTTTCACTGACCTGGATTGCATACGCGAGGCTTTCGCCACTCAGCATGGCATGCAGGAGTTCACTCAGGGCCACACAGGCATCAATCGCCGGGTAGACACCATAAAAGTCAAACGCATCACCATCCGGGATCGCCTCTTCCAGCTTCTCCAGCTGAGAATCAAAATTCACTTTGGCATCTTTAACTACCAGCGTTTCCCAGACCAGGTCGAGAATACGGCGATAGATATGCGCATCAGCAAACTCAGTCTGCTGGCAGAAGGCCTGGTAATTCGGATACATACGCTCACACAGACAGGCCATGAAAGTCACATGCTTCCAGCTTTCCAGCTTTTCCAGGCGTAAATGGATTGGGTTACGTAACATGACGGGTACTCGTTATCAATTAGCTGCCGAAAGTGTAACGCAAAAGCGATCTTTTCACAGCGTTATTGTCTGTTCAGATAACGCCGGAAGCCCTTTCGTTGAGATGCGACGGCATCCGCCAGACGGGTAGGTTCAGGTAAACGGTAACCACGCAGACACTGGCGGGTCCAGTACAATGCCATATCATCGCTCACACGGTGTCCGGCCGAAATGAATAATGGATTACACCGGGCTTTACTGCGTAATACCCAGCCTGTCTGCTGCTGCTGATAGATTAAAGGCTGGCAGTCCCCGGAGGTGGCAGACGGCACCTGATAATCACCACATAAGCGTCGTTTAGCCACACCTATCACCGGAATATCGACGGTCACCCCAAAATGACTGGCTATGCCTAATCCACGTGGATGGGCAACGCCATGTCCATCAATAAACATTAACTCCGGGCGGTACGTGAGTTGCTGCCAGGCAGCCAGTAACGCGGGACATTCACGAAAAGAGAGGTAACCCGGAACATAAGGCAACGTCACGGGGACGCGGGCAACGCGATGCTCTGCCATCTCCAGCGACGGCCAATGCAAAATCACAATCGCCGCCCGGGCCACAGTACCGTTCTCTTCAAAACCGGTATCTCCCCCGGCAATAAACCGGGGGACAAAGTCAGGGCTCAGGCCTTCGCGTACCACCTGTGCGGCCAGCAATTGCTGTTCTGCTTTCAGTAACGCGAAGTCAGCCATGATTATTTGTGGTAAGCCGCAGAAAGACGGTGAACTGCCTCAACAAATGCACCGGCATGTTCCGGGGGAACATCCTGATGGATGCCGTGTCCCAGGTTAAAGACATGTCCGTCGCCCTGACCGAACCCTTCCAGGATGGAAGAGACTTCCTGCTCTATACGTGCAGGCGAGCCATAGAGTACGGATGGATCCATATTTCCCTGCAGAGCAACACGGTGCCCCACCCGCTCACGGGCATGACCAATATCGGTGGTCCAGTCCAGACCAATGGCATCACAGCCGGTATCGGCTATCTGTTCGAGCCACTGGCCTCCGCCCTTAGTGAACAGAGTCACAGGGACACGACGACCTTCATTCTCGTGCAATAATCCGTCGACAATTTTATGCATGTAATACAGCGAGAAGTTACGGTAGTCGCGGCCGGTTAATACTCCGCCCCAGGTATCGAAAATCATGACCGATTGTGCACCGGCGCGGATCTGGGCATTCAGATACAGGATGACGCTTTCAGCCAGCTTATCCAGCATCGCATGTAATATGGACGGGTCGCTGTACATCATTTTCTTGATTTTAGTGAAGGCCTTGCTGCTCCCCCCTTCCACCATATAGGTCGCCAGCGTCCATGGACTACCGGAGAAACCAATCAGCGGAACTTCACCTTGCAGATTTTTACGGATGGTCCGCACAGCGTTCATCACATACTGCAGTTCCTGCTCCGGATCCGGGACAGGTAATTTTTTAACATCGGCAGCGCAAGTGATGGGTGAAGAAAAACGTGGTCCTTCGCCCGTTTCGAAATACAAACCTAACCCCATCGCATCGGGGATAGTCAGAATATCGGAAAAAAGGATGGCAGCATCCAGGGGATAACGACGAAGTGGCTGCAGTGTCACTTCACAGGCCAGCTCAGCATTTTTGCACAGTGACATGAAGTCTCCGGCCTCTGCGCGTGTCGCTTTATATTCAGGTAAATAGCGCCCTGCCTGACGCATCATCCATACCGGCGTCACATCCGTAGGCTGACGCAGTAACGCGCGCAGATAACGGTCGTTTTTTAATTCACTCATAATCAGGCTCTCTCGAAGTCAGGTGCATAGTATATACACAAACTTCTCTGTGTTTTAACCAGCCCCCGGGTCTTCACAGGTCAGTTATTCATTTTCACTACGGCAAAGCGCAATAGTGTCTTCAATCAGGCGTCGGGCAATGGTGCCCGGAGGGGGGAGCAAAGGCAGCGCATCATAACGATACCAGCCGGCATCCTGCAGTTCTTTAGGGTCAATACGCAGTTCGCCACTGTCGTAATCGGCCAGGAAGGCCATCATCAGTGACTGAGGAAAAGGCCAGGGCTGTGAAGCGACATAACGCAGGTTTTTAACCCTGATATTACTCTCTTCCATCACCTCCCGGGCCACCGTCTGCTCCAGAGTTTCACCCACTTCAGTAAAGCCTGCCAGTGCGGTATAGACGCCGTTGCGGCTGCGGACATGGTTTGCTAACAGGATTTTATCCTGCCGGCGAATGGCGACAATGATGCAGGGTGCAATTTGCGGATAATACCGTTCATGACAACGGCCACACAGACAGGCAAATTCGCTGCGGCTAAGGTGCATTTCCGACCCGCAGTAACCACAATACCGGTGTGACCTGTAAAATTCTGACAACTGGACTGCACGTCCGGCCATACGGAACAAACCGCTCTCTTCACCCAGTAATTGTCTTAATGACACCATCTCCTGAGCGCGGGTTTCACGCACCAGCCATACCGGTTCCCCCTGCCACTCTCCGGTCTGCAATGCGAGGCGACCTATCAATGCAAACTCTTCTGCGCTTCCGTGCGGGAGTGTCCCTTGTGGCAGCCACAGCTTGTTTTGCTGACTAATGACCCACCACCCCCGGTCATTCCGGGTGATTTCACGTTCCATCACATCATTACCTTAATTTTTATTGATGATTCACGGCAATTTCAGAGCATGGACTCATAGTAGCACCCGCACACTGAATGTCGCTGAATTCCCGGGGGATATATTTTTTAAATTGTGCGGTATCAGGGCGTTCCGCCCTTACGTTGAGCAGGGACTTGTACTTCATGATGAAGCACTCTATGCTGACTCATGTGAATTTTCACAGCCTCCGTCATGACGTACTGACTGCGGAGGCCTGATATCTTGTCGGAGTGCCCCCCGGGGCTGAGACCGTTAATTCGGGATCCGCGGAACCTGATCAGGTTAGTACCTGCGAAGGGAACAAGAGTACAGTCCAGTCTGAAACTGCCGTCAGGGCAGGATCAATCTGTCACTCCTTCCGGACTCCGGACAAGCGTATTTCTTTTTTTACAGGAAATAGAGCTATGTCTGAACCATTGTCACGGCGTGAAAAACGCGAACAAGCAAAAAACTTCATCAATTCCCTGAGCAGTGAGTTTTTCCCGGCCTCGGAACGCCGGTGGATCACCGGGTCCCGGCCGGATATCCGGGTGCCTGTGCGTGCCATCCTGCTCAGCCCGACACAGATCGGGGGAACACCGGACAACCCGGTCATGGAAGAAAATGAGCCCATCCCTGTTTATGACACTTCCGGCCCTTTCGGCGATAACACCACGGTTCCGGATATCCATCAGGGTATCCGTAAGCTCCGCCAGGTCTGGATTGATGAACGACAGGACTCTGAGCCCCTCCCTTCCACCAGCTCCTCCTATACCCGGCAACGACTGGCAGATGAAAGCCTGGACTCATTACGTTTTCAGCATCTTCCGGAACCCCGTAAGGCGAAAAAAGGCCGTTGTGTGACGCAACTGCATTATGCGCGTCAGGGGATTATCACCCCGGAAATGGAATTTATCGCATTGCGGGAAAATATGGGAAGGGAACAGATCACCCGCCCGGAACTCCTTCAGCAGCACCCCGGCAAGCATTTTTTTGACCCTCTTCCGGCATCCATTACTCCTGAATTTGTCCGCCAGGAAGTGGCCGCCGGGCGGGCGATTATTCCGGCGAATATTAATCATCCGGAATCTGAACCGATGATTATCGGCCGGAATTTTCTGGTAAAAATTAATGCCAATATTGGTAATTCTGCCGTGACATCCTCTATCGAAGAAGAAGTCGAAAAACTGGTCTGGGCGACCCGCTGGGGCGCAGATACCCTGATGGACCTCTCTACCGGGCGAAATATTCACGAAACACGTGAATGGATCCTGCGGAACAGCCCGATCCCTGTCGGCACGGTCCCCATTTATCAGGCGCTCGAAAAAGTGAATGGTGTCGCGGAAGATTTAAACTGGTCCGTGTTCCGCGACACATTACTGGAACAGCCCGAACAGGGCGTTGATTATTTCACTATCCACGCCGGCGTATTGCTTCGCTATGTGCCGATGACCGCCAAACGGCTGACGGGGATTGTTTCCCGCGGCGGCTCCATTATGGCGAAGTGGTGTCTCTCACATCATCAGGAGAACTTCCTGTACCGGCATTTTCGTGAGATTTGTGAGATTTGTGCCAGCTACGATATTGCACTGTCACTGGGTGACGGGCTGCGCCCCGGGTCTATTCAGGATGCAAATGATGAAGCACAATTTGCGGAACTGCATACGCTGGGGGAACTGACAAAAGTTGCCCACGAATACGATGTTCAGGTGATGATTGAAGGCCCGGGACACGTGCCGATGCATATGATCCAACGCAATATGACCGAACAGCTGGAACATTGCCACGAAGCCCCGTTTTATACCCTGGGACCACTGACCACCGATATCGCTCCGGGCTATGATCACTTCACCTCCGGGATCGGCGCCGCCATGATAGGCTGGTTCGGCTGTGCCATGCTGTGTTACGTCACCCCGAAAGAACATCTCGGTCTGCCGGATAAAGAAGATGTTAAACAAGGGCTGATTGCCTACAAAATTGCCGCCCACGCCGCGGACCTGGCAAAAGGACATCCCGGCGCACAAATTCGTGATAACGCGATGTCTAAAGCACGGTTTGAGTTTCGCTGGGAAGACCAGTTCCACCTGGCGCTGGATCCCGAAACCGCCCGCAGTTATCACGATCAGACGCTGCCGCAGGAATCCGGAAAAGTCGCCCATTTCTGTTCGATGTGCGGACCAAAGTTCTGTTCCATGAAGATAAGCCAGGAAGTCCGTGACTTTGCCAGTAAAAACCCGGCCCCGGAGGTCGTGATCGATGAGGGTATGCTGGAGATGTCCCGGCGCTTCCGGGAAAAAGGCAGCGAGATTTATACCCCGGTCCTCCCTGCCCGGAGAGGAGCCAAGGCATGACTCAGCGATTTCCTCCCGTCCCCCGGTATTGTGGTTTGTATGCCATCGTCGACAGTACAGAGTGGATAGAAAACCTGCTGAATGCCGGGGTGATGACCCTGCAACTCAGAATGAAACAAGGCAGTGCTGCAGAGAAAGAACAGGCCATCATCGACAGTATCCGTCTTGCCCGCGAGTTCGGGGCCCGGTTATTTATTAATGATGAATGGCAACTGGCCATAAAACACAGGGCTTATGGCGTTCATCTCGGTCAGGAAGATCTGCAGACCGCCGGTTTATCTGCCATCCATCAGGCAGGGCTTCGTCTGGGCGTCTCCACCCATAATACAGCCGAAATTGACAGGGTATTACCGCTTCACCCTTCCTATATCGCGCTGGGGCATATTTTCCCCACCACCACGAAAGAAATGCCCTCCTCCCCTCAGGGTCTGGCCAACCTGCGTCGCCATGTCCTCAGGCTTTCCGGGATCCCTACCGTGGCGATTGGCGGGATTTCGCTGGACAGAGCCGGTGAGGTGCTGGCAACCGGCGTCGGCAGTATCGCCGTGGTCAGCGCTATTACCCGGGCCGCAGACTGGCGGGAGGCGGTACGGCAGTTACAACAGAAAGTCAGTGATGCCCGGGAGGTAACCGCAGATGCTGGATGATAAAAGTTTTATGCGCTACAGCCGGCAACTGTTACTGGAAGAGATCGGGCCGGAAGGTCAGCAGAAGCTGAGTGACGCCCGTATTCTTATTGTCGGGCTGGGGGGGCTGGGCTCACCCGCCGCGTTATATCTCGCGGCGGCGGGGGCCGGTACACTGCTGCTGGCTGATGATGATGATCTGCATATCAGCAATCTGCAACGGCAGATCCTCTACCGCTCATCAGATACCGGTAGCAATAAAGCAGAACTGGCCGCGGCGGCACTTCGCGCCTTAAACCCATCCATCACACTCCATGCGATCACTACCCGCATTCCTCTTTCTGCCGGGGAGGAACTGCCTGTCCGGCCGACACTGGTGCTTGATTGTTCGGATAACCTGTCGACCCGCCACTGGCTGAATGCCTGGTGCTTCAGCCGCAACCTTCCACTGATCACCGCCAGTGCGGTCGGTTTTCACGGACAATTACTGGTGCTGACACCCCCCTGGCAGCACGGATGTTACCAGTGTCTGTGGCCCGACTCCCGTGAACCCGAACGTAACTGCCGCAATAGCGGTATCGCAGGACCGGTTACCGGGGTGATGGGCAGCTTACAAGCCCTGGAGGCCATAAAGTGGATCTGCTCAGGACGGAATTCCCTGGCAGGTCAGCTGATACTGTTTGATGGCCTGGTATTGCAGTGGCGTAAGCTGCAGCTCGCCCCGGAGAGAAACTGCCCGATTTGTGGAGCCCGTCATGGAAATTAAAGTGAACGATAACGTCATTACTGTGGAACCTTCCTGCCCGGTGAGCCGGTTACTGAACACTCTATCGGTGACGGTACAGGGAACCGCCCTCGCCGTGAATGAGCGCATCATTCCGGCCAGTGAATGGTCTGACTACCGCTTGCAGGAAAATGATGATGTCGTGATATTTCAGGTCATCGCAGGAGGTTAATTATGTTGAAAATAGCGGATAAAACATTCAGTTCCCGGCTGCTGACCGGGACCGGTAAGTTTGCTTCACCGGAGCTAATGCTGGCCGCGCTTCGCGCCTCCGGCTCACAGCTGGCGACCCTGGCGATGAAACGGATCGATTTCGGTGACCACAGCGATGCCATCCTTGAACCCCTGCGGCGTTCGGGCGTGATGTTGCTGCCGAATACCTCCGGCGCCAAAACGGCAGGTGAAGCGGTGTTCGCCGCCCGGCTGGCCAGGGAAGCCCTGGGGACACACTGGGTCAAACTTGAAATCCATCCGGACAGCCGTTACCTGTTACCTGATCCGATAGAAACACTGAAAGCGGCTGAGCAGCTGGTCCGTGAAGGGTTTACTGTTTTACCTTATTGTGGTGCGGACCCTGTGTTATGTAAACGACTCGCAGAGGCGGGCTGTGCAGCGGTCATGCCGCTCGGCGCACCTATCGGCAGTAACCGGGGCCTGCTGAGCCGCGATTTTTTGCATATCATTATCGAGCAGGCCACCGTTCCGGTCATTATCGATGCCGGTATCGGCGTGCCTTCAGATGCCTGTGAAGCGATGGAGTATGGTGCCGATGCCGTGCTGGTGAATACCGCCATTGCGACGGCCAGCGATCCGGTTTCTGCGGCGCGGGCTTTCGCTCTGGCCATTGAGGCAGGTTATCTGTCCGGGGGACAGGCCGCCACCAGCACACAGGCGAAGGCCAGTAGCCCGCTGACCGCATTCCTGGATACCGACAACACGGAGGCAGCGGCCCATGTCTGATTTCGCCGACTACTGGCAAACGCTGGATCAGAATGCATTACGTTTGCAGATTGACAGTCAGCGCCTGGCGGATGTTGAACGGGCATTAACCTGTCATCAGCCCGGGATCCCCGGACTGATGGCCTTGCTTTCACCCGCGGCTGAACAGTATCTGGAGCCGCTGGCAGAGAAAGCTCTGCAGTTAACCCGCCAGCGTTTTGGTAATACCGTGAATTTTTTTGCGCCGCTGTATTTGTCTAACCTGTGTGCCAATGATTGTACTTACTGCGGTTTTTCAATGAGTAACCGTATCCGCCGTAAGACGCTGGATAGCCGTGAGATTGGCCTGGAGTGTGATGCGTTACGGCAGCTGGGCTTTAACCAGGTGCTGCTGGTGACAGGGGAACATCAGACTAAAGTCGGGATGGACTATTTCCGGCAGCATCTCCCGGATATCCGCCGGCGATTCAGTTCACTGACGATGGAGGTTCAGCCTTTACAGGAGCAGGAATACCGGGAGTTACGGCAGCTGGGTCTGGACGGCGTGCTGGTCTATCAGGAAACCTATCATGCGTCCTGCTATGCAACACATCATCTGCGGGGCAATAAACAGGATTTTCTGTTTCGCCTTCAGACACCGGAACGACTGGGCCGCGCCGGTATTGATAAAATAGGGCTTGGCGTACTGGCCGGCCTTTCAGGACACTGGCGTACCGATTGTCTGATGATGGGAGAACACCTTAACTGGCTGCAAAAACATTACTGGCGATCGCGGTTCTCGGTGGCATTTCCACGGTTACGTCCCTGTGCGGGAGGGATCACCCCGGCATCGCAGATGAGCGAACGTCAGTTACTTCAGACGATGTGCGCTTTCCGCCTGTTTTCACCACAAACGGATATTTCCCTCTCCACCCGGGAATCCCCTGTCTTCCGTGACCATGCCATACCGATCACGGTGACTACCGCCAGTGCCTTTTCGAAGACCACTCCCGGCGGGTATGCCAGTGACACCGATGCGCTGGAACAGTTCTCTCCGGATGATCACCGACGTCCTGAGGTCGTGGCCGCTGCTCTGCAGCGGGCCGGACTACAGCCGGTATGGAAAGACTGGGAGTATGGATTCGGCAGAGAGAGTGCCTGAACACTGCGGGCGCCATGGCGCCCGTATTCTTCACACTATTCTTTAAATCCCGGCGTCAGCCAGACAGAAGGCCAGTGTCCCGGTTCTCCTCCGTCACAGGTCGGCTGATTTTGATAGCTCATCAGTTGGAACACATGGCCATCATACCGCCAGGTACCACTTTCACCACAATCTGACACGCCATGGCCACGTGCAATATACGTCAGTAAGGCCGTTTTAGGATCATAGCTGACATCCGTAAACCAGGTGATCGTCTGGGGATCGCCCTGATCGTCTTTTAGTGGCAGCGTCAGTTCCACTTCTTTGGCTTGATCCGGGTGTGCCCGCGGGACGATAAAAACGATCCCTGAAGACTGATACGCCCCCGTGACGCAGTTGATCATGACCAGCACATGTTTTTTATCCAGAGGCTTCACCTGACTACGGGTGATATCGTCGGCATCCGGAGAGCATTCTTCATCATCCAGCACGTCCTGCTGAGTCTGGAGAACTTCATTGATCAGTGCATTACCGTCACCGACCGGAAAAATAGCCGGAATTTTTGTCGCAGGGATCTCAAAAGCATAACGCAGAGGGACCTGTGCAGGGATCCCGTTACCGGTACGTATAAAAGCGGTACGATTATTCAGCCGTCCCTGAATTTCATCGGCAAAATGTAAAGAGGTATTCAATCCTTTCAGCGAACCGGTATCGTCATCTTCATCAGGTGTCAGCGCGATGCGTCCGGCAGTTCCCGCGGCCTCAGCAAACGCCTGTACGGCCTGTAAGGATGTCGTGTGATAGCCGGCATAATCATGTTTATTGTCCGCATAAACCGGTGTCAGAGAATTATTCCAGAGTTTACCATCCAGCCAGATCCCTGACGGCTTATCAATATCAAAACCCATCAGGTCCAGGGATACTGCTCCCCGGGGACCCGCTTCATGCCGGATCACTACCCGCATATTTTCATCGACATTGCGGATATCACAATCATTGAGGTTATTACATGTGACCTGCCAGTCCTGGAACATCCGTTGTACCGGCTCTGACGCACGAACCCCGGAGGTCACCACCAGCATTGAGAATAAGATGGCAGGCAGACAACATCTTTTCATGTACTGTTCCTTTTCCGATCTCTCCCGATATAAAAAAACCCTGCCGAAGCAGGGTTTATTACACGATTAAAGTACTGCCTTACTCGTCGTTACCACCGAGGCCGGCATTCAGCAGTTCAGCCAGGCTTGCAGAAGCTTCATCTGCAGTCACCTGAGGAACTACCGGAGCCTCACCCGCGTGACGGCGACGCATACGATCCTGATGGTATGCATAACCGGTACCGGCAGGGATCAGACGACCCACGATAACGTTCTCTTTCAGACCGCGCAGTTCGTCACGTTTACCGGCAACAGCGGCTTCAGTCAGGACACGGGTAGTCTCCTGGAAAGATGCTGCAGAAATAAACGATTCGGTTGCCAGAGATGCTTTAGTGATACCCAGCAGGTCACGGGCGAAAGTCGCAGGGACTTTACCGTTCGCTTCCAGTTCACGGTTAGCAATCATCACGCGTGATACTTCAGCCTGTTCACCTTCCAGGAACTCAGAGCTTCCGGAAGAAGCAATGGTCGCTTTACGCAGCATCTGACGAACGATAACTTCGATGTGTTTATCGTTAATCTTAACGCCCTGCAGACGGTAAACGTCCTGAACTTCGTTAACGATGTAACGGGTTACCGCATGAACGCCACGCAGACGCAGAATGTCGTGCGGAGATTCAGGACCATCGGAAACCACATCACCACGTTCTACGCGCTCACCTTCGAATACGTTCAGCTGACGCCATTTAGGGATCATCTCTTCGTAAGGTTCGCTACCGTCAACCGGTGTGATCACCAGGCGACGTTTGCCTTTGGTCTCTTTCCCGAAGGAAATAATACCGCTGATTTCTGCCAGAATCGCCGGCTCTTTCGGACGACGGGCTTCAAACAGGTCAGCAACGCGTGGCAGACCACCGGTAATATCTTTAGTACCGCCGGATTCCTGAGGAACACGCGCCAGGGTATCACCGGAGCTGATTTTTACACCATCTTCCAGCTGTACGATCGCATTACCTGGCAGGAAGTACTGAGCCGGCATATCGGTACCTGGTAACATAACATCATCACCATTGGCATCGACCACTTTCAGTGCCGGACGCAGATCTTTACCACCGGAGGTACGTTCAGCAGTATCCATCACCACGATAGAAGACAGACCGGTCAGCTCATCCGTCTGACGGGTGATTGTCTGGCCATCGTTCATATCCACAAAGCGTACGTAACCGTTCACTTCGGTGATTACCGGCATGGTGTGCGGATCCCAGTTAGCAACGGTTTCGCCGGCATTCGCCTGCTCGCCATCACCTTTGGCCATCACGGAACCATAAGGCACTTTATAGCTTTCTTTCGTACGACCGAATTCATCGATCATCTTCAGTTCAACGTTACGTGAAGTAATAACCAGCTTGCCTGCTGAGTTTGTTACTGACTTCGCGTTGATCAGCTTGATGGTACCTTTGTTCTTCACCTGAATGCTGGATTCAGCAGCCGCACGGGATGCCGCACCACCGATGTGGAACGTACGCATCGTCAGCTGTGTACCAGGTTCACCGATGGACTGTGCTGCGATAACACCGACAGCTTCACCTTTGTTGATGATATGTCCACGCGCCAGGTCACGACCATAACAGTGAGCACACACACCAAAGTCAGTCGCACAACCTACGACAGAACGTACTTTGACGCTGTCGACAGAGTTCTGTTCCAGAACGTCACACCAGTGCTCATCCAGCAGGGTGTTACGTGCAACCAGAATATCTGCAGAACCTGGTTTCAGTACATCTTCCGCCGTTACACGGCCCAGAACACGTTCACGCAGTGGCTCTTTAACATCACCACCTTCGATAACCGGAGTCATCATGATACCTTCGTGGGTACCACAATCATCTTCGGTAACGACCAGATCCTGTGCAACGTCAACCAGACGACGCGTCAGATAACCGGAGTTCGCTGTTTTCAGTGCGGTATCCGCCAGACCTTTACGAGCACCGTGGGTCGAGATGAAGTACTGAAGTACGTTCAGACCTTCACGGAAGTTCGCGGTGATTGGCGTTTCGATGATGGAGCCATCCGGCTTAGCCATCAGACCACGCATACCTGCCAGCTGACGGATCTGCGCAGCAGAACCACGAGCACCGGAGTCGGCCATCATATAGATGCTGTTAAAGGAAACCTGCTGCTCTTCTTCACCATGACGGTTAATCACAGTTTCAGTTTGCAGGTTTTCCATCATCGCTTTGGAGACACGTTCGTTAGCCGCAGCCCAGATATCGATGACTTTGTTGTAACGTTCACCGGCGGTCACCAGACCTGACTGGAACTGTTCCTGAATTTCAGCAACTTCCGCTTCAGCTTCGGTAATGATCTCGGCTTTTTTGGCCGGGATAACCATATCATCGATACCGACAGAGGCACCTGAACGGGCTGCATAGGCGAAACCGGTATACATGGTCTGGTCAGCAAAGATAACCGTCGGCTTCAGACCCAGGATACGGTAACAGGTATTCAGCATCTTAGAGATTGCTTTCTTACCCAGTGCCTGGTTGATGATCGAGTACGGCAGACCCTTAGGTACGATCATCCACAGAATGGCACGACCGATAGTCGTATCGACCAGGCTGGTCTGCGGAATAAATTCGCCCTGCTCGTTTTTGCTGTATTCAGTAATACGCACTTTTACACGAGCGTGGAGCTCAGCCAGACCTGCGCGGTACACACGTTCCGCTTCTTTAGGCCCGGTCAGCACCATGGCTTCACCTTTGGCGTTAACTTTGTCACGGGTCATGTAGTACAGACCCAGTACAACGTCCTGAGAAGGAACGATGATTGGCTCACCATTCGCAGGAGACAGGATGTTGTTGGTCGACATCATCAGCGCACGCGCTTCCAGCTGAGCTTCCAGAGTCAACGGTACGTGTACCGCCATCTGGTCACCATCGAAGTCGGCGTTATAGGCAGCACAGACTAACGGGTGCAGCTGAATCGCTTTACCTTCGATCAATACCGGTTCGAACGCCTGAATACCTAAACGGTGCAGTGTTGGTGCACGGTTCAGCAGGACCGGGTGTTCACGGATAACTTCATCCAGGATATCCCAGACGACAGCTTCTTCACGCTCAACCATTTTCTTAGCGGCTTTGATCGTCGTCGCCAGGCCACGCAGTTCCAGCTTGCCATAGATAAATGGTTTGAACAGCTCCAGTGCCATTTTCTTCGGCAGACCACACTGATGCAGGTGCAGGTAAGGACCTACGGTAATAACGGAACGACCAGAGTAGTCGACACGTTTACCCAGCAGGTTCTGACGGAAACGACCCTGCTTACCTTTGATCATGTCGGCCAGAGACTTCAGAGGACGCTTGTTAGAACCGGTGATCGCACGACCGCGACGACCGTTATCCAGCAGAGCATCGACCGCTTCCTGCAGCATACGTTTTTCGTTACGTACGATGATATCAGGTGCAGCCAGATCCAGAAGACGCTTCAGACGGTTGTTACGGTTGATCACACGGCGATACAGATCATTCAGATCTGACGTCGCAAAGCGTCCACCGTCCAGTGGTACCAGAGGACGCAGGTCCGGTGGCAATACTGGCAGTACTGTCAGGATCATCCATTCTGGTTTGTTACCAGACTGAACGAAAGCTTCCAGCAGCTTAATACGCTTGGTCAGCTTCTTACGCTTGGTTTCGGAATTGGTTTCGTTCAGCTCTTCACGCAGCTGCTCGCATTCCTGTTCCAGATCCATGCCTTTCAGCAGGGCCTGAACGGCTTCCGCACCCATTTTCGCGTCGAATTCATCACCAAACTCTTCTAACGCATCCAGATACTGCTCTTCAGTCAGGATCTGACGCTTTTCGAGGTTGGTCATGCCGCCTTCAATAACGACATAAGATTCGAAATAAAGCACACGTTCGATATCACGCAGTGGCATGTCTAATAACAGACCAATACGGGACGGCAGTGATTTCAGGAACCAGATGTGTGCTGTAGGAGATGCCAGCTCGATGTGACCCATACGTTCACGACGAACTTTAGTCTGGGTAACTTCTACGCCACACTTCTCACAGATAACACCACGGTGCTTCAGGCGCTTGTACTTACCGCACAGGCACTCATAGTCTTTTACCGGACCAAAAATACGCGCACAGAACAGACCATCACGTTCCGGCTTAAAGGTACGGTAGTTAATGGTTTCTGGCTTCTTAACTTCACCGAAAGACCAGGAACGGATCATGTCTGGCGAGGCCAGAGCAATCTTGATCGCATCAAACTCTTCGGTTTTAGTTTGCGCTTTTAGAAACTTAAGTAAGTCTTTCACGGATTTGCTCCCGTCGGAGTGAGACTTCTAAGGGCATCCGGACATTCCGGACACCCTGTAACCAGTACTAATACGAGTGCTTACTCGTCTTCCAGCTCGATGTTGATACCCAGCGAGCGGATCTCTTTCAACAGTACGTTGAAGGATTCCGGCATGCCTGGTTCCATCTGATGGTTTCCGTCGACGATGTTTTTATACATCTTCGTACGGCCGTTCACGTCATCAGATTTCACCGTCAGCATTTCCTGCAGGGTGTATGCCGCACCGTATGCTTCCAGTGCCCATACTTCCATCTCCCCGAAACGCTGACCACCGAACTGAGCTTTACCACCCAGCGGCTGCTGAGTCACAAGGCTGTAAGAACCGGTAGAACGCGCATGCATTTTGTCATCCACCAGGTGGTTCAGTTTCAGCATGTACATGTAACCTACGGTTACCTGACGCTCAAACTGCTCACCGGTACGACCGTCAAACAAGGTGATCTGGCCGGAGGTTGGAATACCGCCTAAGGTCAGCAGTTCCTTGATTTCACTTTCTTTAGCACCATCGAAGACCGGGGTCGCAATTGGCATCCCTTTCTTCAGGTTCTCTGCCAGACGCAATACCTGGTCATCAGAGAAAGTGTTCAGGTCAACTTTCTGGCGAACATCAGTGCCTAAGTCGTAAGCGCGCTGAATGAACTCACGCAGTCGGGCAACATCCTGTTGCTGCTTCAGCATGGCATTGATCTTATCGCCGATACCTTTTGCAGCCATACCCAGGTGGGTTTCCAGAATCTGACCGATGTTCATACGTGATGGTACGCCCAGTGGGTTCAGTACGATGTCAACAGGAGTCCCGTTTTCATCGTAAGGCATATCTTCGATCGGGTTGATCTTAGAGATAACACCTTTGTTCCCGTGACGACCTGCCATTTTATCACCCGGTTGAATCTGACGTTTAACGGCCAGATAAACCTTAACGATTTTCAGCACACCTGGTGCCAGATCATCGCCCTGGGTAATTTTGCGGCGCTTAGCTTCGAGTTTCTTCTCAAACTCACGCTTCAGTTCATCATACTGTTCAGCCAGCTGCTCTAACTGATTCTGTTTTTCTTCATCAGTCAGACCCAGTTCCAGCCAACGCTCACGTGGCAGTTTGTCCAGCTTCTCAGCTTCAACACCACCGGTCGTCAGTACGGTATAGATACGGGTAAACAGGCCGGCTTCAAGGATCTGCAGTTCTTCAGTCAGGTCTTTCTTCGCCTGCTTCAGCTGCATCTCTTCGATTTCGAGCGCACGTTTATCTTTTTCAACACCATCGCGGGTGAAGACCTGAACATCGATGACCGTACCGGAAACACCGTTTGGTACGCGCAGAGAAGAGTCTTTAACGTCAGACGCTTTCTCACCGAAGATAGCACGCAGCAGTTTTTCTTCCGGCGTCAGCTGGGTCTCGCCTTTAGGCGTGACTTTACCGACCAGGATATCGCCACCGGTCACTTCAGCACCGATATAAACGATACCGGATTCATCCAGTTTAGAGAGTGCAGCTTCACCCACGTTCGGGATATCAGCAGTGATCTCTTCCGGCCCCAGTTTGGTGTCACGGGACACACAAGCCAGTTCCTGAATGTGGATAGTGGTGAAACGGTCTTCCTGAACAACACGCTCGGAAACGAGGATGGAGTCTTCGAAGTTATAACCATTCCATGGCATGAATGCCACGCGCATGTTCTGACCCAGTGCCAGTTCACCTAAATCGGTAGACGGGCCATCTGCCAGGACATCACCACGTTCGATCGGCTCACCCAGATTGACACATGGCATCTGGTTGATACACGTGTTCTGGTTAGAACGGGTGTATTTGGTCAGGTTATAGATATCGATCCCGGCTTCACCGGCATACATCTCGTCTTCGTTAACTTTAATAACGATACGGGAGGCATCGACGTACTGAACCGTACCGCCACGCTTAGCCACTGCAGTTACACCGGAGTCGACTGCGACCGCGCGTTCCATACCGGTACCTACTAACGGCTTATCAGCACGCAGAGTAGGAACCGCCTGACGTTGCATGTTTGCACCCATCAATGCACGGTTAGCATCATCGTGTTCCAGGAATGGGATCAGTGACGCACCGACAGAAACAACCTGTTGGGTCGAAACGTCCATGTAGTCAACCTGGTCACGGCTGAACAGGCTCGATTCACCCTTGTTACGACAGGTCACCAGGTCATCCACGAAACGACCATCGTCGTCGAGGTTGGTGTTCGCCTGAGCGATAACAAAGTTGCCTTCTTCAATCGCAGACAGGTAATGGATTTCGTCAGTTACCTGGCTGTCAACCACACGACGGTATGGCGTTTCGAGGAAGCCATATTCGTTGGTCTGTGCATACACAGACAGTGAGTTGATAAGACCGATGTTCGGACCTTCAGGCGTTTCGATAGGACAAACACGACCGTAGTGAGTCGGGTGTACGTCTCGAACTTCAAAGCCTGCGCGTTCACGGGTCAGACCGCCCGGGCCCAGTGCAGAAATACGACGTTTGTGCGTAATTTCAGACAGCGGGTTGTTCTGGTCCATAAACTGAGACAGCTGGCTGGAACCAAAGAACTCTTTAACGGCTGCAGAAATCGGCTTAGCGTTGATCATGTCCTGAGGCATCAGGGTATCGAGATCACCCAGAGACAGACGCTCTTTCACCGCACGCTCAACACGTACCAGACCGACACGGAACTGGTTCTCAGCCATCTCACCGACAGAACGGATACGACGGTTACCCAGGTGGTCAATGTCATCCACTTCACCGATACCGTTACGGATACCGATCAGTTTTTTCATTACCTGGATGATATCGTCGTGGCTCAGGATACCTGCACCTTCGATTTCATCACGCAGCAATGAACGGTTGAACTTCATACGACCTACTGCGGACAGATCATAACGATCTTCCGAGAAGAACAGGTTCTCAAACAGGTTCTCTGCCGCTTCACGCGTTGGTGGCTCACCAGGACGCATCATGCGGTAGATTTCAACCAGCGCACTCAGGCGATCGTTGGTCGGATCCACACGCAGGGTTTCAGAGATATAAGGACCGTGATCCAGATCGTTTGTGAACAGCGTTTCGATGCGCTTATGACCTGCCTGGCTCAGTTTGGCCAGCAGATCCATGGACAGTTCCATGTTCGCAGCAACGATAAGCTCACCGGTGCTCTCGTCAATATAATCACGCGCAACGACTTTACCGGCAATATATTCAACCGGGACTTCGATGTGCTGGACATTATCTTTTTCCAGCTGGCGGATATGACGGGCAGTGATACGGCGACCTTTTTCGACATAAACTGTACCGTTTGACTCGATGTCAAAAGAGGCAGTTTCGCCGCGCAGACGCTCAGGAACCAGCGCCATCTGCAGTTTGTTGTCACGAATTTCATAAACCACTTTATCAAAGAACAGGTCGATGATTTGCTCAGTGGTGTAATTCAGTGCACGCAGAATAATGGTCGCTGGCAGTTTACGACGACGGTCAATACGGACAAACAGGTTGTCTTTAGGATCGAACTCGAAGTCCAGCCATGAACCACGGTAAGGGATGATACGTGCGTTATACAGTAC
Organism: Tatumella sp. JGM118; assembly: GCF_018257515.1. GTDB lineage: Bacteria > Pseudomonadota > Gammaproteobacteria > Enterobacterales > Enterobacteriaceae > Tatumella > Tatumella terrea. The sequence continues at coordinate 22,740 of NZ_JAERJR010000027.1, forward strand.
CTTACCGGAAGAATGCGTTTTACCTTTATCGCTGTCAAAGAATACGCCCGGGCTACGGTGTAACTGAGAAACGATAACACGCTCAGTACCATTGATGACAAAGGTACCGTTATCGGTCATGAGTGGAATTTCACCCATGTACACTTCTTGTTCTTTAATGTCTTTGACGGTCCCTTCCGGCGCTTCGCGCTCGTAGATGACCAGGCGTAATTTTACGCGCAGGGGTGCAGAGAATGTCACACCACGGATCTGACACTCTTTAACATCAAAGACAGGCTCACCCAGACGGTAGCTGACATATTGCAGCTCAGAGTTACCACTGTAGCTCTGGATAGGGAAAACGGAACGGAATGCTGCTTCCAGACCGTATTGGCCTTCCGGGTCTTGCTCGATAAACTTCTGGAACGAGTCAAGCTGGATAGATAGGAGATAAGGCACATCCAGTACTTGCGGACGTTTACCAAAATCCTTACGAATACGTTTTTTCTCGGTATAGGAGTAAACCATTAGGGTTCCTCAGCTCGCTGACAAGTCGAACCACGCTGTCCGTCCTGCAGGACAGTTCATGCAACATTATTTCGTTTTCACCGTTGAGCCTGGCTCAGGTGCAATACATCTTTTTCTATCACTCTTAAATCATTTCATTGCTCTTGTAAGGCAGGGAACCCCACGGGAAAGCAGTATATTAAGGCGTCGAGAGAAAAAGACATTGGAAGAATCAAGGTGGACAAACAATGCGAAACCCCACAGAGACTCTTTTTAGCGCAAAAAGGCTGGTGACTATTATAGTCACCAGCCAGCAGTCTGCAAACTACTCAGACTGTAACCCGAAGGTTATCTTATTTGATTTCAACTTCAGCGCCAGCTTCTTTCAGAGCAGCTTCCAGAGCAGCTGCGTCATCTTTGCTGATCGCTTCTTTGATTGCAGCCGGTGCAGATTCAACCAGGTCTTTAGCTTCTTTCAGGCCCAGACCAGTTGCGCCACGTACTGCTTTGATGACTGCGACTTTGTTACCGCCAGCAGACTTCAGGATTACGTCGAATTCAGTCTGCTCTTCAGCAGCTTCAGCAGGGCCAGCAGCTACAGCGACAGCAGCAGCAGCAGAAACGCCGAATTTTTCTTCCATTGCAGAAACCAGCTCAACTACTTCCATTACGGACATAGCTGCAACAGCTTCCAGGATTTGGTCTTTAGTGATAGACATAACAATTGTTCCTAAGAATCAGAATAAGTTTATACGTAAGCAAAAACGATGTTATCAGAGAGCTTATGCAGCTTCTTTCGCATCGCGTACAGCAGCCAGAGTACGGACCAGTTTGCCGGCAGCGGCTTCTTTCATGGTCGACATCAGACGTGCCAGTGCTTCTTCGTAAGTCGGCAGCGTTGCCAGACGGTCAATTTGAGCGGCTGGGATCAGCTCACCTTCAAAGGCTGCAGCTTTAACCTCGAATTTTGCATTCGCTTTCGCGAAGTCTTTGAACAGACGAGCAGCAGCGCCCGGGTGTTCCATAGAGTATGCAATCAAGGTTGGACCAACAAACGTGTCTTTCAGGCACTCGAAAGGAGTACCTTCAACGACGCGACGCAGCAGGGTGTTACGAACAACACGCATGTATACGCCAGCTTCACGACCTGCTTTACGCAGTTCAGTCATTTTATCTACGGTGACGCCACGGGAATCCGCAACAACCGCAGACAGCGCGCCTTTGGCTACTTCGCTGACTTCAGCAACAATTGCTTGTTTGTCTTGAAGATTTAATGCCATTAGCTTTTGCTCCTGGATGTTTTAGTCCGAAGGGTTACCCCTCCGGAACTCACTTCATCTATCCACCGAAGTGGACAGACGCTAAACACGGTGAGTAGAATCCAGAAAAAGAAACAGGTTCTTCAGGCTCTCTCACCGTCTACGCAGGGAATTAAGTCTGACAGAAGCCCGGGGCAAGCCCTGAGTTCACTGCTACAAACACCTGCGGTCTTGGACGGAGGCCTGGATAAGGCCAGGCTCCAACCGAAAATTCTTGCTCTGTCACTGCCTTTCGGGAGTACAAAGTCGCTTCCCTGAAGGAAGAACGGGCGAAAATTCTAGGTGAAAATTTCGCCCGCGTCAAGCAATGACTTAGGCAGTCTGAGTACTCAGGCCAGCCTGGTCGATTGCAACACCTGCACCCATGGTGGTAGACAGGCTGACTTTCTTGATGTACACGCCTTTCGCTGAAGTTGGTTTTGCTTTTTTCAGCGCAACCAGCAGAGCTTCCAGGTTTTCTTTCAGTTTGTCAGCATCAAAGTCAACTTTACCGATGGTGGTGTGAATGATGCCGTTTTTGTCGTTACGGTAACGAACCTGACCCGCTTTAGCATTTTTAACTGCTTCAGCAACGTTAGGAGTTACAGTACCAACTTTAGGGTTTGGCATCAGGCCACGTGGACCCAGAACCTGGCCTAACTGGCCAACAACGCGCATGGCATCCGGAGATGCGATAACAACGTCAAAGTTCATTTCGCCTTTCTTGATCTGATCAGCCAGATCTTCCATACCAACCAGTTCAGCACCTGCGGCTTTCGCTGCTTCAGCGTTTGCACCCTGAGCGAATACAGCAACGCGGACGCTACGTCCAGTACCGTTAGGCAGTACAGTTGCACCACGTACGTTCTGATCAGATTTACGAGCATCGATGCCGAGGTTTACAGAAACATCAACGCTTTCAACGAATTTAGCAGTAGCCAGTTCTTTCAGCAAAGCAACAGCTTCGGTGATTTCGTACTGCTTGGTGACATCTACTTTGTCACGGATTGTGCGCATGCGCTTGGTAAGCTTAGCCATCTATTAATCCTCTACTACCAGGCCCATGGAGATCGCAGTACCTTCGATAGAGCGAGTCATCGCGTCTAAGTCTGCACCAGTCATGTCCGCTGCTTTAGTGGTTGCAATTTCCTGCAACTGAGCACGCGTCACTTTACCAACTTTGTCTTTGTTCGGTTTACCTGAACCAGACTTAATTCCTGCCGCTTTTTTCAGCAGAACTGCTGCCGGAGGAGTTTTGGTAACGAACGTGAAAGAACGGTCGCTGTATACGGTAATAACAACCGGAGTTGGCAGACCTTTTTCCAGGCTTTCTGTTTTTGCGTTAAACGCTTTACAGAATTCCATGATGTTAACACCCTGCTGACCCAGTGCCGGACCAACCGGTGGACTTGGGTTTGCCATGCCAGCTGCAACCTGCAGCTTCACATAGGCTTGTACTTTCTTAGCCATGATATTTCCTCAATTGGGTATAGCGCCTTACGTAAAGGCTTCCCGTAGTAATTATTCACACGCCCGGGGGCATGTAAAAACAAAAGGCGCGAAATTGTAGGCAAATTTCGCGCCTTATGCAAGAGCTTAACTGAATACAGATTAGCCTTTTTCTACCTGACCGAAGTCCAGTTCGACCGGTGTTGCACGACCGAAGATAGAAACAGAGACTTTCAGGCGGCTTTTTTCATAGTCGACTTCTTCAACGACACCATTGAAGTCAGCAAACGGACCGTCGTTAACACGAACCATTTCACCTGGCTCAAACATGGTCTTAGGCCGTGGCTTGTCACCTGCCTGTTGAAGGCGATTCATAATCGCATCGACTTCTTTATCGCTGATAGGTGCAGGACGATCAGAGGTTCCACCGATAAAGCCCATAACGCGCGGAACGCTGCGAACGAGGTGCCAGCTGGCATCTTCCATCACCATCTGCACCAGGACATAGCCCGGGAAGAATTTACGCTCACTTTTGCGGCGCTGACCACCACGGATCTCAACGACCTCTTCTGTTGGCACCATAACTTCGCCAAACAGGTCTTCCATATTGTGCAGTTTGATATGCTCGCGCAGCGATACAGCGACACGGCTTTCAAAACCTGAAAACGCCTGCACGACGTACCAGCGTTTTTTTGGAGCTTCAGACATCTCAGAACCTCAGTCCAGTGATAAACGATACCAGACGGACCAGAATACCATCCAGCCCCCACAAAATCAGTGACATCACGGCAGTAACCGCGGCAACGATTAACGTGGTCTGCAACGTTTCCTGGCGGGTCGGCCAGATGACCTTGCGCACTTCGGTTCTTGCTTCACGTGCAAACGCTACCGCTGCTTTGCCTTTTGTTGTCAAAAGGGCAACTGCGCCGGCAACCGCAATGATAATAACCACAACCAGAGCACGTAAGGGTAAATTAACGTTGCGATAATGATAGTTGCCGTAAATCGCTACTGCAACCAGAACAGCAACGACCAGCCATTTTACTATTTCCAGGCCGCGCCCGCTCCTCTGAGCTTCGGTATTTGCACTCATAAACAAACCTGCCAGAATAATCCAGAAACCATTAAACCCCGCATAGCGAGGTATCCAAACCAGAAATACCTGTAGTACATCCGGTATCCTACGCCAAACCAGAGCCTGTCTCAGCAATGATTTGTACCAAAATCACTGATGAGTCAGGTTCTATGTTTCGGCGTACAAAAAGGGCATCAAATGATGCCCTTTTCATGTGCATGACGTCAAATATTATCGGCGATTAAGCGATAACTTTAGCAACAACACCTGCACCTACAGTACGACCACCTTCACGGATTGCGAAACGCAGACCGTCATCCATCGCGATTGGGTGGATCAGGGTAACAACCATTTTGATGTTGTCACCTGGCATTACCATCTCTACGCCTTCCGGCAGTTCGATGGTTCCGGTCACGTCAGTTGTACGGAAGTAGAACTGTGGACGGTAGCCTTTGAAGAACGGAGTATGACGGCCGCCTTCATCTTTAGACAGAATATAAACTTCTGACTCGAACTGGGTGTGTGGTTTGATTGAACCTGGTTTAGCCAGAACCTGACCACGTTCGATCTCTTCACGCTTGATACCACGCAGCAGAACACCAACGTTCTCACCTGCCTGACCCTGGTCCAGCAGCTTACGGAACATTTCAACACCGGTACAGGTTGATTTCGCAGTATCTTTGATACCAACGATTTCAACTTCTTCACCGACTTTGATGATCCCGCGCTCTACACGACCGGTAACAACAGTACCACGGCCTGAGATTGAGAATACGTCTTCGATTGGCAGCAGGAACGGCTGATCGATAGCACGCTCTGGCTCAGGGATGTAAGAATCCAGGAAGCCAGCCAGCTCCAGAATTTTACCTTCCCACTCTTCTTCGCCTTCCAGTGCTTTCAGCGCTGAACCGCGAACGATTGGCGTGTCGTCGCCCGGGAAGTCGTACTGTGACAGCAGGTCACGAACTTCCATTTCTACCAGTTCCAGCAGCTCTTCATCATCAACCATGTCACATTTGTTCAGGAACACGATGATGTAAGGAACGCCTACCTGGCGGCCCAGCAGGATGTGCTCACGGGTCTGAGGCATAGGGCCGTCAGTCGCAGCAACAACCAGGATAGCGCCGTCCATCTGTGCAGCACCGGTGATCATGTTTTTAACGTAGTCGGCGTGGCCCGGGCAGTCAACGTGTGCATAGTGACGGGTCGGGGTTTCGTATTCTACGTGTGAAGTATTGATGGTAATACCACGTGCTTTTTCTTCCGGCGCGTTATCGATCTGCGCGAAGTCACGTGCAGCACCGCCGTAGTGTTTAGCCAGTACGGTAGTGATTGCTGCAGTCAGAGTGGTTTTACCGTGGTCAACGTGGCCGATAGTACCGACGTTAACGTGTGGTTTGTTACGTTGAAATTGCTCTTTAGCCATTAGATAACCCTTTTAAAGCACGGATAAGTCGGTGATATGATCACATCAACCAGGATTCAGGATGCCTGATAAAAAATGAATTATTTAAGTGAACAGAAATTTCAGGAGAGGAGATAAAAGAAGTGGTGCTGATACCCAGAGTCGAACTGGGGACCTCACCCTTACCAAGGGTGCGCTCTACCAACTGAGCCATATCAGCACATCTGGAGCGGGCAGCGGGAATCGAACCCGCATCATCAGCTTGGAAGGCTGAGGTAATAGCCATTATACGATGCCCGCATCCTGGAACTCTTGCTACCTGATATTTCTGTAGCTTTTGAATAATAAGATGGCTCTCTTATTATTCGAGTCTGCCAGATAAACTGACCGACTTTCGACTGAAACTTCCAGCCTACACTCGGGGTGATAATTATGCTCACCAGGCTGTGATAGCGTGTTGCTTCACATTTTCTCTGCAAGAGCAGAGATGGTGGTGGGAGAAGGATTCGAACCTTCGAAGTCTGTGACGGCAGATTTACAGTCTGCTCCCTTTGGCCGCTCGGGAATCCCACCTTAACTTGAATGGTGCCGACTACCGGAATCGAACTGGTGACCTACTGATTACAAGTCAGTTGCTCTACCTACTGAGCTAAGTCGGCATCAAGTTGAGGCGCATTTTAGGGGGCACCGCGCCAGGATGCAACAACAAATTTTAATTTTTTTTCTCTTCGCTTACTATTTATCCAAAACAGGGCTTTTTTCGTTTTTACTGTCTAAATCAACAACAAATAGTGGTGATCTTTTGTTCTACCCCCAAATTTCACCGGAAGTTTTACGTTCAGAGATCTCACCGGGCCCCTATTCCCTCCCGTTTTTTTCGCACCCGTTAGCCTGAAAAAACTTACTTTTTTTGTGCCGGACAAACTGAGTGCCGATAAAACAAGCATATTGCTGACAATTTTACCGTGGGATGAGTCACTAAAAAGGAACTTTACTCCAAACCTTCCTGCTTTTTTTTATCAGGAGACTCCTGCTCTGTGAAATTTCCCCGGCCTGACATCTTTTGCTTTTTCCCGGAACCCTTCTGGTGTTAACCTCCAGCCTGCTACCTCATTATTACACTATTTCATCTTCATCACGGCTGCAGTTCACCCTACTGCTCGATGTCAGTCGATGATGGACCGGATAAATTTGTCGTCAGATGTCGGAATATGAGTAAAAAAAATTTGTCACTGGCTACCTCCCCCTACTTATCGTTCACCCGTGAACAATGGGCTACCCTGCGCGATTCGGTACCCATGACCTTAACCGGTGACGAAATTGCCCGGTTGAAAGGGATTAATGAAGATCTTTCTCTGGAAGAAGTAGCAGAAATCTATTTGCCGCTTTCCCGGCTACTGAATTTTTATATCAGCTCGAATCTGCGTCGCCAGGCGGTTCTGGAACAGTTTCTCGGAACTAATGAACAGAAGATACCCTATATCATCAGTATTGCCGGCAGTGTCGCCGTCGGTAAGAGTACCACGGCCCGGGTATTGCAGGCCTTACTGAGTCGCTGGCCGGAGCACCGGAAGGTTGAGTTAATCACGACGGATGGTTTTCTGCACCCTAATGCGGTACTGAAAGAACGCGGATTAATGAAGAAAAAAGGGTTCCCGGAATCCTACGATATGCACAAACTGGTGAAATTTGTCTCTGATCTGAAATCAGGAGAACAACAGGTGACAGCGCCGGTCTATTCACATCTGATTTATGATGTGATCCCCGATGGCGATAAGCGGGTCACACAGCCTGATATTCTTATCCTTGAAGGGCTGAATGTATTACAAAGCGGAATGGATTATCCCCATGATCCGCATCGTGTCTTCGTTTCTGACTTTGTCGACTTTTCTATTTATGTGGATGCCCCGGAAGAATTACTCCAGCGCTGGTATATCAACCGTTTTCTGAAGTTCCGGGAAGGCGCTTTCAGCGATCCGGACTCCTACTTCCATAACTACGCACGTCTGGCGGAGTCTGAAGCCACAGAAATCGCCTGTGGCTTATGGAATGATATTAATGGCCGGAACCTTCAGCAAAATATTCTGCCAACCCGTGAACGGGCCAGCCTGATTTTAGCGAAAGGTGAAAATCATGCTGTGCATTCGGTAAGGTTAAGAAAATAGTCACTACAGACTGACGGGGAATGGCTGAGCTATCCCCGTTCCCTGTTAAGCCTGCGCCGGACGCAGGGAAATCTCGCCCCCGACCCAGCCGGTAATTTCACCCTCTTGCTCCAGTAATAATCCCCCCCGGCTATCGATTCCTCGTGCGATACCCTGGATCTCCCGCTCACCTATCACCAGTTTTACCGGTCGGTTAATAAAGTTATCCAGCTTTGCCCAGCGGTTAATGAACGGTGCCAGACCTTCGGTTTCAAATACCGCGAGGGCTTCCCGCATTTTATTGATCAGTCCGACCGTCAGTGCATTACGGTCTATCGTGATGCCCGCTTCCTGAAGGCTAATCCACTGCTGGTTAACGACGCTGCTATCCACATGACGCATCATCAGGTTAATGCCCGCGCCAATGACAATATGAGCAACATCCCCGGTCTTACCGCTTAGCTCGACCAGAATGCCTGCCAGTTTCCGGTCATTGAGATAGAGATCATTGGGCCACTTAACGCGAACATCTTCCGCCCCTGCAGCCTGTAAGGCTTCAGCAATGACGATACCCACGACCAGGCTTAATCCCATGGCTGCTGCGGGCCCCTGTTCCAGGCGCCAGTACATGGACATATATAAATTGGCACCAAAGGGGGAGAACCACTGTCTGCCACGGCGTCCACGACCGGCTTGCTGATATTCTGCGACACAAGTATCACCGGAGTGAAGGTCACTCATCCTTTCCATCAGATACTGGTTGGTGGAATCAATCACCGGTATGACCTGGACATCGCCGCTTCCCCGGACACCGGCCCGGATAGCCTCATCATCTAATAACTGCAACGCGGCAGAAAGGCAGTAACCCTTGCCGGTAACGGTATAGATATCGATACCCCAGTTTTTGAGTGTATTGATATGCTGATTGATTGCCGCGCGGCTCATACCCAGTTTTTCACCGAGCTGTTCACCTGAGTGAAATTCGCCATCAGACAGCACTCGGATAATTTTCAACGGTACACTGTAATCTTTCATGAAATCGCTCCGACAGCATCACATTCGCCGAGTGCATCAATAAAACGCACTTCGGGTTCGAGCCAGATATTGAATTTATCCCCGACACACTGCCGGACATGCTTTGCCAGGCCGATAATATCCTGTGGCGTTGCCTGGTTATCATTAATCAGCACCAGGGCCTGTAAACTGTGTACCGCGGCACCACCCAGCTTATACCCTTTTAGCCGGCATTGATCGATAAGCCAGCCTGCGGCGACCTTCACTGTGCCATCGGCCTGTGGATACTGTGGCAGCCCCGGATATGTCGCCAGTAGTTGCTTGCACAGTTTGCCGGTGATTAGGGGGTTTTTGAAGAAACTCCCGACATTTCCCTGAATATCAGGATCCGGCAGTTTACTCTTTCTCATATCGCAGACGGCATCGAAGACCTGTTTCGGGGTAACCGTCGCGGTATCCATCCGGGTTAACTCCCCGTACGTCAGAACCGGTTTCCACTGCTTACTCAGCCGGAGACCGATGGCCGTTACTGCATAGCCCTGACAAAATTCATGCTTGAAGATACTGTCACGGTAGCCAAACCGGCACTGCGTTTTTTCAAGACGAAATTCTCTGCCGGTCGCCAGTTCTGTGACATCGACATAGTCACAAATATCTTTGAATTCGACACCATAAGCACCAATATTCTGGATAGGCGCGGATCCTGCTACGCCCGGGATCAATGCCAGGTTTTCGGTGCCGGCGATATTATGTTGTAAACACCATTTGACCAGCTGATGCCAGTTTTCACCAGCACCGACATGCAGGAAATAACTCTCGTCGTCCTCAGAGAGTGAAATACCTTTTATCTCGTTAATGGCGACGATACCTCTGAAATCCCGGAGGAACAGCACATTACTCCCGCCGCCCAGTAACAGAAAGGGTTTATCCGCTGACCGGCTAGTGTCCCATGCCTTCCTGAGATCGGCTGCACTTTTTGCCCGGATGATTTCATCAGCGTGAATATCAAGGCCAAGCGTATTAAAGGGCTTTAAAGAATGGGTTGGGTTAGACATATCCTGACCTTAACAAAAGTATATGGTCGATAGTTTACCTGATATACCTGTGAGTTTTGAGATTTTCATCGGTGAGGGCACACCGGAAATCATTTACAGCAGCGGAGCTGCATAAAGGTCAGTCGGGCAATAACCTGTAAAGTCAGAACTCATTACTATCCCTTACCGGCTATCAGGGTATTTCAGCGGGTTGATGATATTCCTCTGCTGATGGTTTTCCTGGCGTTATCGGGTAACAGAGGGATAGGTATCGTGCGAAGACAGGCTGGGGGAAAAACCTTAACGGCGGCCTTTCCTGCCAGAGAGTATCAATCTACGGAATACAGCTTTCGGGGAGAGAGCTAAGGTCATCACCCTCAGACCGCGAATTACGAATTACGAAGACAATAGTCTGAACCGCTGTATTAACCGGCAGATGACGTACTTTACTATCCATAAAAGTTACTGATCGTGACCAGCCCTGGCCGGGAAATGAATGTATCGCCCGTCGTGAAAGAACACATGCTGAATGCCGTTATTAATTGGGGTAACGGGCATATACCGTTTGCCTTATAAGGAGTCCGGACCAATAAAGATCTCCATGTCTTTATTTTCTGTAAGTTAACGGATATGACCACTTTTCTAAACCGGGCAAAGAGATCACCGGTGAAGATTGCTGCTGTTTTATCCCGGTAGTCAGATCCCGCACGGGATGGCTATATACCGTCACCGGCCCAATGCCGTTCCGTTTCTGTTCACGGTATAGGGCCTGACAGGCGGCCGGTGAGCTGACCTGATATTAATCAGCCGGTATTGATTGCAGAATTTATTGGTCAGTGGTGGCGTAGCCAGCTTGAGAAGACACGGGATAACCAGAATAAAAGGCAGTTGTTCTGCGGCTGTTCAGCATTTTCACGGCTGATGACAGCTTTATGCTGTTCTTAACATCCTTCATTTATCGGGTTGAGGGATGTCTGCATCGATCACCGGACTGAACACCGGCGGATATGAAATGATCTGAATGGCAGTGGTATGGGAATGATATTGACTGCATACACGACTCCGGACGATGTCGTACTGAGCAAAGCCGGATAATACCTGAACAGGCAGTACAGCGTGTCTGCACTACCTCCCTCGTTTCCGTAGTGTTTTTACATTTCCTGCAACCTGCCGGATATTACCTGTTTCACGCCACCGGAACGTAAAAGGCCGCCCGTCAGGGCGGCCTCTGCCTTTTCTTTCTCTTCCCAGCCAGCTTTCGGGGAAAACCTGCTATCTCCCGGTTTGACTGGCCTTTCACCCGCAGCCACAGGTCATCCGCTCATTTATCAGTCCCGGTTTTTCCTTATTACTGCAGCAGGAATTACAATTCCGGACAGTACTCTGCCGCCTGAGTCAGGGCGGCGGCGCT
>NZ_JAERJR010000028.1 GCF_018257515.1 Tatumella sp. JGM118
GGCTTGTCGCAAGGCCCGGAGTGCAGAGGGCGCGGCCCTGCGCCCTTTGCCCGGTCGCCCGCGGCGGGGCTTGGGCAGCCAGCCCGATAAAAAAGCGAACGGAACACTCACCGTAATGATAATAAAAAGCTCTTCCGGTTTTTCACCGGTCCCATACCGGCGGGCAGATCTGTCGCAAGGCCCGGAGTGCAGAGGGCGCGGCCCTGCGCCCTTTGCCCGGTCCTGTTAATGCCAGTCGACGTCGCGCCCGATACCGGATTACAGCGACAAAAAAGGCGGGTTTCCCCGCCTTTTGGATACTGCATCTGGCATCTTAGTACAGCAGACGGGCACGCAGCGTACCCTGAATACCTTTCATTAGTTGCAGCGCTTTGTCGGCGACATCCTGCGGGGCGTCAATATCGATAACCACATAGCCCATATACGGCGTCGTCTGCAGATACTGCCCCATAATATTGATGCCCTGCTCGGCAAAAATCTGGTTGATTGCGGTCAGTACGCCCGGCCGGTTCTCATGGATATGCAGCAAACGGCTGGCGCTGGCGGCATGGCCAGGCAGGGAAACTTCAGGGAAGTTTACTGCTGACAACGTTGAACCGTTATCAGAGTATTTAATCAGCTTACCGGATACTTCCACGCCAATATTCTCCTGCGCTTCTTCGGTAGAACCACCGATATGCGGCGTCAGGATCACATTATCGAACTCACACAGTGGCGAGACAAAAGGATCACTGTTGCTGGCCGGTTCCTGCGGATAAACGTCGATAGCGGCACCACTCAGATGCTTGCTTGCCAGCGCTTCACACAGCGCCGGAATATCAATGACCGTTCCGCGGGAGGCATTGATCAGCAGGCCGCCTTTTTTCATTGCCGCCAGTTGCTCAGTGCCGATCATATTTTGTGTGTTCGGGGTTTCAGGAACATGCAGAGTAACCACATCACTCATCCCCAGCAGATCATTCAGATGTTTTACCTGCGTCGCATTACCTAATGGCAGCTTATCTTCCACATCGTAGAAGAACACATGCATACCCAGGCTTTCGGCCAGCACACCCAGCTGCATACCGATATGACCGTAACCGATGATCCCCAGCTTTTTGCCACGGGCTTCAAACGAGCCTTTGGCATTCTTGTTCCAGATCCCCCGATGAGCCTTGGCATTGGCTTCAGGAATACCGCGTAACAGCAGCAGCAGTTCACCAATGACCAGCTCAGCCACCGAACGGGTGTTAGAGAACGGCGCATTGAAGACCGGGATACCACGTTTTGCCGCGGCATCCAGATCAACCTGATTAGTCCCGATACAGAAGCAACCGACCGCCACTAATTTTTCTGCGGCCGCAAATACGTCTTCGGTCAGGTGGGTACGGGAGCGGATCCCGACAAAGTGTGCATCGCGAATCGATTCTTTCAGAGATTCGCTATCCAGTGCACCCTTATGAAATTCAATATTGGTATAGCCCGCTGCACGAAGATTATCCAGCGCTGTCTGATGAACACCTTCCACCAGCAGAAACTTAATTTTGTCTTTTTCCAGTGATACCTTTGCCATTGCCCGACCTTATGGTTGACGATATTGAGACGAATATAAGCATTTCTTCTGTCAACATAACAAAATTTCCGCGACGGGCAACAGAAACCCGTTCCCGGTTTCAGGCTGCCCGCACTGCGGTTTCAGCAGATTTCGATAAAAAGAAAACGATTACGTCTGCAGGAAAGAAGAATTTATCAGTTACTTATTTAAATGTGATATAAATCACTAAAATTAACTAAAAAAAAAGACGCCTCTCAGACGCCTTTCTTCAGGGTGATCACACCGCCTTCCGTACCGATCAGCGCTACATCTGCACCTCTGGCCGCAAATAATCCGACGGTCACTACACCGGGTAATGCATTGATTTTACGCTCAAGCTCAGCCGGATTCACAATGCTGAGGTTGTAAACATCGAGAATGATATTGCCGTTATCTGTCACCACATGCTGCCGGTATTCGGGTAATCCACCCATTTTCACCAGTTCTCTGGCAACATACGCCCTGGCCATCGGGATCACCTCGACCGGTAACGGGAAATGCCCGAGCACATCGACCTGTTTGCTGGCATCGGCAATACAGATGAACTGCTCGGCGACGGCGGCGATAATTTTCTCGCGAGTGAGCGCCGCACCACCGCCCTTGATCATCTGCATTTGCGGATTGATTTCATCTGCACCGTCAACATACACCGAGAGCTGGTCGACATTATTCAGGTCGATGACCGGGATCCCACAGGCCAGTAATTTTGCCGTCGAATCTTCAGAGCTGGAGACGGCTCCTTCGATGTCATGTTTCATAGTGGCTAATGCATCAATAAAGTGAGCAACGGTACTGCCGGTACCCACGCCTACTACCGTTCCGGGACGGACATACTTCAGCGCTGCCTGACCCACTGCTTTTTTTAATTCATCACGGCTCATGATATGTTAAACCTGTACGCACTGTTCGTCAGCGTAGTATAAAGCAAGCAAAAGAAAAAAAACCTACTCTTGCCGGCAAGTTCCTATGTTTTATAAAACCGTCAGCAAATATACGGAGAGACCATCTTAGTGCGCGTCAGTGAACTTAACCGGGGATATCTTTTCCCTGCAACCGGGAGAAAATACCCATGAAACGCCCGGATTACCGAACCCTTCAGGCCCTGGATGCAGTGATACGAGAGCGGGGTTTTGAACGCGCTGCACAAAAGTTATGTATTACTCAGTCCGCTGTTTCACAGCGCATTAAACAGCTGGAGAATCTTTTTGGCCAGCCCCTGCTGGTCCGCACTGTTCCTCCCCGCCCGACCGAACAGGGTCAGAAGTTACTGGCGCTATTGCATCAGGTAGAGATGCTGGAAGAGCAGTGGCTGGCTGATGAGTCCGGTAACAGTACTCCGCTACTGCTGTCTATCGCCGTTAACGCCGACAGTCTGGCGACCTGGTTACTGCCTGCATTGAAAGATGTGCTGGCCGACTCACCGGTTCGGCTAAACCTGCAGGTGGAAGATGAAAGCCGCACCCAGGAGCGACTACGCCGGGGTGAGGTTGTGGGTGCGGTAAGTATCCAGCCGCAGGCATTACCCAGCTGTCTGGTGGATCAGTTAGGTGCCCTGGATTATCTGTTTGTTGCCTCCCCCGAATTTGCCAGCCGTTACTTCCCGAACGGGGTGACACGAAATGCATTACTGAAAGCCCCGGCGGTCGCCTTTGACCACCTGGATGATATGCATCAGGCCTTTCTGCAGCAATATTTTGATCTGCCTCCGGGCAGTGTGCCGTGCCATATCGTTAACTCTTCCGAGGCCTTTGTTCAGCTGGCCAGACAGAGTTCGGTCTGTTGTATGATCCCGCATCTGCAGATTGGCAACGAACTGGCGAAAGGGGAACTGGTTGACCTGACTCCCGGCCTCTACCAGCGGCGGATGCTGTACTGGCACCGGTTTGCGCCGGAGAGTCGTTTAATGCGTCGTGTCACCGATGCCCTGCTGGAACACGGGCACCGGGTTTTACGACAGGGAGAATACCCGTCAGACCCGGGCACGTTCGGCGGCTAATCCCCGATTCACGGCTGGTTTTTCGGTGCTGTCGCAGGTGTGGCGGCAGGCTTCGCTGGCCGGGCCAGTTCGAAGACGACACTCACGTTATCATCAAAACTGATGCTCTGCTGCTCATAGGTCTGCTGTGGTGTGGTATCTGCACTGGCTTTCGCCAGGCTGTACATCCGCATTGCCGGACGGGCTGAGACATCTTCGGTGTGGTACTGAATGCTCCATACCGGCCCGAGCTGGGAATTAAATCCTTTTGCCAGCGCATTTGCCTGCGAAAT
Organism: Tatumella sp. JGM118; assembly: GCF_018257515.1. GTDB lineage: Bacteria > Pseudomonadota > Gammaproteobacteria > Enterobacterales > Enterobacteriaceae > Tatumella > Tatumella terrea. Next base: position 3,842 of record NZ_JAERJR010000028.1, read on the forward strand.
GGCATCTTTAATGGCTTCATCCCTGGCCTGCTGCTGATAGCGCTGCGGCTGACTGACCCCGGGAGTGACCGAACGGATTTCATTAAGCCCTGCTTTTAATGCATCGTCCAGTAAGGTGTTCAGTTTATCTATCTGCCGGACAGTGACCGTGACCTGACGCAATGCCTGATAGCCGGTCAGCTGGGCTTTACCCTGCTTACTGTAATCGTATTGTGGCTGCGTACTGATATTGGCGGCATCAATATCCTTTTTCGCGATCCCCTGCTGTTGCAGGTAATCAAAGTATTGTGCTACCCGATCATCCACACGTTTTTTCGCTTCTGTCGCCTGCCTGGCCGTTTGCTCTACAACAATCGTCAGCGTCGCCATATCCGGCTTTACGTCCACCGAGGCGTGGCCGGAGGTACTGATATGTGGCTGGTCCGGTACGTCAGCCGCCATGACAGGCAGCCCCGACAGACTGCCGGCCAGTACAACAGATATCACCAGTGGGTGAAGTTTCACAGATTCTCTCCCGGAAAGTTAGCATCAGTCTTTCATCGAACTATAGCCCATTGGATTCAGACGGCAGCGGAAAGTTCGTTAGACAGACAAAGCTTTACATAGCGTCCCTGAGCATACGGATCCCGTCTTCAAATAGCCGGAATGCCAGAAAGAACATCATTAGCGCCACCAGTAAATTGATGATCTGGCGTGTGCGCGGACGCCGTAACCAGGGGGATAATGTTCCGGCAAGCAGTGCCAGCGCATAAAACCAGACGACAGAGGCGGTAATGGCTCCGGCGGCAAACCAGCCGCGTTCCGTTGCCGGCACCTGACTCCCCAGGCTCCCCAGTACAACAAACGTATCCAGGTAAACATGCGGGTTCAGCCAGGTGACTGCGAATAATGTCATCAGTAATTTCAGACGCTGACGGCCGGAGGGTTGCCGGTCATTCTCTGCCGGTGCCGGTCTGAACACCTGCCGCAACGTCCCCCAGCCATACCAGAGCAGAAATGCACAACCAGCCCAGGTAATGCACTGTAATGCCACCACAGAATGCTGTAACAGCGCACTGCCCCCAAAAATACCGGCACCGATTAATACCACATCACTGAGCATACAAAAGCTGGCCGCCATCAACGCATACTGACGTAAGATCCCCTGATTCAGTATCAACGTATTCTGGGGGCCTAACGGCAGGATAAGTGCCGCCCCAAGGGTAATTCCTTGTAAATAGAATAACATAACTATATCTCCGCAAATTTATGTGCAGAGTCTGGCGATTTTCCACGATAAAAGGAAATGGAAAGAACTTATCGGTAATTAGTAAAACTTATGCGGAGGGGGCGGCGGAAGACGCCTGTCTGTGGTGAGCACAGACAGGCGGAGGGATTACTCTGCAGTTTCGGCTTTTACTGACGCCTGATTGTACAGATGCACATCCATCTGCGGATACGGCAGACCAATTTTGTTGGTATCCAGAGCACGTTTAAAGGCTGCCATCAGATCCCAGTAGGTCTGAGTCTGGTCATTGTATGTCGTCCAGCAACGCACAACGATATTCAGGCTGGAAGCCCCCATTTCGTTCAGCGCGACAACAATAGGCTTATCCTGAAGCACACGACTTTCCGCTTCAACCACCTTGCGCAGAACAGAGAACACTTCATCAATATCAGAATCATAAGAGACACCGATAATAAACTGGCTGCGGCTTAATGGCTCACGACTGTAGTTAGTGATTTTAGCAGAGATAATGCTGCCGTTAGGCACCACCACCATATTGCCATCGCTGGTTTTCAATGTGGTAGAGAAAATCTGAACACTCAGTACGGTACCGGAAGCGCCACCGATATCCACAAACTCACCGACCCGGAAAGGACGTAATGTTACCAGCAGTACACCGGCGGCAAAGTTGGACAGCGATCCCTGCAGCGCCAGACCTACGGCCAGACCTACAGCACCTAATACAGCGATCACCGAGGCAGTCTGAACGCCGACGCGGCTCAGTGCGGCAATGACGGTAAATGCGATGATGACATAACGCAGAAGTACCGCCAGGAAGTCGGCAACGGTCTGATCGATGCTACGGGCGCGCAGTACTTTGTTTAACCCGTTGGACACCACACGGGCGACAATGAAACCCACAAAGAGAATGGCAATTGCTGCTGCAATGTTTACCGCATAACTCAGCAATAGGTCCTGATTGCGTGCCAGCCAACTGCCGGCATTGTGGAGGCTTCCCACAACATTTAAGTCTTGCATTTAATAATCCTGTAATAAAATTCCTGAGTGAAACGAACAGAGCCTGCCACTCCGACAGCTCAGCACAAGGGTAAACAATAAATGGTAAAATGCCAAACGCGGATTGGCGGGAGTGTGTTGGGAGTATCTGTTTATCTGTGGGTTTTTGTCTGTTCGGTTTGAGGTTTTTATGGTCAGGCGGGTGAGTTTTCCGTGCGGTTTAAAGTTTTTTATTATCAGGCATGCTGACCGGGCCGTAAGCCCGGACGACGGTGGCTTACCACTGCCAGATCTTTTCCGGGGTGATGATCACCGGCAGCGGTATATCCCACTGTTCCGTGGGCAGGGCAGGGACCTGCTGGCAGCAATGGGCCAGGCCTGCGGGCAGTACACCATGCTGCTGCCAGTGCTGTAACGTCCGGTCGTAGAAGCCACCGCCCATCCCCAGCCGTTGTCCCTGAGCATCAAAGGCGACCAATGGCACCAGAATCATATCCAGCGTATCCAGCGGTGCCAGCTCCGTCAGGTTTAATGACGGTTCAGGGATGCCGAAGCGATTAGGCTTCAGTGGTGTATCGGGAAGATAACGGATAAACAGCAACTGCCCCTGCGAAAAAGGATGCAATACCGGCAGATAAACCTGCTGTCCGCGTTGCCATAACCGGGTGATCAGGGGCCGGGTATCCAGTTCGCCGTCGAAAGAAAGAAACAGAGCAACGTTCCTCGCCTGCGCTAATAAAGGAAAGGAAAGGGCGCGTTCCGCCACCTGTTGTGCGGCCAGTTGCTGTTGCTGCGGGCTGAGAGCCTGGCGCTGGCGGCGTATCTGTGCACGGATCTGTTGTCGTTCAGACTGAGAGTAAGTCACGGCATTTCCGTAAAAAGTAAGGATAACGGATATTCTGACACAGAAGATGAGGATACCGGAAGGCAGAAACGGGATGACTCAGGGAAGAAGTGTCCGGAAGGACTGGAACGTCGTAAGGGGAGATCTCCGGGATGCCGCTGCAGGCTGTAACCCTTGAACCCTTGGTTCAAGGTGAACATGCCGTCATTATTATCAGGCTTCCCGGACGAACCGGGCATGCACACAAAAAATGAAGCGCCACATTCTGTTGGTATGAAATATCGGCTCAGGGGACTGGCCCGCTCGCAAACATCCCAGAGAAAATTTACTTCATGGAAATTGTAGCACAGGATCCATAAAGTGTTATTCGAATTTAGGTCCCTGATGGTCGGTGATCCGACCCTGCTCAACTAATGCCTGTTCAATAGTCTGTTGCAGCATGCGAATACGTTGTTCCATATTCGATGCATAATCACGGGTTTTGCTTTTTTCCTGCGCCAGTTCATGACAGATGTTTAATGCTGCTATGAACACTAGCTGCTCGGTATTGTTCACCCGGGTGCGGACTTTTAAGTCCTGCAACCGCTGGTCGAGGTCAGCTGCGGCCGCATTCAGCGCTTCCTGCTGTTCCGGCGGACAGTTAACTCTTAATGAACGACCAAAAATTTGTATATCTACTGGTTGCGCAGACATGCCACCTTCCTGACTGATTACATTGCCCGCATCCGAGACGCTTTATCGGGGAACGGGGGCCACTATATAGACCTGAATAATAACTTACAACCCCTTTTCTGGAATCCTTCAGGCTGCTAGTGGTAGCATACCATGAACTTAACTTTCCAACATTGATGAATAACTATGTCCTTACAGAACGCACTACCTTCCTATGATGCATTGTCTGCCACACTCTCTTCGCAGGGGGTAGGAATGACAGCGGCAGAAATGCACGGTTTGATCAGTGGTATCATCTGTGGTGGCAATCAGGATCACAGCTGGAAAACCTTAGTCCATGACCTGGCCAATGATGGCCTGGCCTTCTCACAGACGCTCTCTCAGCCGCTGCAGGAAATGCGCGATGCGGTGTTACAGACACTGGAAGACGATGGCTTTATGTTCCGCTTACTGATGCCTGAAGACGGTCAGACAACTGTCTTTGAGCGTGCCGATGCGCTGGCTGGCTGGGTTAATCACTTCCTGCTGGGCCTGGGCGTCACCCAGCCTAAACTGGATAAAGTGACCGGTGAAGCCGGCGAAGCCATCGATGACCTGCGAACTATCGCGCAGTTAGGCTACGATGAAGACGAAGACCAGGAAGAACTGGAGCAGTCCCTGGAAGAAGTGCTCGAATATGTCCGCGTCGCGGCGGTCCTGTGCTATGAAACGTTTAATCGTCCTCAGCCGACGGCGGTTGAAGTTAAGAAACCGACACTGCATTAATTAATTTTTATCTCCCGGTCGTCACCGGCCGGGTCAACAGGGAGCACTGATGATGATCACGCAGGAAAATTACCAACGGCGCCGCCAGGCACTCCTGGCAAAAATGGTCCCGGGCAGTGCTGCATTATTCTTTGCCGCCCCGGAAGTCACCCGCAGCCGTGACACCGAATACCCTTTTCGCCAGAACAGCGATTTCTGGTATTTCACCGGCTTTAATGAGCCTCAGGCGCTCCTGTTACTGATAAAAAGTGATGAAAATCATAATCACAGCGTGCTGTTCAATCGGGTCCGGGATGTCACCGCAGAGATCTGGTCGGGCCGTCGTCTGGGCCAGGATGCTGCCCCGCAAAAACTCGGTGTCGATAAAGCGCTGCCCTGGGAGGCTCTGGACGATCAGCTCTATCAGCTGCTCAATGGTCTGGATGTGGTGTACTTTGCGCAGGGCGAGGATGAGTCAGCCGACAGCAAAGTCTTTAACGCGCTTAATAAATTACGTCAGGGCAGCCGTCAGAACCTGCGCGCGCCCGGTACACTGACCGACTGGCGGCCGCTGGTCCATGAAATGCGTCTGTTTAAAGATAATGAAGAGATAGCGATCCTCCGTCAGACCGGGAAAATCAGTGCACTGGCCCATCAGCGGGCGATGGAAGTCTGTCGGCCGGGAATGTACGAATACCAGCTCGAAGGTGAAATCCATCACGAGTTCAGCCGTCATGGCTCACGGTTTCCTTCGTACGGCACTATCGTAGGTGGCGGTGAAAACGGCTGTATTCTGCATTACACCGAAAATGAGAGTGAATTACGCGACGGTGATCTGGTGCTGATTGATGCCGGGTGTGAGCTCTACGGCTATGCCGGTGACATTACGCGCACGTTTCCTGTGAACGGACGTTTTAGTCCGGCACAGCGTGAAATCTATGACATCGTACTGGAATCACTGGAAACAGCATTATCCCTCTACCGTCCCGGCGTCAGCATCCGTGAGGTGAATGACGAGGTGGTGCGTATCATGGTGACCGGGCTGGTACGGCTTGGCATACTGCAGGGAGACATTGAGACGCTGATCGCGGAAAATGCTCACCGTCAGTTCTATATGCATGGGCTGGGCCACTGGATGGGGCTGGATGTGCATGATGTGGGTGATTACGGATCACCGGCACGTGAACGCCTGCTGGAGCCGGGAATGGTATTGACCGTGGAACCGGGGCTTTATATTGCGCCGGATGCGGAGGTTCCGCCCCAATACCGCGGCATTGGTATCCGTATTGAAGACGATATCCTGATTACTGAGCAGGGTCATGAAAACCTGACCGATACTGTAGTAAAAAATGCAGATGATATTGAAGCACTGATGGCAGAAGCCAGACAGTCACACCGCTAACAGGTGAAATAGCGCAGCATGAGCATGATTATCGCAGGGGGAGGGATGGCCGGTGCAACACTGGCGCTGGCGGTCTCTCACCTCACACAGGGAAAACTTCCTGTCACACTGATTGAAGCAACCACGCCCGGCGAGCGCGGGCATCCCGGTTTTGATGGCCGGGCGATTGCCCTGGCAGCGGGAACCTGTCAGCAGCTGGAACAGATTGGTATCTGGTCACATCTTGCCGGCTGTGCGACGCCGATCACCGACATTCACGTCAGTGATCGCGGTTTTCCTGGCCATGTCGGCATCCGTCATGATGAGTACGGGCTGCCGGCGCTGGGCAATGTGGTCGAACTGCATGATGCCGGACAACAACTGTTTTCACGCCTTAAGCATGCCCCCGGCGTGACGGTGATCTGTCCTGCACGGGCGGAAAGTGTATCGCGGACAGCTGAGCAGGTTACGGTTACGCTGGACAATGGCGAACAACTGCAGGCGAAGTTGCTGGTGGTGGCCAATGGTTCCGGGTCTTCTCTGGCAGCGGACTGTGGCGTGCGCTGGCAGCAGGAGGATTATCAGCAGATTGCGGTGATCGCCAATGTCAGAACCCGCGAATTACCCGCCGGCAGAGCCTATGAGCGGTTTACGCCGCACGGGCCGCTGGCACTGTTACCCATGTCCGGTGATCGTTACTCTCTGGTCTGGTGCCATCCGGCGGAGAGACGTTCACAGGTGGAGGCCTGGAGTGAACAGCAATTCCTGGATGAACTGCAGAAAGCATTTGGCTGGCGGCAGGGACGTTTTATCCGTTGCGGTAAACGTGACTACTATCCGCTGGTATTACAGCAGGCACAGGAAATCACCCGCCATCGGTTGGTGGTGGCCGGGAATGCAGCCCAGACGCTGCATCCGATTGCGGGACAGGGGTTTAATCTTGGCCTGCGTGACGTTATGACGCTGGCAGAAACGGTCGCCCGGGCAAATCATGCCGGGGAAGATATTGGTGAGTACGCCGTGCTGCAGCGCTATCAGGAACGGCGTGAACCTGACCGGCAGAAAACCATCGCTGTTACCGATGGCCTGGTACGGCTTTTTTCTAACCGGAATCTGCCGTTAGTCGCGGGTCGTAATATTGGCTTAACGGTGATGGATAAAATGCCGTGGCTTAAACATCAGCTGGCCGGGCGTACCCTGGGCTGGGTGAAACGTTAATGAGAGAGTACTGATGCAGAGCTTTGATGTTGTCATCGCCGGTGGCGGAATGGTGGGTCTGGCGGTTGCCTGCGGTTTGCAGGGCAGTGGCCTGAACGTTGCGGTACTGGAGAAGTCACCGCATACCCCGCCGGATCTGCAGGCAGCCCCGTCGGTCCGGGTGTCGGCGATTAATCGTGCCAGCGAACGTCTGCTCAGTCACCTCGGTGTCTGGCAGGATATTCTGGCGATGCGCGCCAGCGCTTATCACGGCATGGAAGTCTGGGAAAAAGACAGCTTTGGTCATATCCGTTTTGACGATCAGCATCAGGGAATGACCAGCCTGGGCTATATTGTTGAAAATCAGGTGCTGCGCGAAGCGTTATGGCAACGGGCCAGCCGCTGCAGTGACGTGACACTGATCGCTCCGGCACAGCTTCAGCAGGTCGCATTCGGTGATAACGAAGCTTTCGTTACGCTGGAAGACGGCACTATGCTGACGGCACGGTTACTGGTTGCGGCGGACGGCGCAGATTCCTGGCTGCGAAAAAAAGCGGATATTCCGCTGATGTTCAGGGACTACCAGCATCATGCGCTGGTGGCCAATATCCGTACGGAGCAGCCCCATCATTCCGTCGCCCGGCAGATCTTTTACGGTGAAGGCATTCTGGCTTTTCTGCCGCTCTCTGATCCGCATCTGAGTTCGATTGTCTGGTCCTGCGAACCGCAACAGGCTGAACGACTGAAGGGGATGTCTGAAGATCAGTTTAATCAGCAACTGTCGGTCGCGTTTGATATGAAGCTGGGGTTATGCAGCGTGGAAAGTGAGCGCCAAACCTTTCCGCTGATGGCACGTTATGCCCGGCAGTTTGCTGCGCACCGGCTGGCACTGGTGGGCGATGCGGCCCATACTATCCATCCGCTGGCCGGGCAGGGGGTAAACCTCGGCTTTATGGATGCCGCAGAGCTTATCGGTGAGATCCGTCGCCTGCAGCAGCAGGGCAAAGACATTGGTCAGCATCTCTACCTGCGTCGTTATGAACGCAGTCGCAAGCACAGCGCGGCGATGATGCTGGCGTCGATGCAGGGCTTCCGTGAACTGTTTGCCGGCAGCAACCCGGCCCTGAAATTACTGCGTGATTTCGGGCTGAAGATGGCCGATATCCTGCCCGGGGTTAAGCCGAAATTGCTGCAGCAGGCAATGGGCCTGCATGACTTGCCTGAGTGGCTGAAAAACAGCTAGTCCGGCTGAAACGGCCCGTCACCAGGCGGGCCTTTTTACGTACTCTTCTAACTGATGGTTGCTGAGGGACATCGTTATTTTCTGTAAACACCCGGGAATCGTTGAGTGTTCCTGACGTTAGTCAATGATCATCTGCACAGCCACAGCCACAGCCACAGCCACAGCCACAGCCAATTATTAATAGTCAGTGAGAATTCTCTGTTTATACGGGCTTTCTGGCAGCGTTGTGGGAGCCTCCGTGATCACCGATTTTTAATGTTCACTCGCCACGACATTCCGTTAAGCAGGGAATACTCCGCCGCAATTAACTGACGGCCGTGAACCGGAGCAGAGTTACACCGGGTATGCCTGTCGCTTTCGGGACAAATGCTCTGTTTATACTAAGTGCTAAGTGCTAAGTGCTAAGTGCTAAGTGCTAAGTGCTAAGTGCTAAGTGCTAAGTGCTAAGTGTTGCGGGAGCCTCCGTGATCACCCCTTTTTAATGTTCACTCGCCACGAAAATCCGTTAAGCAGGGAGTACTCCGCCGCAATTAACTGACGGCCGTGAACCGGGCAGAGTTACACCGGGTATGCCTGTCGCTTTCAGGACAAATGCTCTGTTTATACTGACTGCTGACTGCTGACTGCTGACTGCTGACTGCTGACTGCTGACTGCTGTGGGAGCCTCCGTGATCACCGATTTTTAATGTTCACTCTCCACGACAATCCGTTAAGCAGGAAATATTCCGCCGCAATCAACTGACGGCCGTGAACCGGAGCAGAGTTACGCGGGGTATGCCTGTCGCTTTCGGGCGGGAACTCTGTTTATACTGGCTTTCTGACACCGCTCCCGGGGGCCCGGAGCCTTACAGTGAACTGACGGAGATAACGTTATGTCTTTACCTGAACCCTTCGCGCCGGACCGGCACAGGGCGTTAATTGTCGTGGATGTGCAGAATTGCTTTGTGACCGGCGGGAGTCTGGCGGTTCCCGGCGGCGAAACGATCATTCCACGGGTCAACCAGCTGGCCCGTGGTTTCAGTAACGTTGTTCTGACTCAGGACTGGCATCCGCATAACCATTTGTCGTTCGCCGAAAATCATCCCGGTAAACAGCCCGGCGATATCATCGAAACCCGTTATGGCCCTCAGCACCTCTGGCCGGTGCATGCGGTGTGGGAAAGTGAAGGAGCAAAGCTTCATAGCCAGCTGGACATTCCGCACGCCCGGCTGATTATCCGCAAAGGTTGCCATCAGGATATCGACAGTTACTCCGCCTTTACCGAAGCCGACCGGCAGACAACGACCGGGCTGGCCGCCTGGCTGCAGGCCCGTGAGATCAGTAGCGTTTATATTGTTGGTCTGGCGACGGATTTCTGTGTGGCAATGACCGCTATTGATGCACGACTGGCAGGGTTCACTACCACGGTAATCGAAGATGCCTGCAAGGGGATCGATTTTCAGGGCTCTCTGGCCGCGGCGAGGGCCGATATGCTGAGCCATGGCGTCATTCTGACGAATTCGTCTGAACTGCTGCCCGCCGCCTTATAAACGGCAGCCTTTATTCACCCATGCACCGTGACACCGGGCCGGAGGGGTTTACGGGGTGACCTTTACCTGAGTTCAGGCCGCAGGGTGAATGACCGGGCAGCATGACGACATTTCTCTGTAACCCTGGCGGGTGCAATCCGGCGGTTTACCGGGGAAGGCCGCCTGGCTGCAGTTATTTCAGAATGGCGGTCAGAAGACTACTGAATACGGACCCGGTGATAAACGCGTGCTCCGTAGTGACTGTCTGCTGGCGCAGGTCTGCCAGTCTGCGGAGTGCGCTCTCCGCATCCACGGCATTCACTTCTTCAAAGCATTTCTGCCAGCCTTCCGCGGTCAGTTGCGCGGATTTTTCCACATCCTGCCTGTCTGTGGCGGCGATGTGGTTACCCTTTTTGAAAAAACAGAACTCCGGCATGGTTTCCCCGCGAACAATGGTGTCGTCAGAAATAACATAGCTAATGTGGACTGATTTTGTACAGTGTCGTCTTTCAGTTATGTCAGAGACAGGGGCTGAACGGAACCCGTACGCTTTTCCGCCTAACCTGTCTGTCATTCCCCGAAAGCAGATATACAAGCGGTATTCCGGTGGTTATTCTGACTCATCACAAAAAGAAAGAGAGGGCAGAATGACGGTTCGTATACGCGAGGTTCAGGCCGGGGATTACGACGCCTGGATGACACTGTGGCAGCAATATCTGGCCTTTGCCGGCAGTGAGCTTGATCAGTCGGTGACCTTATCGACCTGGGAAAGAGCACTGTCGCCAGACTCTTCACTGATGTGCAGGGTGGCGGAGACAGATAAGCAGATTATCGGGTTTGCTATCTTTGTTTTACATGAAGGAGCCTGGTATACGCAGCCTTTGTGTTATCTGGAAGATCTCTTTGTGGACGAGACCATGCGGGGGCTGGGTGCGGGTAAAGCGCTGATCGAAGCCATCCGTGACGAAGCTAAAGAAAAATCCTGGGCGAAAGTTTACTGGATAACCCGTGAGTCCAATCCGGCAAGAAAGCTCTACGACAGGCTGGCTGAACTGGGCGATTTTGTTCGTTACAGTATCAGTCTGTAAACTGCACCCTGTAAACATACACAGACCGGGCATCTGCCGGACAGAAGAGCGCCTGACCACTGAGTGACCGGTCTGTTATGTCCCCCGATGCCGTTGTCCCGGGGCGGGCCGGGCCAGGGAAGAGCAGACTAGTGATCGTCCGGCGATAAGCGGAATACCTCTTTATGATAGCGTTCCGGCATAACCATGGGGCATTTCCCGCGAGAACAGCCTCCTGTCATTCAGTCGCGGGACAACAGGTCGAGTTGCACCACTTTTGAACCTCATTTGATTTATTCTAATTCGACGTCCTCCTTTGCCATACTTTTTCTAATCCTTAGCAAAAACACGGTCATTAATTTGTCACCGGTATTCGCCGGTCAGTTGTCTTTAAATTCTGCTGTAAGGAGTGTCTGACGGTGATTTGTTCAGAGAACCGTCGGTTATCTGGTGTTTTTTGCTGCAGAAGGTTCTGCACCATCAGGGGGCATCACGATTTTTTGCCATTATTTTGCTTATGGTGAAGTACCGCATTCGGTGGTAAGTTTTTCACAGGGTATCGTTTGCGCCCGGGGTTTTAACCCCGGAACACGTAAATCACCACCGGTAAACCTCTCACTTTTCGACAGGACGACGGTTATGACTCAGCACACCCCCTTATTTGAACAGCATCAGGCCTGTGGTGCCAGGATGGTCGATTTCCATGGCTGGATGATGCCGCTGCATTATGGCTCGCAGATCGATGAGCATCTGGCGGTGCGGCAGGATGCCGGAATGTTTGACGTCTCCCACATGACGATCGTGGATCTGCACGGTGCCCGGACCCGTGAGTTTCTTCGTTATCTGCTGGCCAATGATGTTGCACGGCTGACACACCCCGGCAAAGCGCTCTATACCGCTATGCTGAATGCCTCCGGCGGCGTGATTGATGATTTGATCGTTTACTTTCTGACAGAGGAGCACTTCCGGCTGGTGGTCAACTCTGCGACCCGCGAAAAAGATCTTGCCTGGATCAGCTCTCATGCGGTGCCTTTTGGTGTCACCTTACAGGAACGCAGCGAACTGGCCTTAATTGCCGTTCAGGGGCCTCATGCTCAGCAAAAAGTACAGGGCCTGCTGACAGAGAGCCAGCGGCAGGACACTGAAGGGCTGGCACCGTTCTTCGGTGTACAGAGCGGAGAGTGGTTTATTGCTACCACCGGTTATACCGGTGAGTCGGGCTATGAAATAGCGCTACCGGCAGAACAGGCACCTGATCTGTGGCGGCATCTGCAGGAGGTCGGTGTCAGGCCTGCCGGGCTGGGCGCCCGTGACACACTGAGGCTGGAAGCCGGGATGAATCTCTACGGGCAGGATATGGATGAGGGCGTCTCGCCTCTGGCCGCCAATATGGGCTGGACCATTGTCTGGCAGCCGGAAGACAGACAGTTTATTGGCCGTGAGGCCCTGGAAGCGCAGCGTGAGCGGGGGACCGAAAAACTGGTCGGTCTGGTGCTGAAAGAAAAAGGCGTCCTGCGTCACGCGCAACCGGTGCTGTTTACCGATACCGATGGCGTCCGTCAGCAGGGCATTATCACCAGTGGATCGTTTTCACCGACCCTGGGCGTCAGCATTGCCCTTGCCCGCGTGCCCGCTTCCATCGGCGACAGTGCCGTGGTACAGATAAGACAGCGCGAAATGCCGGTTACCGTCTGCAAACCGGTGTTCGTTCGTGCTGGTAAACCTTTGGTATAACAATAATTTCAGGAGATAACCCGAATGAGCAATGTTCCGGCTGAATTAAAATACCGCGAGAGTCATGAATGGGTGCGTCAGGAAGCTGACGGCAGCGTTACCGTCGGGATCACCGAACATGCGCAGGAATTACTGGGCGATATGGTGTTTGTTGACCTGCCGGATGTCGGCGCTCAGGTCACCCAGGGAGAAGATTGTGCGGTAGCTGAGTCAGTGAAGGCCGCTTCTGATATTTATGCACCGCTCAGTGGTGAAGTGATTGCGATTAATGAGGCGCTGGGTGAGCACCCGGAACTGGTGAACAGCGCGCCTTATGAGAACGGCTGGCTGTTTAAACTGAAACCAGCCAGCGACAGTCAGCAGGGACTGCTGGATGCGGAAGCCTATACCGCGTCTATCGGCGAATAAACGCCCTCCGGTGACCGGCAGAATACTGCCGGTGCCCTCTGCCAGAGCAGGAACTCTGCGTCCTGCTATTTATCTTCCCGCCTGATTCAGGATGCAAAGCGAATGACCCGGACACTCAGCCAGCTCGAAAATCAGAATGACTTTATTACCCGCCATATCGGACCCTCACCACAGCAGCAGGAAAAAATGCTGCAATTTCTCGGTGCCGGCTCTCTGCCGGAACTGATCGATGCCATCGTGCCACAGGATATCCGTTTGCCTGAACTGCCGGCGGTCGGTGAGGCCGTCACGGAACAACAGGCGCTGGCTGAACTGAAGGCGATCGCCGGGCGTAATAAGCGCTTTAAATCCTGGATTGGTATGGGGTACAGCGCGGTGATCACCCCGCCGGTGATCCTGCGTAATCTGCTGGAAAATCCGGGCTGGTATACCGCTTACACCCCTTATCAGCCGGAAGTGTCGCAGGGGCGTCTGGAAGCGCTACTTAATTTTCAGCAGGTCACTCTTGACCTGACCGGGATGGATATTGCCTCGGCCTCCTTACTGGATGAAGCCACGGCTGCGGCTGAAGCCATGGCGATGGCGAAACGGGTCAGTAAGCTTAAAAATGCCAATAAGTTTTTTGTGGCGGAAGATGTGCATCCGCAGACCCTCGATGTGGTGCGCACCCGCGCCGAAACCTTCGGGTTTGAACTGATTATCGATGCGGCAGAGAAGGCGGTGGATCATCAGGATCTGTTTGGTGTACTGCTGCAGTATTGCGGCACCCGGGGCCATCTGCATGACTATCGGGATCTTATCGCGACCCTCAGGGAACGCAAAGTCATTGTCAGCATGGCGGCCGATTTTATGGCGCTGGTGCTGTTAGCCTCACCGGGTGAACAGGGAGCTGACATTGTCTTTGGCTCCTCCCAGCGCTTCGGGGTACCGATGGGCTACGGCGGACCGCACGCAGCGTTCTTTGCCAGCCGGGATGAGCATAAACGCGCGATGCCTGGCCGCATTATCGGGGTATCCCGGGATGTCAGCGGTAATCAGGCACTGCGTATGGCGATGCAGACACGTGAGCAGCATATCCGCCGTGAAAAGGCCAATTCCAATATCTGTACCTCACAGGTGTTACTGGCCAATATTGCCGGTATGTATGCGGTCTATCATGGTCCGCTGGGACTTAAAAAAATTGCCGAACGCATCCACCGTCTGACCGATATTCTGGCTGCCGCCCTGCAGCAGCAGGGGTTCAGACTCCATAACAGTCACTGGTTTGATACGCTGATGGTGGAAGTCAAAGATAAAGCCGCTGTACTGAAGCGGGCGGCCGATCATCAGGTAAATCTGCGGACCGATTTACCTCAGGCCATTGGCGTGACGCTGGATGAAACGACCCGTCGGGAAGATTTACAGGTATTACTGACCATTCTTACCGGCAATGATGTACCGATCGATTTTGACGTGCTGGATGCTCAGGCAGCCGCTGAAAGCACCTCCGTGCCGGCGGCGTTATATCGCACGGAAGCCATTCTCACCCATCCGGTGTTTAACCGTTATCATAGCGAAACGGAAATGATGCGTTATATGCACCGGCTGGAAAGCAAGGACCTGGCCCTGAATCAGGCCATGATCCCGCTGGGCTCTTGTACCATGAAGCTGAATGCGGTCGCCGAGATGTTACCGGTGACCTGGCCGGAATTTTCAGAACTGCACCCGTTTTGCCCGACATCCCAGGCAGAAGGATACCTGGAAATGATAGCCACGCTGTCCCGCTGGCTGGTCCGGCTGACAGGTTACGATGCCCTGTGTATGCAGCCTAACTCGGGCGCACAGGGAGAATATGCCGGTTTACTGGCAATCCGTCGTTATCATGAAAGCCGTCACCAGCCGGAGCGTAATATCTGCCTGATCCCGGCCTCGGCCCACGGGACCAACCCTGCGTCTGCACAGATGGCAGGCATGTCGGTGGTGGTGGTCGCCTGCGATAAACAGGGGAATATTGACCTGAATGATTTGCGTGTGAAGGCAGAGCAGGCAGGTGAGCAGCTGTCCTGCATTATGGTGACTTACCCTTCCACCCACGGGGTGTATGAGTCGACGATCCGTGAAGTCTGCAGCATCGTCCATCAGTACGGAGGGCAGGTGTATCTGGATGGCGCAAATATGAATGCTCAGGTCGGGCTGACCTCACCCGGCTTTATCGGTGCCGATGTCTCGCATCTGAATCTGCACAAAACCTTCTGTATTCCGCACGGCGGCGGCGGGCCGGGGATGGGGCCAATCGGTGTTAAGGCGCATCTGGCACCGTTCGTGCCCGGGCACAGTATCGTCCGGGTGGCAGACGTCCTGACCCGTGAAGGGGCCGTGTCTGCGGCACCTTTTGGCAGTGCGTCTATTCTGCCTATCAGCTGGATGTATATCCGAATGATGGGAAGCGAAGGCCTGCGGCAGGCCAGCTCTGTGGCTATCCTGAATGCTAACTATATTGCCCGCCGTCTGGGGGAGGCTTATACCATTCTCTATACCGGAGAGCAGGGGTACGTGGCGCATGAATGTATTCTTGATATTCGTCCGCTGAAAGAAAAGAGCGGTATCAGCGAAATGGATATCGCTAAGCGACTGATTGACTATGGGTTCCATGCGCCGACCATGTCTTTCCCGGTGGCAGGGACACTGATGGTGGAGCCAACCGAATCGGAAAGCCTGCATGAGCTGGACCGCTTTATTGAGGCGATGCTGGCTATCCGTGGCGAGATAGAGAAGGTCATCGCGGGTGAATGGCCTGCGGAGGATAACCCTCTGGTCAATGCGCCACATACCCAACAGGAACTGGCCGCTGAATGGTCGCATTGTTATTCCCGTGAACTGGCGGTGTTCCCGGCGGGCAGTGATAATAAATACTGGCCGACAGTGAAACGTCTGGATGATGTTTACGGGGACCGTCATCTGTTCTGTTCCTGCGTACCCGTCAGCGATTATCAGTAACCTGCTCTGCGCGGCTGTCTTCCGGGACAGCCGTTGATCTATGATTAACCTGACCTGTGGATTATCCGGAAAAAAATTCATGACTCCGTTGATTACCCCCCGTTTAACCGGCCGTCAGCTATGTGCTGATGACTGGCCTTTTTTCCTGCAACTGTACCGTGACCGGCAGGTCATGCGATTTATTACCGACCCGCTGAGTGAACAGAGTATCCGTGAGAAATTCAGCAGTCGTCTGCCGCTGTGGCAGCGCAGCAGTAAGCACTGGCTGTGTCTGTTGCTGAGTGATCGCGATAGCGGAGAGCCGGTCGGCCTGACCGGCTTTTGTCTGCAGGAAACCGGCGCTGAGGCCGGTTTTATCTTCTCCCCGCAGGGGCAGGGAAAAGGGTATGCTGCCGAATCGCTGAATTGCCTGGCTGCGCGTTTTTTCAGCGAGGGTTACGGCGACCGTTTATGCTGTCAGGTCACCGACGGTAATGAGGCCTGTCAGCGGCTGATGCAGCGCTGCGGTTTTCGTCTGACAGAACGGCAGTCACGGAGCTTTTATCTGGCAGGACAATGGCATGATGACCTGCATTTTGTTCGTTACGCTAGCGACCCGAAACCGGAGATACCGGGGTAAGAGTGCTTCCATTGGTGCCGGAATTTTTCGCAGGCGGCAGACATAGGCATTCACAAAAATAATTCAGCTTACACCTGTACACTGAAAATATTCTTCGCTACGCTACCTGTGCATTACCGGAAACAACGTACTGAAATCAGGAAGCCTGCATGACACAACATCGTTTATTTCCGAAGGGATATTCTCTGGCCGAAGAGGTGGCTAACAGCATCAGCCACGGATTGGGATGCCTGTTCGGAATTGTCGGACTTGTACTGTTACTGACCCGTGCCATTGAACATAATGCCGGGGCGATCACCATTATCAGTTATACCCTGTACGGCAGCAGTATGATCCTGCTGTTTCTGGCCTCAACCCTGTATCACGCTATTCCTTCGCCGAAAGCCAGGCCCTGGCTGAAAAAATTCGACCATTGTGCGATCTATCTGCTGATCGCCGGGACTTACACCCCTTTCTTACTGGTCGGGCTGAAATCGCCGCTGGCACATACGTTAATGGTCGTGATCTGGGCATTAGCCCTGGCGGGCATTATTTTTAAACTGACGATAGCCCATCGTTTTAAGATCCTGTCGCTGGTCACTTATCTGCTGATGGGCTGGCTGTCACTGATCGTGGTGTATCAGATGGCGACCCGGCTTTCATCCGCCAGTGTCTGGCTGCTGGCGATGGGCGGCATTGTCTATTCGCTGGGGGTGATATTCTATGTATCGCGGCGCATCCCTTATAATCATGCGATCTGGCATGGTTTTGTGCTCGGGGGGGCAATCTGTCACTTCTGCGCTATCTACTTCTACGTTCGCTAAACTGCAGAGCGGAGCCGTAAAGGCTCCGTTATTAGCGTTAAAGTCGCTGGCCCTTCGGCCAGCGTGGTTGTCTGCTGAGCCCGGTCAATACGTTTAACGGGCCAGTGGCAGCTTACTCTTCTTCGCTGAGGGAATAAGGCAGGGGTTGTACCGTTAATACTGCGCCTTCATCGCCTTCAGGACGCAATACACTCTCTGCTTCCAGGTCATTATTCAGCACCGCCTGTACGGACACCCGGCCGTCATTGAGCTTCACGGCGGCCAGCACGGTGCCGGTTTTACGCCACCGCTCACCCATCTGTAATTCCAGCGCGGCACCGGCCGTCGGCAGGTGTTCTGCCGTGCCCAGCAGCCAGTACAATGCCCGTTTGTTGGCTCCGCGATACTTCGCCCGGGCAACCATCTCCTGGCCGGTATAGCAGCCCTTTTTAAAGCTGATCGCCTGTAATGCCTGCAGGTTAGTGGCCTGCGGGATAAACTCAGCGCTGGTGGCCTGGTCGATCACCGGCTGACCGGCGGCAATGTCCAGCGCCAGCCACTGCTGACTGTCGCCGGTCTGTGCAGGGTTCAGAGCCTGGCGCAGGGCAGCGGTCTGTTCCTTGCCGGCAATCAGGATAAAGCGTTCGGTCGGGTGGCCCTGCCATAGCAACAGCTGATCCTCTGCCAGTACGCGGGGCTGGTCGTGATCCGGTAACACACCGAAATGAGCCGCCAGAGCCTCGCGGGCACCTTGTCCGGCAATGCCGGTCAGCTGACGGCTGTCGTCGTCACTCAGCGTCACTTTGGCAAAGACCGCATATTTTTTCAGCGCGGCCAGCTGTTCATCACGCACCTGGCGGCGCAGAATATAGCCGTAATCTTCCGTATCATGAAACAGACGCAGACTGCTCCACATTTTACCTTTGGCATCACAATGGGCGGCCAGCCGGTGGTCATTTTCCGGCAGGGCGGCAACATCCAGCGTCAGTTGCCCCTGCAGATAGCTGGTACTGTCCGGGCCGCGGGCAGTGACCAGCGCCCAGTCATCAAGGTCGACGATAGTCAGAGGCAGAGTCTCTGCGGCTGCCGGTTGAGAGAGAGTATTTTCTGGCATAGGACATCCTGTGGCTTAAGTGAGCATCAGCGCATGGCTGAGCCGGGTTCGCAGTCGTATTCAGGGCATTATTCACCAAAGGCCGACCGCTGAAAAGGGCGAAACCACACGGGAAATGCGTTATATGGCGGGTGCCTGTCCGCAAAAGATTACCTGAACAGTAATTTCAGGCCGGTGAAGGCCAGCAGACCGGCACTGCAGCGGTCAATCAGGGGCCGGTAACGGAGATAAGCATGACGCGGGCAGAAAGTATATAAAAAGACTCGTTAAATTTCCGCGAGAGTTTTTGAAATTTCGGTCAAACAAGGGTGTTGTTGGTATTTCTCCGGAGTCACGAATCATTGATTCGTGACTGTAAAATTTACCAGAGCTATACTAAGGTGTTGGTCTTAGTATAGCTATGAAGCCTCCTGAATAGTACTTGCAATATATAATTATATTAGTTTTTTCATTTTAGCTGAGTTGTTTTATTTTTGCTGGTGTTTTTTGTCCAGTTGTATGATGGGTATTCAATAAGTAATGATGTAATTATTGATAGAATGATTATGGTGAGAAAAGTCAGGCTAGACATTGTGATTATATTTGAATCCTTAGTTATTAAGTGGAACCCAATAAACCAACAAATCCCGTGCATTAAGTAAATACTATAGCTAACCACACCAATTCGACGTAACCCTTGAACTTTAAGTAATCCAAAAATCGATCTACCATTTATTACATTATAAAAAATTATAAAAGCGACCATGGCTGTAGGTATTCCGTAGGTATTCCCTGAAATGATAATGATTATGGAAATTAAAATGGTGATTAATATTGTTATCTTCGATGTTAAATACCTGACCAGTCTTTCGGATTTCATGAATCTGCAAGTGTAACCGCAAGAAAAACAGAATATATATTTAAATGTATTTGATAGATCAGTGTCATGTACATATTTTTTTATTACACAATAAGCGATTATACATAGAGTAGACACAGCTACACTCGCAATTAACCGCCTTTCCTTTTTTAAGATTAATGATATAAAAGGTAAAGATATGTATAATAACCATTCCCAGTGAAGCGTCCATGTAACCCCTGCATTTATTAAGTTACTATCAGAAAAGCCGAATAGTTCAGGTCTTTTGTTTAGTAAACCTCCATCCAGCCAATACGATATATTTAATACACTAAGGTCTTTTTTATTACCCAATACATAGGATATAAATATACATATGATAGAACTGATCAGGCAAACTGGTATTATTCTGAATATTCGTTTTTTGTAAAACTCAATCCATTTAGGAAAACTTTTTTTCTCAATTGATGAAAATAGGTAGCCAGAGATAATGAAGAAAACATATACGGCAAGTGGTCCAAGGAAGCGAAATAGATTGTACCCATTTATATCCCAATAACCGTCCTTCCATAAGAAATAGTTGAACATGTAGTGATGTAAAACCACCATTAATGCGAGTGAGCCTCTTAACGAATCAATGTTATTTAATTCACGTGCATCAACCTTATCAATAAAACTCATTCTCTTGCTGCTGAGGATTAATATGACAAGAGATGATAGAAAAACAAAATATAAAATCATGTAGGCTTGGTTATGCATTTTCTTTACCGGCTTAACAAAAAATGACCACAGTATATCTAATGTCCTGGGATTAGTATATAAAAATCACGCGACGAGGAGCGATCATCAGTTGCTTTTGTTGTTGTATAATTTCCATTCAAAATGGTTTTATTTTGTGTGCAGTGTTTATCTCTTTTCTTAAATCAGCATCAAGAGATAAGTAGAGTTTTCAGTTATTTCTCTGCTTGATGAATAAGGTGATCCGGTATAAAAAAAGATACGTTATTACGATAAACACATCGCTTTCGCGATTAAATAGGTAAAAACCGTACTGAATCGCCGCGGATTTAAAAGATAACTCAGAGTAATTTAAGACGACTTTAGGAGAGGTGCCCATGAGCGTTATCCCGAAGAATTTAAAATTGAAGAAGTGAAACAGGTTGTTGATCGTGGTCATTCTGTTTCCAGCGTTGCAACACGTCTCGACATCACCACCCACAGCCTTTACGCCTTGATAAAGAAGTAAGGTCCGGATTTTTCTAATCATAAAGAACAGTCAGATTCTCAGGCGGAGAAACACCGTTACCAGAACAAGCTGAAGTGATTTACCGACGAACGGGACATATTATAAAAGCCGCGGCGTACTTCGAAAAACTGTTCGACTGAGGTACGCCTTTATCCGTGACAACACCCGTTGCTGGCCTGTTCGCCTGCTCTGTCGGGTGCTGAATGTTCATCCAAGTGGCTTTTTCGCGTGGCTTCAGCAGCCACATTCGCAACACCCTCAGGTAGATCTGAGGCTGACAGGGCAGATTATACAGTTCTGGCTGGAATCAGGATGTGTTTATGGCTATAGCAAGACCCGTCTGGATCTGTGGGATAACGGGCAATAGTGCTGAGTGAAAAGAGTCTGGCGACTTATGAAACGAGTCGGGATAAAGGCTAAGGTCGGTTACCGGAGTCCGCGAGCATGCAAAAGAGAAGTCAGTATCGTGTCGCCTAAGAGGCTTCAGCGGCATTTCAATCCGGATGCTCCGGATGAGCGTTGTATAACTGATATAACATACATCATGGCCCACGAAGAATAGTTGTATTTTGCCGTGGTCGTTGATCTATTCTCACGCAAGGTTATCGGCTGATCAATGCAACCCCGGATGACAAAGGACCTTATTCTGAACGCCCTGCTGATGGCTGTATGGCGGCGTAACTCCCAAAAATAGGTGCTGGTTCACTCAGACGAGGACGGTCAATACAAAAGTCATTAGTGGCAGTCGTTCCTGAATTCACATGGTCTGGAAGGTAGTATGAGTCGTCGTGGTAACTGTCACGATAATACGGTTGTAGAGAGCGTTTCCAGCTACTGAAACGCGAACGGATAAAGAAAAGATCTACGGAACGTGTGAAGAAGTCCGTAGCGATATTTTTGATTACATAGAAATATTTTATAACACTAAACGTCGGCATGGATCGGACGCTCAGATGTCAACGACTGGATATGAAGATCAGTATCATCAACAGCCCGGAAGTGTCTGGATTATCCATGGCGATTCACTTCACATTATATGCTTGTCTCATACTTTGCCAAATTTACTGGGTGAAATATGAGAGCCCGACATGTTTCGCATTGTGGCGGGAGTTTTATATGTGAATATGCTGCAAATTACATATAGCAGCAGTTAGATTAATAGGTATTTAGAGCTAAAATAACCATGAAAAAGTAATACTCATACTAAATTAGGGCCCCTTATTTATGACGTCACAGGCGTTTCTTAAGTCCGGGACAATGTCAGGCCGCACTCAGCGACAGGATCGGGCATGAAAATCCAGTATTCCTGAATAACTGCGTACCCGCACGTGTTTTTTAATGACCGGCAGCGGCTATTGTCGCCTGTCTGTGCATTACGGGGTAAACTGAGCATCCTCAGGAACCCTACACAGGACAAATCATGCCGGAACAAACTTCCCCGGGTATCAATGATAAAGCCCGTATTCAGTGGGCCTGCCGTCGGGGCATGCTGGAGCTGGATATCGCTATTATGCCGTTCTTCAGATATGAATATGACACGCTCACCGACCCTGAGAAGCAGACGTTCATCGCTTTGTTACGGGCAGACGATCCGGATTTATTTAACTGGATGATGGGCAACGGAGAGCCGGCGGATGCGGACCTCCGTAACATGGTGCAATTGATCCGTGAACGTAACCAGCAACGCGGCCCGGTGGCAGAGTGAATTAGTCCCTTCCCGGCTGGCCTGCCGTATTCAGTGCGGTGTTCAGGCGCTGATCGTACTGGCTGTTGCTTTTACCCCCTGGACCTGGGGCGGCGGTATCTTAAAAGTAATGGCTCTTTGCCTGGTATGGCAGGAGGGGCGACTGGGGCGAAGACGTTTTCGTGAGCGTCGCGGCCCGCTGGAAGTGGATGCACAGGGGAGGTGGCGCTGGCAGCAACAGCGCTGGCGGACCCGGCGGGAACCTGGCTGGTTACCCTTTGCTGTGTTGCTTTCTCTGGAAAATGAACACGGGCAGCGTCTGCGTTTCTGGCTGATGCAGGATGCGATGCCCGCGCAGGACTGGCGGGCCTTACGAATGCACTGGTTTTATTGCCGGAGTGATCCGCGCTAAACGGATTTACAGCAGTTCTTCCACTTCGGTCAGGATCTGTTCACACCAGCGTTCGACGCGGTCATCGGTCATTTCGAACTGGTTAACATCATCCAGTGCCAGCCCGACAAACTTATCCCCTGCCGGCAGCACAGCTTTAAGGCTGATAAATTCGAAGCCTTCGGTCGGCCAGTGCCCGATAAACTGAACGCCCATGGGTTTCAGCAGGTCATGCAGCATGCCGAGCGCATCGAGAAACCATTCACTGTAACCAATCTGATCACCCATGCCATAGAGGGCCACGGGGTTACCGCGCAGCTGCAGGTCAGGCAGCAGGGGCCAGATGGCTTCCCAGTCTTCCTGAAGTTCACCGAAATCCCAGGTCGGGATCCCCATAATCAGCAGGTCGTACTGCTGCATCGCTTCCACCGGTCCCTCTTTCACATTGTGCAATGTCACCAGGTCGTCACCGATAAAATCACGGATTTTTTCCGCGACGATTTCGGTATAACAGGTGCTGGAACCGTAGAATAATCCGATTTTCATAATTACCTTGCTAATTCAGACAGTCAATTTTAGTGCCGTGAGTGAATTATCTAATAATGCCTGATAAAGCCTAAGAAAAAATACATTCTGCCGTCAATTAATGGCTTTTGCGCAACGGATAGCGCTCTGAGCCCTGACTGGCCGGAACAGTTTTCCTTTTTTACTCTGAACAGGTTCCGCCCGTTCCTGTCCGTTTGGGAGAGTTCCCGGATCCCTGCTCCTCGTGTACCGGGTGCAGTCTTGTAAGGCAAAGCCCTAATTCGCGTTTTCCCCGGTTTTAGTACCGGGATGAAGAGGGCGCGGCCCTGCGCCCGTTGCCCGGTCGCCCGTGGCGCGGGTAAGGCAGCCTGCCTTAACATAAAGCGAACGGAACACTCACGACCTGATTATAAAAACCAACAGCCGAACGGAATATTCACGATCTGACATTAAACAACAGCCAGACTCATTACCCACAGACTGAGAAAAAACCTCCGGTTTTCACCGGTCCCACAGCCGTTGACTTACCGCGACATCGCACCGCTGAGCGAGGGAATGCGTCCAGGACGAGCCGCATGGACGCGGCGAGAGGTCATG
>NZ_JAERJR010000029.1 GCF_018257515.1 Tatumella sp. JGM118
GAACTCGGCGAATACCTATACTGATGATTCGGCGAAAAATACGCTGAATTCGGCGAATACTTATACCGATAACTCGGCGAAAAATACCCTGAGCTCGGCCAATACTTACACCGACAGCTCCGCGAATAAAACGCTGAGCGCGGCCAATACTTATACCGACAGCTCTGCGGATAAAACGCTGAGTGCGGCCAATACTTATACCGACAGCTCGGCAAAAAACACGCTGAACTCGGCCAATACCTATACCGATGATTCGGCGAAAAATACACTGAGCTCGGCGAATACTTATACCGATGACTCGGCGAAAAATACGCTGAGCTCGGCCAACACTTACACCGACGACTCGGCGAAAAATACACTGAACTCGGCCAACACTTACACCGACGACTCGGCGAAAAATACACTGAGCTCGGCCAATACTTACACCGACAGCTCGGCAAAAAGCACCCTGAAGTCAGCTAACACTTACACGGATAACTCCGCGAAAGGGACATTACAATCAGCTAATGAGTACACTGATACTACTGCTGATAAAACACTAAATTCGGCGAATACTTATACGAATAACCAGATATCTTCAGTAAATTCACAGAATAATGAGAATTTTAAAAGATTAAATAACGAAATTAATAAGACTAACAATCGATTAAATGCGGGTATTGCCGGAGTAACCGCAATTGCGTCTATTCCTTACCTGAATAATTATCACGTATCGTATGGTATTGGCGCAGGTACTTACAGCAACGGGCAGGCTATTGCCGGGGGCGTTCAGGTTAAAAGCTCAGAAAGAACCGCCGTCAGAGTTAATATGTCGCTGGATTCATCCCATAACAGCGCGTTTGGCGTTGGTTTTGCCGGAGGATGGTAAGTCACAGCCGTGATAAAGAGAGTCTGACAACATCTTTGAAAACGTCCGTCTTACCCGCCGAAAAGTGACCGACAGACAAAAGAACCGCCCATGATAGCCGGGCGGTTCTTTTAACGTCTGATAAGCCTGACTTACCATCTGTGAATGTCGGTATGCACCAAATACTGAGATATTTTGAGAGCTTCTGTTACCGTCTATTGTCTTGTCACAGGGCAGTTCCCTCGGCCGTGACATGCCAATAAAATATTCTCGTGAAGTCAGAATCATTACTGCGATAGCGTGATAAATATCACAATAATTAATCCGCGGCACGACCACAGGAACAAAAAAAGCGGCCCCGGGGCCGCTTCCTGTCGAACAACAACGCTGAATTAACGCCAGTTTTTATAACGGTTAATCAGGCCATTGGTCGAACTGTCATGGCTGCTGACGTCTTCGTTGCCGCTCAGTTCC
Source organism: Tatumella sp. JGM118 (assembly GCF_018257515.1). GTDB lineage: Bacteria > Pseudomonadota > Gammaproteobacteria > Enterobacterales > Enterobacteriaceae > Tatumella > Tatumella terrea. Next base: position 1,322 of record NZ_JAERJR010000029.1, read on the forward strand.
GGCAGAATACGGTTTGCCAGCTGCTTACCAAGTTCCACACCCCACTGATCAAAACTGAAAATATTCAGGATCGCGCCCTGAGTGAAGATCTTATGTTCATACAGTGCAATCAGCGCCCCCAGTGAATACGGGGTGATTTCACGCAGCAGCAGGGAGTTCGTCGGGCGGTTACCTTCAAACACTTTAAACGGCACAATGTGAGCCACATCCCGGGCTGCTTTACCGGCATCGGCGAACTCTTTTTCTACCTCTTCACGGGATTTCCCGAAGGCCAGCGCTTCCGTCTGTGCAAAAAAGTTAGACAGTAATTTCGGGTGATGATCGCTTAATGCATTATGGCTCACCGCAGGGGCTATAAAGTCACAAGGGATGGTCTTTGTCCCCTGATGGATCAGCTGATAAAACGCATGCTGACCATTCGTGCCTGGTTCACCCCAGATAATTGGTCCTGTCTGGTAATCTACCGCATGGCCTTCACGGTCCACGTATTTACCGTTAGATTCCATGTTCCCCTGCTGGAAATAGGCCGCAAAACGGTGCATGTACTGATCATAAGGAAGAATCGCTTCGGTTTCTGTGCCAAAGAAATTGTTGTACCAGATACCAATCAGCGCCAGCAGCACAGGGAGGTTTTTTTCTGCCGGAGTTTCTGCAAAGTGCTTATCCATGGCATGGGCACCTTCCAGCAGTTTTTCAAAGTTGTCGTAGCCGACCGACAGGACAATCGACAGACCAATCGCCGACCACAATGAATAACGACCGCCGACCCAGTCCCAGAACTCAAACATATTATCGGTATCAATACCGAACTCACCGACCGATTTAGCGTTAGTCGACAGCGCCGCAAAGTGGCTGGCGACATGCTTTTCATCACCGGCACTGGCCAGGAACCAGTCACGGGCACTGTGCGCATTGGTCATGGTTTCCTGAGTGGTGAAGGTTTTTGATGCCACCAGGAATAATGTGGTCTCAGGGTTCAGCGTTTTTAACGTCTCCGCGATATGTGTGCCATCAACATTGGAGACAAAATGCATATTAAGATGGTTTTTGTAAGGACGCAGGGCTTCAGTGACCATCAGAGGCCCCAGGTCAGACCCGCCGATACCAATGTTCACCACATCCGTGATCGCCTTACCGGTGTAACCTTTCCACTCCCCGCTGATAATACGCTCAGAGAAGCTTTTCATTTTTGCCAGCACCGCGTTGACTTCCGGCATCACATCTTTACCATCCAGCAGGATGGGCGTATTGCTGCGATTACGCAATGCGATGTGCAGAACCGCGCGATCTTCGGTACGGTTGATCTTTTCGGCCGCAAACATGGCGGCAATGGCGCCCTCCAGGTCGGTTTCTTTTGCCAGTGCCAGTAATTTGTCCAGCGTTTCGCCGGTGATACGGTTTTTTGAATAGTCTACCAGCAGTTGATCATCAAAAGTGGCGGAAAATTTTGAGAAACGTTGCGGATCACGGGCAAATAAATCAGCAATACTGACCGCTTTCATGTCAGAGAAATGCTGTTGTAACGCCTTCCATGCATCAGTTTGTGTCGGATTGATATTTTTCATAACAACACTCTTATTGATTAATGAATTCAGAATCTGGCTTTGACAAAGCTTCACCGGTGCCAGGCTGATCCTGGCCCTACATTGCCACAAAGTGAAGCTATGATTAAACAGAAACCCCGACGTCGCTTGCAATTACCAGCCAGCACGACGGATGATTACCCCCAGTATGACGACTCTTGCTGTTGAAAGGAAAACGTTTATGGCGTTATCGCCCCCGCTATTATTGGTTATTATAGGTCTCAGTTCATTGGCAGCCCAATGGCTGGCGTGGTTACTGCGGCTGCCTGCTATTCTACCGTTACTGATTTTCGGGGTCCTGCTGGGGCCTGCGACACATGTACTACAACCGGATTTACTGTTCGGTAATTTGTTATTTCCCTTAGTATCACTATCAGTGGCAATAATTTTGTTCGAAGGTGCGCTGACCCTGAGGTTCAGTGAAATTCGCGGACTGGGCGGTGTGGTGCGTAATCTGGTGACCGTCGGTATGCTGATCACGTTTCTGGTCATCAGCGTGGCCTGCCACCTGCTGTTGCACTTTTCAGCCGAATTATCTGCCCTGGTCGGTGCCGTCACGGTCGTGACCGGTCCGACCGTCATCGCCCCGTTGATGCGGGTGGTACGGCCGAAAAACACCATTAATCAGGTGCTGCGCTGGGAAGGGATTATTATCGACCCGGTCGGGGCGATTTTTACCCTGCTGGTATTTGAATTTATTGTGCTGCATCAGCAGGCCGGGTCCTATTCACACCTGTTCCTGACTCTCGGAAAAACGGCAGGCGTCGGGTTAATCGCCGGCATTGTGGCCGGATGGATCGTCGGTCTGGCACTGCGAAAAGTCTGGCTGCCCGGCTATCTGCAGAACTTTGCCGTACTGGCCATGATGCTGGGCGCGTTTGGTTTATCGAATGCTCTGGCAGATGAATCCGGCCTGCTCACGGTGACCGTGATGGGGATCTGGCTGGCCAATATGCGTGATGTCGACCTGACGGATATTATTGAATTTAAAGAGCAACTCTCCGCCCTGCTGATTTCCGGGTTATTTATCATTCTTGCGGCACGTCTGGATATCCATGCATTAACCGGCATGGGCTGGCCGTTAGTCGGTGTGTTGTTGGTGGTGCAGTTTGTCGCTCGCCCCCTCTGCATCGCCGCGTCGGCGACCGGTTCTTCACTGAGCTGGCGCGACCGGTTGCTGCTATGCTGGATTGCCCCCCGCGGTATTGTTGCCGCAGCCGTCAGTTCGTTATTTGCACTGACCCTGGCCAAAAATGGCTATCCTGGTGCGGAGCGCTTAGTGACGGTCGTTTTTGCCATCATCATTGGTACGGTGGTGCTGCAGAGCCTGACCAGCCTGCCGATTGCGCGCTGGTTACAGGTGCAAAAAAAACAGCCGCGGGGTGTCCTGATCATCGGGGCAAACAGTGTCGCCCGGGCCCTGGCGCAGGCATTACAGAAACAGGGCTTACCGGTACAACTGACCGATAATGGCTGGGAAAATTACCGCCAGGCACGAATGGAGGGCCTGACTGCTTACTATGGCTATGCCTGGTCAGAGCATGCGGAAAACTATCTGGACCTGAACATGACATCGCGGGTCCTGGCGATGTCGTCAAACCGCCATCAGAATGCGCTGGCGGTCTATCACTTCAGTCATATCCTCGGCAAAGACAAAGTCTCTGCCGTGCGTTCGGGCAATATCCAGAATACCCGCGGTAAGCACGATCGGGAAAGCAGCCGCTTCCGCCGTCAGGAAACCCTGTTTAGCACGGAGTATACTTTTGGTCATCTCAGCCGCTTGATTTCAGCCGGAGCGACCATAAAAGCGACCCGACTGAACGAAAATTTCGGCTGGGAAGATTACCTCAATAAAAATCAGGGGGTTATTCCTCTATTCAGCCTGAATGAAGATAAAAAGCTGACGCCGATAGGCACGGATCAGTCTCCGGAGCTGCCGTGTACATTGATTGCATTAGTAAAAAATGAGGATACTCAGGCCGATAGCCGTTGACACTCAGGCCATTACACGATATTTCTAACGCAGTTCTTACGTATTGATGCGTAGACCAGAAGAGGCGCGCCGCCCAGGCAGTATGTCAGAGGATCCGTATCCGGTGACGACATATCAGGGGGAGCGGCGCCGAGGCAACAAACATGCGGAGTGTTTGTCATGTCGACCACAGGGGCTGAATCCTCTGGGTTGTCACCGTAGCGTAGCGTTCGTGATGAATGTTTCACAAGGTGGGGCGCTTCTGGCTGACTCGTTGTATTAATGCTGCACCAGTCTGCCTGTATCCGCTCACCCTTGTGTCAAGCCTGAACTAAGATCCTGACCCGAGGTTGTATTTGCATGTCCCAATCCGCATTAATCGTTGCTAAATTTGGCGGAACCAGCGTTGCTGATTATGAAGCAATGAACCGTAGCGCTGATATTGTCCTGTCCCGGTCTGACGTAAAAGTTGTCGTTCTTTCTGCCTCTGCCGGCGTCACTAACCTGCTGGTTTCTCTGGCCGAAGGCCAGCCTGACGACCAACGTCAGCTTTTATTGAAAAACCTCAGTCAGATACAGTATGCCATTGCCGATCGCTTGCGCTCGGCAGCAGTGATCCGTACAGAAATCGAACGTATCATTGAGAATGTCGCGTTGCTGGCGGCAAAAGCCACACATTCCCCGGGAGCAGAACTGACCGATGAAATGGTCAGTCACGGCGAATTGCTGTCCACCCTGCTGTTTACCGAAATTTTACGCGAGCGCGATGTGCCCGCGCAGTGGTTTGACATCCGTAAGGTAATGAAAACCAATAATAATTTCGGACGCGCCGAACCGGATATTGCCAGACTCGCGGAGCTTTCCCGCTCCCTGCTCACTCCCCTGGTGCGGGATTCTCTGGTGATCACCCAGGGCTTTATTGGTTGTGAAGACAACGGCCTGACGACGACCCTCGGCCGGGGCGGCAGCGATTATACCGCCGCGTTACTCGGTGAAGCCTTACAGGCGCGCCGTATCGATATCTGGACGGATGTGCCCGGAATTTATACCACCGATCCCCGCATTGTGCCTGAAGCCGTGCGTATCGATGAAATCACCTTTGAAGAAGCCGCTGAAATGGCGACGTTCGGCGCAAAAGTGCTGCATCCGGCCACCCTGATCCCGGCGGTACGTAATGATATCCCGGTCTTCGTCGGGTCGAGTAAAGCCCCGGAAGCTGGCGGGACGCTGGTCGATAACCAGACACGGCATCAGCCCCTGTTCCGTGCCGTAACGTTACGCCGCAACCAGACGCTGTTAACCCTGCACAGCCTGAATATGCTGCATGCCCGTGGCTTCCTGGCAGAGGTGTTTGCTATCCTGGCACGGCATAATATTTCGGTCGATCTGATCACCACTTCCGAAGTCAGTGTGGCATTAACGCTGGATACCACCGGCTCTACCTCGTCTAAAGGCAGCCTGCTGACCCAGGGATTACTCACTGAGCTCTCATCGCTCTGCCGTGTGGAAGTCGAGGAAAATCTTTCTCTGGTCGCCCTGATTGGTAACCATCTCGCAGAGGCCACCGGAATGGGTAAAGAGGTGTTCGGCGTACTGGACCCGTTTAGTTTGCGCCTGATTTGCTATGGTGCCAGCAGCCACAACCTATGTTTTATGATCCCGGCGGACGAAGCAGAAGACGTCGTCCGTACCCTGCATAAACATCTTTTCGGCTAAGCCTTTGACGGACAGACGGCAATGATCCACTGCCGTCTGTCTGCCTTCCGCGGCGTCAGACCAGTCCTGCCCTGAATTTCCTGATAATCCTCTGTTTTTCCTGCTTTTAAAAGCACATCCGGCGAAGTTCCGTGATGCCTCTGTTGTATTCAGATCGAAATGTTATGATAAATTTTGCCTCCCTGACTGCGCGGTGAGGCATTGGTTATGTGGCAATCCTGCTCATGATAAAAATAACATTAAAATTATAAGGACTCCCGGCTATGCTCGCCAACATCACCCGCCTGTTTCCCCTCTGGGCTATCCTGCTTTCTGTGCTGGCTTATTTTACCCCCGGCCTGTTTTTACCCATCGGCCCCTGGGTCAGTGAATTACTGATGCTGATTATGTTCGCCATGGGGGTGACGCTGAGCATTGACGACTTTAAACGCGTGATCACCCGGCCGGCCCCCGTACTGGCCGGGACATTTTTGCACTATTTTGTGATGCCACTGGCTGCCTGGGGGCTGGCGAAGCTGTTCCATATGCCCCCGGACCTGGCGGCAGGAATGATCCTGGTCGGCAGTGTGGCCAGTGGTACCGCCTCGAATGTCATGATCTATCTTGCCAAAGGTGATGTGGCACTGTCGGTGACCATTTCGTCGGTGTCCGCGCTGGTCGGTGTCGTCGCTACCCCGCTGCTGACACGGCTGTATGTCGATACACATATTCAGGTCGATATTGCCGGCATGCTGTGGAGTATTATTAAAATCGTGCTGATCCCGATCGGCCTGGGTCTGATCGTGCATCACAGTGCGACGCGCGTGGTAAAGAAGGCCGAGCCTTACCTGCCCGCATTTTCGATGGTCTGTATTCTGCTGATCATCAGCGCAGTGGTGGCAGGCAGCCGTGCCTTTATCGGCTCTGTCGGGTTAGTGGTGATTGCCGCGGTGATCCTGCACAACGCCATTGGTCTGCTGGGGGGATATTTCGGCGGTAAGCTGTTTGGATTTGATGAGTCGACCTGCAGGACGCTGGCTCTGGAAGTCGGTATGCAGAATTCCGGACTGGCGGCGACGTTAGGCAAACTCTATTTCACCCCGGTCGCCGCATTACCCGGCGCATTATTTTCTGTCTGGCATAACTTCTCCGGGTCTTTACTGTCGGGGTACTGGTCAGGCAAACCGATTACCCGCAAAGACTGATATCACGGATGCCGGTACACCCGGCATCCGTGTTACTCACGGGAGTCATTCTCCTCCGGCTGTTCCAGCACACTGTAAGCCACAGAGCAGAAAAGCGAGTTCAGTCGTTTCATATCCCCCAGTAACCCGAGATGTAACGAACTGGTTTCGATGCTCTGCACATTCTGCTGATGCAAACGATTAACGTGGGCCAGCGAATAACGCTGGTTCAGAATGCGGAAACGGTGTTTCGCTCGCCGTAAGCGTTTTGCCGTGGTGATATCCCGTGAAATAAAGACCGACATGCTCAGATGCAGGTTCTTCAGCAACTGTTCCTGCATCGATTCCAGCTCCAGCACGCCTTCAGAAGAAAACGGACGGTGGGCGGCCAGAGATTTTGCCGCAATTTCTGCGGACATCCGTTCAATAATATCGCCCGCCTGTTCGAGATTCAGCGCCAGATCGATAATCTCGGCCCAGCGCCGGGAGTCTTCAGCCGCCAGATCTTCTTTCGGCATCTGTGCCAGATAGAGTTTTATCGCGGTATACAACACATCCACGTCATCATCCAGCCGGCGGATATTGCGTTCTTCACGCACTTCACCCTGTAATACCTTATTCAGCATCTCCAGCATCTGCTCAACCACATCGCCGATACGCAGGGTTTCGCGGGCCGCATTCACCAGCGCCAGTGCCGGGGTATCCAGCATACTGTAATCCAGGTGTTTCGGACGCAGACGCAGATCATGCTCCACATCGTCGGCAATCAGTCGCCGGCATACGCCGGCCATCATGCCGCTGAACGGTACCAGTGCCACACAGCGGATGACGTTATAGAAAACATGGAATGAGATCACCAGCTCAGAGCTACTCATCGGCACGGTCGACAGCCCGTTTGCGATGAGATTCACAAACGGCAGAATGATAACGCAGCCAATCAGCTTAAATAACAGGCTGCCCAGCGCCACCCGCTTTCCGGCTGTCGTCGAACCGCTATTGTTGATCATGGCCAGCAGCCCGCTCCCCAGGTTCGCGCCGATCACCAGACACAACGCCACCTTAAACGAGATAACGTCGGTGGCGGTCAGAGTCGCGGTGATCAGCACCGCGGCCAGGCTGGAATAACTGACAATCGCAAAGACGGCACCGACCAGCGCGTCCAGCAAAATATCCCCGGTCAGTGAGGAGAACAGAACCTGTACCCCGGCGGCCTGAGTGATGGGATGAGAGGCCTGTACAATCAGTTGCAGTGCCAGCAGTATCAGCCCGAGGCCAATACTGGTTCGGCCAATTTGCCCGAGCCGGGTCTGTTTGCGGCTAAGAAAGAAGATGACACCAATAAAAATAAATAACGGCGACAGCCAGGAAAGATCATAGGTCAGGATCCGCGCCATAATGGCGGTCCCGACATCGGCCCCCAGAACCACCACCAGCGCCGGGGTCAGTGCCATCAGGTTCTGCGATACGAAAGAGGTGACCAGTAACGTCGTTGCATTACTGCTTTGCACCAGAGCGGTGACACCGATACCGGCCAGAAAAGCCAGAGGCTTTTTTTCCACGCTGCGGCTGATCACCCGCCGTAAATCAGCCCCGTAAACCCGCATAATACCGGTACGAACAATGTGTGTTCCCCAGACCAGTAATGCGACTGCTGACAATAAATTTAAGAGTGTTAACACGTTAAGGTTGCTCCTTTTCCTGCACATTCCCACCACCGGTGACGGAAACGTGGCGATCTCCTCCGGTCTGATACACTGCAGTTTGACAATCACTCCGGACAGGCTATCGCATTCAGGGCCTTAACCTCCGTCTTACCGGTTCAGCTCGTCTCCGGTCTGTTTCAGGCCACATTCCGTAATGCGGCAGTGTCCACCAGCAGGCCGATGTGCTGCCCGGCTGCATAGAGATCATCATCGCTACGATTCAGAATATCGACCGATAATTCAATGCCCTGGCACTCCACCCGGTAACGGATGATATTTCCCAGCAAGCTGCTGCTCAGGATCCGCGCGGCCAGCCCCTGGCCGCTCTGGCAGAAACTCAGTGTTTCCGGCCGGATAGCCACATGCTCACTAAACACCTGCCCGGTTAAGCGCGTTGCCTGCTCCGGCGTCAGTAAATTGTAGTTGCCGATAAATCCGGCAGCAAACAAATCTGCCGGCTGAGTATACAACTCTTCGGCCCCCCCGTTTTGTACAATATTACCTTTATTCATCAGAACAATACGGTCTGATAACGTCAGGGCTTCTTCCTGGTCATGAGTGACAAAAATCGTCGTCAGATTCAGTTCCTTCTGGATAAGGCGGATTTGATCACGTAAATGACGACGGATACGGGCATCCAGGGCAGAGAGTGGCTCGTCCAGTAACAATAATGCCGGACGGGTTACCAGCGAACGGGCCAGCGCCACACGCTGACACTGACCGCCGGACAACTGATGCGGATAACGATTGCTAAACTCATTCAGTTCGACCATTTCCAGCGCTTCAGAGACCCGCCGGCGGATCTCCGTGGCAGGAAGCTTTTGCATTTTCAGCCCAAACGCGACGTTCTTCTCAACGGTCATATTCGGGAACAGCGCATAGCTCTGGAACACCATGCCGATACCGCGCTCCTGAACCGGCTGGTGAACGATATTTTTATTGGCTAAAAAAATCTCTCCGCTATCCACCGGGGTTAACCCTGCCAGACAGCGTAGTAATGTCGATTTCCCGCAGCCACTCGGCCCCAGTAAGGTGACAAATTCGCCTTCATTGGCCGTAAAATTGATGTCGCGGAACACAGACGTCGTACCAAAGCTCTTATTCAGTTTTTTTACGTTTAGCGTTGCCATGCTGAGCCTCACTTACGGTTAAGCAGATTGGCCACGGCGGTGACCAGCAAAATGACGGTGAAATAGGAGATCACTAACGCGCTGGTAAAATGGCCGCTGCCATTGCGCATGTTATAGAGATACACCTGCAGAGTTTCATAGCTGTTGCCTGTCAGCATGTTAGCGAATACAAACTCACCTATCAGAAATGAGAAAGACAGGAGCACCGCCACCATCACCCCTTTGCGTAAGTTAGGTAACACCACAAACACGGCGGCACGGAAAGTCCCGGCACCTAACAGGTGTGCCGCATCCATCAGCTCTTTCAGGTTAACGGACTGCATATTGTTGGCGATAGCGCGATACATAAAAGGTAACGCGATAGTGAAATAGCAACCGATCAGGATCCAGGGCGTCCCGGTCAGCATCAGTGGTGCCGAGGAGTAGAGTTGCAGCAGACCCACCGAGGAAACGACCGGCGGCACAGCAAAAGGCATCAGGATCAACACACCCATGATGCTATCCAGCCTGGGGTAATAGTAAGCAATCACAAACATCACTGGCAGTACCAGCAGTAGCGAAAAGATTAATGCCCCGAGACAGATGATTAACGAGTGACCCAGCGCGGTCAGAAAGCGCGGGTCCTGCCAGAGCTCAATGAACCATGACAGCGTTATCCCCTGCGGCAGGATGGTGTCACTCCATTCCCGGGAGAGGGCATAAAATAAAGTCGCCAGTAACGGAAGCGCCAGGATGACCAGCAACCCGTAACAAACGATCCGGTGATACAGTTTTTCAGCCTGAGACATAGGGACTCCCTTCAGCTGCGTTTAACGTTTAAGTAGCTGCGACGCACCAGGTACTGCTGTACAACGGTGATCACCGTCAGCAGCAACACCAGCAACATCGCTAACGCGCTTCCCATATAGGGGTCGAGCGAAATGTCTCCGGAGACCAGTGCGGCTATCCGTACGGGAACGACGTTAAAATTACCGCTGGTCAATGCATAGATGGTGGCATAAGCCCCCAGGGCATTTGCCAGAAGGATCACAAACGTCCCGAGTAATGCGGGTGAGAGGATGGGGAGCGCGACGAGACGCCAGTAGTTAAGACGCCCGGCCCCGAGTAAGGCTGCAGATTCCTGCCACTCCTTTTTCAGTCCATCAAAAGCCGGCAGCAGTAACATCACGCCAAGCGGGATCTGAAACCAGGTATAAACCACCACCATGCCGTCACGGGAAAAGAGCCGGAAATCCCCTGCCAGGCCGTAGCGGCGCAGGATCAGTGTCAGGCAACCGTTCAGCCCGAGCAGGATAATAAACGCAAAGGCCAGCGGTACACCGGCAAAGTTACTGGTCATATTGGTGAACGCCAGCAGAAACCGATGCAGTTTACTTTCTGCCAGCTGACTCAGGGAATAGCCTGCCACCAGCGAGATCAGCACACCATACACACTCGACCAGAACGAAATATCCAGTGAAAAACGTATCGCCTGCAGATAGAACGGTGAGGTCAGAATGTCATGGTAATTATCCAGCCCCCAGCGACTATTGACATCGCTCCAGAAGCTGTTTCCGGCAACCCAGGCCAGCGGTGCCACCTGGAAAGCCAGATAAAAAACAGCAAAGGGTAACAGCCAAAGTAAGGCCCGGTATTTCCCTTTCATTTCTCCTCCCCGCGGGCAGAGGCTAATAACGCCCGGCAGACAGGCTTATCATGCGGAACGCCCATGATTTCACACACCGTCCCGCAAAGCTCGGTCTGACGCGGCATAAGATCTTTCTGTCGTGAGAATGCCTGACCAAACACAAACAACGGGACCCGGGTCTCTTCAGGGAGTGTTCCTCCGTGTGAATGATCCTCATTCATACCGTGGTCGGACGTGACAATGACCTGATACCCCTCTGCCAGCCATTGCGGCATCCAGTGCGACAGATAACCGTCAGCTCTGCGGGCCCGGTTTCGGTATTGGGAAGAGTTAAGCCCGAACTTATGCCCGGCATCATCCACATTCATCGGGTGGATCAGTAAGAAATCCGGGTCGTGCTGCACCCGCAAACTTTCAGCGTCTTCAAACAGGTGAGAATCCGGATAACTGTCATCGGAATAAAAGTGCCCGTACTGAACGGGCAATTCAGGATCGGAGGTATGGCGATCACGTATCGGATCGAATGGCGTACGATTATAAAGCTCACTGACCCAGTGGTAAGCCGCGGCCGCCGTCACCCGCCCGGCCGCACGGGCATAATGGAATATGCTGCGCTGATGGCTCATCCGCGAGACGCCATTATGAATTATCCCGCTGATGACCGGCGGAACGCCGGTCAGAATACATTCATACAGCGGTCTCGACAGGGAGGGTAATTCACAGGTAATGGCATAATACTGGCCGTTTCCCTGAGCACACTCGGCGTGTAAATATCCCATTGCATAGCCTGCCACGCTGTCACTCAGCCCATCCAGAACCACCAGTATTGTTTTCATCGCTGACCTCCGGATCATCTGTTATTGCTGCATATTGATCATCACGTATTGCTGCCACAGAGACGGCAACATTTTCGATGATTTATCCCAGGCAGCCTGATCTTTGATGGGACGTGCGTTTTTATATTCTGCAGCAGGCAGCAATTTGGCCTGAACATCGGCCGGCAGCGTTATATATTGCGCACGGATCGGACGGGCATAGCCCCGCGCCAGATTGATTTGTCCGGCATCGGAGAAGATAAATTCCCGCGCCAGTTTGGCGGCATTCGGATGTTTAGCGTATTTGTTAATGATGGTGGTATAGCCGGAAGTGACCGATCCGTCGGACGGAATGACCACTTCATAACGGTTTTTATCGATCTGATCACGGTAGCTCAGGCCGTTGAAATCCCAGACGACGGCGACCTGAATCTCCCCTTTTTCGATATTCGCGATCACCGGATCGGTTAAGCCGAGACGACCCTGTTTGGCTAAATCACCGAAGAAGGTCAGCGCCGGTTTCAGGTTCTTTTCATCGCCGCCCAGAGCATAGTTCGCCGCCAGCACACCATTCGCCGCCTGTGCCGCCACCCCGACATCTCCGATGGTGACAACATATTTGCCTTTTTTCAGGTCCGCCCAGCTGTGAGGGACATCTTTTACCTGCTGTTTATCCACCAGGAAGGCGATGGTACCGGTATAAGCCAGCATCCAGTGCCCTCCCTGATCCTTCGCCCAGCCAGGGATCTGATCCCAGTGATCCGGCTTATAAGGCAGTGCCAGACCTTTTTCTACCGCAATCGGACCAAATGCCGCGCCGACATCACCGATATCTGCGGTGGCATTCTGTTTTTCGGCCGCAAATTTCGCCAGTTCCTGTGCCGATGACATATCCGTATCGCTATGCTTAATACCGTACATCCGGCTGATGTCGTTCCAGGTGTCTTTCCAGTCTGCCCAGCTATCAGGCATACCAACACTGTTGACCTGACCTTCGCTACGGGCGGCTTTCTCAAGCGCAGCAAGGTTATTGTCCGCAGCATGCGCCGCGGGAAGAGCAAGAAAAATAGCGGCTGATAACAGAGTTACAATACTGGCTTTCATATCGGGCTCCTGCGGATAAGTGACAAGCTCACTGGTCTAGTCCAGCAAAATCCAAGCCAATATAGTGACAGCGTATGAAAATTTTATGACAGCGTTGTGATAGCTGTTTTTTTACAATACTCTGCAAGCTGTATCGCTGATCGCTAAAAACATTTACACCTGACTTTCTTCTGAAAATGAACTCCGTAAGTGCAGATATGCACCAACACAGGGCTGACACGTGATCTCCGGAAACACTAAAGCAGTTGATTCGATTGCGGACTCTTTATTTAAGAGGCTGAAAAATGATGAGTTTATTAACGGACGCCTGCCTTCAGAAAGGCAACTCAGTGAAGAATACTCCACCACCCGAATTACACTCCGTGAAGCATTAGCCTTACTTGAATCACGCGGCGAGATTTATCGTGAACTCCGGCGCGGATGGTTTATTGCCCCTCCCAGACTGATCTATAACCCTCTGTTACGCAGCCATTTTCACGAAATGGCGGCCCGTCAGGGCAGGCAGGCACATACCGAAGTGCTCAGTGCCGGCGAGATCGCGGCGACCCCGTTGCTGGCACAGCAATTACAGGTCGCGGCCGGTGATACCCTTTTTTGCATCCGGCGCAGAAGACGGATTGATGGGCGGGCGGTGCTCTATGTCGAGCATTATCTGAATCCGGCCTTTTTCCCGGGTCTGCTTCAGGAAGACCTCACCCTTTCCCTGACGCATTTGTATGAAAAGCTCTATAACATTCGTTATGGCGGGGTGCGCTTTACCGTTTTGCCTGGCCCTCTGCCAGCATTCTCCGCCCCGGCACTCAATGTTGCCTCAGGCAGCCCGGGGATTTGTATCACCCGTATCAATCAGAACCAGCATCAGCAGGTGATCGATTGTGACCATGAATACTGGCGGTATGATGCCCTGTGCGTCAATGTTGAAACCTGAACACGGCTTTGCGGCAGACATCCGTCACGGGTCGCCCGCCTTCCGGCGACGATATAAGCGCCGGGGGTGGCCTATTTTTCCATAAACCAGTTCCACGCCCAGTAACTGTGCTCTGACACAATATTCCAGATAGCGCCTGGCCGTGGTTTTACTCAGGCCGGAACCTTCCATCACATCATCGACACTCAGACAGGACTGGTCATCGGTAAAAAGCTTTCGTACCAGTGCCAGTGTATTTTCCTCAATCCCTTTATCCGTTTCCCGCTGCCGGAAATTTTTCGCCTGCAGTTGGTAAAGGGAATCGACATTCTTCTGATCGACAATTTTCCACTCCCGTTGCTGCCTGCTGAAACGGATAAAATTTTCCAGTGACTGGCTTAATCGCTTCAATGATACCGGTTTGAGAATGTAGTCAAACGCACCCACACGGATCGCCTGGCTGCAGGTATTCATATCACTGGCCGCGGTAATAAAAATAACGGCACACTGAGCGCGGCTGAACGTGGCTGAGCTGATTAATGTGATCCCCTGTCCGTCCGGTAAATAGTTGTCCAGCAATACCAGTTTCGGGCTGCGTTGTTCTATCATCTCTTCGGCCTGCCGCAGGGTTGAAGCAATCCCGATGACCCGCAGACACGGGAAATTATTCACAAGCCCGGCATGTAACTGCGCCAGGGCATTTTCATCTTCAACAATCAGTACATCAATATGGTCATCAGGCATAAGCGTTATCTTTCGTTAGAGCTGATCCGGGTAACCAGGGATCAGGCGGATCTGCAGGGCGCTCCGGAATAAATACGGAAAAAATGGTCCCACCCCCGGGGTTATCAGCCACTTCAATCACTCCCCCTGCCTGGGTGACAAAGCTATGGATCAGCGACAGCCCGATACCGTGGCCTTCACTGTTTTTTGAAGTTATTCCACGTTCAAACAGATGATCTTTCAGCGCCGGCGGGATCCCGATACCATTGTCTGCCACTTCGATGATCAGTTCGCCATTCCCTCCGACGATCAGTACTTCGATCGTTCTGTGCAAAGGATCGACCTGCTGGGTTGCTTCAATCGCATTATCCAGCAGATTACCGATCACCGAGATCAGTTCCGATTCCGGCAACCCATGAAAAGGGTGTAACAGTTCACTGGTCGGGTCAAAAATCAGTTCGACCCCTTTCTCCCGCGCGCGTGACACTTTACCCAGCAGCAAGCCGCACAGCATGGGTGAAGCAAACTGCGCGGAGATAAAATCGAGAACACTTTGCGCATGTTCAGACTGTAACTGAATATAGTTAATGGCTTCCTGGTAGCGGCCGGATTGTAATAGCCCTGAGATGACGGTGGTCTGATTTAACTGCTCATGATGCATTACCCGCAGATTCTCCAGATAGCCGTTCACCTGGCTTAAGCGGGTGGTCAGGCTCTCGATTTCCTGTCGATCACGAAACGTAATCACCCATCCCTGTAATTTATCTTCCAGTTTTATCCGGACGCGGCTTGCAATAACGGTCAGCTGATTAAAACGACAGATTTCATCATGAGTATCGTTTTCCAGCATTACCGGCGGGTCAAAAAATGAGACCGGTTTTATCAGCTGATGAACTTTTTTCCCCGATAAGGAATTACCTGTGCCATTTATCCCAAGTAAATGCTGAGCCGCCTTATTCACAACAATCACTCTTAACTGGTCATCGATAGCAATCACGCCTTCAAAGATCGATTCCAGCATCGCTTTTTGCTGCCGGACCAGTAACCCTATCTCCCTGGGTTCAAGAGAGAACATCTGTTTTTTTATACTCCTTGTGAAAAACCAGCAATATATAAAAAGACTGACCAGCAGAAGGAAGAGAATAATAAAGGCGTTACATACTTTACTTAATGTAATATTATCAATATCACTTTTCAGATATCCCACAGAAACAATCCCGGCCACGTTCCCCTGGTCATCAAACACCGGCGACTTGCTCCGTAAAGAGATCCCTAAACCACCCCGACGGCAGGTGGTCACCGTTTTACCCCGTAAGACTTCATCGTTATCGCCTCCCACCAGCGGAGTACCGACTTTTTCCTGGCTCACAGAATGATATAAGTGATTTATTTTATTATCTCCGATAACAATAAAACTGGCATCACTCAACGGAACGATATTATCCATAAAGCGTTTTATTTTCTGAAGATCCCGATGAATTACTGCAGAACGTAATTCCGGCATGACGGAGATCAAATCAGATTGCACCCGTGTCCGTACGACCATTTCCTGATAAACCCGTCGCCCCGCCTCCAGATAGTAATACGATGCAAACACAGAGAATAATGATAAGAACATAATAATCAGTGAGATAAATAACTTTATTTGAAAAGAGAGTTTCATATCCCGTCCGCCAGAGTATGCTGACACCCCGGGTAATATATCATTATTCATTTCATCACATTTTATTTTCAAAAGAACTTGTGATCTTTTGCACAGCTTATCTATATGAGAATTATTCATTTTCACTGATCATAATCAACCAGAGGACCATAAACATAAAATCAAAAAAATTAAAACAAAAAAAGAACATATCAACAGAGAGAAATTAATAAAAAAACCGATTATTTATCCTTTTTAAATCCATTAACTCCTTAAAAACCATAAAAACCATAACTGCCATAAAATCTCCGGACTAATTAAAATCTTTATCACAATATAGATACCCCGGCACCGGCAAACTTTACTGTAAAAATAAGGAGAGCAATGATGATGATAAAAAATGTCTCAGTATCTACGCCGGAGAAACAGTCTTTAAAGGAAAAGTGGTGGCATATCCTCGATACGTGGAAAATAGGTATTATTCCGCTGCCTTTATTTATACTTTGCGGTGTTCTTATCACTATTGATTGTCTGGGAGGTAAACTTTCCAGTGAGATTGTCGTGATGATCGCTACCCTTGCCTTTTTCGGTTTCGCCTGTGGTGAGTTCGGTAAACGGCTGCCTGTTGTCGGTAAAATTGGCGCCGCGGCCATTTGTGCTACCTTTATTCCTTCGGCACTGGTTTATTATGGTTTACTGCCGGACGTTGTCATTCAGTCCACGAAAACCTTCTATAAATCCACCAACATTCTTTATCTTTATATCTGCTGTATTATCGTCGGCAGTATTATGAGTATGAACCGGACCACGTTAATCCAGGGGTTTCTGCGTATCTTTTTCCCGATGTTGTGCGGTGAAATCGTAGGGATGCTGGTCGGCATGGGAGTCGGGATCGCACTCGGGCTGGAACCCTTCCAGATTTTCTTCTTTATTATCTTACCCATTATGGCCGGGGGTGTCGGTGAAGGGGCTATCCCTCTGTCGATAGGCTATGCCACGTTACTGCATATGGAACAGGGTGTAGCACTGGGCCGGGTGCTACCGATGGTCATGCTCGGTAGTCTGACCGCCATTGTAGTTTCCGGCTGCTTAAATCAGCTGGGTAAACGCTACCCGCATCTGACCGGCGAAGGTCAGCTGATGCCCGCGTCTTCGGCTAACTCCGATCTTTCCGGTAAACCCGAAGAGACGGCTCAGCCGGTCAGTATCACGCCGGATGTCACCACTTTTGCCTCCGGCGTGTTGCTGGCGGTACTGCTCTATATGGTCGGTATGCTGGGCCACAAATACATCGGCTTACCTGCCCCGGTGGGTATGCTTTTCGTCGCAGTGTTTATCAAACTCATCAACGGGGTATCTCCCCGTCTGCTGGCAGGCTCTCAGGTGGTGTACAAGTTTTTTCAGACCGCGGTCACCTACCCGATTCTGTTTGCCGTCGGCGTCGCCATCACACCGTGGCAGGAACTGGTGAATGCCTTCACGCTGAGTAATCTGCTGATCATTATCAGTACCGTCCTCTCACTGGTCGCTACCGGGTTCTTCGTCGGAAAAAAACTGGGGATGCACCCCATTGATGTCGCCATTATTTCCTGCTGTCAGAGCGGGCAAGGCGGCACCGGAGATGTCGCCATTCTGACCGCAGGCAACCGGATGGTGTTAATGCCATTCGCGCAGATAGCCACCCGCATCGGGGGGGCCATTAACGTTTCAGTGTCGTTACTGATTCTGGGTAACTTCCTTATTTAACCGCGTATTGCAGGACGTAAAATGAAAATTGCCAGTTATCTGCACCAGGGAACCCGCAGTTACGGGATAGTGAAACCGGAAGGGATTATTGATTTAGGCAGTCGCCTGAGTCTCCGGTTTCCGGACCTGAAATCATTGCTGGAGGCGGGGCAACTCGCTTCCGTCCAGCAATATTACGGGGAGAAGGTCGATTTTACCGGGCAGGAAATCCATTACTTACCGGTCATTGAGCATCCGAATAAAATACTGTGTGTCGGGATGAATTACGCTGAAAAACGTCAGGAATTCGGGCAAACGGATCCTGCCCCTACCTTATTCATTCGTTTTCCGGATTCACAGACCGGCCATAATACACCGCTGCTTAAACCGTATTATTCCAGTGAATTTGACTACGAAGGTGAGCTGGCAGTGATTATCGGCGTCGGGGGCAGCCATATTCCCCGCAGCCAGGCAATCAGCCACATTGCCGGTTACAGCTGCTATATGGACGGTTCAGCGAGAGACTGGCAACACAGCTGGTTTACCGCCGGCAAGAACTGGCGTAATACCGGTAGCTTCGGACCCTGCCTGACGACCCGCGACGAAATAGATGATCCCCATAATCTGATGATCAGAACCTGGCTGAACGGCAACGTCGTTCAGCAGGATAATACCTGCCACATGATCCATAAGATCCCCGGGCTGATTGAATATATCAGTACATTCACCCGGCTCAGTCCCGGCGATGTCATTATTACCGGCTCTCCCGGCGGGGTGGGTAAAAAACGTCATCCCCCGCTTTTTATGTCTGCGGGGGATCGGGTAGAAGTGGAAATAGAACAGATCGGCCATCTGATCAACACCGTCGCCGATGATCCCGTGGGGGCAGCGTTCTCCACGGAAAAAAGGAGTGCCTGAATGCCATGGACCTACAGCCTGCACTTTCTCTGCGTCTCACCCGCGTCGCCGGACACACTCAGCGCGTTGAACGGATCACCGAATTTCTTCAGAACTTCCATATTCAACCCGACGCCGATATCGAATATTTTGCCGAGGCCTTTGTCGGCAACCGGCTGGCGGGCTGTGCCGGGCTCGCCGGCAATATTATCAAATGTGTAGTGACCGACCTCCCCTGGCGCGGCATTAATCTGACCGCCCGGTTACTGTCCGTACTGGAAGGCTTCGCGCTGCGGAACCGAATCTCACCACTGTTTCTCTGCACCCGTCCGGAGAACATCGGGCAGTTCCGCCAGTGTGGCTTCTGGCCCCTCGCCCGTGACGGGGATCGTGCCGTACTGATGGAGAATAATCCTGTGGGTCTGCAACATTACTGTCGGCAGTTATCACAATACCGTCAACCCGGGGAAAAAATTGCCGCGATAGTGATGAATGCGAATCCGTTCACCCTTGGCCACCAGTTCCTCGCCGGACTGGCTGCACGTCAGTGTGACTGGTTACACCTGTTTTTAGTCGGTGAAGAAGGGTCATTCTTTTCTTATGCCGACAGGCTCACCATGGTCAGCCGGGGGATGGCTCATCTGCCCAATGTCACGGTCCATGGCGGGTCTCCCTACATTATTTCACGGGCCACCTTCCCTGCCTATTTCCTGAAAGAAACCCCCGTCGTCGATCAGGCCTGGTGCGCTATCGATCTGATCCTTTTTCGCGATGACATCGCACCGGCACTGGGGATCACCCACCGCTACATCGGTTCTGAGCCTTTTTGTCCGACGACTCGTCGTTATAACGAAACGATGCATACCCTGCTGGCCGGAAAGGTCACGGTGAAAGAAATATCCCGCATCGCCAGCCATGACGGCACGGCAGTTTCAGCGTCAGAAGTGCGCCGGTTACTGGCCGGCCGGCATTATGACCAGCTTCGTGACAAGGTCCCCCCGACCACCTTTTCATATCTGGAGGCGCAGCATATCGCGCAGCCGGTATCACCCTGAATAAAAAAGGAAAAAAATGATGAACATTCTCAGAGAGGCGTTAGCAGGCACTCTGGAATCCGGAGATGCAAAGATCAAAGTGATCCCGGCCGACGGCGCCACAGAGATAGTGATCCGCAGTGAGGTCATGCAGCAGTTCGGACAGCAAATCCATGCGGTCGCCGTACAAACGCTGACGACTCTTGGCGTAAACAGCGGATTAGTCATTATCGAGGATAAAGGCGCTCTCGATTGTGTGCTACGCGCACGGATACAGTGCGCCGTATTACGTGCCGCAGAAGTCACTGCACTGGACCCGGAGAAACTGTTATGAAAAAACTTCGTCGCAGTATGCTGTTTGTGCCTGGCACCAGTGCTGCCATGCTTTCCACCGCATTTATCTATCGTCCGGATTCCATCATGTTTGATCTGGAAGATGCCGTATCGGTTCATGAAAAAGATGCGGGACGTCTGCTGGTCTTTCACGCATTACAGCATCCGATGTATCGGGATATAGAGAAAGTTGTCCGCATTAATGCATTAACGACCCCTTTCGGACTTAAGGATCTTCATGCTGCCGTACACGCTGGTGCGGATGTGATCCGGCTACCCAAAACAGATTCGCCGGAAGATATTTACGCGCTGGAGACTCATCTCGAAGCCATCGAAAAGGCCTGCGGGCGCCAGGTTGGGTCGACACGCCTGATGGCCGCGATAGAGTCCGCGACCGGAGTGATTAATGCCGTGGCCATCGCCCGCAGTTCACCACGACTGATAGGGATTGCGCTTGCAGCTTTCGATTATGTCATGGATATGCAGACCGAACGGGGCGACGGTACCGAATTGTTCTATGCGCGTTGTGCAGTACTTCACGCTGCCCGGGCCGCCGGCATTGATGCTTTTGATGTGGTCTGGTCCGATATCAACGATGAACAAGGTTTCCTGAAAGAAACCGACCTGATCCGCCGGATGGGATTCAACGGGAAATCACTGATCAATCCCCGTCAGATAGCCCTGCTACATCAGGCATTTACCCCAACCCCGCAGGAAGTGGAACAGGCGAAACAGGTGATTGAAGCGGCCAGTGAAGGGGAAAAACAGGGCCTGGGCGTGGTCTCCCTGAACGGGAAAATGATCGATGCCCCTATCATCAACCATGCACAGACCGTCCTTGAACGTGCTGCTGCCTCCGGTTTATATCACTAAGGATGAGAGAATGAATGCTATCGATAGCCTTTCCGGCACTGACCACTCTGCCCCTTTCAGCGGTGCCAATACTTCCACGCCCTGGCTTGCTGACGCCCGGGAAAAAAGAACCCGAAAACTCTGCAGCTCACTGGAGGAGGCAATACGCCGAAGTGGATTGAAGGACGGGATGACCATCTCTTTTCATCATGCCTTCCGCGAAGGGGATAAAGTCATTAATGATGTGGTGGCCACACTGGCTTCTCTGGGCTTCAGGGAGTTAACCTTAGCATCCAGTTCATTGATGAGCTGCAATGCACCGCTGATTGAACCGATCCGCCAGCGGGTCATCACCTCTGTTTATACCTCAGGAATGCGCGGTAAGCTGGCAGAAGCCATTTCCAACGGATTGATGGAGAACCCGGTTCATATCCATTCACATGGCGGGCGGGTCAAACTGCTGCAGGACGGTGAGATCACGATTGATGTCGCATTTCTGGCGGTTCCCGGTTGTGATGAATTTGGCAATGCCCGTGGCACAGGCAGCCATTCCGCCTGCGGTTCACTTGGCTATGCAATGACGGATGCCCGTTATGCACGCAAAGTGATACTGCTGACCGAAGAGTTGCTGCCCTACCCGAATTTACCGGCCAGTATTTTGCAGGATCAGGTGGATTATGTTGTCCGTACCGCCTGTGTCGGCGATCCTGCAAAGATCGGTGTCGGCGCGGCAAGGATGACGGGAAATCCCCGTGAATTACTGATCGCCCGTCGTGCCGCCGATGTCATTGAACATTCAGGCTATTTTACGCCCGGATTTTCTATGCAGACCGGTTCCGGGGCTGCGGCGACCGCCTGTACCCGGTTCCTGGGGGATAAAATGGCCGCACAGGGGATCCATGCCCGGTTTGCTCTCGGCGGGATCACCGGCAGCCTGGTGGATCTTCATGAAAAAGGATTGATCGAAAAGCTGCTCGATACTCAGTGCTTTGATAGTCAGGCCGCCGGATCGCTGGCCCGTAATCCTCAGCACATCGAAATATCCACCAATGTCTACGCCAATCCGGCCAGTAAAGGTGCCAGCTGTGACCAGCTGGATGTAGTGATCCTCAGCGCACTGGAGATCGACCTCGATTTTAACGTCAACGTGATCACCGGGTCTGATGGTGTGATGCGCGGAGCCTCCGGAGGGCATTGTGACGTTGCTGCAGCCGCGAACCTGACCATTGTTGTCGCCCCTTTAATCCGCACCCGTATCCCGACAGTGGTCAGACACGTCACCACGCGGGTCACCCCCGGTGAAAGCATCGATATTCTGGTCACTGACCATGGGATAGCCGTCAACCCTGCCCGCCCGGACCTCCGCCGTCGTCTTATTGATGCGGGGATGGATATCCTGTCTATTGAAGATCTGTGGCAGCGTGCATTACTGATTTGCGGCGAGCCACAGCCGATAAAATTTACCGATAAGGTGGTCGGCATCATCCACTACCGTGATGGTAGTGTCATCGATGTGGTCCGTCAGATACTGCGGGAGGAGTAATTATGGTGACCCGGGGGACTATCCGGACGGCTGTCAGCCTGGAAGCCATGTTACTGGCTAAAGAAAAGCGCGCGCAACGTCAGACAGAATGGTCAGACCGTTATTCCCGGCCGCTCATTTCTCTGACTCTGGTCACGCCGGGCCCGCTGAAAACCAGTGCCCGCTATGAAAATATCATGGGAGTGGCACTTCAGGTGTGTGACCAGTGGCTGCGGAGTCATGGCTGGCCGGTTATCGCCAGAGAAGTGAACTGGCTGCCGACCGGACCGGAAGCCTTATGGTGCGTCGATCATCCGGCACCGGAGCTGAAAGCACAGCTGATTGAGACTGAACAGACTCATCCGCTGGGCAGGCTCTGGGACTTTGATGTTATCTGTCCGGTCGCCGGCCCTGTCGGCAGGCAATCACTGAACCGGCATAGCCGCAGATGCCTCGTATGCAATGAACCTGCAGCCTGTTGCTCCCGTTCACAATGCCATTCCCGGGCAGAAGTTCTGGCCAGTGTAGAGAAGATCATTAATGACTGGTTTACCCGCAATTAGTTCTCCGGTCACCGCGCTGCCGGAAAAAGTGATCGCCGCACTCCGGTGCGAGCTGGACCTGACACCCAAGCCCGGACTGGTTGACCGTAATAATAACGGTGCCCACCATGATATGGACCACGCTCTGTTCATGAAGAGTATCCGTGCGATTACCCCGTGGTTAACGGTATTTGAGCAACTGGGATACAGACAGGCTTTCCTGCCGGCGGAAAGTCAGTTGTCCTTGCTACGGCCCGCAGGACTGGCGTGTGAAGAAGCGATGTTTTCTGCTACCGGACAGATCAATACCCATCAGGGAGGGATATTTTCTCTGGGACTGCTCTGTTGTGCGGCCGGCCGCTTAGCCGGGCGGAAAGAGCCCCTCAGCACCACAGCATTGTGCCAGGAAACCAGCGCTATCTGCCAGGGCATTGTCGCTCGTGAACTGGCCACCGGTCAGGTAACGCCATCTGCGGGGGCCAGGCTCTATCAACGGTATTCCCTGACCGGTGCCAGAGGAGAAGCAGAAAGCGGGTTTCTTACCGTCCGCCGGTATGTGCTGCCTTACTGGCACCAGGAAAGCGGCGACCGGCAACACCATAATGCTTTGTTAAGGCTGATGGCCGTCAATGCAGACAGTAACCTGGTTTCACGGGGAGGGATAGAGGGGTTGCAGTACGTACGCCACTCTGCGCAGCAGACACTGATGGCCCCCTGGGGAGTCGCTGAACTGGAGGAAATGGACCGTCACTTTATTCTGCGGCGGCTAAGCCCCGGCGGCAGTGCAGATTTACTGGCGGTCGCTATGGTACTGGCAGACTTCTTACCGTCACCTCCGGAATCTGCATTTGGTAAAATACCGTGGTAAACGGTGAACTGTCGGTCCGGAAGTCGCAAGCCCGGCCGCAACTCACCGCAAGGCTGACACGGCCGGGTTAAGCAAGACGGCGGCACACCGCCACAGCGATCCTGACGGATGCCGGTTAACCCGGTCCATGGACTCAGGATGCATAATGTGAATGGCTGAGACACATTGGCGGACGCTCCGGCGGGACTCCGCTGGCCAGGATCAGGAGACCCTGCTGGCCGCCGGCAAATATTTCAGCGGCGCAAATATTCCCTAAGGCTCATCTGCGCCTGATTTCGCTTATTAAGGAGGGATTAATCCAGGGTGGGTGTCATATGTTTCAGATCATACGGAGTTATCTGGTAAACATAATAATTCAGCCAGTTTGAAAACAGCAGATGCCCATGACTGCGCCAGCTGGCTTGCGGTGTCAGGCGACAATTATTGCCCGGAAAATAATTATAAGGCAGCGGCGAATCAATCCCGGCACCGATGTCCCGCAAATATTCGTCGGCCAGGGTATGTGAATCATACTCCGGATGGCCGGTCACAAAGACCAGACGCTTATCCCGGCTTGCCATCAGATAGGCTCCGGTCTCTTCGGAGACAGCAAACAGATCCAGATCCGTATGTTCGCGGATAATTTCCGTCGGAAAATCGGCATAGCGTGAATGAGGGGCCAGAAACTGGTCATCAAATCCCCGGGTCAGTAATGCATGCGGCTGTACCAGGCTGTGCTGATAGACGCCCGATAACTTTTGCTGACGGGTTATTTTAGGTAAACCATAAAGAATATTCAGTGCCGCCTGAACCGCCCAGCAGACAAACAGCGTGGAAGTAACGTGATCTTTCGCCCAGTGTAATACCTGCTGGATCTGTGGCCAGTAAGCCACATCATCAAAGTCGACCAGCCCCAGCGGCGCGCCGGTGACAATCAGACCATCATAGTTTTCATCACGAATATCGGCGAAATTACGGTAAAACGTGTCCAGATGCTCTGTTGGCGTGTTTCTGGATTCACGGTTATCAATCCGCAGTAACTGAATATCTAACTGCAGTGGTGAGTTAGAAAGCAGGCGCAGAAACTGGTTTTCAGTTTCTATCTTTTTGGGCATCAGGTTAAGGATCAGAATTTTTAGCGGCCGGATATTTTGCACCAGCGCACGGGATGAGGTCATGACAAAGACATTTTCATTACGTAAAAAATTTACTGCAGGGAGTTCATCCGGCACTCTGATTGGCATTACCTGACACCTTTTTTAACCATATAAACGTTTAGACATCCAGACAGCCAAGACTAACGTGGGTCTGCAGAAAAGTCGAGAATGATTAGTCAATGATGAAAATGTTTCAGCTTAGTTTAGCAACGCTTCGCAAAAGACGATGGATTGCGCGATAAAAAGGACAGAAAACAGCTTCCGGCCGGTTTTAGTCGCCGTTTTACGGAGGATTAAACGCAAAAAGGCCACCCTTCCGGGTGGCCTTCTGACGTTCAGCAGAGAAAATCCGGCCTTTTCAGCCATTTTCTGCTTATATTACACGCAAAATAAAAGGCCCTGTCATCAGACAGGGCCTTCTACTTGATTTGGTGCCTGGCAGTTCCCTACTCTCGCATGGGGAGACCCCACACTACCATCGGCGCTACAACGTTTCACTTCTGAGTTCGGCATGGGTTCAGGTGGGACCATTGCGCTCTTGCCGCCAGGCAAATTCTTTTTACTTAATTGTATAATTGGTGCTGATACCCAGAGTCGAACTGGGGACCTCACCCTTACCAAGGGTGCGCTCTACCAACTGAGCCATATCAGCA
>NZ_JAERJR010000002.1 GCF_018257515.1 Tatumella sp. JGM118
TTACTGATTTTCTGATTTACTGATTTCCTGACTTTCTTACTTTCTGACTTCCTGACTTCCTGACTTCCTGACTTCCTGACCTCCTGACCTCCTGACCTCCTGACCTCCTGACCTCCTGTACTGCTGCCTGAGTCAGGCCCGCATCACTGACAGCGACCATCGATAAACGCGTATAATCCGGGGAAACCTCACAGGCTGGTTGAATTAATGCTCCGCCGGGCGTTAGCAGGGTACCGACAGTGCAGGCCGGGTGTGAGAAAATGATTCATTTCAAGGGATAAGATGACACGTCTGAAACCTTTTTCCGGCCTGAACCTGCCTGGAATACCGGAGATAACTACCGTATAGTCGCTGCAGGCAAGGAGCAGAACAGCACGATCTTTTCTGTTAACCCGTTTGACAGCAGATATCCCCGGTTGCCGATTTACACTTTCTCACAATTGAGAGATGCCAGCGGGGGTAAAATGCCGTAAAAAGGCGTCTAAAACCTGTCAACCCACCCAAATTATTGAGGAATTTAGCTTGAAAAGGCGTCTGCTTATTACTGTATCGGGTATGATTTTACTGGCCTCAGCGGCGCATGCCGATGACAATGCCTTCCCTCTTTCAATGACGCCACCGCCCATCAACGCGGCCTCCTGGGTCCTGATGGATGCAACGACCGGCCAGGTGCTGACAGCCGGTAATCCCGATGAGCGACGCAATCCCGCCAGTCTGACCAAACTGGTGACCGGCTATGTGGTTGACCGGGCCATTAATGCGAAACGTATCTCACCTGATGATATCGTCACCGTGGGTACCGATGCCTGGGGCGCCGGTAACCCGGTATTTAAAGGTTCTTCTCTGATGTTCCTGAAGCCTGGCGATAAAATCAGTGTGCGTGATCTGAGCCGCGGTGTGATTGTCGATTCAGGTAACGATGCCTGTGTCGCGCTGGCCGATTATGTGGCCGGGGGACAGCAGAATTTTGTCGCGATGATGAACCAGGTCGTTGCCAACCTCGACCTGAAAAACACCCATTTCGAAACCGTTCACGGTCTGGATGCCCCGGGACAGTACAGTACGGCACGTGATCTGGCGATTGTGGCCAGAGCCATTATTCATGGTGAGCCGGAGTTCTATCACATGTACAGTCAGAAGACGATGACATGGAATGGTATTACTCAGAACAACCGTGTCGGATTGCTGTGGGATAACAGCCTGCATGTGGACGGCATGAAAACCGGTCATACAGAAACCGCCGGCTTTAACATTATTGCCAGCAATGTTATCGGTAACCACCGTCTGATTGCCGTTGTCATGGGGGCAGACAGTCCGAAAGGCCGTGAAGATCAGGCCAGAAAACTGCTGGTCTGGGGACAGAATAACTTCGATACCGTCCAGTTATTCCATGCCGGTAAACCTCTGGGAACAGAGAATGTCTGGTATGGTAATCCGCATACCGTCAATGTGGGTTCTGCGAAAGATCTCTATCTTTCATTACCGCGCGGTGAAATCAATAATGTGAAAGCGAAATATGTCCTGACGAATAAAGAGCTGGAAGCGCCGTTGGCACAGGACGAAACGGTCGGTGAAATTCAGGTGATGGATAAAGACAAACAAATCGCCAGCTATCCGTTAGTCGCCTTACAGAGTGTCGCGAAAGGCGGCATTATTACCCGCATCACTGACTACATTAAACAGAAACTGTAATCTTTCTGCTTTGTCAGTCTGCCCGGCCCCGGTTTTTACCGGGGCTTTTTTAATGCTCCCGGACGGTAGCGGTGACGAATTGCACCGGATCTTTTTTTTGTAATATGCAAAAATAGCAGTCCGAAAAGTCTAACGGAACATGATTTTGCGCCCTGACAAGCCCATATCCCGACCTGAATTCTGGCTCTACCGCCACTACCAGACCGTTCATGGTGTCCGAATCGCCATAGCGTTTGTGCTCTCTTTTTTACTGGTGCGTTTGTTGCACATCCCGGAAGGCAGTTGGCCGCTGATCACGCTGGTGGTAGTTATGGGGCCTATCTCGTCCTGGGGAAATGTGTTTCCGCGGGCGGTACAACGTATTATCGGTACCATCGCCGGCTCGGTATCGGGACTGATTGCCCTGAAGATAGAGCTGTATTCGCTGCCGCTGATGCTGGGCTGGTGTGGCATCGTGATGTTTGTCTGTGGTTATCTGACCTTAGGTAAACGTCCCTATATGGCGTTACTGATTGGTATTACCCTCGGTGTGGTGGTCGGCGCGCCGCCGGGGGATTTCCTGACCGCCTTATGGCGGGGGGGCGATGTCATCTTTGGGTCAATCCTGGCGGTCATCTTTACCGGTATCTGGGCGCAACGTGCCTATACTTTCTGGCGCATCAGGATGTCAGATGCATTACTCGCTTCGCTGAAGATCTACCAGACCGGATTATCACCTAATTTGCTCGAAAAACCGCGCCTGAATAAGTCCATTCAGCAACTGATCTCCGGCAGTGTCAAAATACGTGCCCTGCTGGAACCGTCCAGTAAAGAGACACGGATTCCCAAATCTGTGTTTGAAGCCATCCAGACCCTCCAGCGCAATATGGTTTACACGCTGGAGATGCAGATCAATGCGTGGTGGGATTCCCGTGAAAGCCATCTGCTGCTGCTGAATGCCCCTACGTTGCGCCGTACCCAGGCCATGACCGAAAATCTGTTCCGCACGCTTTCCGGGATGCTGAAAACCGGCAAAACCGATCAGGTCTCTGCCACCATTGCTGAACTGGATGAGATGAAACGGGAACTGAGCGGGCTGTTATCGAAGGCCGAACATGCCAAAGCGGAGGCGACACCGGTCTATGGCTATGTCTGGCTCAGTCTGGAATTACATGGTCAGCTGGTGCGGTTACATGAACTTATTCGAATGGTGTTGAGAAAGTAATCAATCAGTGTCGTGTGAAATGCCGTTCCTTTGCGCTAAGATAAGGTATTGAAAAGTTTTAGAAGTCACAGTAGTGATGCCGGGACTTCATTGAACCCAACTGATTCTGAAACTCACGTCTGTCCGATCAGGCGTCAAACAAAGGTGTTATCATGGAAAATGCCAAACAATCCTTCCAGGACGTACTCGAATTTGTCCGTATGTTTCGCCGTAAAAACAAGCTGCAACGCGAAATAGCGGATAATGAGAAGAAAGTCCGCGATAATCAGAAGCGTGTTCTGCTGCTGGATAACCTGAGTGAATATATTAAGCCCGGGATGAGTATTGAAGCGATTCAGGAGATCATTGCCAGTATGCGTAGTGATTATGAAGACCGGGTCGATGAATACATCATCAGAAATGCGGATTTATCCAAAGAACGCCGCGATATCTCGAAAAAACTGAAAGTGATGGGCGAGCAGAAAACTCTTCACGGCGAAGAGAAAAAATAATCCTCATCCGCCATCGATGCCCGGACGGTGCGCCGGGCGTTCTGCCTGGAATATTTTCTCTCCGCTTATACCGGCGGAAAACCGTGCCCTGCCTGCGGCTGATACGCCTTCTGAGGCCTGGATTGATATTCTCCCCATCGACGGGTGACGGATATTCCCGTGGTCTGCCTGTTATGTTCAGTTTCTGAGTACCGGGTTGCGAGCTGTGGTACAACCGGAACACTATTTTTGTTGATCCTGTCACCCGCAGGCAGAATTTCCGGCATAACGGGAGATTCCGGTTTGACAGGCGCGTGGCACCGTTCTGCAACCGTCACACGGAGCAATCATCATGCACTACTTTAGCCAGGCAGCTTTTGATCTTCGCCTTGAATGGGGAATGCCGGCCATTGCTCATCTGGCAGGGGACGTCGATTGTATCGTCATTATTGATGTGATGTCTTTTTCAACCTGTGTGAGTGTGGCTATCGATCACGGTGCCCGTATCTATCCCTATCTCCGCAAAGATGCCTCAGCCAGGGAATATGGGGAGAAAAGAGGGGCTGTCACTGCACATTTTGACAGACGACAGGGGAGTGCGGGCTACACCCTTTCGCCGGTTTCACTTCGCAAAATAGGCCAGGGTGAGAGACTGGTATTACCCTCGCCAAATGGCTCTGCGATTTCGTTCCGGGCCAGAGAAAGAGGCGCAGCCATTTTCAGTGGATGCTTCAGAAACAGAACAGCGACAGCAGAAGCCTGTCGTCACTTTCAGCGAGTCTTACTGGTGCCTTGCGGAGAACAGTGGCCTGACGGGGGCCTGCGGCCTTCGGTTGAAGATTATATTGCCGCGGGCAGTATCATTGAAGCGATGGGACGGGAGAGTTGTTCGCCTGAATCCCTGGCGGCATTAGCGGCATGGCAACATTACCGCCAGCAAAATCCGGGGCTTCTCGCAGAGTGTTCGTCGGCATGCGAATTACATGAGCGTGGTTTCGGTGAGGATGTCGCGCTCTGTCTGGAAACGGATTGTTCGTCACTGGCGTGCCGGTTGTATGATGATTATTATGCCGAATACCTGCCATAAGTCTGCCGCTCACAGGTCATGGTCAATAATACGTCCGTAATTTTACTGCTCAGATTTCCAGAATGTCTTTGCCCCGCATTTATAGCCTGACGATATCCTTCATCCGGGAAACGCCCCGTTCTTCTTAAATAAACCGTCACCGGGACGGGAATTTCCTCATTCAGGTAATACGGACATCACACACTTCCCGCTTTCTCATTTACTCTGCTAAACAGACCCTTCAGGGATAGAGCAGAAATTCTGCACATTAAGCGCTCGCCGGTGAGCGGCGGCGGATAATCCCTCTGAACCAGTACGTCAGACAGGTTCAGAGGGATTATCAGGCGCTTGTCTGACCTCACTGAATTCATCAGAGGTGTATTGTATAGCGTTAACGTTGTGTGGCCCGTAACGCCATGATTTACCTGATGGTGGCAGGCATTTCTTGTGCCCTGATAACGGTTATTGCTTCGGGAGAACAGGGGGATATCGCGCTAACAGGCTGATCATAAACAAAAGAAATTTATCGTGTCGCTGCGGGCTGTCATGCTATAGATGATAGCCTTGTTAATACGGAGTGTAAGATGAAATTATTTGCCGGGACAGAATCCAGCTGGTCACTGAGAGCGTTGCTCTGTATGGAGATTGCCGGAATACCCCCGGACCTGCATATTTTTGACCTCAGCCATCCGCAGAGCAGACGCGAACTCAAACGCTTATCACCGACCGGGCGGGTGCCGGTTCTCAGCGACGGCGATCTTATTATTTATGATTCACTGTCGATCGCCGAGTACGTTAACGAAATTAAACCCGGGTTACTTTATTCCGCAGAGGCAGCATTACGGGCTGAGGAAAGAAGCTTATGTGCCGAATTACACTCAGGCTTTGCTGAAATCCGCCGGCAAATGCCGTTTGTGGCCTCCGGTAAAACGGTACCGGGAGCGTTATCCGCTGAAGCGGACGCAGACATCGAACGTATCGGAATTATTTTTGCTGCGGCCCGGGGGGAGTTCTTCCGTGGAGAGACCCCGGGAGCTGTGGATGCCTTCTATTCAGTGATGGCATACCGACTGGCCTCTTATGGTATTCATTTCCCGGGCCGGGCGGGGCATTATCAGAACGCACTGACGGAATGGACGCTATTCAGGAGGTCTTTATCCGGACTGTGCCCGCCTGTTCACCCGGTCTGAGGGCCATAATGCAGAAAGTGCCCTGATATCAGTTGCCGGTTTTTTCTGAAGCCTGTCGGAGTAACGATGAGAACACAAAAGAGATGTCTGGGATATGTTGCGATAGTCGTTGATGACTATGATCGTGCTATTGAGTATTACACCGATAAACTGGGGTTCACGCTGGTGGAAGATACCCCGCAGCCCGGGAAGCGCTGGGTCGTGGTGACGCCGCATCCGGAAAGTGACTGTAACCTGCTTCTGGCAAAGGCTTCCGGCGAACGGCAGCAGGGATTTATCGGTGATCAGTGCGGAGGTCGCGTCTTTCTGTTCCTGCAAACCGATGACTTCTGGCGTGACTACACTGCAATGAAGGAAAAAGGGGTACATTTCTGTCAGCAGCCCCGCGAGGAAGAATACGGTTGGGTGGTGGTATTTGAGGACCTCTATGGTAACCGTTGGGATCTCTACCAGAATGCACTTCCCTGAACCGCTACAGGCAGGTAATACAGGGAGTCTCTGTGACAGCAAAGGCAACGTGTGGCGGCGGGAAGGTGGCTGATCGTTATCAACAGAACGGCAGAGGCCTCCCGGAAGGCAATATCCACAGGCTGCGTCGTGATCAGGCACGGAGAAAGCGTACAGGGCTTATTTAGCAGGCCTCACCGATGATGGTACTCGCGCTGTTATCACCACCGCTGGCGAGTGGCAGGCCGGGAAGCACGGTTCCTGAGGTCCGGCCGCGAAGGTGATGCCCCGGCCCGTGCTCTGCCGGGACCGGGATCATGGTTTGGCCTGATTAACGCCCCCGTTACCAGCGAACCACTCAGCCGGGGGCCACGATCAACAGAGTCTCAGCCCGCCTGCCGCGTTTGCTGATAGACCTGCAGGTTGACATACACTGCATTCAGCAGCGGTACGGGAAGTGCGTGTGTATTGGCTCTGTCGACCAGGTCCCCGATGATCTGATCCGCCTCCACAGAGAACCCCTGATCTAAATCCCGGTACATGGAGGAGGTCAGCGGGGTTTCAGGGTTACTCAGCATCTGAAGCGTAGCGGCAATGACTGCCGGGCGTGGCTGATAGCCACAGGCGGTGATCACGGCCAGCACTTCACTGTATATTGCCTGTAACAGTGCCTCGCCGCCGGCCGAACGTACGACCTGTTGGGTGTTGCCCCGCGACAGGCAGGTGACTGCACCCAGCGTACTCAGCAGCAACCATTTTTCCCACATATCATTCTGAATAGTCATCGATAGCCGGTTATCAAACCCGCAGTCACTCAGTACGGCATCCAGTTGCCGGACACGTGCGGAGTCATGGCTATCCTGTTCACCATAAGACAGCTGATGCAGCGCAGACATTTGCAGTATTTCGCCGTCTTTATTCAGCGTGGAATGGATCTTACATAATCCGCCTAATACTTTTTCTTTACCGAACACCTCCCCCAGCGTA
Source organism: Tatumella sp. JGM118 (assembly GCF_018257515.1). Taxonomy (GTDB): domain Bacteria; phylum Pseudomonadota; class Gammaproteobacteria; order Enterobacterales; family Enterobacteriaceae; genus Tatumella; species Tatumella terrea. The sequence continues at coordinate 7,057 of NZ_JAERJR010000002.1, forward strand.
CTGATATGCCGCATACCGTTCAGCACCGGCAATATGAGCGTCTGCTCTCCGACTGCGGGGGTAATATCGCGGATAGCCTGTTCGAGACCGAAACTTTTCACCGTGAGCAGGATAAGGTCGTACGGGCCACGGATCTCCCTGGCCTGCAATAGCTGAGGCTGTATCTTAAAATCTCCCGCATCGGCATGAACCACTAACCCGTGATCTCTGAGGGCTGCTGCACGCCTTTCCCGGACCAGAAAAGTCACATCCCGCCCGTGACGAGCCAGACAGGCGCCGAAATAGCCACCGGTAGAGCCGGCACCCACAACCAGTATTCGCATATTCCATCCTCTTAAATGTTCCAGTCTTACTTTCTACCTTAAAAGGGGGGCAGCGGAAACACCAGTCAGCAAGGTTAGAAATTATTACAATTCAGCACAGCGCGAAGGATCACTGAATGCGGGGGATCCCGGGGAGTTACGCAGAGAACCCGCGCTGACGGGTGAAAAACCCATTTCTTCTGTGTGGGGATCACCGTTAAACTATGTAAAACAGTTAAGTACGGGACAATAAGCCATGAAGGATCAGAAAACACCACTGCTGGCAGTGGACAAGATTAACTACCGGGCAGGCGGATCGCCGATCCTCAGTGACTTATCGCTGACATTGAATGCCGGGGAATTCACCCTGATCACCGGGCCGTCCGGATGCGGAAAGAGTACCTTGCTGAAGATCCTCTCTTCGCTGATCAGTCCGCAGAGCGGCGAGATCACCTTCGCCGGTAAAAATATTTCGCAGTATGCTCCCGAACAGTACCGTCAGCAGGTCTCTTACTGTGCACAAACCCCGTCACTGTTTGGCGACACCGTTGCCGATAACCTGCAGTTTCCCTGGGTTCTGCGCCGTAAAACGGCCGATAAACAGCAACTGATTAAAGAACTGCGCCGGTTTTCATTACCGGAAACAATGCTGGACCAGCCGGTGTCGGCGCTCTCCGGCGGTGAAAAACAGCGTATTTCACTGATCCGTCATTTGCAGTTTCTGCCGCAGGTGCTGCTGCTTGATGAAATCACCAGCGCCCTGGACGAGCAAAACAAACGCCAGGTCAACGATATTATTCATCAGTATGTACGTGAAAAGAATCTGGCTGTCCTGTGGGTGACACACGACGTGGATGAAATACGCCATGCGGATAATGTCATCCGGTTAACCTCACCCTCCGCGATGCAGGAAGGAACCCCCTCAGAAAAAACAAAGGAAGACGCGAGTGAACCAGCATAATATCACCAATGGATCGCTAATTATGTCGCTGGCCTTAGTGCTGGTGGCGATTGTGATTAGTTACCGTGAAAAACTGGCACTGGAAAAAGATATTGTGTGGAGTATCTGCCGTGCCGTCGTACAACTGGTGATTGTCGGGTATGTATTAAAATATCTGTTTGATCTGAATAATGTCTTTCTGACGGTATTGATGGTGTTGTTTATCTGTTTCAATGCGGCCTGGAATGCCAAAAAGCGCAGCAAATATATTGATAATGCTTTCCTGATGTCATTTATTGCCATCACTACCGGGGCCGTACTGACGTTACTGGTACTGGTACTGACCGGCTCGATTGAGTTTCTGCCGATGCAGGTGATCCCGATAGCAGGAATGATTGCCGGTAACGGGATGGTGGCGGTCGGGCTTTGTTACAATAATCTGGGGCAACGGTTTGCCAGCGGGCAGCAGCAAATCCAGGAGATGCTCAGTCTGGGGGCGACCCCGAAACAGTCCTCTGCCGGTCTGTTGCGGGAAAGCATCCGCGCCGCGATGATCCCGACCGTTGACTCCGCTAAGACCGTCGGACTGGTAAGCCTGCCCGGGATGATGTCCGGATTAATCTTTGCCGGAATTGACCCGGTTAAGGCGATTAAATATCAGATCATGGTGACCTTTATGCTGTTGTCTACGGCCAGTCTGTCGACCATTATTGCCGGCTATCTGGCCTATCGCCGGTTTTATAATGACCGCCATCAGCTGGTGATTAACCCCCCGCGCTAATGCTAATCAGCACACAGTTAAAACATCCCGGGGGGGCGAGGGTTTCCTTCCTCCCGGAACGCTGTCCTTTGATGACAATAGCGAAGAGTGCCAGCTCAGTCACAGAATATTCTGGCCCTGACTGTGCGTACCACTAACAGGGTTACGGTGAGCCATATTTCTCCGGCTGACAGTCCTGTCGCGGACGAGTGATTCCGGTAGTCGGTCGTTAAGTCCGAAAGTGTGTCCCCATCCACCCTGAACATCATCATTTCAATGATTAGTACCGGCATTAGTCATCAGATGGGATATCGATAAACATTAAATAATAGAATGTTAACAGGGTTTTCTCTTTGTCGTTCAGTGAAGCGCCGTTAATCCGGTTGTCATTATCATAAAAGCGGCCGGTCTGAATGAGTGAAGAATGTCCTGCTGTGCAGGCCGGAATAACTGATTGCGGGCTTTTAAGGGCAATGTTAGTCTTCCGGGACTAAAACCGCATAAGTAACCGAACAATGTCCCACTTAGCACATCCAACACCAGAAGAAATAAAGAGTATCAGGGAAGGGCTCGGCCTGGGGCGTGCCGAGTTTGCCAGTGTCCTCGGGATGCCAGCTCACGGTGAACAGACCGTCAGTGAATGGGAAGCCGGCAGGATGATGCCTTCCGTGGCCAAACGTAAGGCCATCCTGAATATGGATAAAAAACTCCGGAAACATGCGCAGGAAGCCCCGTTCCGTCAGCAACCGCGGTCAGAAAGCCGGTTCACATTTATCGATCTGTTTGCCGGTGTCGGTGGGATCCGCCTGCCTTTTCAGCGTCTGGGCGGCCATTGTGTGTTCACCTCGGAATGGGATAAATATGCCCAGAAAACCTATCTCGCAAATTACGGAGAAATGCCGGTCGGTGATATCACCCGGGTCAGGGCCACGGATATTGCCGACCACGATGTGCTGCTGGGCGGGTTTCCCTGTCAGGCCTTTTCTCTGGCAGGGCGTAAGCAGGGCTTCAGTGATACCCGCGGAACCATGTTTTTTGAGATCCAGCGCATCCTGGCCGCTAAAAAGCCCAAAGCGTTCCTGCTGGAGAACGTCAAACAGCTGCAGGGCCATGACAAAGGCCGTACCCTGAAGACCATTATCGATATCCTGCAGGGTAAGCATGCGCAGGCGATCCCTGACGATGTCCCGATGAGTGAAGATGCCCGGCGGGCATTGTCTGAAAAGCTGAACTACTGGGTCGACTTCCGGGTGTTGCGGGCCAGGGATTTCGGGGCACCGCAGAACCGTGAGCGGGTCTATATTGTCGGTTTTGATAAAGACTATTTCAGCGGTGTGGATTTCGACCAGGTGTATCAGTGGCCGGACCCTCCTTGTACACCGACCCGGGTAGGGGACATTTTGTTGCAACCGCACGAACTGGCGGCACTGATTGCCAGAAAAGGCAAAGATGTCTATACCCTGTCCGATAAACTGTGGCTCGGTCATCAAAAACGACGCGCGTCACATAAGCAGCGCGGAAACGGCTTCGGTTACAGTCTGTTTAACGCCAGCAGTGAGTATACCAATACCCTCAGCGCCAGATACTATAAAGACGGTTCAGAGATACTGATCGAACAGCACGGTGAAGGGAAAAATCCGCGAAAACTGACGCCGAAAGAGTGTGCCCGTTTACAGGGATTCCCCGATGATTTTATTGTGGATGCCGTTTCCCATGGTCAGATATATAAACAGTTTGGTAATTCTGTCTGCATGAACGTTATCGGTGCGCTGGCAGGCCAGATGATCGGGGCACTGGAGACCGCCACCCGGTTGCGGCAGGGCGAATGAGAAGGGCGGACCTGGCGGCCCGCCTTGTGATCATTCGGTCATAGAACGCGGAAGCGCATGGGGATAACCGGCCTGTGGCCGTACCGACAGACCATGCTTTTTTTCAGGTTGCAGCGCCATCATCGCCAGCATACTGCCCAGGGCAATACAGCCGGTCACGATAAACATGGCGTTATAGCCAGAGTGCTGGGCCAGCCAGCCGGAGAGCATCGGGGACAGGACCGACGAAATATTCGCAATGGCCAGTGTTATCCCGCTAAATGTCCCCACCGACGCCTTTGGCGTCACATCAATGACCACCGACCAGTACACGTTATTAACCATCGCATTAATCGCATTGCCGGCGGCCATCAGTCCAATCACCGCCGCAGCGGAGCCCGCCAGCGGGATCGCCATAAAGCAGAGTGCGGTCAGTAACAGGGCGACGACCGCGAAGGCATTGCGGGCAATCCGCAGATTATTGAATCGTTTCATCAGCGCGTCAGAAATTTTGCCACCCAGTAAGACGGTAAAACAGGCGCCACTCCAGGGGATCATCGCCACATACCAAAGCGTGTGCAGATCATAATGAAAATTATCCTGCAGATATTTTGGCAGCCAGGTTGCCAGCGTAAAGGTGATATATAAAAAGGTAAAATAGCCCAGTGCATTACAGACCAGCGTCCGGCTGGTGAAGAATTTCCACCAGGGCAGGGCGGTACCTTCGGCGACGGATGCGCTCTGCCCCCGTGTGATCAGGGCATGCTCGGCGGTATTCACCTTTGGATGCTGTGCGGGGCTGTCGGTATAAACGCGGGAAAACAGCAGCATCGCCAGCAGTGAAAATACGCCAAGAATAATAAACATGATCCGCCAGTCACCGGTCAGCAGGATCAGCCCGACGGTAATCGGCGCGGTCAGCATTGCACCGGCCTGGGTACTGACCAGGCCGATACTGAGCGCAAAGCCGCGTTCGTTATCCGGTGCCCACGCCGAGATGGTTTTGTTCATCAGCGCGTACGCCGGACCTTCGGAAAAACCAAATAATATACGTAGGGTGGCGAACCCCATCAGCGCGGAACCGCCAAACAGCGCCATCCCCGCCCAGGCAGTTGCAATTTCCAGCACAGACCAGCAGAGACCTGCCCATAACCAGACTTTACGAGTACCGAAACGGTCGGCCAGAAAACCGCCACATAACGACCCCAGCAGGTAGCCTATACCAAAATAACCGAGAACGGCACCCAGCTGGGTTTTATTCAGATGGTATTCCGTGGCAATGGCATTGGCGGAAAAGGATAACGCCCCCCGGTCAATATAGTTAATCAGAGCAATGAGGAACATGAGCAGGAAGATGGTATAGCGGGCAGAAGTCGGTTTCATCGCGGTGCTCCTTATTATGGCATGACTGAATGCCACGCAATATCGATGCCATTCTTTTTACTGCCTGATTTTTATAAAGATCAGGTGAAAGTCTTTCGCAGAGGGATGCGATTTCTGCACCAGAAGAGCGCCTGATGATCCTATCGGGCGCATTTCCGGCGCATTTGCGAACCCGATTTCCCGGCAAGCCCACCACTGAGGCGGGGTCAGATTAAGGTGGTTAATTTATTGCCTGGGTTATTTTTATAAGGCTAAGCAGAGGCGCCGGCAAATCGGGCGGTAAGAATCCCGGAAGAATTATCTTTCTTACGGGAGGTGACAACCGGCATAACATTCTTCGCCATCACCGCGCACAGAAAAGATCATTTGAAAAATAGATATAATAATCAACCTATTAAATAGATTTCTTTCACTTTGTATCAGGCAGGGTAACGCTTTCTTTAGCTGTTCCTTGTACAGTTATCCGCCAGGATAACCGGTAATTAAGACAAATAAACAGACCCGCTTATGATCATGATCAATGTGAGGTGGAGAGAATTTCACCATCATAAATTTATCAAAATTCACCTGACGGGAAGCTGAAATGATTAAAGAAACTAAATTACCAAGAACGGTAACATCACCGAAAAAATTCTTTATTGGCACCGATATGTTGTCGAAAATCGATGACTTCGTGAAAGATTTTGGCGATAACACCCTTATCATTACCGATGAATTTATTCTTCCAAAAGTGGAAGAACAGGCATTACCTGCCCTGCAGGCCGCCGGACTGAAAGGATGTGCTGAAAAATTCCGCTATGAATGCTGCCGGAAAGAGATCGACCGTCTTCAGGAATGTGTCCGTGCCAGCGGAGCCAATGTTATTGCCGGGGTCGGCGGGGGCAAAACGCTGGACACCGCGAAAGCGGTTGCCTTTTATCTGAAGCTGCCGGTGGTGCTGTTCCCGACAATCGCTTCCACCGATGCACCCTGTACTGCGCTGGCGGTCATCTATACCGAAAGCGGAGAGTTTGACGAGTATCTGTATTTACCGCAGAACCCGGATGTGGTGGTGGCCGATACCTCGATTATCGCGGCCGCACCGCTGCGTTTCTTCTCCGCCGGGGTCGGCGATGCGTTAGCGACCTATTTTGAGGCACGTGCCTGCTATGCTGCCGATGGTATCAATCTGGTGCTGCACAAACCGTCGAGGACCGGACTGGGGCTGGCAGAACTCTGCTACCGTTTGCTGAGCGAAAACATTGATGCGGCTATGGATGCTGTGGCGAACCACCTGACCACCCCGGCACTGGAGCAGACCATCGAGGCGACGATTTATCTGAGTGGTGTCGGTGCAGAGGCTGGTGGCCTGGCCGCGGCTCATGCGGTCAATAACGGTATGTCAGTGGTCCCGGATCTGCATAAAGCGCAGCACGGTGAGAAAGTCGTTTTTGGCCTGCTGACCCAGCTGGTGCTGGAAAATGCCCCGCAGGAAGAATGGGAGAATGTGGTACGTATTGTGAAAGCGGCAAAACTTCCGCTGACACTGGAAGATATGGGCCTGAAAACCTTTGCCGAATCACAATGGCGTGAAGTGGCGCGTATTGCCTGTGCGCCTGGCGATACGATGAACAATATGCCGATGGAACTGACGGTCGATGATGTCTATAACGCGATGGTGACTGCTAATACGATTGCGCACCGGATGAAAGGCTGATTTCTGCCCTCCGTCGCCGGGACTTCTCTGGTGGCCAGGAAGGTGGAAGATATTTTCTGAAATCCCTATGACCTGTATCCGCTGACCCTGAACCGGGCGGCGGATATTTTTTTCCTCTGCCTGTTTTCGCTTATCCAGACTAAGTGACTAAGTGACTAAGTGACTGACTGACTGACTAACTGACTAACTGACTAACTGACTAACTGACTAACTGACTAACTGACTAACTGACTAACTGACTAACTGACTAACTAACTAACTAACTAACTAGCTGACTGACTGTTCCGGCATTTTCGTGCTTCCTGACGCTATATCACTCAGGGAGTAGGGGCAGTCAATATTCCGACTCCTCACAACCGTGGCTCTGCAGAAACCGCCGACCCCTGATCCGTTAAAATACTCCTCTCTTTCGGCCGGTTTATCCCTGGCTGACACACTGACAAAAGGCTCGCCGGACCGTTGAGCCGCTGACTCCGTCCCCGTTTTCAGGTTGCGTCTGTTGTTAGCCCGGGGGTGAAAAAGCGCACTACAGCGCACCGGCCGGGTGCCTTTGAGGGTAGCTTATCTGTTCTTTAACCGCTATTTCAGGCTTTCCTCTTTTGCCCGTATCCGTCAATTTTGCTCCGTCCCCGATAAGCTTTTTGCCATCACTGGCTTGAGAGATAAAAGAAATCACCGAATGAGCCGGCCATATCTCCCGGACACTGTACGTATTTTACCGGCAGGCCATCAGCGGCTGTCGTTCACTCACTGACGTTATGCCGGCCGGCGAGGCGACATAACCGGCAGCAGTATCAAAAAATTGCTCGTAAAAAAGCCAATTATTTCCGTTTGTATCTGAATGTAATGTTTTCTATTGCAATCGATTATCATTTGTAAAATAATTCTCATTATCGTTTTTATATAATGCAGTCTTATCTTTTCTCAGCCTTTTACTGAGGATGGCATCACGGCAGATAAGTCACTGCACCGTCGGCAAGAGGTAGGCGAGTTTGTGTAGTCTGTGGGGGCCTGAAACCGGGGGGGAGACACCCGCCAGCAATGTATGGAGGAAAGTAAAGGTTAACGCGCCTGTGATGATGTCGGTCGGTTGTCACGCCTTGCTGATCCTGGCGGTGATCACTTATGCGTCATCTCCGGTAATTATGAGCGGAGGAGGGCAGAGCAACGCGTCTTCTGACGTTAAGGAGTTCACTGCGGTGCAGTTAAGCCCGCAACCTCCCATATCACGCCCCCAGGACGGTGTGCCCGCGACGGGTGAGACACCGAAACGAGCACCGTTACCGGTCAGTGAGCACGGAACAGTGGCTCTGCCGGCCAGTAAAAAAGTCCTGCACTCGTCAGAGAAACCTTCCACGGCGATGCGGGCGACGCATTCCACCGGAAAAAGTGTAGCGGTCGCCCGACGGATGGCAACCGGCAGAACCCAACACGCCCCGGCACAGAGGCGGCCGCCTGTGGGTCCGGAATCAGGGCCTGCCCGCGGGAGAACATCTGACGGCGTGGCTGCGGAAAATATCGCGCGGGAGTCCCCGCAAAATACCGGTAACAGTAACACGGCGCCGGCCCGGGCGGGAGCGGGTCAGCAGCCCCACGCCACCGTCAGAGCCTTAACCCGCAGGGTCAGCTATCCGCAGCGAGCAAAAGCGTTGGGCGTCGAGGGTAGAGTAAAGCTGCGCTTCGATGTCACCGCGGGCGGGATGGTGACTCATGTTCAAATCACAGAAGAAAATCCTGCCGGAGTCTTCAGCGGGGAGCTTTATAAAGATATCGCTCGCTGGCGCTATCTGAAAGGGGCTGCGGCCGGGGATCAGACCGTCACGATAATTTTTAAACTTAGCGGTGCGGTAGCCCTGACAGATTAATAAATTTTTATCACTTAACTTCTTTGGGAATACTTCGTGGGAAACAAATTAACCTATATCGCGGCAATGGTTTTATTGCCGGGAGCGGCGTTCGGCCTGGAAAATCCCCCCGCTGATACCACGGCGGAGGAGCAGACACAGGAAGACACTATCCTGGTACGCACGACACCGACCAGTCAGTCGATGGGAACGCAGATACTCGATAAAACACAGATAAATCAGTTCCCGACCGGAAACGGAAGTGTGCCGGAGTTACTGAAACATAATCCCGCGGTCCGCTTTGCTAATACCACCGACAGCAGCACTACCCCTGGCGAAATCGCCCCGGAAAATGTCTCTTTCCACGGCGAAAAATTTTATAACAATAATTTCACCATTGACGGTCTGTCGAATAATAATACGGTGAATCCCGGGGCGAATGGCGGCGAATTCTCTGCAACTCCGGACGGCTATTCTCCCACCGACCTGCCCGCGGGCGGAACGCAGTCATTCTGGGTAAATTCCGAACTTATCGACCAGTTGGAGGTATTCGACAGCAATATCTCGGCGAAATATGGCGGATTTACCGGCGGTGTGGTCGATGCCCGGCTGAAAGATCCGCAAACCGGACGTGCCTCCGGCCGGATAGCGTATCGCACAACCCGTTCATCCTGGACACGGTATCATACGGATGCGAATGAGACAGAAGACTTTGATACCGCGACCAGCCTGACCCGTCAGCCGCAATTCAGAAAAGAAACCTACTCTGTCTCGGTTAACCAGCCACTCAGCGATAACGCGGCGTTGCTGTTCGCCTATAACCGTCAGGAATCGACGATCCCCTATTACCAGAGTTACCTGGGGGAGTGGAGCAACCAGAAACGGCTGTCAGAAACCTATTTACTGAAAGGGACCTATCTGGCCGATAATGGCGACACACTCCGCCTGACCGGGATGTATTCGCCGCATTCTTCGGAATATTATAAAGCCAACGTTAAGAACGGTGCCTTTACCAATACGGGGGGCGGCTACCGTCTGAATACGGAGTGGGAACATCTGACCGGCTGGGGGAAAGTGACCAGCCTGGCGGGTTATCAGTATGAACAAAATAAAATTTCTCATCAGTCAGATCAGTTACTCACCTGGTATAAATCCTATGCTTCGGCAGGTTTTGTGTCTGATGCTATTGACTGGGTCAGTTCACCGGCCACTAAAAATTACCAGACATCTTTGATTGGCGGTTACGGCACCTATTCCACAGAGAAACGCACTCTCACGCTGAAACAGGATTACGAACTTAACCCGCTGATGTCGGGGCCGGTGGCACATCAGATTGATGCTGGCTGGGAGATTGACCGCTACACTGCGCGGTATAAACGTTTTAATGATGTCACCCTGTCACGGGGGGTGGCAACGGTGGATACCGGGGTTGATTGTCAGTCCGGTGATAGTTACTGCATCAATGGTGAGCAATATTTTAAGAACCTGACGGTCTATCCGGCGCGGGAGGTTTCTGCCAGTTATACAGATTATGCAGTCTATATGCAGGACAGCATGAGCTTAGGCAGGCTGGAAGTCACACCTGGCGCCCGTGCTCAGTATGATGATTTCCTTAAAAATCTCACCCTGGCACCGCGTCTGGCCGCGTCTTATGATCTGTCGGATGACCATTCCACCCGACTGTTTGGCGGAGCTAACCGCTATTACGGCCAGAGCCTGCTGGCGTATCAGTTACGCCAGGGGATCAGCAGCTATTCGGTACGCACCCGCAGCAGCGCCTCCGGGGCCTGGAGTGAGGGAGGGCTTAAGACTGCCTCCATTGATTATGCCACGTCATCCCTGAAAACCCCTTACAGCGATGAGTTATCCCTGGGTATTTCACAGCGACTACTGAACTCGGTATGGACGCTAAAATGGGTTAACCGTCAGGGTAAAGATCAGTTTGGCCGACAGACGGTAACGAATGATGCCGGTGAGCGGGCTTATATTCTGGCTAACAATGCCAGAACCCGTGGTAATACCTTTTCACTGACCGGCGAGCCTGTCAGTCCGAAAACCTTTTCCTGGGGAGAAATGCGCTGGTCGGCGGGGGCCAGTTATACAAAAAATAAATCCAGCTCACAAAGTTATTACGATGTCAGCGATACCGATGACAATAAAGTGATCTTCGGTGGCCGGTTAATGGATAAAGGCGAAATGGATGCGCTGGATTTCAATACTCCCTGGACGGCCTTCGTGAACCTGAATACTTATTTCCCCGCGTTACGGCTTAACTGGAACCAGAACCTGGGCTACACCGCCGGATATCGTGGCTACACCACTACCTCCGTCAGTTGCCCGGCAGAAGGCAGCGTCTGCGGAAATTATCAGGGTGATGCCACTCGTTATGACCAGACCCGGTACAAAGATTATTTCTCATATGACTGGCATTTCAGTTACCTGCAACCGACCTACGGCCAGCAGAGTCTTGAGCTGACGCTCGATGTGATTAACGTACTGGATAATGTTATCGCCGCCTCTCAAACCACTGGCAGTAGCAGTAAAACGGTGACGTATAAAACAGGTCGTCAGTTCTGGCTGGGTGTGGCTTACAACTGGTAACCGGCTGATGGGCTTACGTGAGAGTGATACCGCAAGGCTGCGGCAAAGGATAATCCGGGAATGAAAAAGATGAAGTGGATAGTGTTTTTTTTGTCAGTGTTTGCAAGTTCATGGGGAGTGGCAGGGGAAAAACTCAGCGGTTTCCCCCGCATTACTGAAGGTCAGCTGGCGAATGGTTTCAGCTATACCCTGGTGCCGATGGCAGGCTATCAGCACCGGGTGGATATCCGGCTAAGTGTCGATGCCGGCTCACTGGATCAGCTGGCGAATGAGCCTGCGGTGGCGCATATGGTCGAGCATATGGTGTTCCGCGGTAGCCGGCAGTATCCGCAGGGCGTCGCCAGCCTGTTACAAAGCCAGGGCTGGCAACGGGCCCGCCAGTATAATGCCATGACGAACTATGAACGTACGCTGTTTATGATGAGCCCGCCCGACGGCAGTGCCGGTATTCCGCTGGCGATGACGGCGCTGAGTCAGATGACCGGGTCGGCCAGCATCACCGACGCGGATTTAAACAGTGAGCGGCAGATTATTCTGGAGGAATGGCGGGGCCAGTTAGGGGTTGCCAGCCGCATGAATCAGCAGCGGGTTGCTGCTCTGCGGGAAGGATCACGGTATCCGTCCCGGCCACCGATCGGCGATGAAAAATCGATTCGCGAGACCGGGGCGGAGGCACTGCGTCAGTTTTATCAGCGCTGGTACCGGCCGGGAAATATGCGGTTGCTGATCATCGGAGATTTTGATGTGCAGCAGGCACGGAAATCCATCACCGACGCCTTTCAGGGCATGGCGGCCGCGCCGGTCAGTGCCAGAAACTACTATGAACCGGTGCTTGCAAACCAGCTGCGGGTCGTCCGGCTACAGGACCGTCAGAGTGGTAATAGTCAGGTCTCACTGGTGACCCGGTTCCCGTCAGGGCCGGACACCACGCTGACGCAGCGTCTGGTCAGCCAGGTAGCGCTGCAGGTGCTGACACGTCAGTTACAAACATCGGGCCAGGACGATCAGGCCCCCGGCAGTCGTATCATTGTCCGTAAATCGGCCATTGGCAGAGAGAGCCAGGCACTGGGATTATTTGTGGATGTGACGCCGGGTCAGCATCAGCAAGGTCTGATCCGTTTACTGCGTGAACGTGAACGCTTTCTGCGCTATGGCGCCGACCCTGCTGATATTGCTGAAGAACGGCAGGCGATCCGTGAGGCGGCGACAGCCATGGCTGCCCGGCCGGCGCAGCGTGATTTTAGTGGCTGGGTCCGCGAATTGTCTGTTCGCTGGGAACAGAAGCAGCCGTTTACCGACAGTCAGCAGCGGGGTAAAGCCATCCTTTCGCTGACGGACAGCATCACTGACGCGCAGGTGAATCAGCAGATCACAGACTGGCTAATGGCCAATGATCAGCTGGTACAGTTTGGGATCCCGGGAAGCCGTACCGCCAGACTGCCGGATCCTCCGGAGGTGCGCCGGCAGATGGCACAAGTGGCGGCGCTCCCGTTATCACCCTATCGCCGTCCGCCTGCTACTGTATTACCACAGCTTCCTGCATTCACCGGGGCAGGTTCCCTTAACGGGCTGAAAATCTATCCTGAACAACAGACCCGTCAGTGGACGCTGAGTAACGGCGACACCCTGGTCTGGCTGAAAACACCGCTGGCGAAAGACCGGGTCTATCTGTCTGCTACCAGTCCGTCGGGTTTTATGATGCAGGGGCTGGATCGCTGGCAGTCGCAGCTTGCCGGCCAGATGATTAAGCAGAGCGGCCCGGCGGGGTGGGGGACCGCTGACTTCGGCCGCTGGAAAAAAGAACACTCGGTGTCGCTGCTGATAACCCAACAGCCGGACGAATTACAGATTGATTCTGTCGGTACCGCGCGGGATCCCGAAAATCTGTTGGCTATCAACCATCAGATTCAGGTTAATGCCGGGATCGATCCTCAGGTGCGCAGCGAAAGCATGATGCAACTGCTGCGTCAGCAGGCGACCCGGGATCAGTCTGACCAGCAGGATCGTGACTTACAGATTTACCGGTTACGTTACAAACTGCCGGACACGGGAGCCGCGGCGGATACCGATCGGTTGAGCAGAACAGAAAACAGTGAATTTCTGCGGCAGTGGCAGCTGACGGTCAGGGCACCGATGACCTGGTATTTGGTGGCCGACGATGTGCCCAACCTGGTGCCGCTGGCGGCCCGTTACCTGGCGACCATCCCGCGAGGCAAGCTCCGTCGACTGACCCGCGAATTACCGGCCAGTGGTTATGATGATTGGGTGAGTGAAACGAATGCAGAACCGCGTGCGACGGTCAATGCCTGGAGTTTTAGTTCGCGCCGCTGGTCCCCGGAAGACGCTGTCCGGCTGAACGTTGCACAGAACCTTGCGACTCAGGCGTTAAAAGTCAGCCTGCGTGATGATGCGCTGGGGGTTTACCGGTTGCGCTTCAGCAGTACACTGAACGATCGCCATCAACGGATCGAGTCCGCGCTGAGTTTTACCACGGCACCGCAAAGAGCCGGGGAGTTATGGCAGCGTGCACTGCAGGTCTTCAGACAACTGCCGTCACAGATCACACCGCAGCAGGTAGAGGAGCAACGTCGGCAGTTTGAGAAGGCGGAAGAGTCACGCAGCGGGGACATTTACAGCCTGCAAAAGCGTCTGATCCTCAGTTACCGACACTACCATGATCCGCGTTACCTTACGGAGGTCGCAGGGCTGGCAGCAGCCATACAGACAGATAAGGTGCGGGAAATGGCTGAGTTACTGGTTAATCCATTGAATATGAAAGTGTTTATCGGCTTACCGAAGCCGGTGACGGAGGACAAGGGGCCGTAAGGCAATGATGCCGGCCGGCAGAAGGTTGCCGGCCGGCACGGTCCGGGTAACCCCTCCCGGGGTCAGCGTTTATGGCTGCCGGGTTTCAGGCCGCGATGTAATTCCTGCATACGTTTCATCGATTTTATCGTGCGCTGAGAGGCTGAGGATGCGACGGATAATACCAGCATCTCCAGGCAGACCAGCACCGTACCGTGTAACGGGATTTTACCGTTTTCCCCGCCACGCGGAACCTGGATCACTACATCTGCTTCCTGTGCAAACCGTGAGTCCATCGCGTTAGTCAGCAGGATCACCGGATTCCCCAGCCGCCGCGCTTCCCGCAGTGTAGTCATGCCTTCCCGGTGTGCTGACTTCTGGGCCATCATGATCAGCACATCGCCCCGCTGCAGAGTCAGTAGCTGTTCAGCAAGGCCTATTCCCGAACGGTTAAGCGCCACACAGGGCAGACCGATGCGGTTAAATAAGCGGGCGGCATATTCGGCGAGGATCCCCGAGGCATTAATACCGAAAATGGCGGCCTGCCGGGCGTCCAGTAACAGTGAAACCGCACGCGACAGTGCAATGCGGTTTTCCGGAGAACCAAGCACTTCGCAGGTATGTTTATGGCCTTCAAGAACGAAATCAATACCCGACTGAATATCACAGGTGAACTCACTCACGGTAGAGCTCATTTTATCGGTGGAATTCATCACCGGTTCAAACCATAACTCCAGGGTTTTTTTCAGATCACGTAAACCGGCGAACCCCAGCGCCTGCACCGCACGGACCACCGTGGCATCGGAGGTGCCGGTGGCTGCCGCAATTTCCAGTGCAGTCGCTTCCAGTACCGTGGCACGGTTTTCATTAATATAATAAAGAACACTCTGCAGGCCGGCAGACAGTTGGGGGGCCCGGTGACGTAAACGTTCCCCGTAGACATCCACCCTGTGTTTATTCTTCTTCTGTTCTTTCATCGTTCATTCCGCTTATTTCGCGCCAGAGACAGCCAGCCCTGCGATCTGAGACTGAACCACGGCAGCCATCAGGCTGAGTGCGGCAAACGAATTCGAAATGGCTTCTTCGCGGGAGACCATCACATAGTGGCCCTTCTGGCAGGCTGTCAGGAAGTTACACCAGCCCGGCATCACGGCATTCATCGCCGCGATTTCATCGGCCGGCGAACCGCCGGTATCACCCCGCCAGGTATCGAACACCAGATCCGCATCCAGGTCCGGCAGTCGCTCGGCACTGACATTCATGCGGCCATCTTCAGGAATATTATTGATCAGGGCAGGGAAGGTCAGGCCGGCATCACGCAGTACTTTCCCCAGTGAATGGTAGCTGTGCATTACGGTAATTTTACCGTTATTGGCCTGCAGGACGGAGACGGTAATTTTACGACCGCCGATGGTCTGTTTCAGTTGACTGATTTCATCCTGATACCGTGCTTCCAGTCGTGACAGTTGAACCTGTGTGCCGGTCAGCTGTGCCAGCTTACTGTAAATCCGTGGTGCGCCGCCTTTCAGATGATCAATACTGACGGTCGGGGCAATCTTTTCAAGCTGATCGACCGGGGTATTACGGCCGGGTTCGGTAATGATCAGGTCCGGTTTCAGTGCAGCAATTGCCTCGATATTAATGTCCGAGGTACCGATAAAGCGGATACCGGAGTCAGTGTAATCAACACCGGTTAACAGTCGCGCTGATCGCAGTGTATGAGTGCCGTCCGGTAATGTTCGTCCGTGACTGCCGACCGGGAAAACCCCCAGCTCAATGAGCGGAATAGTAATGTCCAGATCATGCAGTGAGATGATCCGCTTCGGATGCAGCGGTACCGTTACCGTACGTCCGCTATCGTCGGTGAACTGCTGAGTTTGCGGCGCAGCAATGACAAAGGTGCTGATAAATAACAGCAAAACAGAAAGAATACGCATAATCATCCTTACAAATCAGAATTTATCCCGGCGTTGCCAGAGCAGTAGCAGGAAAAACGGACCGCCGAGTAACGAAATGACGATACCGGCAGGTAACTGTAATGGGGCAAAAGCCAGTCTTCCCACATTATCGGCCAGTAAGACCAGCACGCCACCACAGACGGCACTGCCACTGAGCAGTGCGGATTGTCCGCCCCGGAACAACATACGTGACAGGTGCGGGGCCATCAGCCCGACAAAACCGATACTGCCGACACAGGAAATACAGGTGGCGGTCAGAATGACCGGCGCGATAAACCTCAGCAGGGTTAACTGAGATAACCTGACACCCAACCCGGTCGCGGCGGTATTTCCCAGTAAGGCAATATCTGAAGCACGGGCGGTGAGAAACAACAGTAATATGGCCGGTATGCCCCAGCAGAGGGAGATGACTAACAGTGGCCAGCTGACCGTATTCAGGCTGCCCGCCATCCATAACATGACGGTCTGAACCTGACGGACATCGGCGGTAGTCATAAAAACACCGATGGCGGCCGCAAATATCCACGAAATTCCGATGCCTATCAGAATAAAACGGGGCCGGGAAAAATCTCTGCCCAGCACAACCACCAGCGCCGAGACCAGCAAGCCACCGGCCATCCCGGTGACCGGTTGCCAGAGCATACCTGCGGCCGGGAAGAACAGGATCTGCGTCAGAACCACAATACTGGCGCCTTCCTTTACCCCCAGCAGTCCCGGGTCCGCCAGTCCGTTACGGGTAATGGACTGCATCGCCGCCCCGGCCATTCCCAGCATTGCGCCGACCGCCACAGCCATCAGTAACCGGGGAAGCCGGACGCCTGTGACGATAAACAGAGAAGGGTCATGCACCTCCTGCGGGTAAAACAGCGCTCTGGCGACACCGGATACCGGTATCCGCAGGCTGCCATGAGTAATACCAACGATCAGTAACAGGAAAATCAGCAGCAGAAAAAATGCCAGCCGGGCAAGGAGGGCGGGCCGCAGCAGAACAGACCACCGGCCCTGACGGAGTACTCTCCAGCCGACGGCGCGCAACAGGTGGCTCATTTAAAAAACCTCGAGGCAATAAAGATAAACACCGGAGCCCCGGCGAGGGCGGTCATTACGCCGGTCGCCAGCTCCTGAGGAGCTATCAGCGTGCGCGCGGCAATATCGGCAACCAGCAGAACCAGCGCGCCGCACAAAGCACAGCACGGGATAGCCTTACGTACATCTTCAGTTATCAGCCGTCGTACCACATTCGGGACAATCAGCCCGACGAAGCCTATCGGCCCGGCCAGAGAGACAGCCGCACCACTCAGTAAGGCAATCGCGAAAATGGACAACATCCGGGTACGCCGCAGATTGACCCCTAACCCGCGGGCCAGGTGATCCCCCAGCGCCAGGGCGTTCAGCGAAGGGGCCAGCCATCCCGCCAGCAGGACCGCCAGGGCTATCGGAATAGCCGCTGCCTGTATTCCCGGCCAGCTAAGTCCGGCCAGATCACCGGCCAGCCAGGTGCGCATATCCATCATGGTCTGCTCATCCAGTAACAGTACCGTGGCGGTCAGTGAAGATGCGAAAGCGGACAATGCCACCCCGCAAAGTGTGACCTTCATCACCGTCAGCCCGCTGCGTCCGGCGGAAGAGAAGAGGATCACCAGGCCGAACAGCAAGGCAGCACCGGCCGCCGCGACCAGTGGCCGGATACCCGGCAAGGTGAGCCAGCTCGCGCCACAAGCCATACTCATCACCACGGCCAGTGCCGCCCCGGCATTTAAGCCCAGAATATGAGGCTCCCCTAAGGGATTGCGGATCACCGACTGTAACAGCAATCCGGCAACGCCTAATGCACTGCCAATCAGTAGTGCGGCAACCAGACGTAACAGCCGGAGTTCAACCACCACATGATGATTGAAATTGCGGGGATCATACGCGAACAGCGCCCGGACGACCGTTTCCGGTGCGATATACCGGGCGCCGATCGCCAGATCAATGACTGAACAGACGGCCACCAGCAAGCCCGTCAGCAGCAGACTTAGCAGGTAACGGGACTGACGAGGGCGGAACAAAGGGACGGTCCCGGTCATTATTGTGAACTCTTCATCGCAGGAAAGGGCATAAAGAAGGGTTTGCCGGTGTGCGGGTTGACCGACATCTGGACATCCAGATCAAACACGGATTGGATCAGCGCCGGGGTACAGGTGGCTGGGTCGTCGGTGACGGCACACAATCTGCCCTGTTTCATAAATACCAGAGTATCTGCATAGTTGACGGCAAAATTCAGATCGTGCAGCACCATGATCACCGTCCGGTGATGATGCAGGGTCAGGTCACGCAGCAATTCAAGGATCTCAACCTGATAACGCAGATCGAGAAAGGTCGTCGGCTCATCCAGCAAAATTGTCGGGGTCTGCTGGGCGAGGGTCATGGCTATCCAGCATCGCTGGCGCTGGCCGCCGGAAAGGTTCTCTACCTGCTGATCTGCCAGAGACTCCGTCCCGGTCAGACGCATCGCTTCGGTCACCGCCTGCTCATCGGCTTCTGACCATTGGCGCAGGAATCCCTGCCACGGGAACCGGCCCCGGGAGATCAGTTCTGCGACGGTCAGTCCCTCTGGCAGCAGCGGGGTTTGTGGCAGAATTCCCAGCTGACGTGCCACCTGACGGGCAGGTTGCTGATGAATCGCCTTGCCATCCAGGATGACCTGTCCGGCATGCGGGGTGATCATCCGCGCGATGCTGTTGAGTAAAGTGGATTTTCCTGACCCATTAGCACCGGCCAGTATGGTCATCTTGCCTGGCGGAAGGCTCAGGCTGATATCATCAATAATTATCTTTTTCTGGTAACCGGCACGCAGGTTCTCGACCTGTAAACCTCGTTTATCCATGGTAGGGAGCCTGCTGTGGCATGTTAACTCCTGCGTCAGACCCGGAACACAACGCCGGTCATCGGAACGCAAATAGTAATAAGTATCATTCTCCCTGCAATTTTGCGTGGCTGCTATGTAGTAGTCAAGCAAAATATAGGGTTATCAGGTCACAGGCCGGTAAAGAGGTGATATAACGATATTTACACGGAGAATATGTAATTAATTTATAAATCAGTGTATTAGATAAAAATGAAACGGAAGAGTCAGGCAAAAAATGCGTATAATACTGTAGCGAATCACTGTAAAAACCCGGTGACTACTACATTGCTATTTATCCGCAGTGCCCCGCACACCGATGATAGTGTGCAGAGTGGTATCTTAATATCGTCCTTTTTTATACTGTGTGGCGTCCCCTGCCGGGATGTTTATCTTCACCCGGCCAGTCTGTCGTCTCAGGGTTTTGGGGATGGTCGCTGAGCGCTGCCGGTGCCGGTACCGGTTTTTACCCCGGGTTGCTCTGTGAACTCATTTCGCGGGGCTGCGTGCTGGCCTGGCGGTGCCTGCGCTCAGCCACGGGGCAGGACACCTGCCCCCGCGTCACGGCAGCAGGTACTGCAGCAGCGCCAGGCTGGCCATCGAAATTACCAGCGTCACCAGCATCGGAAAGCGTTGGGCGCAGGCAATGGCTATCAGCATCGCAAGGGTCCGTGCCGGACCGTTTGAAAAAAATCCGGGCGCAATCGCCGACACCATCACACACCCGGGGGCGATTTCCAGTACATGCTTTGCACCGGCACTAAGGTGGCGTTTACGCAGTAACAGAAATCCCAGCACCCGGGTCAGATAGGTGGCCAGTGCCATGCCGGTAATGGTGAGTATTGCCTGCCAGGTCATACCCCCCTCCGTGCCTGCAGCCAGGCCACCAGCATGCCGCTAAAGGCGCCGGCCAGCACATAGCTGTAACCCGGTACCAGGATAAAGGTAGCCGCGGATACCAGCAGACTGGTACACCAGGGCAGTATCGTCTGATTTCCCCGCCACATTCCTTTCAGCAGTACGATAAATATTGCCGGGAAGGCCATCGCCAGACCCAGTGACTGAATATGGTCCTGCACCGAGGGTAAAAGATAGCCCGCCAGCGAAAACAGTACCCAGACCGGATAGAACGGAAAACAGACCCCGAGATAATAGGCCAGCGGCAGTGCTTTTGCGTCGGGCATTCCGGATGCGTTTCTCACCGCACTGGCATAGCTGACAGCCCAGCCTTCGTCGCCCATCAGGAACAGTGCCGGTAGTATTTTTCTCAGTGGTAAATGTTTCAGGTAGGGGGCAATCGCGGCCCCCATAATGATGTGCCGGCTGTTGATCAGAAACGTCAGCATCACAATCGTCAGCACTGGTAGCGGCGCGTGCCACAGACTGATGGCGGCAAATTCAGAACCTCCGGCAAAGTTCATCGATGTCATCAGCCCCAGTTGCCAGGGAGGGATCCCCTGACTGGCGGCCTGAATACCGAGGATCACGCCATACGGGGCCACCGCCAGCAGTAACGGAATAGCATCTTTCACCCCACGGCTGAACGAAAGGCTGTGCTGATGCGTGGTCATCGTTCCGCCTTAGCAGAGTCTGCCAGCAAGCTGATACCCGATAGAGATGTTCCGGCGGGAGAGGCAGGCTGCTGATCTTCCGTGCCGGAACGGAAACGTCCGTAAATGCCCGGAAATTCCGGCGCGGCTGAGCCGTCAGTCATGGGTAAGACACTCACTGAAAACGCTCCTCTGTATAAAAATAAAGTACTCACTGCCGGCCGGCAGGTGCTGTTCACCCCCTGAACTGTTCCTCTAAGCCTCCGGTGCTGCACTCTCCTGCGAGGCAGGCCGGAGAACCCCGGCGGACCGGCCTGATCCCTTGAGTGTAAATGCCGGGCATCAGCGACGGGCTGAGGTGCTTTGACGATCAGCATCAGTCGCTGATATCGCGAAGATTATCTCCGCTGTCTGTGCCATCATTGCGGCACTTCTGCGGGGGTAAGGCATTCTTGCACAGGGCTTGTGATTACAAAATCGAGTGTTTAGCATGGATATCATCACAAAACCGGATGGTGCCGGCCATGGATCTCAATATTCAGAAATACAAGGCATTTATCAGCGTGGTCGAGTGCGGAAGTTTTACCCGCGCCGCCGAACGTATCTTTTACTCCCAGTCGGGGATCAGCAGGATGATCAATGACCTGGAAACCGAATGGGGAGTGTCGTTATTCGAACGCAGCAGGCAGGGAGCCAGACTCACCCCGGAAGGCCGTCGCCTGTTACCCTTTGCCCGTGGTGTTTATGAAAGTTATGGTCGTCTGCAAAGCGAAGTGGATGCGCTGAACGGGTTGCAGTCAGGGACGATCAGGGTAGGGACGTTTTCCAGTGTTGCCGTTCACTGGCTTCCTGCCCTCCTGAGTGAGTTCCGTCAGCACTACCCGGATATCATCTTCGAATTAGTGCCGGGAGACTATCGTGAAACGGAGCGCAGAGTACTGGAGGGCCAGGTGGACTGTGGATTTACCCGCCTGCCTGTCCATTCCTCGCTGGAAAGCCTGTTTCTGCATCATGACCCCTATCGGGTCGTGATGCCGGACGACCATCCGCTCGCAGGATTGCAGACCGTTCCGCTAAAGGCATTATGCGATTATCCCTTCCTGCTGCTGGAGAAGGGCAACAATAATGAGATATCAGGGATCTTTGCTCAGCATCAGTTGGATCTGCAGGTCAGATATACCCTGTGGGATGACTATGCTGTGATGGCGATGGTTGAAAAAAATCTGGGGATCAGTCTGTTACCGCAACTGACGCTGCAGAATATCCCCTATCGGATCACGACACGTGAAACCGAACCACTGACCGGCCGGGATATCGGACTTGTGTATCGCGATACAAAAACGCAGTCACGGGCGGTGAAGACTTTTATCGGTTTCCTGAGCTCTTTCCGGATCTGACACCTGAGATCTGGTTGAGGGGGCAGGCTCGCTTGCGTTGGCAGAGAGCCGGCGACGGACCGCCATGGAGGGGTAAACGGTCATCAGGCATCATTTTCTGCGGCGGGTCTCCGGGCCGAAAGACGTTAGCAGATCCCCGACAAGATATTCTCTCCCGTGGGTCAGGCCTGAATCTGGCCTGCAGCTTCCCCTGAACTGACAAGGATACGGGCGGCCAGCCGGTCAGCTCGCGGAAACGGGTGTGCGGGTGACAAACGATTTGACGATCGGCAGGGCGGCAGGAGGGATTTCGGGCCGCAAACCGTATCCCTGAAGGGAAGCCGTACCGGCGGGAATTCGGCCGGTGGTGTTAGAGTGGATCATACCGGCCTGACATCAGAGCCCGAGGGAACGTAAAAAAAGGTCGAGGATGGCGTTGGCACGGTGGCCTTTACGGGTAGCAGCCGCGATGGTAGTGGTAAAAAACATCTCCTCCGGATGGATAGCCCGCATCATATCCTTCTCCAGCCAGGCATTCGCATAATGATCGGGCAGGAACCCGACAAACTTACCGGTGAGGATCAGGAAAGCTATCCCTTCCCGGTCAGTCGCGGTGGCATTGCAGTTGAGTCGCTGGTGCAAACCGATAGTTTCTGCGGTCATCCGGTAACCGGGAGCGACGGCATCCACGCTGCTGAGACGGGCGCTGTCAACATTCCCGGCCGTCCCGAACAGCGGGTGGTCGTGACTGCAGTAGAGGCTGGATTTCTCTTCATAGAGCGGATAGTAGTTGAGTGTCGAGAGCGGGGTGATCATCGGCAGTGCGCCGGCGTGAAGGCGGCCGTCCATCAGGCCTCTTTCGATCTCCGCCGGTGTACACATACTCAGATTGATGCGTATTTCCGGGCCACGGGTACGCAGCTCCTGTAACGCTTCGGTTATCCGCATCATCGGCTGTGTCACCAGATTATTTATAATGCCGAGCTTGAATTCACCACGGATCTGCTCATGCATCTGATTGACCTGCTGGCGAAAAAACTCTACCGAGGTCATCATGGTTTCACTGAGACGCAGTATCTCTCTTCCTTCATCGGTCAGAGAGAATCCAGCCCGTCCGCGCTGACACAGCCGCATCCCTAATCGCTGTTCAAGGTCACCCATATGTAAGCTAATCGCGGAACGGGTGATCCCTAATAATCCTTCTGCCGCAGAAAAACTGCCACATTCAGCGACCGCTTTAAAAATTCTTAGCAGCCTGAGGTCAAAATCGGTCACCTGGTTGAGTGTTTTTTTCTTCATTTACGTGAGTAATCTGATATCTGAAGGAGAGTTACTATTGATTTAACCTGCGAATCGGTGAATTGCAACCGGTTTTAGGATAGCGGCGATGGGGGAACTTCGTACTCAGCCCGACCGAAGAATCACTCACAATATTTTCCTTTTTTAAAACATGATGTTATTAATTTATATTCGGCAGCCCCTCGCAGGTGACTCTGAGTGGTTCCGTGACTTTGCTGCCGGCGGATTTCCTGGTACGGTTCAGGGAACCGCGATGACAATCCCTGAGGCGGCTTTCCGGCTGCCGTCATCGCAGGTGATCTCCGGCGTGGCGGAAAAGATGACGGGAACCCTTCCGCCCGTTGTCGCGATATAAACCGGACCGCCGGGCATCTCCTGTTGTGTTGCCGGGGGGGCTGTTGGCCAAAGTGCATAACGACCCGGCGGGAATTTTATATGGCTCCCCGGGCAGGATTGCTTTCGGAAACGCTGCCGCAGAAAAGCTTATACCCGATACAGAACCATCACCTGAGACAGGAGTCTGCTATGCCGATACCCGTACTGGAAACATCCCGATTATGGTTAACCCCGCTGGTCAGTGAAGATGCGCGGCAGATCCAGCAATGCTTTCCGCGCTGGGAGATCGTCCGTTATCTGGTGAATACAGTCCCCTGGCCCTATCCGGAGGACGGTGCAGAGTTTTATGTGAATTCTATTGCGCTGCCGCAGATGGAAAAGGGACAGGCATGGTGCTGGACGGTACGCCGAAAGAGCGCCCCGGAAGAACTTATCGGGCATATCTGTTTATATGATATACCCGATAATAACCGCGGCTTCTGGCTGGTGCCTGAATATCAGGGGCAGGGCTATATGCGTGAAGCCAGTATTGCGGTAACCGATTACTGGTTCAACACCCTGAAACGGGACGTTTTACGGGCACCGAAAGCCGCGGATAACCACCGTTCCCGGGTAATCTCAGAAAACAGTGGCATGCGGCTTATCCGGACGGAAGAGAAGCACTATGTCAGTGGCTGGCTGATGTCTGAATTATGGGAAATCACCCGTGATGAATGGAATTCCCGTGATCAGAGCCCGGAGGCCCGGTGATTTAACCTCTGCCGGCGCAGGGGGGTATGACTGCCGCTCACGGACAGGTCAACCGGTGGGGCCAGACATCGACCCGGAGGGGCTGACCCCGGGCCGGTGCCGCAGTATATTTTTATCATCGCGATAATGGCGGCGATATATTAAATTCCTTTCAGTAGTGATATCCGCCGGGGTACCTTCACCGATGGCAGGCAGTGACTGAATACCGTCCCTGGTTGCTGTGAACGACACTTACCCTGTGCTTATCTATGTTCTCGCTGCTATAAATGGTGAACCACGGTATATAAGGGGGAGGGTAGGTCGGATTCCTATGGTCACCGGCAGGTCGGCGGGATCAGCACGGTTGCGGTGATAAAAAGAGAAGACAATCCTGAGTTTGTTAACGGCTCTGTGGTCAGGTTATCGTTTACCCGTGTAGAATAGCCACATTCAGAGAGGGGGCTGCTTCTCAGCGGAAAAGAGCACCGGCTGGCTTCAGCAAAATCCCACATCGTCTTTTTTGATAACAGGTAACAATGGCAATGGCTTTTATTCCAAAAAACTACGCGCGGCTGGAAAGTGGCTATCGTGAAAAAGCACTTAAAATTTATCCGTGGGTCTGCGGGCGTTGTTCCCGGGAGTTCGTTTATTCCAATCTGCGGGAATTAACGGTTCACCATATCGATCACGATCATACCAATAACCCGGAAGACGGCAGTAACTGGGAATTGCTATGTCTGTATTGTCACGACCATGAACATTCGAAATATACCGAAGCCGATATCTATGGCACCCGCGTTGTTGCGGGCGAAGATGCACAGAAAGATATGGGTGTGGCGACCTTTAACCCGTTTGCCGATTTAAAGTCGATGCTGAATAATAAGAAATAGCCCGGCCCGGTGGCGGGATATATCTTTCCTTCTGAGGGCCGGTTCAGCCAGTACAGAAACATGCGGATCCCCGGCCGTTATCTTCCGTGGCTGCCTGTCTGAAGGAAAAGAGAGTTAAACCCGCAATATGAAATATACAGGTTCATCGGCATCTTGCGCAGTCCGGGCTGGCCGCTGGCTCACCCGGAAACATCCGGGGCTGGCTTTCAGCCTAAAGACTGAGTGACGATAGCAAAATTTGAACATCCGGTGGGCTCTGCAGGCCGGCGGCCTTTATCCATCACTCGCGGAATACTGACAGAGGTGAATCCGAGGGCTTCAAGCCAGTGTGCCAGCGGTGGATTATCCGTAATATCAATGCGCAGAAACAGACCGGTGGCAGCGGAAAAAAGTTGAGAAATCAGAATCTTCGCTTGCTCTGTATTGGCGGCAGCGACCGGTCCGATAACGACACCCCGGCCAAACTTCCGGCATGCGGCGAACCCGGTGATCTGCTGTTGCTTATCCAGCAAAACTATCGTTTTTATTCCCCCGGCAAGGATTTGGCCGATCACTTCAGGACGAAACAGGCCGGTGGCGAGTGTATCAAGTGCTGTCAGGGATCCCTTATCTGACGGATACGCCAGACGAACCGACAGCGTTGCAGGAATAGCGCACGCCTGCAGCTGCGGTAAGGGATTGATCTGGTACTGAGTAATCATTCCGGTGTCTTTAAAACCGAACTTTTGATAAAGCCCTTTACCCATAGGTGTGGCGTGGAGACGCACCTGATACCCCTCCAGGCAGGACATTATTTTGCTCATCAACAGAAACCCGATACGTTTCCCCTGCCAGTCAGGAGACACAATCACCATCCCCACGGTGGCTACACTCTCCCCCCAAAGCCAGTAAAGTGCGCAACCAATGACCCTGCCATCAATTTCGGCAATCCACCCTTGCCCTGACTGAAATATAAACTGCCAGTCTTCAGGGCGATGTGACCAGCCCACCCGGGACGACAGCCGGTGAGCGGCAGGTAAATCCCGGGAGGTCATTTCGCGAAGCTGTAATGCATCCCCGTCAGGAGTGGTCACCAGGGCCATCAGTCTTCCTTATCAGGCTATTTTTCTGCATGTCTCACAGCGCACCGGACGCGACCCCCCGAGGACCCTTTTTAAAAATTCCTGCGTCCTCGGTTCCTGTGGATTACCTAACACTTCCCCGGACGGCCCCTGCTCGATAATGCGTCCGCCGTATAAAAAACAGACTCTGTCCGCCACTTCACGAGCAAACTGCATTTCATGAGTGACCACAATCATAGTCATTCCTTCATCCGCCAATGTGCGCATAACCTGTAATACGTCACCCACCAGTTCGGGGTCCAGGGCAGAGGTAGGTTCATCAAACAGAATCGCTTTTGGATTAAGGGCCAGTGTTCTGGCAATGGCGACACGTTGTTGTTGTCCCCCGGACAGTTGGGCAGGCCATGCGGATAATTTATCAGCAAGTCCGACCAGCCCGAGTAACTCGATAGCACGCTTTCGGGCGGTATCCGGGGACTCTCCGTTAACATGAACCGCACCTTCCATAACATTTTCCAGTACCCGGCGATGGGGGAATAAATTAAAGCGCTGAAACACCATTCCCACCTGGCGTCGCAGGTCGTTTATGCTTTTATCTTTGCTATTGACGCGTTGCCCCAGAACGTTGATTTCTCCTCCCTCATAGGTTTCTAATCCATTAATACACCTTAATATTGTCGACTTGCCGGAACCTGAAGGGCCAATCAGACAGACCACTTCCCCTTCTGCAACGCTGAAGTTTACACCGTTGAGCACTTCAATCTGGTCAAAGCGTTTATGGACATCTTTAATTTCAATCATCTCAGACCCCTTTCACTCGTCGTGCTTCCAGTCGTTTGGTCATCGCCATCAGAGGCAAACTCAGCGCCAGATAGAGTAGCGCGACCAGAGTATAAACAGTGGTATTGTCAAACGTTGATCCTGCAATCAATTGTCCCTGACGGGTTATTTCTGTCACCGCGATGGTGGATGCCAGAGCCGAATCTTTGAGCATCATCAGCAGTATGTTGCTATAAGGAGGTAATGCGATATGAAAGGCCTGAGGAAGGATCACCCGGCACATTGCTTTCCCGAACCCCATTCCCATTGAACGCGCAGCTTCCAGCTGTCCACGATCCACCGCTTCTATACCGGCGCGGAATATCTCAGCAATGTAAGTTGAATAACAAAAGGCTATGCCGATGACACTGGCTTCGAAAGAGGTAAGGGTGATACCTACGTCCGGGAACACGAAATAGACATAGAACAGCACCACAATCATAGGTAATCCACGGGTGATATTAATAATGATGGATACCGGCCAGTGGATGATTCGCCAGGGGCACATTTTTCCTGCTGCCCAAAGCAGCCCAAGAGGGGTACTGATGACCAATGAAATAATAGTGATATAGACCGTCATCTCTGCACCTTTTAGCAGAAATGGCAGATAGGTATGAACATTACTCCAATCCATATGTCACTCGCTCTGTGTTTGGTCTCTGGTGGGCAGGAAAACTCCCGCGTAATTCATTTTAATGAATATCATTGGATGCCGGTGGTAAGTCAATCGCTTTGCCGTCTCATATCATAGGGTTTGCTTATAAGCATTTCCGATAAAACTCCGCAGTGGTTTGTTTTTATATTGTTCATTTTCAGAGTGTTGAATTGATTTCCAGCCTGGTGGTTTTTTATTGCCAATCCTCTTGACAAAGAGAATGTCGTAAATTCATTATAATGAATATTAGGCGAGGGTTTCGCCATTGAGTTCAGCGCCGGTGCATAGCCTGATGCTGATCTCCGGATACGAGAGGGTAGCGTCCGGAAAACATCCGGGTGAACTGAAGAAAACACACCGTCAGAATTTGAATCAATGCATGCGGATAACATGCTCAGGCCTAATCCAGGGGACTTTAAAATGACGACAGACTTCACTCCGGAAAACGTGCCAGTCCCGATGGGTCATTACATCGGCGGTACGTTAGTTTCCCCTGCCGGAGAGAGACAAATTGAGGTTAATCGTCCCTCTGACGGCAAATTTTTTGCCTCTGTCCCGGATGCGGGGACAGACACGGTTGATAGTGCCGTCTGCGGGGCTTTACAGGCAGCAAAAAAAAGCGGCTGGTCCACCTGTGCTCCCCGTGAACGGACCCGGGCGCTTTATCGCTGGGCGGCATTGATTGAACAGGATGAACTATTGCTGCAATTAGAAGCCGCCTGTTCAACCCGCCCTGTGACTCTGGCCAAAAGCACTGATGTGGCTTCTGCGGCAGAAACGATCCGTTTTTTTGCCGAGCTGGCGGATAAAGCCGGTGGCGAACATTACGCTACGCGCCACTCGGCGCTTGGGTTTAGTACTGCTGAGCCCTATGGTGTGATTGCTGCGATAACCCCCTGGAATTTCCCTTTATCGATGGCTGCCTGGAAGTGTGGTCCGGCGCTGGCTACCGGCAATGCGATGGTCATTAAGCCCTCTGAAATGACCCCTTTCTCAACGGTACGCCTTGCTGAGCTTGCTGTGTTAGCCGGCATCCCCCCGGGCATTCTTAATGTGATTCATGGATTGGGGGCGACAGCCGGTGCACAACTGGTTGCTCACCCTGCGGTAGGAAAGGTCAGTTTTACCGGCTCGCCTGTTACGGGGGCTGCAATTATGACGAATGCCGCGAATAACGGAATTAAGCCCGTGACTCTCGAACTCGGGGGGAAGAGCCCTCAACTGGTGTTTGAGAAAGTGAATGATTTGGCGCAGGTGGCCCGTTGTATCTCCGATGGATTTACCGGAAATGCGGGTCAGGTATGTGTCGCCGGAACCCGTTTAATCGTTCATAAAAATATCGCCAATGAACTGATCGGGAAAATCCGGCAGAATATTGCCGGCTGTCAGCCAGGTTTAACGTGGAACAGTGCCAGTCGCTATTCTCCGATCATCAACAAGACACAGGCAGATAAAATCCATGCCTTAGTGGTGACTGCCCGTGAACAAGGGGCAGAGATCCTTACCGGCGGGACATTCTTTACGGAGACCGGAGAAGGCGCATTTTATCGTCCGACGTTAATTTCGGGGGTATCGAACGATATGGATGTGGTCTGTAAGGAAATATTCGGCCCGGTCCTGACGATACAAACCTTCACCGATGAGGAGGAGGGGATTGCCCTGGCTAATGATTCTGTGTACGGGTTGGCCGCCGGTGTCTACACCCGTGATTTTTCGCAGGGAATGCGGGCGATTAAAGCTATCGACGCGGGGACTGTCTGGGTTAACCGCTATGGGCGAAGCCAGGATTTTATCATTCCGACCGGTGGATTTAAAATGTCAGGTATAGGGAAGGACCTGGGCCGTGCTGCGATGGAAGCCTGTCAGCGCCACAAAAGCGTGTTGATAGATTTTTAGCGTATCATGGTAAGAGACATATTATCAGGGTAAAAATGAATGACTAAAGATAGCGAGGGGAGTGAGTCTCAGGTAGCGGATTCACTTGAGGCTGATATCGGATTGCGTTTGAGAAAATTACGCAAGTCCAGGAATCTTACAATCAGTGAGCTGGCTGCCCGCGGGGGAGTCTCAGCCGGTGCTATCAGTCAGATTGAAAGAAATCTAAGTAACCCGACAGTGCGGATACTCGAGCAATTGCGGGTTGTATTAAATGTCCCGCTCACTGCATTTCTTGACAGTGAGGAATACGATCCACCCGGCGCGGAACACTACGTCAGACGCTTACAGGACAGGCCCGGCTTTCATGTGGGTAAACGAGGCATTGCGAAGGAGTTATTGTCACCAAAAGGTGACCATCAACTGCAATTCATGATGATCGACATCCCCCCTCAGATACGTTCAGATGAAGTTCTTACAGGGCAGGGTGAGAAAGCAGGATTAGTCATCGAAGGTGAACTAACGCTGGAGATCGAAGGTAACACGACCATTTTATATCCGGGCGATAGCTTCCAGTTTAAAAGCAGCCTCAGGCACAACGTATTTAACCATACCCACTCAGGCGCGAAAGTCCTGTGGATCATGCATATTCAGCCCGAAAATCACTTATAACCTCTGTTTATAATTTACTGACTGATATTGAGGAAAACTTCATGCGCGTAAAAGTGGATACCGTGGCGAACAGTAAGACCTTTCCGGAGCAGGCGGATGTAGTCATCATCGGTGGCGGTATTATCGGTACCTCAATATGTTATGAATTAGCGCAACGGGGGGTCTCTGTCGCATTATTTGAGAAAGGATGTATAGGCGGGGAACAATCAAGCCGTAACTGGGGATGGGTCAGGCAACAGAATCGCGACTTATTTGAGCTCCCTCTGGCGATGTACAGCCTGCAACGCTGGGAGTCACTGAGCCAGGAAATAGGGATTGATCTCGGTTTTCGCCGTACAGGGATCCTTTACGGGACGACCCGTGAGTCTGATATGGCTAAATGGGAAGCATGGGGACAAAAAGCGAAAGAAAAAGGTTTTTCCAGCCAGCTACTCACGGCCAGCGAGGCACAGAACAGAATTGGCGGAGCATCCCCCTGGATTGGGGGAGTCTGGTCACCCACCGACGGGCAGGCAGATCCGGCAAAGGCCGCGCCTGCAATCGCCACGGGGGCACAAAATGCCGGGGCGAATATTCAGCAGCAATGTGCTGTCCGTGGGCTGGATGTCAGCGGCGGAAAGGTTACGGGAGTCTGGACCGAAAGAGGATTAGTCAGGGCGAACACCGTGATCTGCTGCGGTGGGGCGTGGAGTTCACGGTTGTGTCGACGCCACGGTATTGAGTTACCGGCAGCGAATATTCTGGGGACGGCGTTTAAAACCACGGTTGCTGCAGAGATCTCGAAAGGCTGTCTGAGTACCCCGAACCTGGCGTTGCGCCGCCGGCTTGATGGATCCTATACCGTCTCAATGCCCGGGCGGGGCCGCATGGATCTTGCTCCACAGAACCTCCGCTACGCGGCAAAGTTTTATCCGATGTACCGTAGTAAACTGGCGAAAAAGCTGAAAATCCGGTTAAACAGTTCTTTCTTTGATGGCCCTGAAGCTGCCGGTTCCTGGTCTTTTGACGGTCTTTCTCCTTTTGAAAAACACCGGGTGCTGGACCCGCTGCCGGACCAAGAGATCCTGCAGATGGCAATCGCTGAAATTGAACGCGAGTTCACCGCATTAAAGGGGATAAAAGTTGAAAACAGCTGGGCCGGATGGATTGATACTACGCCGGATCTGGTTCCGGTAATTTCTCCGGTCAGTCAGTTACCAGGTTTTGTGGTTGCCTCCGGATTTAGCGGCCATGGTTTTGGTATTGGTCCGGGCGCTGGCCGGCTGGCTGCCGAAATGGTGACCAACGATACGCCTTTCACTGACCTGGCTCCCTACCGGCTTGAGCGTTTCAGCGACGGTAGTATTATCCGCCAGCCAGAAATGATGTAATCCCTCAGCAGTACATTCCTGCGGCTGGCAGACTTCCGGGGCGGGTACGGCGGGTTCTGAGCAGGGGGTGTCAGGCCGTGAGCGCAGGTTTACACGAGTTTTGTGGCATGCACTGACGGTGACTTCCTGGCACTTTGCCAACGGACAGGTGGCCGCTAATGTCAGTCTTTCGCGCCCCCGGGCTCCGCGAGCGATGCTGGTTTAGCGGGACGCGGTGAGACGGGAAGCATTGTCCGGAGATACTCTGTTCAGCCGATGCCGAAGCGAGGCTCTATCCGGCTCGCCGACCCGGCCCTCGTCATCAATACCTGCCGCGAAATATTCCTCCCTCCCTACGAATTCATGCTAAAAGAATGAGAGCGGTGATACGGGTTTCCGGAAACTTCCTGAAATCACGGGGATACCCCTCATTATCAGGAGTAATACGCCAGCGGGCAGTGCGTTAAACGATCAGCCTTCCGGTTTTGCAGGCAGGTTTTCCGGCCCCGACAGATGAAATGAGTCTGCCGTCAGAATTGACTGTCCGGCCTGGCTAAGTAACGCAGAAACCCTGCGCGTAAGCAGCAAGTATGGCAGGCAGGGGCAGTTAAAAACATGCTTAAATTCGGCCGTAACGGAACGGAGAGTGAAATTCAGAAGAGTGTTCCGGGGAGTTATAAGCCGCCTGCGCCCCGATAAATCAGCAGATTAGTTGTCGCGGATAAAGGTATATGAAAGCGAAATGCATGATTCCACTCTCGCTGATCATTGACGCTGATGTCACTGATCACTGACAGGTAACGCGGCAGTGCCGGGCGGCTACCTAAGATATTCATCAGATTCGTATGCCTGTTGGCCGGTGATAACAGGGAGCAGAGACAGGCCCGCAAAGGCACTCACTGCTCTCCGTCAGGACTGTACATTGCCTTATATCATCTGCTGCAATGAGGGGGGGGCCGGCCGAAGGCCACAGGGGCGATGACCGCATTGGCCGTCGCAGATGAGCAGGGTCTCTTCCGGTAAAAAAGAGTCCATGCCTGAACACGAACCCTTTTCTGCACTGTGGCGGGCGGAGGCAGGAATTCAAAAATTACTCCACGCAGCCCTCGGCCGCATTAATCACATTCAGCCCGCGTAGTATTTCATACCCCATTTACTGAGGATCTTCTGAAGTGAGCCATCGGCTTTCATACTGTCGATAGCCTTATTCACCTTCATAACCAATGCATCATTGCCTTTACGGAATGCAAAGGCAATAGGGTCGACCTGAGTCGGCTGATAACTTTCAACCACATGCATTCCTTTAAGTGAACCGGCGGCGGCTTCCCCTTTGATAATCGGATAGTCGTCTATCCCTACCGATATACGACCTAACTGTACATCTCTGGCAAGATCTGCCGGACTTTCATAGTATTTTACTTCTTTGGCGACATGCATGGCAGCAATGCGCGGACCATAATCTGCGCCAGCCATAATCCCAATCACTTCACCTTTGAAATCCTGCGGGGTTTTGTATTGTTTCTTATTATCGTTGCGTGCATAAATACCTTCACCGAGGCTGGTGATATCTTCAGAAAAGTCTACCTTCGTTTTACGCTGGGCTGTCGGCGACATTCCGGCGACGATCATATCGATCTTATTGGTCAGTAATGACTGCAATAACGCAGAAAATGGAATGGCGTTAAAAGTCAGTTTAAATCCTGCCCGGCGGGCAACTTCAGTCGCAATTTCCGGCATATAGCCTTCAAACTTACCGGTGGTGATATCCAGAAAACAGGCAGGCCGGCTTGAAGGGGTGGAACCTGCAGTTAGTGTCAGAGTATCTGCAGCGTGCGCAATATTGACTCCGGTAAACACCAGGGCGCCGGCCAGCATTAACCGTGACGTGTGGTATTTAGTTTTGTTTTTAATGACGGCTGCAACGGAAGAATAAGACGACATCACCATTTTATAATCTCCTGCAAGTTAGACAGCATCGTGAGAAATGCGTTTTTGTAAGTCAGGTCCGGCGGGGATACCCGGTCCGGCCGCGTTTATACCGGCCCAATACTTTCGCCAGGTGTCAATTTCTGTGGCCCGGACCCGCCAGACTTCTTATTCCCGGAAAACGTCTTAACGTGCTTCTGCTTTCGGCGCATAACCTCTGGCATGATCCTGAATCAGCTATTCAGAAACTTATGCAGTCAGTATTCCGGTGCATTCACTATAATGAAATTTATATTATAAATGTCAATCGACCCCTTAAGTGATTTCACCTCGCTTTGCTGCAGCCCTGATATGCTGCGGCATCCGGGGGAATACGTATTTCATATAGATATCAGTTGGGTGAAGAGATTGTGTCCGGAGAGGGAAGCATGAGCCTCTGATGAAAGGGACTCAGGCTGATGGCGGGCAAGTCTGAAAAATTTCATTAAACTGAAAAAAAGCAGTGGGGCAGTGATCGGTAAGACAGCTTTAAAGCTGGATCGCCAAAATAGTTGTAATGAGTGAAGAGGATCGTGGAAGGGCTGATATCCCGGAGGTAGGTAAGCAGAATCTGTAAATGGACCGGGGGAGCTGTGGCTTATTTCACTGGATCTGATTGCCGGTCACCAGCAAAGCGGAAAAGCCCTGAGCTGTTCGTATCGAAGGTATTGTTCAATCAGTTGGCCCGACAACCCAATGTTGTACCGGTCACCAGCGGTGGAAACTTTGCCCGTGTCGCCGGTTTTACCGTCTCACCGGATGCTTTGTATCTGTCCTTAAAAACGCGCCTTTTATCAGGGCCGTTGATTTTACCTTTGCGCCGTTGCCGCGCGGCAGACAGAGATATCCGGAATAAGCGCCTGAGCCAGGCCGTGATTGTTTACCGATGATTGCCGGAAGATAACAAGCAAAAAACCCGCCTAAGTTTCCTTAAGCGGGTTTCTTAAATATGGCTCCTCTGACTGGAATACGGGAAAGACATCTGGATGAAGTTCACACTGTCAACTCAGTATGTTCTTCATTTCGGCATTCAGGCAAAAAATGCAAGATTGATGCGTCCGGCGTAAGCAAAGCTACGAATTCAAACGTGGCAGAAATCCATAACCAGGTACTGACGATGCTTGGTCATGAAATATTTGACTCGGAAACAAACAGAAAGGTGCTGGTAGATCATGCCTTTATTGTTGGCGGCTGAGAAATTACTAAAGAGGCGAGGAACTGGCTGGGCGGGAAACTTGATGTCAGCAAAAGCAGCCAGATATTGTTTATGGACTCGGAAGACATTCTTAATTTATATACTGTAAGTAATATACCTCTGCCCGGAGGTGCACTCATCTATGATGATGCCGTGAAGAACGATTATATTCCGTTCTAATCAGGAGTACGTCTTTTTCCGAAAGAAATACGCGATAGGTAGAACTGGGAAGGCATACAGTGGCACCGTATGCCTATTTGTTATCAGCATCGACCATCGTAGAGTTTGGCGATTTCCGTTGCAGCTTTCTCTATACCCGGATAAATCGTACTTTCGTTGATACCGAAGCGGCTGAGCTGCTGCATCAGGCGTTCCTTGTTTCTAATCACCAGTTTTCTGACGTTCAGTGTACTTAACCCCGTTTCTGGTAGGTCCACGTTTTCGCCAAATAACAGGAACGCTCCAGACTGAGACGAAATGCGGGCATTGCTGAGCCGCCCTTTAACTAGAACGATTTTACTCAGATGTGCCGGATCGATAATGTTTTTGAAATAGGACTTCTCATCACGGATCAGATGAAGCAAATGCCCGCACTCTTCGGTGGAATTAAATACCTGAGTTGCCAAGCTAGTATTCAGGTTGCTTTTGATACGTGATGGAAGCCGGGAAAGATTGGCTATACAACTTACTGTATCGGAGTCGAAAAACTTAATTTCACTTTTGGGGGCCGTTAGTATAATGACGTTGCCATCAATTTCATTTCCATCTTCATCTCGTTTGATTTTGGAACACGCGAAATAGAGTGCGACGAGCGGGTTAGTTGAGACGTCCAGCAGGCGCGTGGGCAAGCCATAATGTTGCATGCGTACAAGCTTATCCAGCATATAGCGGTCATCTCTAAACTCGGCGGGTTGAACTGTCAGCAGCTCGGTAATCATATCCGATTCGTGATGTCGGTAGCGATAGTTACCCTGCGTATTTTTGCGGAACAGAGATGGTTCTAACTGATAGCTGATGTCGGAGTGACCCCGGTAAAATACCTCTTCATTATTATCCTGAGGATGATCCAGTATGATTTCCAGATATTGATTGATATCCGAAATTACCTCAAGATCTTCATTATTGTCAGGTGCTTCGGTTTCAACCGCAGCGGAGGCTACGGGGGTTAATACACTAAGCCCCAATATATTGAAAAACTCTTTAACGTCAATATCCTTTACTGCCCAGAAATTTCTGTTCAACCCGAAGCTGCCCAGCTCAAGCTTCCTGACATATTCTTTTTCACTGGTTAAGAACTCTTTGCCGATGATATCGGTTAACTCATAGTTAAAAGCCAGAACTTTTTCCCGGTTTATAGTTGTTGCTCTGATGTTACTTATTCTTCCAATGCGGATAAGGCTGTAATAACCGCCTGTATTGTCTTCCTCATCAATTTCAAACTCCGGCTCTGTCATAAAGATGACCGGGAGTTTCTGAAGAAATTGATAGGTTTTACTGGTCAGGGGAAGTAGTTTATTTCTGAGTGAGTCAGGGGTGGATTCAAAAAGCCGAGAAACTGGAAAAGACGCTTCACCGTTATAGTCAGAGAAAAAACTGTGATAATCGGGATTACCAACCACGATAAGATTCAACATGTATGTCATCTTTGCATGAATTTCATTGTATTTTCATTATGCCAGAGTTGGTGAATTTTTAAACCTTCTGTTACCTGTGCCCCGCTGGTTCACATAGAACACTGTTAGCAATGTCCGTTTCTCGCTCAGAGCGGAACTTCAGCTCAGTTAGCTCGTCCGCTCAGTGCGAGAAGCGGAAGTTGGAGTGCCAGAGACTCCCTAAAAGTTGATGGTTCGTTTTGCAGGGATACTTACAGCTCCATAATCGAACTAACCTGCCCCGGAGTTAACCACTAATTTTTCCCGATGCAGAGGATTAAATCAAAATGCAGTGGGAAGGATTTTCACGCTAACCATGTGAATCAGTACCAGATAGGATTCTCAGAGAGGCAGAAAAGCAAAAAACCCGCCTAAGTTTCCTTAAGCGGGTTTCTTAAATATGGCTCCTCTGACTGGACTCGAACCAGTGACATACGGATTAACAGTCCGCCGTTCTACCGACTGAACTACAGAGGAATTGTCGTGAAGACGGGGCGCATAGTAACGGGGCCGGGCCGGGTTGTCAAAGCTGTTTTAGCCGCGAATGAACTGTTTGCTGATAAAAGATACAATCAGCGGCGGGGTGCTGACTGCCTGCTTTGCCGGGGACAAATAAAGACGGATTCGCCAGACCCGGCAGTTATACGCAACCAGGCTGCAACTGATAGACCCAGGCGCTGATCTGGCGGTCATCCGGGGTGGTGACTTCTGTCAGTACCCGGTCATACCCGTCTTCAAACTCATCCAGCCGTTGCCAGTGATGGTGCAGATGCTCTGAGAAAAACAGAAATCCTTCGATAGCTGCGCCCTGAGGGTCAAGGACAACGCCCGGGAAACCGGCTGCGGCTCCCCGGCCACTTGCAAAGTATCTCCCGTGGATGGTTCCGGCTTGCCACTCACCGCCGATATTTTCCAGCAGGCAGGCATTGGACTGGCCGGGGCGTAATGTTCCGTAGACGAAAAGGGGAGTCATAAGTACCTCATCAGTAGCAGGGGGCTGTATTCTGCCAACATACCCGGCGACAGCCGTTAACTCAAGGCAGAAGAACATTGTGAATGCCGGCCTCTGTGACGGATGCCGGAGTAACTGACCTCAGTATCCCAGCAAAGCCAGCTGTTTCGCCGGTCCGGCCGCCCTGAGGGGATACCCGGTACGAAAAGTGTTATGAATGTCGTCAGCCTGTGAGTCTGTCGTCTGTGGTACAGAATGCGGCGATCAGATAAAAATAAAGATGATACCTGGCCTGCGGATGAAGGATATCTATGACTTTTTAATCAGCTCAGTTAAAGCGGATATTGACCGGGGCGATGGCTATATCCTTACGTTAAGCGTTTGAATGACTATAAAGTCCTGATTATGCTTTGAAGAAGAGCGAAGCAAGCCGGGTGGCAACCTTTTTCCGCTTCACCCCGGGCCCGAATTTTCGGGCCCTACTTGCTTAAGTGTCCGACATCACGGCTATGGGTCATTCGACAGCATTTTTGCCAGCGTGATTCTGGGGATAGATGACGGGAATACCGGGGTGACTGGCAGAGACGCAGGGACCATGCCCTCTGGCGATACCCTCCTGACCGGGGATTACTTCCCTGCAGCGCAGGTAATTCTTATCGGTGCTTCTGAGCATTTTCCCTGCCGGGAAAGGCGGATAAAAAAGCCCCGTGCAGAACGGGGCTATCAAACCGGGCCGGGTCAGCAAACCAGGCGCGGCGGGTCAGAACGGTGCATCAATATCCACAACATCGATCAGTTTGTGGTTAACAAACTCTTTCAGACCCAGGCCGAGCAATTCACGGCCATACCCTGAGCGTTTTACTCCGCCGAACGGCAGATCCGCTTTAACCATGGTCGGGTGGTTGATAAA
This sequence comes from Tatumella sp. JGM118, assembly GCF_018257515.1. Classification (GTDB taxonomy): domain Bacteria; phylum Pseudomonadota; class Gammaproteobacteria; order Enterobacterales; family Enterobacteriaceae; genus Tatumella; species Tatumella terrea. Next base: position 45,326 of record NZ_JAERJR010000002.1, read on the forward strand.
GACCATCCCGGTGGTGATTTTTTTTGCCAGGGCATAACCGTAGCGGGTATCCGCTGTGAATATTGAGCCTCCCAGCCCGAAGTGCGAGTCATTAGCAATACGCACGGCATCTTCGTCATCCCGGGCCTTAATAATCATGGATACCGGGCCAAAGAACTCTTCATACCATGCCGGGTTATCCGGTGTGACATTGGTCAGTATGGTCGGCTGAACAAAGGCACCTTGCTGCGGAACCTTCTCACCGACTTCTGTGGCGATCGCACCATGTTTGACGGCATTTTCAATCTGTTTCCGCACGCTATCCGCCGCCCGCTGTGATGAAAGAGGGGCCAGTTGCGTGCTGCTGTCCATCGGGTCACCGGCTTTCAGTGCAGCGACACCGGCGGTGTATTTTTCCAGGAAAGTATCATAAATTTTTTCGTTGATGATCATCCGCTTGGATGACACGCACACCTGGCCGGCATTCCAGTGCCGCCCGAACACTGCCCATTTGACGGTCTTATCCAGTTCCGCATCGGCCAGTACTACAAAGGCATCCGTACCGCCCAGTTCCAGGGTGGATTTTTTCAGGTATTTTGCGGCAGTCTGCGCCACACTGGCCCCGGCCTTTTCTGACCCGGTCAGGGCTACGCCGTGCACACGCGGATCCTTCAGTACGTCCTCAATTTTATTGTGTGGCAGGAACAGATTGGTGAATCCGCCGGCAGGTAGCCCGGCATCCAGCATCAGTTGCTGGAAGGCTTCGGCACACTGAGGCACATTAGAGGCATGTTTCAGCAGCAAGGTATTACCCGCGGCCAGCTGCGGGGCCAGAATACGGGCAATCTGATAGAACGGAAAGTTCCAGGGCTCAATGGCCAGAATGACGCCGAGGGGCTGGTGGACCAGTACGGCTTTGCCTTCCGCCGGGTCGGCCACCGGTAGCGGCTCGTCTGCCAGCAGTTTGCCTGCGTTGTTCACGTAGTATTCGAATATTGCGGCAGATAATTCTACTTCGGCTTCTGCCTCGGCAAGGATCTTGCCCATCTCCAGGGTGATGATTTTGGCGAATGCTGTTTTCCTTTCCCGCAGGATATCTGCGGCTTTCTGTAACACAGGCACACGGTCAGTGATGGAAAGCACACGCCATTGTTTAAAGGTTTCATCGGCACGGGTGATCGCCGCGGCGATTTCGCTGTCGGTAGCATCCGCAAAAGTTTTTACCGTTACACCGGTGTAGGGATTAATGGTTGAAAATGGCATAAAGCGTACCTTCTGTTAACCGGCCGGGCGTATTGCCTCAGTCCGTAGGGGGGATTTTTCCCCGGGGTGTCATTACTCTTTCGTTAAGTGATTTATAAGTAAAGATGACCGGATATTCCAGATGGCACGCTCTATTGGTGTTATAGGTCACATTTTTTAGTATTTTCAGGTGATTACCCTTAATATCTGCAAGGGTATGACGGTCTCTGTCCTGGACAGCAAAGCCCTATAGCGTGGATGTCGCGGATAATTCCGGCAGACCCGGGCGGCCTGCCGGAAAGGCGGCTTACCTTACATGCCCGTAGACTGAAGGACTCAGTTCAGGGAGATGCGAACAATGCTGTCAGGGCCTTTGGTTGACATATCTTTATTAAAGTCCTGTTTCACGGTGACATACAGGGTATTACCGTCCGGAGAAACCAGCAGACTGTTCGGGTGACTGCTGAACGACCAGTGATGTTTTACGGCATAGGTGGTGCCGTCCAGTACCAGCACTTTCTTCGATTGACGCTGGCTGATATACAGTTCATTGCGTTTTGCATTGAATTTAATGCCCAGCGCATCTCCCGGCAGACGTTTAATCACCTTACCGGTATGTTCATCAAAGACCAGGGTGGTTTTTTGTTTTGAATCATCGGTGACAAACAGGCGTCCTGTGGCAGGATCTTCAGCCATATTCAGGAACAGATACGCTTTGCCATCTTCCGCCGTCAGGCGTTTTTCGATTTTATGGCTGTGCGGATTAATGACCAGGATTTCCCCGCCGCCATTGGCGGCGTAGATTTTGTCCGTCAGCGGAGAGTAAATGATCCCGGTGACCCATTTACCGGCATTTTTGATCCGTGTTTTCAGGCGGAAAATACGGGTATCCACGACGGAGATAAAGCCCGGGTCGGCCACAGCCCCAACGTATAATTCATTGCCATGCCATAAGATTTCACGTGCGCCTATCGCATCACCCTCTTTATCTTTACCTCCGAACATCAGACGCTGCAGCACCTTACCGGTCTGTGCATCGACTTTCGAGACCCCGCCATCCAGCGTATTTGTGGTGTAAAACACCTTGCCTTGCGCATCGGTCGCCATCCCAAAGTTTTTCAGGTCGGTGTGCGTTTCCCCGACCACTTTGAGTGTGCGCGGATCCAGACGGTACAGCACACCGCCGTTCACATTTTTAAAGCTTTGCGCACTGGCGACATACAGAACACCTGCCTCCTGTGAGTAGGCCATTTCATACAACCCATCGCCTAATTCACGCTGAGTCAGAGACTGATCAGCCGGCGCAGTTTTCGTGGCGGTCACGGCCGGAGGCGGAGCTTTTCCGGCAGGGGCCTGGCAGGCAGTCAGGCCAAAGGTCGTGGCAATAGCAACAGCCAGTGCAGAGTTACGTGCGCTGAATAATGGTTTCATTCTTAGCTCCGGAAGGGTGAAAGGCGGCGTTCAGTGCTGACTTTCAGTAGTAATTAGTAAAAAGAATGAGAAGCATACGCATTAACTATTAAGAAGTAAATCTTGCGCTGCTGCGTGAGCAGACCGGGAAATGCAGAGGAAAGTATTTACCGGTTAATTTAGTCTTTAACCGGTATGATTTTTGATTAATGTTTATGTATCAGCATCTTAAATTAAAACATCCGTGACTTTTATTACTTTTATACAAATGGTTATATTTAGAAATGCAACTTTTTAGTATTTCCTGAAAAGAAATAATTATCATTATCCTTATCATTCTTTCTCCGGTGGTCGGCAATGGGCTGCGGCTTCCGGGTAAACATTATAACAACGTTTGTCATTCATCTTTGTCAGGGGATAACATGTCCGGCAACCATCATGCAGGGGCTGAAGACAGCATTCTGTCGTTTCGCCATCGTACGTTTCGTGTCTCGTTGCTGGTTCTCGCTGTTCAGTGGAGTATCGGCTCACTGGCCGCGCAGGCCGCAGACAGTTCTGCCACACCAGTCACCGACAGTAATGTGTCAGACTTAGTCGTTACCGGCAGTCCCGGGGCCGCGGATAGCGGGAAGAAAACCGGTTATACGGTACAGACTACCCGTGCCGGCACAAAAATGCTGATGACACCCCGGGATGTCCCTCAGTCACTGAGCGTAATCACTCAGGCCAGAATGAAGGATCAGGATCTGCAATCTATCGGGCAGGTTCTGGCCAATACTACCGGTGTTTCGGCGGATCTGGTGGACAGTGAACGTTCTGAATATTATTCGAGGGGTTTCAAAATCAGCAGTTTTACCTTCGACGACATCCCCACCTCGGTGAATGATGACTGGAACTTTGGTGATGCGGCTTCAGACACCGCAATCTACGACAGAATCGAGGTAGTGCGGGGGGCCACGGGCCTGATGACCGGAGCCGGAAATCCCGCCGCCTCGGTTAACATGGTCCGTAAACAAGCCGACAGCAAAACCTTCACCGGAAATCTGACCGCCAGTTATGGCACCCGGAATAACCAGCGTTATGTGGCGGATCTTTCGGGCCCTCTGAATGCGTCAGGCTCATTGCGTGGCAGGGTGGTGACGGGCTATCAGGATCAGGACAGCTGGCTGGACCGCTATCATAAAACCAGTAAGTTCTTTTATGGCGTGGCAGAGGCTGACCTCAGTGAACGGACAACGCTCTCGCTGGGCTATGATTATAATGATACCGAAACCGGTAACCCGACATGGGGGGGCTTACCGGATTTCTACAGCAACGGTGACTTAACGCATTATCGCCGCAGTCTCAACTCTGCCGCTGACTGGACGCGTTATAACACCAACTCGCACAAGCTGTTAGCCAATCTGGTGCATCATTTTGATAACGGCTGGATATACCGTATCAACGGCACACATGCGATCAGTACCTTTAATGACAAACTGCTGGATGTGATGACATACCCGGATGAGGATACAGGCGAAGGGGCGACCGGGTTTGGCAGTAAGGATCGCGGACACCGTTCCCTGGATTCGGTCGATACCTATGCCAGCGGACCGTTCAGTCTGCTGGGGCGTGAGCATCAATTAATGGCAGGGATCAGCTATAGCCGTCAGCATAATGCCACTTACAGTCAGGATGGCATTACGGATGCGGATAACTATGATATCTCAGCTGCCGATATGGGGGTGTTTGATAATCACTGGAGCGGGAATATTGCCGAACCTGAATGGCAAAGCTGGTATGTGAATGCTAATGATATTGTCCGGCAGAAATCGGCCTATACGGCGGCACGATTCTCACTGGCTGACCCGTTGACCCTGATTGCAGGTGCGCGTTATACCCAGTGGAGTACCGACGGCACCAGCGGGAATATGGCGAAAAATAACATTACCCCGTATGCGGGGCTGGTCTATGACATCAACGATGCGCTGTCGGCTTACGCCAGTTATACCTCCATCTTCCTGCCACAGACTTACCGGACGGGGTCCGGTCAGACACTGGCCCCGGTGACCGGAAAAAGTTATGAAACGGGTCTGAAATCTGACTGGCTGAATGGCCGGCTGACGGCGACCTTCGCGGTATTCCGCATCGAACAGGACAATGTCGGTCAGGAAGAGAACGGGGTCTACGTCAATAATAGCAGTGAACAGGCTTACACCGCAGTTAAAGGCGCCGTCAGCAAAGGGGTTGAGTTTGAGCTTAACGGTGCGGTCACGGATAATCTGGAAATGACGTTTGGCGCAACCCGTTATGTGGCCCGGGATGCTGAGGGGCGTTTCAATCCGGAACAACCACAGACATCTCTGAAGCTCTTTGCACGCTATCAGGTGCCGTCGATGCCTGATTTAACCGTCGGCGGGGGCGTCGACTGGCAAAACCGCATCTTTGACGATGTGACCGGTGCGGACGGTGAGACCGTACGGGTGTATCAGAGCAGTTATCCGCTGGCAGCTCTGTTTGCCCGTTATCAGGTCACACGTCAGCTCTCGGTACAGGCAAATATCAGCAACCTGTTTAACCGGACCTATTACAGTTACCTGAATAATTATGTGTATGGCGCCCCACGCAGCGCGTCGGTCAGCCTTTCTTATCAGTTCTGACCGGTGAAAAAAGATCCGGGCCATAGGGACAATGGCATGGGTTGACGTGTGTTCAATCTACCGGAAATAGCGGTGATTTAGCTGACGGCTACCCCGTTACCTTGCGGGATTCAGAGCCGTCAGCAGTGGTTAAAATCCACAGGTTTCTACCCACAGAACCTCTGGCCATTGATAAGCGGAAGATTCCGCACGAATGAGAGATAGCAGTAAATAACATAAATGATAAAGCATCAGGCGGTATGAATCAGGCAGATCTGCACAAGGTTGACTGACCTGTAACCCGCACGGGTATCGGATGTCTGAGAGCATAATTCAGGTCGCAGACAAACAGGCTGCGATCAAAAATGGAATAATAAAAATAAAGGGTTCTGATTCGGGGAAAACGCCCTGTTTCAGACCTCCGTGCCTGCGCAAATCAGAGATCAGAAGGTACAGCAACGCTGGCTGCTTTACCGCGGGACCAGGCGAAAGAGGGATATCAAATCCCGTTCTGACGTTCCGGGTCGTGACGAAACCAGTCAGCGGGTTTTCGTTAGGGTTATTGCTTAAACCAGTTTTCACCACCACTCACACTCGCATGATCTTGCCCGGGCACCAGATTCTCGTCAGGGGCACTCTTCACTTTACAGGCAGCCTGCAACCCGGCGGGTTTTGCCGTTACCGGGAATACCTTTGCCATTCGCAGATTACGTGGCAGTGAAGACTATTCACCAAATGACATCAATTCCTGAACTGATTTCGATACAGATCTCAAAACGGTGAATACCGTGCAGGATATTCACAGAGATATCTGAAGACCTCCCCGGGCTTGCCATAACGATACGTGAATCCCTCTTTCTATCACTTTATTATCGGCATTATAGCTTTGCGACTATATAGGTTTTAGGCTATATTGCTCGGGAGGGCTTGTGTGGACGATTAAAACAACGGATAGGTTTGATCACTGGTATTCCTCGCTCAATGATACCGACCGGGCTTGCGTACTTGCAGCCCTGTTGGTCCTGAGAGAGAAGGGGCCGGATTTGTCCCGGCCTTATGCCGATACGCTCAGAGGCTCTCGCTATAGCAATATGAAAGAGTTACGCATTCAGAGGCGGGGGAAACCCATACGGGCATTTTTCGCTTTTGATCCGGCCCGTGCAGGTATTGTGCTATGTGCCGGAAATAAAGTTGGCAATGAAAAACGTTTTTACGATGAGATGCTCCCGGTGGCAGATCGGGAATTCACCCTCTGGTTGAACATAATGAGAGAGAAGGAGTAACGCGATGGGCAGAACGCTGGAGCAGCTTATTGCGGATGAAAAACCTGAAGTCGTGGCCGAAGCTCAGGCGATGGCTACGGACATCCTGCTGAATATCCACCTTGCAGAACTGCGCGAGAAAGTACAAAAAACGCAGGTCGACATGGCGAAGGCGCTGGGTATCAAACAACCGACGGTTGCCGGTATGGAAAAACCGGGGCGCGACCTGAAACTGTCCACGCTTAAACGTTATATCGAGGCAACCGGAGGAAAACTGCGCCTGGATGTTGAATTACCGGATGGTTCTCACTACGGGTTTGTACTGTAAATCCCGCGCTCTCTTAATAAGAGAACGACGTTTCCGGAGACACTGTTACCGGCAAAGACTGACGCAGTGCTGCAGTAGTCTGCGATTTTTATTGATGACACCCATCCGGCGCGTCACTTTAACGGCACAGTGCGGGAAGTGAAGTATGCACTCTTTTCGACCGTAGGGGGCGGAGTTTAAATTTACCTTCATAACCCTGTGAATGGTGCCCCATGCAGTGCGTCTGTCAGTCTTTGTTATCCGTTCTGACTGTTATGCTGTGAGCGGCGCCGGAAGGCAGAAAAGACCTGTACCTGCCGTCTGTGCAACCGTCCGGTACAACCGTACCCGTGTGACCGGCGGGATAATGAGCCCCGTACGGGGAACATTATGAATGGTTAGTGCTTCTTCCGGTGGGAGTGTACCGGATGAAGGGGCCGAATTTGTGATGGCGGTGGAAACGATGATCCTTTGCCGGTCTGACCATCAGTAGTCTCTTGCTGTCTTCCGGCATCGCTGGCGGGGGGAGTGCTGAAACCGGCCCTCTCTATGCGGAGGACCGGCCAGGGTCACGATATATCGGTCATGATGTGTTTGATTCGGGTATATTCTTCCAGCGAGTAGGCGGATAAGTCCTTGCCGTAACCGGACTTTTTAAAGCCGCCATGAGGCATTTCGGCACATAGCGGAATATGGTTATTGATCCAGACGGTACCAAACTCGAGAACATGACTGATCCTGTGTGCCAGACGGAGATCCTGCGTCCATACGCTGGCCGCCAGCCCGAAGTCCACATCATTCGCCATTTCAGTGGCTTCTTCTACGGTAGTAAATGACTGAATGGTCATCACCGGACCGAAAATTTCCTGCTGAATGACTTCATCCTGCTGGCAGAGTCCGGAAATTAATGTCGGTTCAAAGTAGAAGCCCGGCCCCTCACCGGCTTTTCCGCCGGTTTCAATTCGGGCATGGGCGGGCAGGCGTTCGATAAAACCACGGACCTGATCACGTTGTCTGCAGCTGTTCAGTGCCCCATAAAACGCCGAGGTATCTTCCGGATGACCATAGCGTAATTTTCCTATCTCCGCTTTCATCGCCTCCAGGAAGCAGGGATAAATCGTCTGCTGAACAATCAGCCGTGTGGCCGCAGTACAATCCTGACCGGCATTGAAAAAGCCGGCAGCACAAATTTTTTCAACGGCCTGCGGAATATCCGTATCGTCAAAGACGATCACCGGGGCTTTTCCGCCCAACTCCAGGTGTGCCCGCGTCAGGTTCTCTGCGGCGGAGGCGGCGACCTGCTGGCCAGCCCGTACCGAGCCGGTGATAGAGACCAGCGCCGCCCGCGGAGATGAAATCACCCGCGAGCCGGTGGCCGCTTTGCCCAGTAACACATTAATGGCCCCGGCCGGGAAAAACGGTGCGGCGAGTTCAGCCAGCAGCAGGGTACTCTGCGGGGTGGTATCACTGGGTTTCAGTACTACCGTATTGCCGGCCGCCAGTGCCGGAGCAATTTTCCATACCGCCATCATAAACGGATAGTTCCAGGGGGTGACCTGACCAACTACCCCCAGTGGCTCGCGGCGGATCACCGAGTTCATATTCGCTAAGTATTCGCCGGAATTCTTACCCTCCATACAACGTGCTGTACCGGCGAAGAAGCGAAGTGTATCGCAGGAGGCCATAATCTCTTCCTGCCGGATAAAGTGCCGAAGTTGTCCGGTTTCCTGGCTCTGCACAGTGATAATCTTATCGGCATTCTTTTCTATCGCGTCTGCAAGCTGCAGCAATGCCCGCTGCCGTTGTGACGGGGTCGTCTTCTTCCAGATCCGGAAAGCCGCATGCGCAGCATCATACGCAGCCTCTACTTCGGCCTGACCTGCCTCGGGTGATAGTGCATAGACTTCGCCGCTAACCGGGCTGATTAACTCAAAATAGTCAGAGGACGTTCCCGCAGTAAAAGCATGATTGATAAAATGCGATAATTTGCGCACGGTGTTTTATCCTTAATCATAATATTTATTATGTTTTATCATCCGTGAATGGGAATTTATAGCGACAGCATCATACGATTTTTATATGAAAGCAGACCGGTGGAGGGGGGAAAGAAATGATAAAATCAGCGTGTAACTTCACCCGAACGGAACCTACGGTAAGGACGCAATGGTGAGATTAACAGGGAAAGGGGAACGTCAGCTGCGGGCAAGTTATCCGGAGGTGTTGTCTTATGACCGCCGGAGAACGAATATCCCGCTCCGTCTGTCTTCCCCCTTAATTGAGCTCTACCTCAAGAAATCACGAGGCCTATGATTACTCATGCTGTGATTTTTTCGCCTATCGGTCAGTCCAGTCGTTCAGACCAGATCATACAACGACTGGCTAATGCCATTATTTCCGGTTTATTGTCAGCCAATGAGCAATTACCGAATGAGGCTGATCTGGCCAGGATGATGGGTGTTTCACATATTACCATCCGGGAAGCACTGAACACCCTGCGGGCCCGGGGGCTGATTTATACCGCCCGCGGCCGGAACGGGGGCAGTTTTGTGGCCGACTCAGTTCAGAAAGAGGCGGCACCGGAAGATCCTTTTTACAATATCAGTACCGAATATCTGTCGGATCTCGGCGAATGGCACAGTGCTATTTTTTGTCATGCAACCCGGCTCGCAGCCACACGGATGACCGAAAAAGATCGGCAGGGATTAACAGAGTTTATCGACGTACTTGAACAGTCGGACAGCCCGGAACTTCGCTGTCAATCCGATATGCGATGTTTGCTGACCATTGCGGCTAACTCCCAGTCGGCACGGATAGCGCATCAGGAACTGATGATTCAGGCTGAATGGGCGGCACTGGTCACCATCCTCTATCAGTCAGAGACATTTCACCGGCAGATCGTGGATGACTATCGTCACCTTATCGCTGCCTTCCGGACGCAGGATGAACAGCTGGCAGCCAGAATGGCCGGGACACTGATTGACCATTTTACGTCCAGATTGATCGAGTTTAAGTTCAGCGTACAAACGCTCTAGCTCCGCGGCAGGAATAACATGTTAAATGAAGATGAAGTTAAAGGCTGTGTCGCTGAAAGAACTGAACATCTGTTCAGTTCGGTTACCGCATCGGCAGCCGCGCTCTCTGCCGGCATGGCTGACGTACTCTCGGTGATGGCGGATGCTGAGCACTTTCCCCGCAAGCTGCCCGAAAGCCAGTTAAGAAAAGCCCTGTTCCCGGTGATTGAACACACGCTTGCCGAAAGCCGGTATTGTTTCGGCGCAGGGTTTGCCTGTCATCATCATCTGCCGGAGGATAAGCAGCCTTACTGGTTTCTGGAATGGTGGTTTAAAAACCCCCGAAAAAATCAGAATTCCTGTCTGGAACTGGACCAGGCCACGCAGCAACGGCTGGACTTCAGTACCTTTGAATGGTTTAGAAATACCCGGGATACCGAAAGCGTATCTCTGCACGGACCGTATGTGGATTACGTCTGTACCTCGGCCTATACACTGACGGCATCCTCGCCGGTGATGCTTAACCATAAGCAGGTCGGCATTGCGGCGGTAGATGTGCTGGTCAGTGTGATAGAGGCAGAATTACTGGCCTTACTTCGTCAATGCCGGCAAAAACTGGTCATCGCTAATCCGGGTGGCAGAGTGATGATCTCCAGTCATCCGCGTTACCGGACCGGGACGTTGATTGACGATGAACAGCAGGGCGATACGCTTCGCCGGCAGCACTTTATGTTGTTTGCGCCGTACTGAGCTGATAGCTTACCTGTCACCGGCGTGACAGGTAAGCAATGAGCGTGTTTGTCAGAACGAGATCATTTTACCGGGTGCCAGCCGCGTGGATATCCCCAGTAAGGTTTTTGCCAGCGGAATAGCGACCGGCGCCAGTTGCCTTCCCATAAATAACGGGGTGTGCTTTATGGCAGCCAGCATGGCGAAATCATCGCTGGCCCCGGTGATATCGTCGGTGATAGCTTTTCCTATCCTGACGGTTTGAGCTACGCCGTGCCCGCTCCACCCGTGGACCGAGTAAATCTGCCCCCGTGAGCCACTTCTGCGGCAGTCCGTGGCACCATTCAGGGTAAGGTCCGTTGTGCCGCTCCAGGCAAAATCGAGTTCAAGGTCATCCCGGTCTGCAAACACGGTGCGTAACCGGGAGGTCAGGTAGTCTACGGTCCGGTTATTATCCCAGCGCATGCCAGTCCCCTGACCGCCAAATAACAGCCGCTGATCCCGCACCGGGCGATAATAATCGATCTGTAGCTGGGTATCATAAACCGCCTTGCCTGTCGGCAGCAGGCTGCGGTTACCTCCATCAACCGGACGGGTGACCCCGACGTAGGTATAAAAGGGCAGAGTAGTCGCCGGATCCTGACTCAGTAACGAGTGGGTATCATCATGAACAGCGATGATGACCCCCCGCGTTGCGGTGACAATACCGGACGGTGTATGCACCCGGGTGCCGTCAGGGGTTTCCTCAATTCGGATCACCTCACTGTGTTCATGCACGGTACCGCCATTTTTCAGAAAGCCATAAATCAGGCCCCGGTTCAGGGCCAGAGAATGGATCTGCCCGCCACAATCGTCATGGATCCCGCCATGGTAAATTTCTGAACGAATATGTTCCTGCAGCTCATAATTGCCCAGCACGGTGACCTGATGGTCGCCAAGATAGTGTCGGGCATCGGCGGCCTTAACCAGCGCGCTCATGTGCCCGGGGTGTACTGCGGCAGTAAGATGCCCATGCTTCCGGTCGAGGTCCAGCGAGTATTTTGCGGTGATATTATCAATCAGGGCCATGGCTTCGGTAGAGGTAAATTTCCAGAGTCTGCGGGCCTCCTGATACGTAAGATTTTCCAGCATGGATTCGGCCTCCCAGCGGGCAAGACCCGGGGTAAGCTGGCCGCCATTGCGTCCGGACGCGCCTGACCCGATGGCATTTTTCTCCAGCAATATCGTTTCTATCCCCGACTCCGCCAGATGAAGTGCCGTTGAAGCACCTAATAAACCGCCGCCAATCACTACGAGTTCACACTGTTTATCACTTTCCAGGGGCGGGAAGGACATCCAGGGGGCAAGCGTAGACTCGTAGTAATTGGCGGGGTTTCCCGGGTCAATTTTCTGACTTTCCTCGTTAGGGCGCTCACTGTCAGGCCGGACCCAGTTCCAGTCTCCGTCGGTGATAATACGACTGATAAGGCCCGTTCGCGCGTCGCTGACCAGTTCTGGTTTAATTATCCTGTCATTATTTTTCATGGTGTTTTTCCGGGTAATTGATAAAAGCACAGGTAACCTCACTGTGCGTTAGTGGTTTTCGCTATTCCGAAACGGTGGTAGCCGGTTTACTCATACAGGTATAAACAACCCAGCCCAGACCGATCACTGCCCAGACTGAGCCCAGCACGAAGGCATCGTGATCCAGGTTGACCCACATAAAGGCGACACTGGCCAGGCCGGCGCCCGGAGAAATCAGGTTATGCAGGATGTTACGGAATGAGTTCAGCCCTTTCTCTTTAACCGCAAACCTGGCAATGACACAGATATTGACGGCACTGAAGGCAACCAGTGCACCGAAACTGATTAAGGAGACGGCGGTATCCAGGTTGAAGAAAATGGCGGTCAGAGAAAGCAGGCCGGTAAAAAGCACACAATAAAGCGGTGTGTTTGTCACAGGGTCAAGATAACCAAAGACCGGTGCGGTGAAACGGTTATCCTTACTCATAATATGCAACAGCCTTGCGGCACTGGCATGAGAGGCGAGCGCAGAGGCAAAAGTATTAAATAAAATAGCCACCAGAAACAGAGTCTGGAATATCCGGCCACCGACATACAGCACAATTTCTGGCATGGCTTCGGTCGGGTTTTTAAAGGCAGAATTATCAGGGTAATAGAGTTGTATAAACCAGGCGGCGATAAAGAAAATAATCCCGCCACTTAATGCCGTATAAAAAATGGCTTTAGGGATGAGCGTGTGCGGGCGTTGCGTCTCTCCGGACAGCGTAGTGACGGCGTCAAAACCCAGATATGAGAAGCAAAGGATCGCTGCGCCGCTGATTAAAGGCATTAAGGAATGCTGACCATTAAACAGCGGAGCCGTGGTCATGACCCGGTGGATCCCGGCGGTGGTCGTCAGGTCATGTACGACCATATAGATAAAGGCCATCATCAGTAATACCGGCAAGCCGACGAACAAGACATTGGCATTCGCCAGCAGTTTGATTCTGCAGCAATTGAGGTAAGTGACCAGCGCCGTAAATATCAGGATCGATATCCAGCCCGGTACCTCAGGGAACAGAGAACGCAGATAGATCCCGGCCAGTAGCGAATTGATCATCGGCAATAACAGGTAATCCAGCAGTGAAGACCACCCGACCATAAAACCACTGTGTTTCCCGAAGATATGTCGGGTGTAACTGTAAGCCGAACCTGCTGACGGGAAAATTTTCACCAGCCGGCCATAACTTTGGGCCGTAAATAATACGGCGACCAGCGCAATCAGATACGCCAGAGGCACCCGGCCCACCGTGACACCAGAGACGATACCGAACGTATCAAAGACAGTCATCGGGGTCATATACGCGATACCGATGATCACGACCTGCAATAATGAAAGTTGTTTTCGCGAGTGGTTATTTTTATCCATCGTCAGTCCTTATAAATAGCATCCGGTGCCGGTTTCTTCCGTGATAACAGCAGCACCGGTGTGCAATGAAAGTGATTAACAGCAGGCGGAGGCCTCTGCCCTGTTACTGACCGTTACTATGGTTCTGGTAATGCTGGCCATCGGTTTCTTTCCGGTACGGACGTGCAGTCAATAAATAGATCAGTCCGCAGCCTGCCACCACCGCCAGCCCGGTTAAAACAATCCAGCGGTCAAGAAAACTATCCCCGGAGGCCGGCACGCAGAGCAGATAAATACCGAACAGACCATACCCCAGTGCCAGCAGGTTATTCAGAAAGCCCCAACGCCCGAGCGACCACGGTCCGGCCGGTTTCCAGCCCTGAACCCTTTTACGGAGCGCTGCCAGGACGACCATCTGGAAAGAGATATAAATACCGGCCACCGCGAAGGCGGTAATTCTGGCCAGGTTATCCGGCTGGTAATACACCCAAAGGCAAATCAGCAGCGGTAAGGCACAACTGACGATCATGGCATTATCCGGGACCTCGTTTTTTGAGATACGGGCCATCCATCGGCTGCCGGGCAGCATATTGTCGCGGGAGAATGAGAAAATGAGCCGGCTTAACGCGGCCTGTAATGAAAGAATGCAGGACAGCATGGCAATAATCGCAATCACCACAAAGATCTTTTCACCCTCAGTCCCGAGCGCATTATTCAGAATTTCCGGAATCGGGTCCTGGATTTTACCGGAGACAATATCTTTCAGGTTCGGATAGGAGAGCAGATAACCCAGTACCGAAATAATGGCCGATATAGCGCCAAAGAAAATACTGAGTATCATCGCCACCGGAATTTTCCTGCCGGCATCTTTGACTTCTTCTGCCACATTGCCGCAGGCTTCAAACCCGAAGAACATAAATAATCCCAGCAATGAGGCCGTCATAAAGGCATGAGAGAAACCGGCAGATCCGGTGGCTGCACCCATGCTATTAAACAGGATCCCCACAGGCTGGGTACGGTGGAAAATTAACAGGTAAATACCCAGTGCGATCACACTGATAATTTCGCACCAGAATCCGATACGTGCCACACGGGCAAGGTTCCTGGTGCCAGAGAGATTAACCGCCATCATCAGTAATAACAGTAATACCGAGGTCAGCAATAAATGGCTGGCTGTCTGGGTATAACTGAACAGGGAAGCGACGAAGGTTGCACTGTATTCTGCAATAGAGGTGATGGTGACCACCAGTGCCCACAGATAGATCCAGGCGGCAATCCATGCATATTTCTTACCCCATAACAACCGCGCCCAGGGATAAAGTCCGCCGGTGATCGGATACTGAGAGGCGACCTCACCAAACACCATAGCTACCAGCATCTGGCCTGCGGCAGCAATCAGGATCCACCAGATGGCGGGCGGGCCGGCCAGGGTCATTGACAGAGCAAACAGTGAATAAACGGCGGTCAGTGGCGAAAGATAGGTGAAACCAAGAGAGAAGTTAGACATCAGGCCGATTGAACGGTTGAATTGCTGTACAACCGGGGCTGATGACGGTGTGACCATGTCGGGGGGAGAACTACGCATTAACACCTCGATAAAAAATTTCACAGATCCAAGAGATGTCTGAATGTATAAATCATAAGATTTTATATGTATATATAGTCTAAAAGAGAATTATCGTAATTAATTGATATAAATGACTAAATCACCCCATACTACTTTCTTATGAAAAAAAACGGTGATTTTATATGCAATGCGGAGGCGGGGAGGTTCCGGTGTGTTGAGAGTTATGCGGACAGGGATCGGGTGGCTGGTGGGGAATATATGCTGCAGGGGGCAGGGGACCTGGTTTTCTGATGCCGGCGGCGGTGTGGAAAAACGAAATCAGACCGGCGGAGAAAGGTAAGACCCGGGACTACCGCAGCAGACCCGGAGTGATCGCGATTTTCCCGGAATCGCCAGGAAATTACGGATTCAGCTGCGGCTAAGAACCAGTTTCAGACCGGCAATCGCAAAACAGACGGCTAACAGAGCATCCAGACCGCGACGGATCCGGCGATAAAAAGCCGCCATCATTGTGGTAGAAAATAAAAGGGCATATCCACAGAAAACCAGCACGCAGATTGCGGCACAGCCGCCGATCACCATCGGTAAGGTGGAGGCTGCCACACCGGGTTTCAGTGCCACAGACATAATGGCCACCCAGGTCAGAATAGCTTTCGGGTTACCAATATGCATCAATATTCCCTGGCGGAACAGGCTGGTGTAGGCGGTTTTTTTTGTCTCCTGCAAACAGGTTTCCGTGACCCGACGGCGTAATGCCGATTTCCCGGCTTTGAAGGCCAGCCACAGCAGATATAAACCGCCGCCGACTTTTAACACGATCAGCAGTTGAGCAAAGGTAGCCAGTACCGTCAGTATGCCGCAGGCGGCGAGCAGGGCCCACAGCATGGAACCGCTAATTTATTCCTGGTACACAGTTATACTCATGTTAGTTTTAAGCAATCTATTTTAGTTCTGGAACTTTTGCTATGAAAGTACGGCAACCGTGGGCGGACCTAACAGTGCTTAATGAGTAAATTCTTACTTTTACCCGGAGGTAGGTATTCTGTGAGCAAGATATTAAATATTACAGCACAGATGAACGAGGTGATATTGGCCGGCAGTACAAGTGTAACAATATAGCCGTAACTTATGTCTTTCATGGAAAGAATATCTGTACTCTAAATAATTTTTCCATTTCAGCCTATTGGTATATATGTGGCGTGGTCACCATAGACATTTACTGCTCATTTCAGTAACTCATGTTAGGGAAATGAAACTAATTCGGTTGTTGACTGTAACGCCCGGAAATTCAGATTCATAGAAAACATATAATTATAGCTTAGATAACACGCAAGAACTCGTTTAATGAAATTTATTGGAGGTTTGTAACTTAAACAATAATATTACCATGCTACTAAATAACCTTGAACTCTGATACGATATGCACCTTCAGTTTTTAAAATCAGGAGGTTCACATGTTTGTAATAAAAGTAACATACAAATGTTCACTAGATGAAATAAATAAACAGCTGGAATTACATAGACTTTTTCTTGACAGACAGTATGATGAAGGAATATTTATTGCCTCAGGCCCACAAACGCCGAGGGTAGGTGGAGTAATACTAGCCACAGGAAAAATAAGTCTTCCTGAGATAAAAGAAATTCTAATGGAGGATCCTTTTCATAAAAATAACCTAGCAGAATACGAAATCACTGAGTTTTCACCTTTAAAATATCATAAGAGTATGGTTGGTGTTATATAGTAAATTAAAAACCTCTGGCATAGCCAGAGGTTTTCTTATATAAGACGTGACTGTCAATTTAAATGCGATATGTGTTTATTATCATTTTACTGCCAGTAATCTGGGTGATAACTCTCATAGATGGATGTGAATATTGCTCATTAAATTATTCTTGAAACTAATAGAGAATAGATGTTAACCTTGTAGTTCGTAATTTTATTGTAAAATTTTAAAGTTACGATATTTTATCATAATAACGAGAATTAAAAAGGTAACTGAGCTGATAAGGAATAATAAATTAACGGCGAGTTGCAGACTAGCGTGATCTATAATAATCCCTAATAAGACAGGGACCCAATTGGCAACATAGGCTATGACATAGAATAATGATAATAGTTTGGCGTGACTCTCTTTAGGAGATATTATATTTATAAGTGTTGCACTTCCGACAAAGATAGCACCATATGCGTACCCTGCAATAGCCATTCCAATGCATGCAATAACTATAGAATTTAGTTCAATAGATATATAAAATATAAATAATGAAATGATCTGAAAAATACAACCTGAAATCAAGGAGTGTTTTGCTTCTACACGGCGACTCAGGATCTGACTAATACCTGCGATAATAAGATAAATAGCAATTACATATCCAAAAACTCCTCTGCTATGTACGTTCAATAATAACTCAGATACAGTAGGGCCAATAGCGAAAAGGCTTGCAGCAACAGCCCAGCATGTAAATAAAGAAGCTGCACATAAAAAGAAACTAATTCCAGTAAGGCGTAATCCTTCCTTCAGGCTATTGCTTTTTGAATGAGGGGTAATGTGTTTTTCAGACACCCTCTTTTGTACTGAATTATCACTCGAATGCCACGTCAATAAAGTCCCACCCAGAGAAATAAAAGTAAAGATCATAATGACATAAAATGGGAATGATGTAGGATGAAAGTTTGTTTGCATAGCTACACCGCTCAGAATCGGTCCTAACGCTAATCCGGTTGTGAATGATAAAGTAGCTATCAGAGCTGCAGCTTTACCCTGGTCTCCAGGCCCAAATTTTACTAGCGATATATTAGCCGCTCCGGTTAATGCACCAGTTCCAATGCCAGCTAATAAACGGGCAAAAAGCAGCATCATGAATGAATTTGCTATTGTAAATAGTATGGCGCCAGTCAAAACAATAAATAATGCGGGAATAATCATGTAACGTAAATCACTAACCCTGTGAGTCAAATTACCAACACATAGTAGTGATATAAGTACACCTGCTGCATATGCACCATATATAATACTCAGACTAACAGACGTTAATCTCAGTTCATTTTGATAAAAGGGGTAGAGAGGGGTCGGGGCTGTACTATTCAGTAATGCTGACATTAGTGCCATAGCAAGAAATAGTAAAATTAAAAAATTACTTGTATGGCTGTGCTGACTTTTTATCGCGAAACTCTCTGGCATTGAATTCTCCAAAAATTCTGATATTTAATTGTTGATAACTAACAGTCACGTTTGATATGTAATATGAAACGTGTGTTAAATAATAACGTAAGTATTTAATGGCGGGAACATACAAAAATGCATCAGGCCAATTCGATTTTGCATGCCACTTGGATTGTTTTATTACTTCATCCGGCGGCAGTTACTATTTTTTTCCTGTTTGAAGGTCGTTTAAAAATAACAATAGCCCCAGATAAAATAATTAAGATCATTCCAGTAAACGAAGTTAATGTTAATTGCTCATTGAAAATGAAATAACCAATCAAAGTTGAGAATATAATTGTGCTATATGAAATAATACTTACAATAATAGTATTGCCATGTCCATAAGCAAAGGTCATTGTAATTTGACCTATACTTCCAAATAAACCAATAGCACAGATAATTATAGCAGATATGGAATCCAATTTTGTAAATCCAATGAGGGTAAGTATCCCACCACTGAAAAGTGTACCAATTAATGAAAAGTAAAATACTACACGAAGTTCTGGTTCTCCTGTTTGAACAAGTTTACCTACATTGAAGTAAGCTAAAGCAGTAAATAGCCCAGCTAGCAAACCAGTTAGAGATGCAAGGGATTTTCTATCAGGTATGTTTGGGTGTTGTAATATAATAATCCCAGCAAATCCGATGATAACTGATGCTATAGAGGGAGACATTCTTAACAAAGGATACCAATTAAAAATCTGTGATCAAAGACACGTTTAAATTTAACCATAAAAAATCATCTCTGAAATAGCTGCAAAAACGCTTCATAACGCTGCATTTTTGCAGCAATACTGATTGATGGGATGAGGGTTACGTGCTATCATTATGATTGTAATGTTTTTTTCTTTTTATGGAATTAAAGATACATCTCATATGTCTGATAACCTACAGAAATTGCAAAAAAAATGTCTCTTAATGAATTGGGATGATACACGTTTTTTTCTTGCATTAGCCCGTAGTGGTACTTTGCGTAAAGCTGCGATGGAACTACATGTAGATCAAGCAACGGTCGGCAGACGAATACAATCACTTGAAGAATCACTTAATTCCAAACTCTTTATTCGTACACCAAAATATTTTTCTCTTAGCATATTAGGTGAGGAGTTACTTCCTGATGCTATTGATATTGAAAATGCAATTCATGCAATTAATCGCAAGGTATCGAAAGGTGATGACAGTCTTTCCGGGAATGTCAGTATTGCAACGACCGATACGATGGCTGAAGCATTCATTATACCTGCATTGAAGATGCTACGAACACAACATCCTGACATCACCATTAAGCTGTTAACAGCTGTAAACATATCTGATATTTCTTACCGTAGTGCTGATATGGCAATTCGTGGTGCTCGCCCTGAAGAAGAGACATTGATAATCAAACGATTGGCAACTATTGAGATGGGACTCTACGCTGCACAGGAATATGTTGATAGGAAAGGTTTACCGGTACAGGGTTCTCAATTGAAAGACCATGATCTTCTGATGTTTCCGCGTGATTTAGTGCCGCGTCATTGGGATAACTTCTGCGGTGAAAAGATTACTAACCCCAATGTTGTACTACAATCCAATTCGCAAATGCTTATACGCTCTGCTGCCCGAAACGGTTTAGGAATAGGTTTGCTTTCATCATTTATGGCCGAGAAAGATCCTGAGCTTGTTCGTATATTCCCTGAAAATAAAGATTGGATAGATATTTGGTTAGTTTTACATCCTGACCTGAAGAAATCAGCAAAAATAAGAGCTGTTATTAAAGTTATTGAACAGTCCTTTGCCGCGTATGGAACATCGAAAGATCATGTTCGCTAAAAAATATACTTTTCTGGATATAAATCACATTCAGCAGTCCGATGAGTCTTACCCCGTTTTATACTCGCGGGGCGTTCACGCTGTGTAGTATGAGCTAAAACTAATCTTCTCCTTTTGTAAATCATCAACGAAATAAACAGTATTTTTTTTATCCAGGTGACTGAAGAAAACATCATTTTTAATTGCCATGATAATTACAGTATCGAAATCAATTCCTATGTTTTAGTGAATTCTCAGAATCCGGAAAGCTTGATCATCCATAAACCGACCCGGTATTTGGAGTACATTTTATCTAATTATCAATAACATTCCAATTTGTGCCCGGATATCAATAATAACTTCTGGCAAACGTTTACGGGATTCATAATCAGAAGATAAGCGAGGAGTGTTTCGGAGCCATTATGCTTTAATAAATGCTTCATTAACTTCTCCTCGTCAGAGATAGAGGAGTGAATTTGTTCAGATAGATATTTTCTGATAGGCACCTAAGCAGGGGTGGGATTCTTTTCCATTGATACGATATTTGAGATACCAGAGGTGTGAGCCGCCCGGAATGACTAAAAGATACAGACTATGTAAATCGAAAACTTTAAAGGGGTTACCGGGAGGTTTGAGAGTACGGATTCTCGCGTCGGTAAGGGGCATATGGAGGTAACTCCGTCATCGAACTACCATGATCCCGAATTTGACCACCAATTTTTCCCGATGCGTAGGCAAAAATGAAAATGCATAGGGAATAATTTTCACGCTGACCTGATGAATCGGCCACTAGAAGTGGGTTTGCGATGGGGCATAAACAAAAAACCCGCTTAAGTTTCCTTAATCGGGTTTCTTAAATTTGGCTCCTCTGACTGGACTCGAACCAGTGACATACGGATTAACAGTCCGCCGTTCTACCGACTGAACTACAGAGGAATTGTCGTGAAGACGGGGCGCATAGTAACGGGCCAGGGCGATGTTGTCAAAGCTGTTTTCGCGAGAAATAAACTGTTTGCTGATAAAAGAAACATAATGGTGTCGAAGTGGTCAATGATGTCCGGTATTACCTGCCGGCGAAGGAGAGTTCACAGGGCGCGGCTGACAGGTAATCCGTCGATAAAGGCAGGTTTCCGCCCCGGATCATCGGAAACACCGGTTTCTGAAGGACGCAGAGGTTGATTCGGCAAACCGGAGGCTTAGGGCGGAGCGGGTTGGGCGGGGAGTCCCTGACCGTCCGCAGGAAAGTATCGCAGGCGGTGAAAAAGAAACGATGTATAAAATGCTCTGAGCCTGCCGGACCTGCCATCGCTGGCAGAACCGGCAGAACCGGACAGTCTCGTCAGTGTCGTGCGGGTGTGCTTTTCCTTACCACATCAGGTCATCGGGCACTTTGAAATCGGCGTAAGGATCATCCTCGTCCTGTGCTTCCTGGCTCAGCGCACTGTTCAGGACAATACTGTCGGCATCCCGCTGTGCAATTTTATCCGCAACGCTTGCCGGAATGATCGCATAATCGGCGATATCACTCTTCTCTTTCAGCAAACGGGCAATGGCAAGACGGCCGTTCATCAACTGGTTACGGGTGGTTTTATCCACGGTGAGCTGTTTGATCAGGTTATTGTCGGTAAAATTGAAACTGATATCACCTTTGATACCGGTGATCCGGTTCATCTCAATCAATTGTTTTACCTGGGCTTTATATTCCCGGGAAAGTGCCGCTTGTTTTTGTTGCTCATTCAGTTCTTTGGCGCGTTCAGCCTGTGCCTTTTTATTTTCCTCGACAGCTTCGCGGGCTTCCCGAGCCTGAACCCGGGATTTTTTTGCTGTTCTCTGAACCTTAGCCATCTTCTTATCGCTGACTAATCCGGCTTTGAGCATCTGTTCCTGTAAGGTGAGTTTGGCCATATCGGTGTCTGTATCTTAATTCGTGGAATAATGTGCGGATTATACCTGTAATCGCCGGGTTTGTGCAGGCATCGCGTGACGGTCGGGCAATGTAGCCTGACGGCCTGCAGAGGCGTGCATTCCGCCCGTGCAAAGGACTATTGCCGACGGACTCACTGAAAAAGTGAACAGGACAACAGACGGGCCGGGGCCGCCCGGCCCGATGATAAGCCATGTTGGTTCAGCCGGATCCACTGAATGGCCCGCAGCAGGGCATATCTTCTGATATTCCGTTATGTGATGAAAATATGCTGTCCCCTCACTGTGGGCGCCATTAACGGCGACCCCGCAGAATTCCGTATAGGCTCCCGGCGAGCCACATCTTCTGGTGTGCCGCGGCAGGTATCCGCTGACAGGCTTTTCTGTGCTTTCAGCGATAACTTTTTATAATACCGGGGCCGTCAGCCCTCCCGTGATAGTGTGACAGTTTATGACGTTTCATCCGCTGAAATGTGACAGCGGGAAAGGGGAGCGGCCACGGGATGCGGCGCTGCGGACCCGTGACGATGCAGGCTGTATCATGCAGGGAGACCTCCCGGTGTTCCGCCCCCAACTGCCGGCAACACGCGGCGGGCGGGCAGGGGACCGATCGCGTCCTCGTTGTTCAGAGGAGAGTCATGCCTGGTAGTTCATGGTCAGCAGAGAAAAGGAGACTCATAGAGTCCCCGGGTTCACGCACTGTACGGAAACATTCTGCACTATCCTTGTGCAGGCGGCAGCGGGTAGCCGCCTCTGACGGCGTGGTCATTGCGGACAGAAAATCGTCAAAAAGGCTTCTTTTCATAGTGTTTTTGTTATGACATCAGGGTGAGCGAAACGGTTTAGTCATTTCTGGCCTGTTAATTGCAACTACCGGTATATCCAGCCACAGGCACAGCCTGCTTTGAGTATCCGGATTAGTGACGGGAGAGAAAATGAACTTAAGACGACTGAAATACTTTGTGAAAATTGTCGATATCGGCAGCCTCACTCAGGCCGCAGAGGTATTGCACATCGCTCAACCGGCACTCAGCCAACAGGTCGCCACCCTTGAAGGTGAGATGGATCAGCAGCTACTGATCCGCACCAAACGTGGAGTGACCCCGACCGATGCCGGTAAGGTGCTTTACACCCATGCCCGCAACATCCTGCGGCAGTGTGAACAGGCACAGATGGCGGTGCATAACGCCGGAAATGTCCTGTCAGGTCAGGTTTCTATCGGGCTTGCCCCGGGCACGTCGGCGTCTTCCCTGGTCATGCCATTGTTGCGTGAAATCCGTGAAACCTGGCCGGATATTCTGGTCTATCTGCACGAAAACAGTGGTCATGCCCTGAATGAGAAAGTTATCAACGGTCAGCTGGATATGGCCCTGCTCTACGATCGCACGCCTGAGAAAGGCCTGAACTGTCAGCCACTGATGCAGGAAGAATTGTATCTGGTCGGCACAGGCGTTTCTCCGGGGGCGCAGATTGATCTCTCGGAAGTGGCCGGCATGAATCTGTATCTGCCGCGTGATTACAGTGCGGTCAGACAACGTGTGGACGAAGCCTTCTCCCTGCGTCGCCTCAGTGCGCATATCATTGGTGAAATTGAATCATTGTCGACATTGTCTGCAGCAATTTCCAGTGGTATGGGGGTTTCGGTATTGCCGGAATCGGCGGCAAAATCGCTCACTGCACCGATTAATGGCTGGATGTCGAAAATTATTTCTCCGTCCCTGCACCTGCCATTAACATTGAATACCTCATCAGCCTTACCTATGTCAGCCTCTGCGCGCGCGGTTCAGCAGTGTCTGCTGGCACTGACTCAGCGCTCGGTCATTACCGAACGTGAGCTGATGCTGGTGAGTTAATCGCCACTTTTCCCGCCGGAAGCCGGTTTAGCGGCTTCTGTCTCTGTTTTCCGCCCCCGAGGGACAAAAAATTATTGCCCCCGGAGGTCTGGATCATTAGGATTGGCGCCGGTAAGAAAACGTTTGCGCAGAGTATCGTGCAGGCCGGGGTTTCTCCTCTCGCAGGAACTTATTCCGAATACTGAACCCGTGCCGCGTCATGGCACGGGTTTTGCTTATGTCATTTTGGGGTGGAATGAAGGTTTGCATTTCCGGTCAGTGGCCGGACGATGACAACCCTTTCTTAGAGACTGTTAAAAATAAAAATCGTGATAAGCGAGATCTATAAAGGACCGACTCATGCTTGAAAGACTCTTTAAGTTGAAAGCAAATAAGACTACTGTTCGTACAGAAATCATTGCAGGATTAACCACGTTCCTGGCAATGGCCTATATCCTGTTTGTTAACCCGAGTATCCTCGGCGCCACAGGTATGGATAAAGGTGCGGTCTTCGTGGCTACCTGTCTGGCAGCGGCCATTGGCTCTGTACTGATGGGGATGATTGCGAACATGCCTATCGCTCTGGCACCTGGTATGGGCTTAAACGCCTTCTTTACCTATACCGTCGTGCTGCATATGGGGTATCACTGGCAGGTCGCTCTCGGGGCGGTCTTTATTTCTGCATTAATCTTCTTCGCATTATCTCTGTTTAAGATCCGTGAATGGATTATCAACAGCATTCCGTTACCGCTGCGCTCTGCAATCGCTGCCGGTATTGGTCTTTTCCTGGCGCTGATTGCGCTGGAAGGTGCGGGGATTGTTGTGGGTAACCAGGCAACGCTGGTGGGCTTAGGGGACCTCACTAAAGCCGGTCCGTTACTGGCTATCCTGGGCTTTTTCCTGATCGTGATCCTGGAAGCCCGCCGTATTACGGGGGCTGTACTGATCGGTATTCTGGTCATCACCGCCATTTCGATGCTGTCGGGTCTGACACCGTTTGCCGGGATCTTCTCTGCACCACCGTCTATCGCACCGACTTTCCTGAAACTGGATATCGCCGGGGCCTTCAATATCGGTCTGGTCAGTGTGATTTTTGCCTTCCTGTTTGTCGATGTCTTCGATAACTCCGGGACATTGATCGGTGTCAGCCGCCGTGCCGGGCTGACCGATGATAAAGGGAATATCCCTGCGATGGGCAAGGCCCTGGTTGCAGACAGCACCGCGGCGCTGTTCGGTTCGCTGCTGGGGACGTCAACCACGACCAGTTTTGTCGAATCCACGGCGGGCGTCAGTGCCGGCGGCCGTACCGGTCTGACCTCTGTTGTGGTCGCTATCCTGTTCCTGCTGTCACTCTTTTTCTCGCCGCTGGCTGGCAGTGTCCCTGAGTATGCAACCGCACCGGCATTGCTGTTTGTTGCGGTACTGATGACCTCCGGACTGGCTGAGATTGACTGGAAAGATATCACTACGGCAGCACCGGTAACGGTGACCGCGCTGGCGATGCCGTTAACTTATTCTATCGCAAATGGTATCGCCTTCGGGTTTATTACCTGGACGGTGGTTAAGTTACTGACCGGTAAAGTCCGCGAAGTTAACCCGGCACTGATTATTCTTTCTGTTTTATTTGTTATCAAGCTGGGCTGGCTCAGCGCCTGATACCGGTTTTAGCGAAAGATTAAAAAAGGAGCTTCGGCTCCTTTTTTGTATTAACGGCATCGTATTTTCAGGGTTACCCGACAGGATCGCGCATTTTACCGTAAGTTTCCGGTCTTACCGTGGCCTGCTCTGGCCGCGCTGACGGATATATGCTCAGGGCGTATGAGGTGCTATCTTCCGCTCAGGGACAGAGTTTGTACAATCCATCGGTAGTCTTTTTAGCCCACCGGGTATAAAATTACATCACCGCGCTTTTCTCCCGGGCGGTATCCTTTACGGTATGAATAGTGGCCCACAGGTTTCCCTGCGCCGGGAACCACTGATTATTCCTCTCTTTCCTGTTCAGATGATTTGGTATCGCTGTGCGAAATCCTGGCTTAGTGTTAACTGATGCAATAAAAAGAACCCCCTGGTACCCCAGGCGCAGACGTTATACGACCTTGCTGAAAAGGGAGATAGCTCCGCTGGCATTGCCCATCCTGATAGAAAACCTCTGTGTCATGTTAATGGGGGTTCTCAGCACTTTTCTGGTCAGCTGGCTGGGAAAAGCGGCCATGGCCGGGGTAGGGCTGGCGGATAGTTTTAATATGGTGATCGTTTCATTTTTCGCGGCGGTAGACCTGGGGACCACCGTGGTGGTCGCCTTCAGTCTGGCGAAAAGGGACAGTGAGCGAGCCAAAGCCGCAGCCCGTCAGTCGCTGGGACTGATGACGCTTCTTTCCCTGATGCTGGTGGTGATCATCGAATTTCGTGGACACGTGATCATCGATATGATAGCCGGCAGCGCAGAACCACAGGTAAAAGCTTTTGCACTCAATTACCTGCAGATTTCAGCCTGCAGTTATCCGGCGGCGGCCATTGCCCTTATCGGCAGTGGCGCACTGCGCGGCGCAGGAAATACCAAAATTCCGATGTTGATTAACGCCGGGATGAATATACTGAATATTGTTATCACCAGTGTGCTCATTTATGGGTGCTTCTCGTGGCATGGCATCGGTTTCTCTGGTGCAGGCTGGGGGCTGACGATTTCCCGCTACCTCGGTGCGCTGGTAGTGATCGTGGTCCTGAGGGGACGTCTGAACGGGGCGCTCACGCTGCCACTGAAAAGTTATTTCCGGCGATGGAATCCGGCGATCCTCAGTGAGGTACTGAGTATCGGTATTCCGGCAAGTATTGAGTCGGTATTGTTTAACGGTGGTAAACTCCTTACTCAGGTGTATGTGGCCGGGATGGGCACCAGTGAAATTGCCGGGAATTTTATCGCATTCTCGATTGCCTCATTAATCAACCTGCCGGGTAATGCCCTCGGTTCGGCGTCCACTATCATTACCGGAACCCGGCTGGGGCGAAATCAGGTTTATCAGGCAACGGTAGAGGTACGTCATGTTTTCTGGCTCGCTACCCTCGGGCTATGCAGTCTGGCGCTGCTTTCTGTGCCACTGGCAGGGGTTCTGGCACGGTTTTATACCCGGGATCCGGAGGTTATCAGAGTCACGGAACACCTGATTTGGCTGAATGCGGCATTTATGCCGATATGGGCCACCTCCTGGGTGTTACCCGCCAGTTTTAAAGGCGCGCGTGATGCCCGCTTTGCGATGTTCGTCTCGATGTTCAGTATGTGGGGGGCCAGGGTCGTACTGGGGTATCTGCTGGGAATTTATCTGGGCATGGGCGTGACCGGCGTCTGGCTGGGCATGTTTATGGACTGGGCGGTGAGAGGAAGCTGTTTCTGGTGGCGACTGGTCAGCGGTCGCTGGCTGAATAACTACCGCCGTCTTCAGGAAAAATCTGCCCTTCAGGGAAAATGATCCGTAAGGAACGGGAAGAGAAGTCATTGTGTGAAGTTGGGTACAAACGTCGGCTAAATCATTAAGAGTAGTGATATCTTATTCAGGGAAAGTGGTAATGATTGGTTAATCTTATTTTGGGTCATAATGTTGGTCAGGCTAAATGAATAATAAAAAACAACCACTAAAAGAAGAATCAGTGATAACTGATCCCACATCCTCTGCATCGGCGGAGGCATTTCAGATCTTTAAAGAAGTATTTTTCGACAGCCTGCCTCTACCTGCCTGGTGTATCTCTGGCTGCGGGCAGGAAGTCGCGGCCAATCAGCATTGGCATCAAACCATGTCGGTGACCCCGTCGACACCTGAATCACTCTGGGTGCATTGGCTGCACCCGGAGGACCAGGCCCGGGTTCATGAAGCCTGGGGGCAATCCTCAGCGCATTATCAGGTCTTCCACCAGCGGGTCAGGCTGGTCGTCGCGGCAGGGCATTATTGCTGGTTTATTGCCTATGGCTATTTTATCCGCGCACGCAACCTCTGGCTGATCAAATTCATCGATATTGATGAACTGCAGGAGTCCCGCGAGAATATCACGCAGCATCTGCGGATGTATAAAAGCATGCTGGATGCGAGTATTGACTGCATCAAACTGATCAATCTGCAGGGTGA
This sequence comes from Tatumella sp. JGM118, assembly GCF_018257515.1. Taxonomy (GTDB): domain Bacteria; phylum Pseudomonadota; class Gammaproteobacteria; order Enterobacterales; family Enterobacteriaceae; genus Tatumella; species Tatumella terrea. The sequence goes on from NZ_JAERJR010000002.1 coordinate 73,205, forward strand.
GTTAATCGATATGAATCTGTCCGGGTGCAATGCACTCGGGGTCCCGCCGGATTCCGGCTTCGGCATGGACTGGTTAAATCTGCTGCCTCCCGAAATACGTAAACGTGGCCGTCAGGCCCTGAAACTGGCTAATACCGGCAGGAATGTTCGTTTTTCGGGGAAAAGTCAGCTGGAAAAAAACAAGCCCTTTTACTGGGATAATATTCTTACCCCGTTGCAGGACGCTGAGGGTGGGGTGACCAGTATTCTCTGTGTCTCACGGGATATCACCCGCTTACATCAGGCAGAGCAACGTTTTAAATATATCAGTGAGCATGACGAACTGACCGGACTGCCCAACCGGCGCATGTTTAACACCACACTGAAAAAGTACCTGCGTCAGGCCGGGTATCAGAACCGGTCTCTGGCACTGTTACTGATAGACCTGGACTATTTTAAACTGGTGAATGACACCCTGGGACACCCGGCAGGCGATTATCTGCTGAAAGTGGTGGCTAACCGGCTGAAAAAATCACTCAGTGGCGATGCCTTTATTGCCCGTATCGGTGGTGATGAATTTGCCGCCGTGTTACCGGGCATTGAAGATACTCAGGCGTTGCTGGGGGCGGGGTATAAACTGATCGCGGATACGGCGATGCCGCTGACGTATCAGGGGCAGACTATCTATATCAGCCTCAGTATGGGCGGTGTTATTTTCCCGCAACAGGCCGCAGACAGCACCGCCATGATCAAAGCCGCAGATATCGCCCTGAACGAGCTGAAGAAGAACGGTCGCGGCGGGGTCCTCTGTTATGACCCGGTGATGTCAGATGCCGTCGATGCCACGCGGGGACAAATGGAACTGGCAAAGCAGTTGATCTCCGATGAAGCCATTTTACCGTTTTATCAGCCGAAGGTCCGGTTAGAGGACGGGAAGATCATCGGGCTGGAAGCGCTGATGCGCTTTTTTAACAGCCAGGGTGAGCTGTGCTTCCCGGGGGATATCTGGTCAGCGTTTGAAAACTACGCGCTAATGGAACGTATTGGTTATATTATCCGTGACAAAGTGTTTGCTGATATCCGGTGCTGGATAGATAACGCCCTGGAAGTGGTGCCGGTGTCGGTCAACGCTTCTCCGGTGGAGTTTATGCGTGATAACTACGCCGAAAAGGTACTGCAGCAGCTGGAACATTACCGTATCCCGCCGGCACTGCTGGAGATTGAGATCACCGAACATATGTTTGACGGTCGCGGAGCCGGGTATGTGTTCCGTGCACTGAACCTGCTGAAAGCGCAGGGCGTACGGATCTCGCTCGATGACTTTGGTACCGGTTATTCGGCCCTGGCAAATATCCGCGACTACCCTGTGGATGTGATTAAGGTTGACCGGAGTTTTGTCGCCAGCCTGAGTAAAGGTAAAGAGGGACTGGCGGTGATTAAGGCACTCTGGTTGCTGGCGACGGAGCTGGAACTGGATGTGGTCGCGGAAGGTATTGAAGATGCGGGACAACGGGATGCCTTGATCCGCGAGGGTTACCAGCTGGGACAGGGGTTCCTGTTTAGCGTGGCGGTGCCGTCAGAGGTTATCGCGGGCTTCCTGAAAAACCGTCATACCTTTAGCTTGCTGCAGTACCCGGTGAACTCCTGATGTCGTCCCCGCGGGGGAGAGGCACCGACGATGATGAACAGCAACTGGCATGACGGGTGTGAGTGGCCGGTATAGGGAAAGCAGCAGCCTCCCGGGCGCGGGGAGGCTGACCACCGGCCGGGGACAGTCCGGCCTGTACCGAAAGTGATCACATCTTCAGTACGGTTCTTCCTTTTTTAACCGCTTCACGTTGAGCGACTAATTCTGCCCAGCGGTTCAGATGCTTATAAGACGCGGTATCCAGGAACCGGGCTGAGCCTTCATAAATACCTCCCAGAACCAGCACGCCATACCATGGCCAGATGGCCATATCGGCAATCGTATATTCCTCACCGGCGATATAGGTGTGTTTCGCCAGCTGCTTATCCAGCACATCCAGCTGACGCTTGGCTTCCATCGTAAAGCGGTTGATTGGGTATTCCATTTTTTCCGGTGCGTAGGCGAAGAAATGTCCGAAACCACCGCCCAGGATCGGGGCACTACCCATTTGCCAGAATAACCAGCACAGGCAGGATGCACGTCCGACAGGGTCGGACGGGATAAAGCGGTTAAATTTTTCGGCCAGATAAAGCAGCATGGCTCCGGATTCGAAAAGATTGACGGGCTCCGGGCCACTCTGATCGACCAGCGCCGGGATCTTCGAGTTAGGGTTAACTTCTACAAAACCGGATCCGAACTGTTCACCCTGCATGATATTTACCAGGTGGGCATCATAACGGGCACCTTCAATACCGAGTTGCAGTAACTCTTCCAGCATCACACTGACTTTTACACCATTCGGTGTCCCCAGTGAGTAAAGCTGGAAGGGATGCGGACCTGCAGGCAATTCCTGTTGATGACGGGCACCGGATTCAGGGCGATTAATCCCCCCGAATTTACCCCCCAGCGGTTGATCGTTTTTCCAGACTTCAGGCGGGACATAAGAGGACGTACTCATACTATTTTCTGCTCCTTAGGCTGAATGAAGGGCCCTGGTTAACTTGTCATTCTTCTTAAGAATAACACTCCCGGTCGGTGGCAGTTATCTGCATGTGCGGTCATACCGGTGGCTGTTTTTTATGCTAACCGGTTTACTTATCAGCACTATTAACACTCTGCTGTTATGGAGACTTAAATTCAGGACTAATTATTCCCCCGGGTGATAGTTAAAACCTTGTAACCTTTACGTTGGAAAGTGTCGCTAATCGAACTACTATCACTGATGTCAGCACCATTATGACAATCAGGGTCAGGGTTATGACCACCGATTCACTTAAGCCGTTTTGCGGTGTTTACATTACCGGGTCATCATGTCATTCAGCACACCTAATGAAATTGCAGTACAGGCCGTTCAGGCCGGCGTGAAAAAAAGCCATCATTCGATACAGAATCTGTTGATACTGGGTTTTCTGGGCGGTGCCTTTATCGCCATCGGGTTCCTGCTGGACCTGCATGTGACGGCCAGATTACCCGCTGACTGGGGCTCGTTCGGAGGGCTGCTTGGGGCGATGGTTTTCCCGCTTGGATTAATTCTGACCGTGCTTGCCGGCGCAGAATTACTGACCGGGAATATGATGGTGATGACTATCGCGGCATTATCTAAAAAAATTAGTTGGGCTGCTTTGGTACGTAACTGGTTCTGGGTGACGATTGCCAACTTTATCGGCAGCGTGGCGGTCGCCTGGTTTTTCGGGCATCTGCTGGGAATGACTGAAGGGGTGTTTCTGAAAAGTACCCTGGCGATAGCCACTGCGAAAACACAGGCCACCTTCCTGCAGGCATTTGTCTCCGGGATTGGCTGTAACTGGCTGGTGTGTCTGGCGGTCTGGCTGGGAATGGCAGGTAAAGACGCTGCCGGAAAAATCCTGGGTATCTGGTTTCCGGTAATGGCGTTTGTCGCTATTGGTTTTCAGCACGTGGTAGCGAATATGTTTATTATCCCGGCGGCCATTTTTGCAGGGCAGGGGAACTGGGGCGATTATTTCACTAATTTTGTGGCGGTATTTGCCGGTAATGCGGCGGGTGGGGCGATTTTTGTAGCCCTGATTTACTACCGGGCCTATCGTCCGGACCGCCAGACAACGACCGGCGCACTCTGAGGCAGTCCGGTGCCGTTTCCGATAGCGTATAGCGGCAGCCCCCGGCTGCCGCTGTTTCATTGTCCGCCGGAAGTCCTGGCGGACATTTGTAAACTCTGCTGGACCTCATCAAGGAACAGATGCAGTGCGGCAGGCAGTAGCTTTCTCGACAGGTACATGCCATAGATACCCATCGAGGCGGGGGTCAGTTGGGGCAGAACCCGTTCGAGCCGTCCGTTCTCCAGCCAGTTGCTGGCCTCGGTCAGCGGGATCAGCGTTATGCCGCAGCCTGCCAGTGCGGCATCCAGCAGTACCGAAGATATCCCGGCGCTCAGATTACCGTTTACTGCCTGAGACAGGGTTTCTCCTTCAGCCGTGGTGAAAGACCAGCGCTGATCGGCAAAATTGCTGTAGCACAGGCAATTATGTTCTGCCAGTCCGGCCAGGTCTGCCGGCCTGCCGTGGATGGCCAGATATTCCGGTGAAGCGCAGAGCACCGACGCACATTCGCCGATCCGCCTGGCAATTGCGCCAGGTTCAGGGTTATCCGTAATACGGATAGCCACATCAATCCGTTCCCCTACCATACTGACCCTGCGATTATTGATGTCCAGCTCGATGCGCAGCTCAGGGTAACGCAGCAGAAACCGTGGCAGCATCGGGCTGATAATATCGGCTGCCGTGTAGTGTGCACAGGCCACCCGCAATATTCCGGAGGGGATCGCCCGTCGTGAAAGCTCACCGATATCGTCCGACAGACGGCTGAGCTGGCGTGTCTTCTGCAGGATACTCTCGCCTGCCGGGGTCAGCGTCAGGTGGCGGGTCGTACGGTGAATTAAGCGGGTACCGGCCCACTGTTCCATGGCTTCCAGATATCGACTGACCATCGGTCGGGACATCTGTAATCCCCGGGAGGCCGCGCTGAGGCTGCCGTACTCGCAGATGGCGATATACACCCGTGCGGCGATAATTCTGTCCACTGCTACCTCATCTGTCCGGATTATGAAACATAGCATCTCTTGTTACGGTAATTTTAACAGTTTATGAAACGGTTAGAATGAAAACCGACAAACCTAAGAATATTTCGCCGGAGGGCGCGATCAAATCCGGCCTGAAACCTACTTTGATGAGAGCACAACTATGAAAGCATCAGCACTGACCCTGGTGATCGGACTGGCTGGGATCACCACGGCTACCGCTGCACCTTTAGACTTCACCGTATATAACCCCGGCGCAAACGGTATTTTTCCGGTCTCTTCCACACTGGTGACCGGAAAAAAAGACGCGATTCTGTTTGATGCACAATTCAGTGTCAAAGACGGAGAGCAGCTGGTGAAGCTGATCCATAGCAGCGGTAAGAAACTGACGCAAATAGTGATCACTGCCGGTGATCCGGATTACTATTTTGGGCTGGAGCCACTGGTGAAAGCCTTTCCCGGGGTCAGTATTGTCGCGACCTCCCGGGTCGTCAGCCATATTGAGGCGACACAAAAAGCGAAACTGGCCTACTGGGGGCCTAAAATGCAGGACGGAGCTCCGGGGCAGTTGTTTACTCCGCAGGTGATCCCGCAGACCCGTTTTACATTCGAAGGTCAGCCGGTAGAGATTCGTGAGGCAGGCTCACAGCAAGCTTACGTCTGGTTCCCGGAAGAAAAAACCCTGCTGGGAGGAACCGCCGTGGATGCAGGGATCCATGTCTGGACCGCAGACACCCAGACCCCGGAAAGCCGGAAAGAGTGGCGGGATACCCTGAAACAGATGCTGGCATTACACCCGCGACGAGTGATCCCGGGCCATTATCTGGGCGAGGCACTGCCAGGTGATCAGGCGGTGAGTTTTACACTGAGATACCTGGAAGACTTCGAACGTGCGTTACAGCTGCATCATGACGCAGCGACCCTGACCCGGGTGATGGAGAAAGCCTGGCCGAATCTGGGGGATGTGAGTTCACTGGAACTCAGTGCCAAAGTGAATACCGGTGAAATGAAATGGCAGTAGTCCCTGCCGCCAATCGCTGACGACGGGCTGTCTTATCGGGCGTTACAGGCGCCGGCAGGGGGCCGGGGAGACGTCTCTCCCGGCCATCGTCTGATCACAGCCGGCAAATTCACCGAAGAAACCGGCTATCCGGCCGTCTCTTTACAAGCAGAGGCCTGCGCCGGCCCCGGAGGGAGAGTTCTGCCCGGCCGGCAACAGAAGATGGCGCTGTGCAATGGACTGTGCTCCGGCCTGAACCGGCAAGTGATTTACAGCTGACGCTAAGTCACTCCGCTTTCTGCTTTCGCTATATAGCCGGGTCTCAGAGTTTCGCTATATGTACTGATGTACTGATGTACTTCGGTCTTTGAGTCTTTCCTTTTTTTAGCTATCCCGACAGAACCTTAATGATGCAGAGAATCTTCGGCCCGATCGGCCTGACAGACCGGCGTCTGAAACGTTCGGGTCTAAGCTATCTTCCCCGGAAAATCCGTTATTTTTGCCTCTGAAACAGTGGCTGGAATACCAATTGTTGTATCCTTCAGCCGACAACCTCAATCGCGGGCAAGTGATGCGCTATAAGTGCAATATTACGTTTGTCGATAAGACACAACTTAACTTATAACATCACTAAGAAGGTTATTATGAAAACAAAATTACGGATGGTACAGGCTTCACTACTGGCAGCATTAAGTCTTGGTGGATTTGCGTGTTCGGCGGCAGATACCGGCGGATTCTCAAACACAACCGGCGGCGATAGCTATACAGCAGTCACCGTGACTAACCTCAGTCAGCTGGAAAGCGCGGTAAGCAGTGGTCAGCATCATATTATCGTTAGCGGCACCATCTACGGAGGTGCAGGATTAACCACCCTGACATTCTCGTCAGCCAGCAATAACAACACGACCATTGAGGGGGCCGCGGGGGGCAAAGCGGTACTGGAAAATATCCAGCTAAAGTTTGACGGTGAACTGCTGGCCAGCGGCACAAATATCCAGAACATTAAGGTTTCTAACCTGACGTTCTTCGGGAAAATATCAGATTTACAGGCAATGCCTCAGCAGGTTTACGGCTCTTCTGACAGCACTAAAAAAGTCGGGATCAATTACGAAGGCATCTCTTTACGCCGGGTCACCAATGCCCTGATCACCCACTGCGCCATTTATGACACCAGTGATGATCTGATGAGTGTGGCACTGAGTTCAGATAATGTGACCTTGTCGTATAACCACCTTTACTTCAGTGACAGCTGGGTCAATATGAGTCCGGATCCGGTCTGGAACTGGGTGGGATATAATACGGATCTCGCCGGTGAGCGTCTGGCGATGGTCGTGGGGGCTAATACCTCTGACTCCTGGCAGGGGACAGGGAAATTGCACGTGACCTTACACCATAACTGGATTGGTCCGAACGTGCGGGGACGTCCGTTATTCCGTGGCTGGATCCATGCGTACAGTAACTATTTTGATAATAGCGAAACTTACTCAGGCACGGATTACAATACCGCAACAGACGGCAATAAATATCCGAAACAACAATATGAAGCACTGCAGCTGGTGAATGGCAGCGTGGTATATTCCGAATCAAACTACTTCCTGAAGACGAATAATACTAATACGCTGACTAACGACGGCAGCAGCTATACCGATGCGTTCTACGAGAAGAATAATACCTACAGCGGAACTACTGGTACGTCGGCCACCGGCACTACGTTCAGCTCTCCGGTCAGTTATTCTTACTCTGTCACTGCCAGTGCCAGTGTACCGGCCTATGTGATGGCAAACGCCGGTCCGAAATGATCCGACAACCGCCTTAACTGAACGGTTCTCAGACCCGGCCAGCCGGCCGGGTCTTCTTTTTGATGTGGAATACCCTGACAGTTGTGGTCTGTGACCCGAAGAGCCCCCCGGTTTGCAGATAAGAACGCTGATTTATCCGGAACAGGCAGCTTAGCGGCGCTTCGCCCGCATCACTTCATATAGGAGTCGAGTACTTTCAGTACAATATCCATGTCTTTTTCCCGTTGAGTTTCTTCGCTTTCATGAACGATATGCTCATTGATATGTCCTTTAATCACTTCCCGTAATAAACCGTTCACTGCACCGCGTATTGCGGCAATCTGTTGCAATATAGCGGTGCATTCATGGGGTTCATCCAGCATTTTCTTCAGGGCAACCACCTGGCCTTCGATCTTGTTTGTCCGGGCTTTCAGCTTTTTTTTATCACGAATAGTATGCGACACGACAGGGCTCCACGTTCCAGAAAACTGCGCAGATTTTACCACCCGGTTCTACTGGGGGGTAGTATATTGTACTGGGGGGGAGTAGAATTGGCGCAACGTTAAACCTTAGGAATGATTTCTGTGACTGAATTTACGACGCTTCTTCAGCAAGGTAATGCCTGGTTTTTTATTCCCGGCGCTATTTTGCTGGGCATACTGCATGGGCTGGAACCGGGACACTCAAAAACAATGATGGCAGCGTTTATCATTGCGATTAAAGGGACAGTACGCCAGGCGGTAATGCTTGGCCTGGCCGCAACCTTGTCACATACGGTTATCGTCTGGCTCATCGCTTTCGGAGGGATGTTTATCAGCAAAAAGTTTACGGCTGAATCGGCTGAACCCTGGCTGCAACTGGTTTCTGCGGTCATTATCCTCGCAACGGCTGGCTGGATAGTCTGGCAGACCTGGCGGGGAGAAAAGCTGTGGCTGAAAGCGATGCACGGCAACCCACCGCATCACCATCACCATCATGATGAAACCCGGCGGATCGATACCGGCCATGGGGTCATTGAACTGTCAATTTCAGAGGAAGGAGCACGTCCTCACTGGCGACTGCGGACGCTCAGTGGCCAGAAATGGCATGCCGGTGAAGTTTCATTAACCACGATGCGTGAAAACCATGCTTTCTCTCAGATCTTCGAATTTACCGATGGCGGCGATTATCTGGAGTCCATGACCCCGGTCCCGGAACCTCACACTTTTGACGTTCGTCTGTCACTGATGCATCGTTCCCATGTTCATGATTTCAATGTGAAATTCAGCGAGGACGGCCACAGCCATGACCTTTCCGGTGGTGAGGGTTCCGGCGCAGACCTGGCTGAATACCAGGATGCTCACGCCCTGGCACATGCGAAGGATATTGAGCATCGCTTTACCGGTAAAGAAGTGACGAACGGACAGATCCTGCTGTTCGGGCTGACAGGTGGCCTGATACCTTGCCCGGCAGCGATCACCGTGTTGTTAATTTGCCTTCAGCTGAAGGCCATGATGTTGGGAGCTACGCTGGTGTTATGTTTCAGTCTCGGACTGGCGTTAACTCTGGTGACGGTCGGTGTCGGTGCGGCGCTCAGTGTCCGGCAGGTAGCTAAACGCTGGGGCGGGTTCGATGCCCTTGCCCGACGAGCGCCTTATCTTTCCGGAGGCCTGATGGCTGTGGTGGGGCTCTATATGGGAATTCATGGCTGGATTGGGCTGGTTCACTGACCGGGAGATCAGATACTCCGGACTTTTTCCCGGGGTCTGCCAGGGACCTCTATGATTACTGAGCGTCGGCTGACACGGGCATCCGCCGGGCGGCATCACTCCGGCGATGATGCTTACCTCCGGGATGCAGAGACGGCAGCGATCCGGGGATTTTTATCACGGGAATGGTCCGCCACCGCCTGAACGCCAGCCGGTATCCCTCCGCCAGGTGGCTGAGGGACATCAGCAGAAGACCACTCAGCCTGTTCTTCGTTGGCTTCCGGCAATATCGTTACAGGGGCAGTGTGCCTGAGGCAGACGGTGATACGGGGAGAGCTCTTCCCACCCGTTGGCCCGCAGAGCAGAAAACCGCACCGGGAGATATAAGGTTAATACCTGTACTTGCGACAATCATCCGGCCGTAAGCCGTCTGGCTCTGTATAAAAAAATACCCCCGGCCGGGCCGGGGGTCACTGACGAAGCGATTGGCGATTAGTGAGAAACGTCTTCGCCGAAGTATTTTTCAGAGATCTTCTGGTAAGTCCCGTCTTTTTTCATATCGGTCAGAGCATCGTTGATGGCACCCTGCAGAGACGATTCGCCTTTTCTCATCAGAACACCGGATGCACTGGCATTGTCTTCTGAAGCAACGATCTTAACCGGCGCATCAGGACGGTGTTTTTTGAAGTCCAGGAATGACAGCTTATCATTCAGAGTGGCATCTGCACGGCCCTGAACCACCAGATCGATAGACTGGTTAAACCCATCGGTACTGACCAGGTTAGCCCCTGCATTACGGGCCAGCTGCGCATAGTTACTGGTCAGCGACTGGGCAGCATTTTTCCCTTTCAGGTCGGCGAAACTGTGAATGCTGTCGTTGCTGTTTTTCACAATTACCACGGCTTTGGAGGCAATATAAGGCTGTGAGAAATCATATTTTTTCTCACGGGCCGGGGTGATCCCCACTTCATTAATGACCACGTCATAACGTTTTGCATCCAGACCGGCGATCAGGCCGTCCCATTTGCTTTCCACAAAGACCGGTTTAACATGCAGTTTTTGTGCAATCGCACGGCCGATCTCCACGTCAAATCCGGTCAGGTCACCGGAGATCGTATGGAAAGTGAAAGGCGCGTAGGTCCCTTCGGTACCGATGGTCAGCTCACCGGCTGAGCGGACTTTTGCCAGAGAATCATCTGCCAGCGCTGAGTGAGCAACACCCAGAGATAACAGGGCTGAGAGTAACAGTGTTGTTTTTTTCATTAATTGCTCCTAAGTAATATCAGTCCCGGCCAACGGCAGAGAGGCCGCCGGTCAGTGTGGCAATGTATTGGGCAGTCCTGGCTTTCTGCGGGTGCCTGAACAGTTGTGCGGAATCTCCGGTTTCAATGATTTCACCGGCTTCCAGAAAAATAGTGTGGCTCGCCACCGAGGCGGCCAGCCGCAGATCATGGGTTGCCATCAGCATGGTAGTCCCTTCTTCTGCCAGCTGTTTCAGCACGGCCACCACTTCTGCAGACAGCTCCGGGTCCAGTGCGGATGTCGGTTCATCACAAAGCAGCACTTTCGGGGAAGGGGCCAGGGCTCTGGCAATGGCCACCCGTTGCTGTTGCCCGCCGGAGAGTGTCGCCGGCATCACATCACGTTTATGCAGCAGGCCTACTTTTTCCAGCAAGGTTTCGGCGCGGGCGATAGCGTCGCCTTTACTCCATTTGTGCACGACCAGCAGACCTTCGGTGATGTTTTCCAGTACCGTCTTATGCGGAAACAGAGAGAAGTTCTGAAATACCATGCCGGTCTGGCGGCTGATGCGCTGGATGTCCCGGGTACGCAGCGCTTTTCCGTTAAAAGTCAGGGTTTCCTGATCGAGCGTGATACTCCCGGACTGCGGTGTTTCCAGAAGATTCAGGCAACGCAATAAAGTACTTTTCCCGCTGCCGGAAGGGCCGATCAGCGCGGTGACTGAGCCTTTAGGCAGTTGCAGCGAGATATCCTTCAGCACATGGTTGTCCTGAAAATATTTGTTAATCCCGTTTAATGAAATCATCGGCTTACGACTCCGCTTTCTCTTCGCGGGAGAAATGAATCTCCAGTTTGTTCTGCAACGCAGAAAGAATTGTGCTGAAGAACAGATAAATCAGTGCCGCCTCGGTATAGAGGATCAGCGGCTGATACGTCACGGCGGCTATACGTTGTGCGGCCAGGAACATTTCCGGTACCGTGATCACCGACGCCAGTGAGGTATCTTTCACTAAGGAGATAAAGGTGTTTGATAACGGCGGAACCGCAATTCTCGCCGCCTGTGGCAGAATGATGCGGCTGAGTGCCTGTCGCCAGCTCATTCCGATGGAATGTGCGGCTTCCCACTGGCTGACCGGTACCGATTTAATGGTGGCACGAATAATTTCAGACGAGTAGGCGCCGATGTTTAAGGTAAAGCCAATCACCGCCGCAGGGAAGGCAGAAATAGTGATCCCTGCACTCGGCAGCGCATAGAAAATCAGGAATAACTGGACCAGCAGGGGAGTACCCCGTAACAGCCAGACGTAGAAACGGGCGAAGATCTTTAACGGTTTAGGTCCGTACAGACGGATCAGCGCGACAATAAAGCCCAGAGAAAGTCCCAGAACAAATGACAATAACGTCAAAGGGATTGTGAAAGTCAATCCGGCGTGCAACATCGGCCAGAATGATTCAGCGGCAAGAGATAACCATGCTGGCACAGTACACCTTCCAAAGAAAAAGAGAAAAAAAACAGGCCAGCCCGCAAGGCTGACCGCTTTGACTATTTTAGGCAGTAATCGGCGGCAGGGAAATAATAATTGAGTATATCTTTAGAGAGATATTTAACCGTAATGGCTTTTTGACCCCTTGGTGGCAGTGGCTGGCGGAATTCTGAGCGAAAATTCATGCTTAAGGGGGGATACTGACAAGCCGGGTGAAGCTGAAAGTAAAGGCGGACTCAGTTTTCCGCGTAAGTGAGGTCAGACAAATGATGACGTTTAAACGGGTGTACGACCCGGCAACCGGACAGGATGGCTGGCGGGTGCTGGCTGATCGCCTATGGCCCCGTGGGATCAGCAAATCTTCGCTGCAAATGGATGAGTGGTGCCCTGAGATCACCCCCTCCGCAGAACTGCGCAAGGCCTATCATCATCAGCAGATTGACTTTCAGACCTTTGGTAAACGCTACCTGGCAGAACTGACGCATGCAGAGGCTGAGGTTTGCCTGCGACGACTGGCACGGAAAGCCAGCAGCGGCCATCTGACGCTGCTGAGTGCGGTGAAATCACCGCAGACCAGTCATATTTCCTGGCTGGTTCATGCGCTGGAGCAACATATTCGCCTGCTGAACGATGGCCTGACAGAGCCATAGTCCCGTCATATCCGGCACGGATAACGCGGGTGGCTTAACCGGGCATTTTTTCTTTTTTGCCGCCAGTGGTTTGCTGCCGCGTGATTGCCTGGCCGCGCCATCGCGGGTGTCGTGACGGAAAACATGGCTTAACCGGCCATATTCTTTCTTTTTGCCGTCAGTGTTTGTTGCCAGGGAATGCGCTTAGCGCCTGCTCAGAGAGACAGTGGTTCGCTGTCGTTAGCATGCCATTCGGGGTGCGTTATTCCCGCATACACTGAATTTTCGCTAGTCAGCCTGCGGTAACACCCGTCCCTCCGCCACGCAGGGGTTATCTCTTTTTTAGGTTGCCTGCTGACCTTGCCGTGAAGTGAATTTGCGCTAACTTCTTCAAAAACATAAGGAAATAGCTATCAAATACATCGGTCCAGACAGGTTGGTGTCAGGGGCCCCGCCGTATAGAGTGGCGTCAACCATTAAGACCGGAGTATGACCATGAGCGATACTAACCCTCCTGCAGAGAGTGCAGGTAAATGTCCTTTTCATGCCGCTGTCACACCTCAGGTTACAGGCGGCGGTACCCGTCCGCGGGACTGGTGGCCTGACCAGCTACGGGTTGACCTGTTAAACCAGCATTCACGTCGTTCAAATCCGCTGGATGAAGATTTCGATTACCGGCAGGCCTTTGCCAGCCTCGACTATTATGCACTGAAAGCAGATCTGCATAAGTTGCTGACAGAATCGCAAGCCTGGTGGCCGGCAGACTGGGGAAGCTATATCGGGTTATTTATCCGTATGGCCTGGCACAGTGCCGGCACTTATCGCTCTGCGGATGGCCGGGGCGGTTCCGGGCGGGGGCAGCAGCGCTTTGCCCCGCTGAATGCCTGGCCGGATAATGTCAGCCTGGATAAAGCCCGCCGTTTGTTGTGGCCGGTGAAGCAGAAGTACGGGCAGAAAATATCCTGGGCAGATCTCTATATTCTGGCCGGGAATGTGGCGCTGGAAAATGCCGGTTTCCGTACCTTCGGATTTGGCGGCGGCCGTGAGGATGTGTGGGAACCGGACCTGGATGTGAACTGGGGGAGCGAAGACACCTGGCTTGCACATCGTCATCCGGAGGCACTGGCGGGATCGCCGCTGGGGGCGACCGAGATGGGGCTGATTTACGTGAACCCGGAAGGCCCTGAACACAGCGGCGACCCCGCTTCTGCCGCACCGGCTATCCGCGCCGCATTCGGTAATATGGGGATGGACGATGAAGAAACCGTCGCACTTATTGCCGGGGGCCACACTCTGGGCAAAACACACGGAGCCGCCTCAGCCAGCCATGTCGGTGCAGATCCTGAAGCAGCCCCGCTGGAAGCTCAGGGTCTGGGGTGGGCGAGCAGCTACGGCAACGGGGCAGGGGCTGACGCTATCACGTCCGGACTGGAGGTTATCTGGTCACAAACGCCCACCCGCTGGAGCCACTACTTTTTCACTAACCTGTTCGGCTATGAATGGGTTCGTACCCACAGTCCGGCAGGAGCCATCCAGTATGAAGCCGTCGACGCCGGTGAGATTATCCCTGACCCGTTCGACGCTTCGGTGAGCCGGAAACCGACGATGCTGGTGACCGATCTGACATTACGCTATGACCCTGAGTTTGAAAAAATATCCCGGCGCTTCTATCGTGATCCACAGGCATTTAATGAAGCTTTCGCCCGGGCCTGGTACAAACTGACTCACCGTGATATGGGACCCAAAGCCCGCTATCTGGGGCCGGAAGTCGCAAAAGACGATCTCATCTGGCAGGATCCGTTGCCGGCACCGGTTTTCCACCCTTCAGCCGCAGAGATCGCCTTACTGAAACAGGCCATTGCCACCTGTGGACTGAGCAACGGCGAACTGGTCTCAGTGGCCTGGGCATCGGCATCGACTTTCCGGGGGGGCGATAAACGTGGCGGGGCAAACGGGGCACGTCTGGCGCTGCAACCACAGCGTTCCTGGGAGGTCAATGTCACAGCCACCCGGGTATTGCCGGTCCTGGAAGCCCTACGGCAATCCTGTGGTGGCGTCTCCCTGGCCGATACGATTGTGCTTGCCGGCGGGGTGGGGATAGAAAAAGCCGCCGAAGCGGCCGGTATCAAGGCAGAGGTGCCTTTCACCCCCGGCCGTGTCGATGCGCATCAGGATCAGACGGATATTGAATCTTTTGCTCTGCTTGAACCGTTAGCCGATGGTTTCCGTAATTACCGTGGTGCCGGGAAAGGGCCCTCCACGGAAAGCCTGCTGATCGATAAAGCGCAGCAACTGACACTTACCGTGCCGGAACTGACCGTGCTGGTGGGGGGGATGCGTGTCCTGGGAGCCAGCTATGATGGCGGACAACAAGGCGTTTTCACGGAACATACCGGCCAGCTGACCACGGATTTCTTTGTTAATCTGCTGGATATGCGGACCGAATGGAAGGCCACCGACCCGTCAGGCGAACATTTTGCAGGGCGCGACCGTCTGAGCGGGCAGGTGAAATACACGGCCACCCGCGCGGATCTGGTGTTTGGTTCGAATGCCGTATTACGCGCCAGTGCGGAAGTCTATGCCAGCGATGATGCCCGTGAGAAGTTTGTCAGGGACTTTATTGCCGCATGGACCAAAGTCATGGAGCTGGATCGGTTTGACGCCTGATCCTCATTCCGCTAAATAGGTCATCACCGGGTCTGACCGGCTCTGCTTCTGCTGAGTAGTCAGACCCGAAACGGCCGGCCTGGCCGTGTTCAGCAGCACTCTGCTGCTGTTTCCTGCCTGCGATCTCATCTCTGTGCCGGTTCACCGGCAGTTCAGCCTTTGTCATGTTTATTCACAGAAAAAAAAGCATATCTCCGGCCGGCAAGGTACAATACTAAACTGATCCGTTCGGTTATTAATTGCAGGGAGCCAGATGAGAACATTAACAGAAGAACGCAGAGATGCCATTATCGAGGCCGGGCTGGCACTGTTCCAGGAAATGGGCTACGAACGTACTTCCATGAACGAAGTGGCGAAACGGGTCGGTGGTTCGAAGGCCACGCTGTATAACTACTTCTCATCCAAAGAAGAACTGTTTGAGACCGTCGTTCGCCGTTACAGCACACTGTTTCTGACGGAAGCGGCCGCAGAACTTCGGGACAGCGGGCCTGTGCCATTGTCGCTGGAAGAGAAACTGACGCGCTTTGGTGAAAAGATGTTGTCGGTGCTGACCAGCGAAAACCAGGCAATGCAGATTTACCGTTGTGTTATTTCTGAAGCAGGGCGTTCGGATATCGGCCGGCTTTTCTTCGAATCCGGGCCGAAAGAGAGTATGGAAAAACTGGGTGAGCTGTTTGCCGGGGCGATGAATAACGGTGAGCTGGCTCCGGCCAATCCGATGCTGCGGGCCTCTCAGTTCACATCGCTGATTAAGGCCGAAACCGAAGTCATGATGTTCAGCCGTGAATTGCCCCGCTGCACTGACGAGCAGATCCGGCAGATGGTAAAAAACGGCGTCAGCCTGTTTATGAAAGGTGCAGCCGCACACTGATGCCGGTTACTGCGATCCTCATTGCGCTACCCGCAGGCAGTGAGGATCGCCATCCATTGCCGCGACGAACCTAACAGTAAAAGATACATTTACCTGCGCTGTACGGCGATCTATAAGCCTTTGTCTGCCATCGGACGGAAGCTGTTCGCGTTAGCGCGGGTATTCCCCGTCACCGGGCATTGAGGGTAGCCAGGCCTGCAGCGACGGAACGGCAGGGTAAAAGATACATCTACCCGCGCTGTACGGCGACCTGTAAGCCTTTGTCTGGCATTGGCCGGAACCTGTTCGCGTTAGCGCAGGTATTCCCCGTCACCGGGCATTGAGGGTAGCCAGGCCTGCAGCGACGGAACGGCAGGGTAAAAGATAAATTTATCCGTGCACATCTTTTACCGCCAGGTCAGTCACGGCATCGGCCGGAGGCCGTCCGCTGTCCAGTGGTACAGGTAAGCCGGTCGCACCGGGAACCGTACTTTAGCGCGATTAAGCGTACTACCGTTCCGGTAAGGCGGGATACTCTCCGGTGGCTTCAGGGAAAGCACCACCGGGGCTGCCGCCAGGGCAGTGCCTCACGGGAGCAGGGGTATTCGCGGTATCGGCTATCTGGCGGGCCAGTTGCGATATCAGTTGCTGCCATGCCGGGAACAGAGGTTCAATTCCGCCCTGTACAGGCAGGGTTAACGAGCTATGGCAGCTCAGACGTTCACGATCAGCCCCTTCGCGGGTCAGAAGTTGCCAGTCGGCTTCCAGAGAGACATTCTGTCCCGGTCTTGCATCAAACCGCCTCACCTGCAGCCATAATCGTTGGGCTGGTAACGCCGCCTTTGCCGGGTTCACGGAGACCGGCGCCTGTAACCGGGTTTCCAGTGCCTCCCGGATTTCATCACTTAACGGGCTGAGCCACTGATCGTCGTTCAGGATATAGACGCGGTCTGTGCCTTCACGGACGATGATCTGCGACCGGTCCAGCGATACCGGAACCCCGACCGGCAGAATTTCCAGCGAGGCCAGTAACGACGGTACCGCCGGATGATCGGCCGCCCCCGGGCCGGTAAGCGTATGGTATCGGATGGCCGGTGAAGCGCAGCCGCAAAGCAGACAAAAAATTATCAGCCCCGCAATATGCCGGATATAACTCATGGATAATTCTCCTTTCTGCCATGTGATGTCGCGGACGGAATTTCAGGGGGGATCTCTTCCTGACGTCCTTTCAGTAGCGCCGCTGGTGATCGGCTTAACTGGTCGGTAAACAGGCGTACAGCACGCAAGGTGCTATTGGCCTGCTGTAGTGTTTGCAGCAAACTGACCATCACCGGGGAGTCATCGGCGAGTAAATCCCCGACAGCTTTTGTCGTTTTCAGGGCCTGGCCCGTCAATGTATTCACCGACGGTAATGTCTGTGAGTTAACCAGTGTTAAGGTCCGGTCCAGGCCTGCCAGTGTCCCGTCAAGATGTCTGCCGATGGAGACCAGCGGCATCTGATTAACCTTGGTCACAATGCCGGCAATCTGTTCCTGTATTTTATCCAGTCCGCCATTGATCGTCGGCAGTTCTATCGGCCTCGCCTGCAGGTTGAAAGGGACCCGGGGTGCATCGGCGATAAAATCCAGCGAAATATAAAGTTGTCCGGTCAGCAAATTACCCGGGACGGCCCGCGCACGTAAACCGTTCGCCACCAGTTCACGGGTAAAGAGCGCGGCATCGCTTTGTAAATCGTCTGAGGTGCGGCCCGGTAACCGGGATAAGACATGGCCCAGACGTGACGGATACACATCAATATTCACCAGGGTCGGAAAACGGTAACCTGTCGGGTTATAGTCCAGTTCCAGCGAACTGACACGGCCAATTTGTACGCTGGAAAATTCTACCGGTGCACCGACCGTCAGGCCGCGTAACGACTGATTAAAACGTAACCGGAAGCGGATCGCCGGGCCGTCCGGTGAGGCCATTGCCGCATCCTGATCCGCCGCCAGGACATAGTGAGTTGCTGGCGCAGTTTGCGCTCCTTCGGGGGCAGGCGGGGGATTTGCAAAGGCGATCCCTCCTGCCATAATCGCCGCGACGGTCTCTGTTTTCAGCCGGAAGCCGTTCGCGCCAACCGACAGGTCGAGTCCGCTGACATTCCAGAATCGGGTGTCCGGGGTCAGCAGATGATCATAAGGTGCATCCACGAAAGCGGTCAGCGTAATACCACTGCCATCTTCTTTCAGATGATAAGAGGCAATCCGGCCAACCTGAATGCGACGGAAGTACACCGGCGAGCCGATATCCAGCGATCCCAGGTCCTGAGCATCGATGAGTATCTGGCTGCCCGGGGTGTCATGGATCACCGCCGGGGGAGTTTCAAGACCGGTAAAACGGGTCGCTGGCTGCGGGTGGTAGCCTTTATCGGCTTCGATATAGGCCCCGGAAATCAGGGTATCTATCCCGCTGACTCCATTCATACCAATGCGCGGCCGCACCACCCAGAACCGGCTATCGGTACGGAGAATATTTTCGGCATTTTTATCGATACGGACGCTGACCAGCACCGAGGCATCATCTTTGCTCAGGGTGATATTCTGTACCACGCCGATGGTGACATCCTTATATTTTACCGGGGTCTGACCGGCCGCCAGCCCGGCCGCACTGTGAAACGTAATTGTAATTTCCGGACCGGTATCCAGTTGCGTGCGGATAAGCGTAAACAGTCCCCAGACCAGCGCCAGCACCGGCAACAGCCAGACCAGGAGATGCCATCGGTTTTTCGGCAAAACATGCGGTACGGCAGGAGGCACGTATTTCATTGAGTTGTTCTCCACAGCGTACGCGGGTTAAAGCAGAGCGCGGAACAAAGCGTCAGGACCACCACCAGACCGAAAAACAGGATCCCGGCCCGGGGTTCAGCCTCTGCCAGTCCGTTAAAACGCACCAGACCGCAGACGACGGCAACCACCACCACATCCAGCATTGACCAGTAACCAATCCACTCTATCGCCCGGTAAAGACGGGTACGTCTGAGCCTTTGCTGTTCATTCAGTTGCCGGACATTCAGCAGCAGCCGGATCATCACCAAAAATTTCAGGCAGGGGATCAGGACACTGGCAATGAAGATAATGGCGGCAATCGCACAGGAGCCGCTGTGCCAGAAGTCGGCGACGCCCTGCAGGATAGTACTTTCACTGCGCCGGCCAAACAGGGTAGTACTCATCACCGGCAGAAGATTGGCCGGGAGATAGCAGAGCATGGCGGTGATCAGGCAGGCCAGAGAGGGGCTCAGGCGATGATATGGCTGAGCGACCAGGCTGTTACAGCGTACACAGCGCACAACAGCGCCATCTTCCGGCTGCAGCCGAAATGCCAGACCGCATTCGGAGCAGCTGCAGACCGTCAGCTGACGGGAAAAAGGGATATTATTCATGATGAGTATGTACCTTGCGGCGGCGGGCAGGAAGCAGCGACCACAGAGGCTGCAGGTCATAGCCGTTAATAATGATCAGTAAAATCACAGAGGCCACCAGTGCCCAGCTGCCGGGGCCTGGCGAAACGTCGAGAAAAGAAGAGAGCTTCACCGCCGCCACCAGAAACCCTGAAACGATCACTTCCGCCATACTCCAGGGATGCAAACGCGCCAGTATTTTCATCGCGGCCACAAATCCGGGGGCCGGCCGCCGGAAACCGGCAAACAGCAGTACCCAGCCGGTGAGCAGGATCTGTAGTAAAGGCACGCCGATCAGCAGGACTGCGGTCAGGAGTCCGGTGAGTACCGGAAAGCTCCCCGTGATCGCCAGAATGCCTTGTAACAGCGTGACACTGCGGGTCAGCCCGTGAGCCGTTACCGTCATCACCGGCAACAGGTTTGCCATCAGGAAGGTGACCAGCGCTGCAAAGCAGAAAGGCAGCAGATCCTGCAAGGCAAAAGCACTCTTCCGGTAAAGGACGGTTGCGCATCGCCGGCATTGCAGGCTGGCTTGCCGGTCAGAAAGCCGGTAACGGTAAACGCTTTCGCAACAGGGACAGACGATGAGATGCGGGTAAATTTTCATAGCAACTCTGAGAGGCCTGAAACGGGCCGGGGCGGCGATATCCGGTATCCCCGGAATACGTTGCCCTCAGGTCCGTGCTGTCAGTGGGATATCCGGTGCCGAGGTCTGCGCCCGGCACCGGAAAGTCTTATTTCAGTAATTCAAGCAACTGATCGGCACCTTTATCGACGCCGGTTTCTGCGGCACTCATCGAACCGAAGGTGGCACCGATATTCATGGCATTCGGATACTGATGGGTAATATAGGATTCAAGCAGCTGATTTGTGCTGGCATCATAGATCTCAGCGGCGTAATTCACGGACCCGCTGAACATTCCCCGGCCACCACGAATAGACTGAACGATATTGTAGGGGCCGCCGGCCAGATCAAACTTAGTGACGGTACCGACGACCTGCGTGGTTGTCGCAGCCCCGGTCAGCGTCAGTTTCAGACGCAGGGTACCGGGAGAGACCCCGGTGGTTTCGACAAACCTTTCGCGCAGCGTTTCTGCAAATTTATTCTGCATATAGCGGGCGAGTTGCTGGCGATCGGACTGTGGCAGGTCACCGAATTGGTTATCCGCCCCCTGGTAGACGGTGACCGGATCGATAATGATATTGTGGTATTTTTTCCAGTCAGTACGGGTCACAAAACGGTACGGAATTTTGTCTGCTTCTTTACCGGTATTCACGGTCATCTGTGATGCTGAACTCACTCCGGAATAGCGTGGTGGCGGGTCACCGGCACAGCCGGCCAGTACAACCGCCACCAGTAATATCATCGATCGTGAAGCCCGCGGTGATGTCATCATAGTTAAATATCCTGTAATTATTTGCCAGAGGTATGGATGAGTTACTGTGTCTGTAGTGACTTTCTGTCCCTGTGGTTTTAGGGGCGAAACCCGATCCCGTAATAACTGTACAGTCTAGTTTTGCATTGGCGACGGGAAAATGTCAATCGGTGTTTCCGGATGTGTCCTCTTAAAGGAAATCAAAGGCCTTTGATGGGTGATGGTGTTTTAATTGATATTTATCATTTAGTTACTTAATTCTTCTTGTCAGTAAGTCGGGAGGGACGCAGAGATAATGTAATGATTATGTAAGTCAGGACAGCAGGAAAGTGCGGGGGCGTATGTAATTTCAGATAAATAAACCAGGGTGTACAGTTTTGTTTTGGGGGTGTTGTCAGGGAGGCCCATTTTTTACGAACCGGGTATCCCGGTCCGGATGCTGTTCAGGGGATATTCAGCAACAGACTGCCGTAGCCTGTTTATTTATCACCCATGACTGCAGGTAGTCCGGGAAATTGCCGATGAAGTTGCGGTGCTGTTTCAGGGCGAAGTCATCCGTCAGGGACCGGTGAGGGAGGCGTTACAGGAACCTTTGGATAACTCTGCCCGGCGGTTATTGCATTCAGTCCCGGAAATGCGCAGAGGCTGGCTGGAGGAACAACACCCACTGATCGGAAGTGATCCACCCGCGTAGCCAGCCGGTGAAGCAGAACACGCCTGCCGGAACCGGCAGGCAGCGCCTTGCGGATAAATTCCGGATAAAAAAACTCCGCCTGAATGACCTGCACTGAAGGCTGTTCCGGGACTGAAAGCCACGAAAGTTACATAAGGTTACTGACTCTGCTCTTCACAGCCTTTTCATAATGCTTTATTTTCTTTTAACTGTCTGATGACGGGATATCCGCTCAGTTTCCCGTTGTCTGTATAAAAATGCACCCGGCATTCCGGGAATATCATAAAAAAGGGCTTACTGCCTGTAGCGAAGAAGCGTTCGCCTTCACCGGTTTCCGGCAACTGATTTGCGCCGGTACTGCGACGGATTCAGATGACCCGAGACAGCCAGTTTACCGGCCATCCCGGTGCCTGGTATTTTATACGTTATGCCTGCCCGTCTCAGGGGACGGGAAAGCAGAGACCGGTATCGGGATGATACCGGCGGCCTGTTGCAGACAATATCTGACTGCAACAGAGGATAACGGAGCCCGCAGTCGTTTGCCGTGTTACCGGTGATCACAGACAAACCGGCAAAGTCGCCTGCCCGATCCCATAAATTCTGTTTATGTACTTTCACAGACAATTGCACTGATGGCGGAAGTAAGTTGTCACGATAACTTCCGGGCCTCAGTCCCGGATAACCGGCTATCAGCCAACACTGGCGGCGTCTGAGTTTCGTCTCAGCCGGATGTCGTAGTCAGAGTCAATGAGGCGTGGTCTGCCGTGCTACCCGCACGGAGAAAGAACAACCGTCAATGGAGTCTATCGCTATGAGTATTAACACGACAGCTGTACTGCAACGTCGACGCGGAGCCGATGTTCTGCTGGAGACACTGGCCAGCGAAGGAGTGGAGTATATTTTTGGCAATCCGGGCACGACTGAATTACCGCTGATTGATGCACTGCTACGTAATCCGGCACTTAAATATATCCTTGCGCTGCAGGAGTCGAGTGCGGTCGCCATGGCCG
Organism: Tatumella sp. JGM118; assembly: GCF_018257515.1. Taxonomy (GTDB): domain Bacteria; phylum Pseudomonadota; class Gammaproteobacteria; order Enterobacterales; family Enterobacteriaceae; genus Tatumella; species Tatumella terrea. Next base: position 95,699 of record NZ_JAERJR010000002.1, read on the forward strand.
ATGGTTATGCGCAAGCCTCGGGGAAGCCGGGTTTTCTTAATCTCCATACCGCCGGCGGGCTTGGTCACGGAATGGGGAATCTGCTGAATGCAAAGGTCTCACGCACCCCGCTGGTCGTGACGGCCGGGCAGCAGGATACACGCCATTCCTTCAGTGATCCTCTGTTATATGACGACCTGGTAAGTATCGCCGCGCCTGCCGTAAAATGGGCCGAGAACGTGGTCAGTGCGGCTCAGATACCGGTACTCGTCCGGCGGGCATTTCACGATGCCAATGCGGCCCCCGGCGGGCCGGTATTTCTTGCGCTGCCGATGGATATTATGGATGAAATCAGCGATGTCTCCATCGGGGAGTCTTCGCGGATTGACCGGCGGGCGACGGCCGGTTCACTGCCGCATCTGGCGAATTTACTTGCTGATTATCCGCCCGGAAAAGTCGCGCTGATTGCCGGCGACGAGATCTACAGCAGCCATGCCTCGGCTGAAACGCAGCAGGTCGCGGAGCTGTTAGGGGCGCATGTGTATGGTTCCTCCTGGCCGTCCCGCATTCCGTTCCCGACCTCTCACCCTCTGTGGCGGGGCAATATGCCGACCACAGCACAGGGCATTGCGGATATCTTAAAAAATTATCAGGCCATTTTCGCATTAGGCGGTAAGTCGTTAATTACCATTCTCTACAGCGAAGGGCCAGCGGTGCCTGAAGGCTGTGCGGTTTATCAGCTTTCGGCCGACGTGAAGGATCTCGGGCGTTCTTATGCCACCCGCCTGTCGGTGGCTGGAGACATTAAAGTCTCACTCAGTGCGATGTTACCGATACTGGAGAACGCGACCAAAGCGCAACGTGAACTCTATGAGGCACAGATAGCCCGGGCCAGAGATGAAAAGCAGCAGGCCCGCGAAGTGCTGGAAAAAGAGGTCGAAGCAAAATTCGGTCTCCCGGTGATCAACCCGCTGGTCGCGGCCCATGAAGCAGTACGCGCCATCGGACCGGATGTGCCCATCGTGGACGAAGCCTTATGTGTTTCTTCGCTGGTGCGTAAGTTTCTCTCCAGTGATCAGGCCGGACAGTACGGGTTTATGCGGGGCGGGGCGCTGGGCTGGGGGATGCCTGCGGCTGTGGGCTACTGTCTGGGTCGCGATCGGCACCCGGTGGTCTGCCTGGTCGGGGACGGCGCTGCCATGTATTCACCCCAGGCAATGTGGACCGCGGCACATGAAAACCTGCCGGTTACTTTTGTGGTGATGAATAATCAGGAATACAACATCCTGAAGAACTTTATGCGCGGCCAGCAGCATTATACTTCCGCACAAACCGACACTTATATTGCGATGGATATTACCCAGCCAAAAATAGATTATCAGGCGCTGGCGATCTCGATGGGATTACCCACCCGCTGCATCCGGACGGCGGCCGATATCGCCCCGGCTATCGAAGCGGCCATCGCCAGTGGCAAACCCGGGCTTATCGAAATCATGGTCAGTGCCGGATAATCCGAACGCCCTGTGACCCGCTATCCGTGAGTTACAGGGGGGCTATGTTAACGCTGATGGCGGTCTGCCAGAGGCGTTATGAGCGACGCTTTCTCTGAATGTCAGGGGGACACTATAAAGGCAGGGTCCTTAACTTATCAGCAAATTCAGTACCAATGGATGCCGGGCTCAGCAGGTTATTGGCCACCCGTCGCTGATCTCTGATCAGGATAAGTCACCCGCCATAGCGAATAGCAGCCATTCCCGAAAGAAGTTAACTGAAAGAATATTCCTCCCGGCGGATTAACGATACAGGCAGAAATTATACCGCCGGAGTTAATGTGAACGCGGAGCCGATGCTAAACACAGAAGGGCCGTTAGCCGTAGGTTACCCTGGGATATAAAGCGATATTATCGGTGAACTCAGACGGGGAAATATCGTGCAGTAGTCTCTGTTTTATATCATCGTGCTCAAAGACCACATGCTGATTTTTACCTCAGAGACTAAAACATATGATTGAGAAAATTTATCCCTTCGATAGATCCTTCATTCTTACTCTGAGTAATAGCCGGTGACTTTTATAACAACGAATACTGAAGAATCGCCTTGCCGGGTTACCAGGTTATCATAATAATCAATGATTTTTTGATGTGGGGGCAGGCGAGAAAAGTAAAGCGTCTTTCCTGCTTATCCTGAATCGTCAGTCGCCGGACCGGTTAACGGTTGCAGAATACCGCCAGGATTAAAAAACGGACGTCGAAGAAAAATTTTATTGTGTCTCACAGGCAGTTTCATGTGAAGACGAAAACCAGTGATTAATCTTCTTAGTGAAAGCTATATCTGCTTTCTCCGCTCCGTGTCTTTCTTATGGTCATGAGGATATCTTTATCAATACAATTTTCAGGCGGTCTGACATCCGGAAAACAGCGTCTGTCTTCTGTTCCTTCCTCTTTATATCCATCACCAAAAGCATAAATAGTCATCTGAAACGGCGTGTCCTGACCCGACGGAATATGATACTTTTGCAATATAGCTTCTTTGTTTTTTTCCCACCAGATTATTTTATCAGCCCCGAAGAAAGGTAATCTATCGACGATTACCTGGGCAGTATGACCATCATAATGCGCATCGATCACTGAAACAGTGTTCCGGTTTATGATCAGATAGCCGACGAAAATTAAAAGCAATAGCAGAATAAAAAAACTACGCATTACCGTTTTCCTTCTATGTTGATCACTGCTTCCATATTCGTCATAAATGGACGAAATCCAAATTTATCAAGTCGTTGAAGAATGAACCATATTTTGAAGAAGCGGAACTGGTTGAATTTTTTCTTCTTTATGTCAGTGATATCTAATCCGAAATGGTCTTGCCCTGTAAATCTGACGCTCGCTTTCCAGCCATAATTATTAATATCAAGGCGGAGGATGTCAATTTTTGTAGCATAAATATCATGGACAGTAACCCCCATGCCATTTATCTTATCAGTTAGTAAAGAATTGAATTTCGGGAGAACTGAGTCCAACAGAGAGCTTCTAAGATCTTCTAATTTATTATCCGGAAAGACTTTATTATCATAATCAATATATAAACTTAAGTTGTTATGCAGAACGCTCCTGGTCTGATTTGTAGCGTAGTTTGAAAGTATCTTATCCCGATAAGCACTATTCAGTGTATGATCAGTAAAATCACTCCCCCGGGAAAATTGGAAGTGTTTTAACATCTTATTGATCAGGTGTCGGTATGGACCAATGAATGAATAAGGGAGGGATATGACCTGCATTTCTTCAAAAAGTAGTTGTGCACATTGATGGATGCTGATTTTTTCGCCCCGGCGAATGCTCGCATAGTTTCCGGCGAACATTGATTGAGGATTATCAAATGTAGTTAGCCGTGTTAATGAGTAAGGATCAACCCTATTAGATATATTTACCAGTCCAAATTCATTTTTAAGCCTGCTCTCTGAAATGTCGCCAAAATGCATATCGTCGGAGTTAAAGTCATTGAAACGTCGCCGGGTGGTAAATAAATTTATCGGGAGTAGGAAGTTTTCCATAAAGTTACTCCTTATTAGTGATTATCCGGATTGAAAGATGTAATGGCTGACAAAACTCATATACTCATCATTTAAATAAAACTATCGCATGGTTTTTTTGTAACATTCGGGAGGTTAATTCCCTAAATTCTCAATCCTGAGGCAGGTGAATTTCTGTATTATGGCTTTTATTTTTCGTACTAAAAAGCAGGGTAAACGCTGGAGATGGTTGAAGTTGAAGTGCGAGGATGTTTTTAAAATAAAAAAAACACCGATGGCGCGGGTGCAGGTTATATTTGATTCAGCCTCCGGGACGAGAGCGCACAGAGGGGCGGAGTTGATACCGTCTGAAATATTCTTATTAACCGGCTGTTTTGATGGGTTTCCTGATATACTTTTCATCTGGTCACATTCCCTTGATTATAATGCCGTGAGAAATAATTTATCACAAATTAAATATCGTGGGACCTTTTTTTTGTGTAAATCCTGCAGGCATCACAGTATTCATGTGGATACGCTTAAGTCACGATGATTTATATTATTTTAATCTCTTAGAATAAATATTCGCTACTTATGTAGTCTCGGCGGTGAATGATACTCATGTTAATGAGTGTAATCATCTGACTGCGAAAGGCAAAAGAATTGTGGTCGTTTTACATAGCTATCGGGCTATGACACTTTATTCCTTAAAAATAATAACAGGGGGCTGTACCTCACCTGATATCTCCCGATATAGGCAGTCTGTCTGAATATGACTTACGGTATGATGGCAGAGCAGGGGAATATTGCTTAGTAAGCTGACCTGGTTATCGAACAGTAGGACTTGGCTGGGGGATAAGTTGGGTCAGAGTGAAAAACATTAGATCCCTGTTGTTATGCCAGGTCTGTCAGGGAGAGAGTTAAAGGATGTGAACCCATGCTAAGCACCGAGGGTTCACTAACATCCTCATTATTCCGGTCAGGGCAGGGTGATAATATAACGATGATTACCTGTGGAAATGACTGAACACTGTGACAACGGCGGAATATCAGGAATAATGTTATTTATCCGGGATCTCAAAAATTAACTATTTAAACGGACCTTATCACTTTTTCCCTGATGCCCATTTTCTGTTGTTGCATAAGTGTGATGATGAAGTTTTACAGAGGGCGCTTGTCATCAATGAGGGTGACAAGCGCCTTCGCGACCCGGTGAACCAACCTGTCGCGCTAATAGTCTTCAGAGAGCGACAGAATACGCTTTACCCTAAGCTGGCCTGAGAGCAACGACTGGCCAGACCTTATTTAACGGCGGTGAGTTTTACAAGCATAGCGGTTTCCGGGTTAAGTACCGGCAGTGCAAGTCCTGCTTTACTAAGCCAGTCACCGCTTAGCACCAGTGGCTTCCTGAGCCATACCGGGTAACGCTTCATAGTATTGCTCCGGGTGTTATGCAGGTTTTCCGGCATATCGAGGACATCGACACGGTAAAGCGTGGCGGGATCCAGCCCGGGGATCATCATGTTGCCGTTGAGGGCATATTCCGGTAAGGCCAGCTGGCTTATCAGGATGACAGCCTGATGCTGATGTTCATCGATAACAGCGTTGATCAGTGTCGATTTATCAGGGTGATCGAGGCGTACGGCCATCCCGGTATGTAACAACGGGCGCAGTTGCTTGTGCAGGCTAATATAATGAGCAAAAGCCCGTTTCACCGGCTCCGGTTCCTTAACCGGGTCGAGTTCCACTCCCATGTGTCCGAAAAGAGCCGTCAGGCCGCGAAATTCAATGCTGTGGTTTCTGTAGGTGGTATGGCACGGTGTACCGCCAATATGCGCACCCTCATATACGGAAGCTGTGCCGCATTTTGTTTATCCGATCTGCCATAATCCTTTGAACTGCAAAAACAGTTTTCTATTATCGGCTTTCTTACCACGAACTAAGCTCCCGCCTGTGCGAAATGCTTCATGACCAGAAAGGAGCACCTGATGTATCCGGAGGGTCGCCTTTTTACCGGCAATGCCGCCTTTGAAAACTGCCGGATCCGTCCTTCGATGGATTAAGGCTTTTTCACGCATTATTACGCCAGGGATATCGCAATGAATCTGATGAATAATTGTGCATCGCCAGTCGCAGATGTTATATTAAAATATAATATCCGGAGGTGCTCTATGTATACAACTCGCCTGAAAAAGGTCGGCGGATCCATCATGCTGGCGGTTCCTCCCGCCGTGCTGAAAACGCTGGAGCTGTCGACGGACAGCGAAGTGGGCATGACCATTGATAATGGCTGCCTTATTATTGAACCTCAAAAACGTCCCCGCTATTCGCTCGAAGAACTGCTGGCGCAGTGCGATCCGCACGCAGAAATGAGCGAAGAGGATCGTGAATGGATTGATGCGCCTGCGGTGGGCAAGGAGATCCTGTAAATGGACAGAGGGGAAATCTGGCTCGTTTCACTGGATCCGATCGCCGGTCACGAGCAAAGCGGGAAACGTCCGGTACTCATCGTATCGAAGGCATCGTTTAACAAGCTGACCCGGCTACCCGTTGTTGTCCCTGTCACCAGCGGTGGAAACTTCGCCCGTTTAGCCGGTTTTACCGTCTCACTGGACGGCGCGGGAACAAAAACAACGGGCGTTATTCGCTGCGACCAGCCCAGAACCATTGATATGGGAGCCCGGAGCGGTAAACGACTGGAACGTATACCCGATGCTGTCGTGAATGAAGTGCTGGCCCGACTGGAAGCCATTCTGAGCTGATGCTCTTTTTGTAACCTGAACGCGGGCGCTGTCACAAACAGCACCCTCATTTTTTATAACGACAAGTGATAAAAAAATCCTTTCACAGGTAAAAACAGTTTCTCCTTTCTGTGTCAGCGATAATGACATAATCTCCCCTTGGCGGACGGTTCCCACTCTTCACAACCTGAATGAAGCGCCTTTACTGGACGGTGCCCCCTTTACCAAAGGCGGCCGCCCGAATGAAACCAGTATTCCTGATGTTATAGCTGTCAGAAAAGCGCTGGATAAAGCGCTGTTGTATAGGATTGATATTCTGCGCCATTAGTTTACGGATACCGTCGCGCAGTTGGCGGGCCTCGGAAAGTGAGACCTGCGGATAGGCATCTAATGCGATATGGGGCTCTTTTCGGTTGAAGCGATATTTGAGATACCAGAGACGTGAATCGCCCGGATTGACAAGCAAATACAGACCATGAGAATCGGAAACTTAGAAGAGTTTAGCGGATGGTTTTAAGTTGCGGATTTTTGAGTCGTTAAGAGACATTTGGGGGTCACTCCGTCATCGAACCAACCTGATCCCGGATTTGACCACCGATTTTCCCGATGCGGAGGTAAAACTGAAAATGCATCAGGAAACTATTTTCAAGGTAACTTATTGAATATTAATGACATGAAAACTCGAAATGCAGCAGAAAAGCAAAAAACCCGCTTAAGTTTCCTTAAGCGGGTTTCTTAAATATGGCTCCTCTGACTGGACTCGAACCAGTGACATACGGATTAACAGTCCGCCGTTCTACCGACTGAACTACAGAGGAATTGTCGTGAAGACGGGGCGAATATTAATGACACGGGGGCAGGTTGTCAACCCGAATAAAAACATTATTATTCAACTGGCTATCTTTAAAACACTCTGCAGAATAATCAGCCAATCAGCCAATCAGCCAATCAGCTAATCAGCTAATCAGCTAATCAGCTAATCAGTCGTAGAAACCGGGCATGTTGAAGTTCAGGGCGGATATAGTCTCTGATTTGTGATCTTAGTTAACATTTCGGTTAAAAAATTAACATCCTGCCGGCTTCCGCTATGCTTAAAGAGCAGGGAAGGCGGGTCGCCGGCAATGCAGGACAGCATCTCCCCGGGAACGGGCAGGCAAGGTGATTAAAATTATTATTTATCCTGAAAGGATGTGCCGATGAACCGATCTGCAGAACGGCCCGGATCCGTCCTGGCAAAAAGTGTTTATGAGTTGCTTAACCCGATACCTTACGGATTTTTTGTGGGTGCACTTATTTTTGATATCACTACCTTGTTCAGCAGTCAGGTATTGTGGCAAAAAAGTGCCAGCTGGCTGATTACCCTCGGACTGTTATTTGCCATTATTCCGCGTCTGATTAACCTGGTTCAGGTCTGGACCGGTCCGCACCGTCCGGCCTTCGGGTCAATAAGGCTAAACTTCTGGCTGAATCTGCTGGCGATTATCGCCGCTATCTTTAATGCTTTTGTCCATAGCCGCGATGCCTACGGTATTGTGCCGCAAAATGTGGTGCTATCGGTGATCACGGTAGTATGTCTGGCGTTAGCTTCTCTGGTCATTAGTGTACGTACCCATCGCCAGACCGGAGGTGTGCTGTGAATAAGATACTGCGACTGACTCCCCTGAGTTTACTGCTAACCCTGGCACTGAGTGGCTGTGATCAGCAGGCTAAGCTGACACCGGAACAGCAATCGGGTGCAGATCCTCATTTACCGGCGGCGCAGCATTTTCTGCTGCCACCGATGCAGGTCCCGAAAGCGGCGGGATGGGGCACAGATGCGGCCCCCCGTGTCGCTGACGGGCTGAAGATAGAAAAGATCGCCGACGGCCTGCAACATCCGCGACAGATTTACGTATTGCCGGATAACGATATTCTGGTGGTGGAAAGCAACAGTCCGGGTACAGAAGCCGTTACGACGCCGAAACAGCTGATAGCCAGTCTGGTCAAAAATCAGTCCGGGAAAGGGGCGAAGGGCGGTAACCGGATCACGCTGTTACGACAGACTGCACATGGCTGGGAAAAGCACCTGTTCCTGCAGCATCTCAACTCCCCGTTCGGGGTACAGCTGATCGGTAATACACTGTATGTCGCCAATGCAGGTAATATCATGCGTTATCCCTATCAGACCGGGGCCACCGAAATTACCGACCCTGGCACGGAACTGGCAGATTTACCGGACAGGATCAATCATCACTGGACTAAGTCTCTGCTGGCCAGTCCGGACGGCAAACGTCTGTATGTGGGGGTAGGCTCGGACAGCAATATTACCGAAAACGGTATGGAAGCCGAATACCGGCGTGCGGATATTCTGGAGGTCTTTACCGATACCGGGGCCAGCCGTATCTTTGCCAGCGGTATACGTAATCCGACCGGCCTGCAATGGCAGCCTGAAAGTGGCGAACTGTGGGCGATAGCTAACGAACGGGATGAAATCGGCGCTGATCTGGTGCCGGACTACCTGACCCGGGTACAGCAGGGTGGCTTTTATGGCTGGCCTTATAGTTATTACGGTCAGCATATTGACCCGCGTGTTAAACCACAACGTCCGGATTGGGTGGCAAAGGCGATTAAGCCGGACTACGCTCTCGGTTCACACGTGGCGCCGCTGGGTCTGTGGTTTTATACCGGTCAGTCGCTGCCGCAAAAATATCATGGCGGGGCATTTATCAGTGAACATGGTAGCTGGGACCGCTCACCGCTTAGCGGATATCAGGTTTCGTATGTGGCTTTCCGTCAGGGACAACCCGTCGGCAAACCGGAACCGGTAGTGACCGGCTTTTATTCGGATGACCAGAAAAAGCTGTACGGTGCCCCGGTGGGATTAATGCAGGACAAAGAAGGGGCATTAATTATTGCCGATGATGTAGGGAATGCCGTCTGGCGAGTGACGGCCCGCTGACCGGCCATGCTCAGCAACCTTAAGGCCGGTACTCTCCGTCCTCCGGATAGCCGGCCAGCCCTGAATCACAGATACAGATAAGCCCTGGTATTTTGCCGTGCCGGTTTATGAAGAAGCGTCCCCGCTTACCGTCAGCGGGCAAACGGCCTATCAGACAAAGACCTGGCGCGGCTCTCACCTTAGTTTATGTCTGACTTTTCCTGCCTGTCTCCGGGCCTCTGTTGGCCCGGGCAACACTACCGGGCGGCTGGCACGGATCTATGCAGGCCGGTTAGCGCCTGATTTAGCTTTGTCAGTGAATCCCGAAAGATATAACAAGATATTGCCACCCGGACCCGCCGGACGATGAACTGGCCTGGCTTGCCGTGGCAGGCCTGGTACTCTGCCGGCTGCCGTTGATGGCTGAGCAGCGGGCAGTGATTTCCCCCGGCAAGGTCGCGGGGCAGGAGCAGGGAGTCTTTCAGCGCAGCCGCCGGTGAACGGACGGGGCGGGGGCCGGGTTTCTGGCCCGGTCCGGGCCACGTCCCGTGTTATCAGCGATCTTTCTGACGTATTTTGCAAAACAAACAGCGAAAAATTCATCTGAATCATCGATATACTGCGCGCTTACCCTTGTTTACCCGCTCCCGTTTCAGGATCCTGATAAACACAATGAAGAAGTGTACTCTGGCACGACGCCATTTTTTACTCACCGGCCTGGCGTTTTGTCTGCCGGCGCTGGCGAAAGAAGAATTTGCCAATCTAACGTTTATTCCCTTGCAAGCGCGCAGCACCGAACAGGTATCGACGCCGGAGGTGGCGACCCCGGCAATCACACCGGCCGTCTCACGTACCCGTAAGCTGGTGATGATCGACCCCGGCCACGGTGGTAAAGATCCCGGCGCGATTGGAGAGCGGGGTGAAGAAGAGAAGCATGTCGTGCTGGAGATAGCCCATAACCTGCAGGCGCTGTTTGAACATCATCAGCATATTGAAGTGCGCCTGACCCGGGAAGACGATCATTTCATCCCGCTCTATCAGCGGGTGAAGATTGCACATGCCCATAATGCCGATATGTTTTTATCCATCCACGCCGATGGCTTTACCAGCCCGCAAGCCCATGGTGCCTCGGTCTATGCGTTATCGACCCGGGGGGCCAGCAGCACTATGGCCCGCTATCTCTCGCAGCGTGAAAATGCGGCAGATGATTATGCGGATATCAATGTTCAGACCAAAGATGCCCAGTTACAGCGGGTGTTTTTTGACCTGGTTCAGAATCAGACCATTAAAAGCAGTCTGGATCTGTGCCGGCATATGATAGGCCATATCCGTACCGTTCATAATATGCACAGCTATCATCCGGAGCAGGCCGCGTTTGTGGTACTGAAGTCACCTTCCATCCCGTCGGCCCTGATTGAAACCTCATTCATTACCAACCCGCAGGAAGAGCATCTGCTGGGGACACCACAATTCAGAATGAAGATTGCTAAAGCTATCGCCGGAGGCATACAGAGCTATTTCGCGGTGTAAGCCGGACCGCCACTATTCCCCCGGCATCCGGCAGGCCGGTTCTGCATACCGGCCTTATTATGCGCATTTTGTATATTAGCTTAGCTGAAAAATTAATTTCACTCATGATTACGCAATGAATACCATGCCCTCTCAGACCGGTGAAATACCGGCATCATGAAGAGGGGGACTCATGAGTATTCAGTTTTCAGGTATGATCGGTCACCGGCTGGCCTCGGAAATCATTCCGGCGCAGGGCCCGGTTTTTGATAACGACTATATTACCCGGTTTGCACAAACCCATGAACAGGCGGGATTTGACCGGATCCTGGTGGGTTACTGGTCCGATCAACCGGACGGCTTTCTGGTCGCTGCCCTGGCGGGTGTTGCGACATCACGTATTCATCTTCTGCTGGCCCACCGGCCGGGGTTTGTTTCCCCGACGCTGGCCGCACGTAAACTGGCGACTCTGGATCATCTGCTGAAGGGCCGGCTAGCCGTGCATATCATCAGTGGCGGCAGCGATGCTGAACAACGCCGTGACGGCGATTATCTGACTAAAGCCGAACGTTATGCCCGAACCGATGAATTCCTCGGGGTGGTTAAACGTAGCCTCACCTCTGAACAGCCTTATGATCATCAGGGCCGCTTTTATCAGGCCGAATCTGCCGTTTCCGCAATCAAGCCTGTTCACGGACATTTGCCGGTCTGGTTCGGGGGCTCTTCAGCGGAGGCCATTGAGGTGGCGGGGAAACATGCGGATGTGTTCGCATTATGGGGCGAGCCTCTGGCCGGTGCGGCACAGACCGTTGCCGCCGTCCGGGCCAGTGCCGCACGCCATCAGCGTGATATTGGCTTCAGTATTTCATTCCGTCCGATTATTGGCGCCACCGAAGCCGAAGCGCGCGAAAAAGCCGCGCATATCTACCATACCGCGAAACAGCAGCTGGCTGAATCCGGGCACCATTTCGGATTACCTAAGCCACAAAGTGTTGGTGCGCAGCGACTGATGGATGCCGCAAAACAGGGGGAATGGCTGGATAACCATCTGTGGACGGGGATCGCCGGTCTGGTCAGTGGCGGGTATAACTCTACCGCGCTGGTGGGAACCGCAGACCAGGTCTCCGATGCTCTACTGGACTATTACCGGCTCGGGATTAAAAACGTGCTGATCCGCGGCTTTGATCCGCTGAATGATGCCCGTGAGTATGGCGAGTCGCTAATCCCGCTGACCCGTGAAAAAGTGGCTGCAGAAAAGACACTGGCAAGGAGTGCCTGATGATCCGTCGTACGTCGCTGGCAGTAGTGATGCTGGCACTGATCTCACCCCTGCTGCATGCCGCTGAACCGGTCACTTTACGGGTCGGCGATGTCAAAGGCGATCGGCTGGTGGCCCTGAAAGCCTCGGGTGAGCTTGATAATCTGCCTTACCAGCTGAAATTCAGTACCTTTGATTCCGGGGCGCCGGTGCAGGAAGCGCTTAACGCCGGGGCGCTGGATGTCGGCTTCACCGGCGACCTGCCGTTCCTTTATGTCTTTGCCGCAGGAGCACCGGTGAAAGCCGTCGGTGCCTGGCAAAATAATCCGGACAGCATCGCGTTACTGACACGGCCCGGGGCAGGCATCCATTCGCTGGCCGGGTTAAAAGGTAAACGTATTGCCGTTAACCGTGGCGGCTGGGGGCAATATCTGGTGCTCGGGTTGCTGAAACGCGCAGGCCTGACGCCTTCGGACGTCTCCCTGCGCTTTCTCAGTCCGACGGATGGCCGGGCAGCACTGGCCTCCGGGGCGGTCGATGCCTGGGCCCCCTGGGAACCTTATCTGTCGTCTGCCATCCTCCTTGACCATGCACAGCGGGTGCCCGGCGGTGGCGGTCAGGGGATCATGAGCGGGTATTCGTTTGTGCTGGCACGGGATGACGCGATCAACAGCAACAAACGCAGCGCGATTGCTGATTTACTCACCCGGCTGGCGCTGGCACAGCGATGGGCGCAACAGCATCCTCAACAGTTTGCCACGGCCCTGGCCGATAGCCTGCAGATGCCGGTCAATGTTACCCGGGCCTGGGTAGCCAGTGCACGGATCTCGCCGGTGGTCTTTAACCCGGCTATCCGGCAGGCGTTACAGCATTCCGCGGACGTCTTCCATCAGCAGCATGTGCTGCCGGACGCGGTAAATGTCACGAATGCCTTTGATTACAGCCTGGCGGGAGGCGCAAACCGTGTGGCAGCCACCCCGCTGACGACGCCGCTCAGGGAGCAGCCATGAAACGGATCACTTCTGTATTACTGCTGTTGAGCCTGAGCAGTGGCCTGGTTCAGGCTTCCGGACTGACATTACAGATAGCCGACCAGAAAGGCGGAATGCGGGCCGTTCTGGACGCTGCCGGAGAGTTAACCCATTTGTCCTACCGTATTCAGTGGTCAGAATTCCCGGCGGCAGCCCCGCTGGCAGAGGCTCTGAATGCCGGCGCTGTGGATGCAGGGATCATCGGGGACGCACCTCTGCTGTTTGCCGAAGCAGGGGGAGCCCGGGTCAAAGCCATTGCGGTAGCGAAATCGGATGCGTATGGCACGGCTTTGCTGGTCAATGCCGGCAGCCCGCTCCATAGCGCGGCGGATCTGAAAGGAAAAACCATCGCTACCAACCGGGGATCTATTGGCCATTTCGTGGCGCTGAAAGCGCTGGCCAGCGCCGGGCTGAAACCGTCGGACGTGACGTTCCGTTTCCTGACCCCTTCGGATGCCAAACTGGCCCTGAGTCAGGGGGATGTGGATGTCTGGGCGACCTGGGAGCCTTACACGGCGTTTGCCGAAACGCAGGATCATATGCGGGTACTGGTGAACGGCAGGGGACTCTGGTCGGGAAATACCTTTGTAGCGGCCACGGATACCGCGCTGGCTGACCCGAAAAAACGGCAGGCCTTACAGGATTTTCTGTTACGGCTGGCCAGGGCGCAACAGTGGGCGAATCAGCATCCGGACAGTTACAGCCAGACATTGTCAAAAATTATCGGTTTTCCGCAGGAGGCAGTGAAACTCTCCTTCAGCCGCCGGCATATGGTCTGGCAGCCCATTGATGCAAAAACCGTACAGCAGCAACAGCAGACGGCCGATTTTTATCATCAGAGCGGATTACTGCCACAAAGGTTGCAGGTGGCGTCCACGTTTGACCACCGTTTTATTCTGACTGAGCCGGCAACTAACGTTCCCGCCGGGCAGACCCGCTGAAAGGAAGGATCATCATGGCTATTTTTTCGATCGATACAACCGGAACTTCCGTACATAGCACCAGACAGCGACGATTTTCGGTGCGCCATTTCCTTAACGCACTGGTCCCCTGGTCTCTGCCGATAGGGATTATTATCGTCTGGCAACTGGCGGCCCAGGCTGGCTGGTTGTCGGTCCGTATTTTGCCGGCCCCGGTGACCATTGCCAGGACCTTCTGGCGAATGACGCTGGACGGAGAACTGGGCAGTAATCTGGCCATCAGTACCCTCCGGGCACTGATCGGCTTTGCCATAGGGGGTTCCATTGGGTTGCTGCTGGGATTCATTACCGGCCTTTCCCGCATTGGTGAGCGTCTTCTGGATACTTCGGTGCAGATGCTGCGCAATATCCCGCACCTGGCTCTGATCCCGTTGGTGATCCTGTGGTTCGGGATCGGGGAAACCGCAAAAATATTCCTGGTCGCCCTCGGTACGCTGTTCCCGATTTACCTCAACACGTATCACGGGATCCGTAATATTGATCGTGGCCTGGTGGAAATGGCACGCAGTTACGGTGTCAGTGGCTTCAGCCTGTTCCGGCAGGTCATTCTGCCAGGCGCCTTACCCTCGATTATGGTTGGTGTGCGCTACGGTCTCGGCGTCATGTGGCTGACGCTGATTGTCGCCGAAACCATCTCTGCCGACTCCGGGATTGGCTATCTGGCGATGAATGCCCGTGAATTTCTGCAAACGGATGTGGTGGTGGTGGCCATTATCCTCTATGCCCTGCTTGGCAAAATCGCCGATGTTCTGACGGTATTACTTGAACGTGTCTGGCTGCGCTGGCATCCGGCTTATCAGTCTAAGGAGAAATGAACATGACACAACCTGATACCTCCGCCGGAACCCCATTGGATATCCGGAAAATCAGTAAACATTATTCGGGCCGGACCGTTCTGAGCCAGATAGATCTCCAGGCCGCAGGCGGGCAGTTTATTGCGGTTGTCGGCCGGAGTGGTTGCGGTAAAAGTACGTTTCTGCGGCTGCTGGCCGGGCTGGAAACCGCCGACGGTGGCCAGCTGCTGAGCGGGACACAGCCACTGCAGGAGAGGCAACAGGATACCCGGCTGATGTTTCAGGAAGCACGTCTGCTTCCCTGGAAAAGCGTGCTGCAAAACGTGGGGCTGGGGCTGAAAGGAGAGTGGCAGCAGGCCGCCAGTGAAGCACTGGATGCCGTGGGTCTGGCGCACCGGGCCCATGAGTGGCCTTCGGCACTGTCCGGGGGACAAAAACAACGTGTCGCACTGGCGCGGGCATTGATCCACCGCCCGCGGCTTCTGCTGCTGGATGAGCCATTGGGCGCGCTGGATGCCCTGACCCGGATAGAGATGCAGGCACTGATCGAATCGCTCTGGCAGACTCATGGTTTTACGGTGGTTCTGGTGACCCACGATGTCAGCGAAGCTGTCAGTCTGGCAGACAGGGTGATCCTGATTGATAACGGCAGGATCACTCTGGATCAGGAAATTGATGTCCCGCGTCCGCGCCGTCGTGGCCACCCGCGCCTGGCCGAACTGGAGGCCAGTGTACTGAACCATATTCTGACTCCTTCGGCATCACAGCAAGAGAATCAGTCTCTGAGGAGGACGGCATGAGCCCGTTACCGCATCCGCGTCTCACCACCTTTATTCGCGAACTCTCCGCGTTGATTACCGCGCACGGTACTGCGGACGAAGCCGGTCTGCTGGCACGCAGTGCACCGCTGCTGGCCACACTGGTCAGTCAGGATGACTGGCTGGCACCCTCTTACAGTCAGCCGCACCCGCAGCATTATCAGCAATACCTGCTCTATCTGGATCCGCAGCAACGCTTTTCGGTCGTCAGTTTTGTCTGGGGGCCGGGTCAGCAGACCCCGGTTCATGATCACCGGGTCTGGGGGTTAATCGGCATGTTACGCGGGGCAGAGCACTCGCAATCTTTTGTCCGTGGCCCGGACGGGATGCGCCCGGACGGAGAGGCTGTCCTGCTGCAGCCGGGGGAAGTGGAAACGCTGTCTCCGGCAGAAGGGGATATTCATCAGGTCAGTAATGCCTTCCGGGACCGTGTTTCCGTCAGCATTCATGTTTACGGTGCCGATATCGGTAAGGTCGAGCGGGCCATTTATCTGCCGGATGGCAGCGAAAAACTATTTATTTCCGGCTATGCCAGTCAGCCGCAACCGACAGTGACGGAGTCATAGTTATGGGACAGGAATTTCGTTTTGTATTACGTACAGCTGCTGATATTCGTCGTGCATTACTGGCGGGAGAAGAACTGGCGCTGGTGGATGTCCGGGAAGAAGCGTTGTACGCCACCGGCCATCCGCTGTTTGCGGTGAATATTCCGCTTTCGACGCTTGAAACCGGGGTTTATAGCCGTATCCCGCGGCGTACCACGCCGGTTACCGTTTATGACAATAATGACGGGCTGGCCGCTACCGCGGTGCAACGTCTGCAACATCTGGGCTACCGGGATGTCGCGTTACTTCAGGACGGCCTGAACGGATGGCGTGAGGCCGGAGAAGAACTCTTTATTGATGTTAACTCACCGTCCAAGGCCTTCGGGGAACTGGTGGAACATCAGCAGCAGACCCCGTCGTTATCTGCAGACGAAGTGGCAGATCTGCTGGAAAGCGGGGCGGATGTGAAGGTTTTTGATGTCCGCCGTTTTGATGAGTACCAGACCATGAATATCCCCGGCAGCACCAGTCTGCCCGGGGGAGAACTGTTACTTCGGGTGCGTGATCTGCTGCCTTCTGCGCAGACACAGGTGATTATCAACTGTGCCGGGCGTACGCGCAGCATTATCGGCACCCAGACGCTGGTCAATGCCGGACTGGTAAACCCGGTCTTTGCGTTGCGCAACGGCACCATCGGCTGGACCCTCGCCGGACTGTCGCTGACGCATGGGCAGTCGCAACAATACGGAGAACTGACGGCAGAGAACCGGCAGCGCGCGGCAGACGAGGCCCGCCGGATCGCAGAACGCGCGGGGGTGAAAAGGATTTCTGCGCAGCAGCTCCGTACCTGGCAGCAACAGACCGACCGGACAACTTATCTGTTTGATGTCCGCAGTGCCGGAGAATATGAAGCGGGGCACCTGCCCGGGGCACGGCATGTGCCCGGAGGCCAGCTGGTTCAGGAAACGGATCACTATGCCAGTGTGCGCGGTGCGCGCATCGTACTGACCGATGATTTGCTGACCCGGGCGGAGATCACCGCCTCCTGGCTGGCACAGATGAACTGGGAAGTGGCGGTGCTTGACCCGGCAGAGGCTGCCGCATTCCGTGAGACAGGTCCCTGGCTTGCCCCGGTCCCGGACGCCGGGCTGCATCCTCAAGCCGATCCGCAAACCGTGTCGCAATGGCTGGCCGCGGGAACGACCCGTGTGCTGGATTTCACGACCAGTGCTAACTATGTGAAAGGTCATATTCCCGGGGCTTACTGGTTGCTTCGGGCGGATATCCCGGCACTGATCGCTGCCGGCGCACTCCCGGAGGGAGAACGTTACGTTGTCACCTGTGGCAGCAGCCTGCTGGCCAGGTTCGCGGTAGACCAGTTACAGCAACTGACCGGCAAACCGGTCGTGGTGCTGGAAGGTGGTAACACGGCCTGGAGAGCCGCCGGCCTGGCACAGGAGAGCGGAGAAACCGCATTATTATCCGTGCGGAAAGACCGTTATCAGCGCCCCTATGAAGGTACCGATATTCCCGCCGACACGATGCGCGCCTATCTTGAATGGGAATATGGTCTGGTGGATCAACTGGCGAATGACGGGACCCACGGTTTCCGTACCCTGTAATCCTCCCTCTAAGACATGCCTGTCCTCCGGGAGCCACCGGTGGACAGGTCTCCGTCGTTGCTACCGGATCATCCCTCACGGTATCACGCTGAGCCGCCCGGGCCGTGGCTTTGTTACAGCAGCCTCAGAATTACCATGACAGCCGGCGGTACTGTGATTTATCTTATTGATGAATAAGATAACCCGGCCCTGTCCTCCTGATGACCGGAGCCGATAAACGGAGCCGATAAACGTGAGTGAACTTCCTGATAATGACAAATCGCTGGACAGGTTTGACATTGCCATCCTGAAAATTCTGCAGCAGGACAGCTCAGTGTCTAATGTCGTGCTGGCCGGAAAAATTAACCTCAGCCCGCCCGCCTGCCTGAGACGGGTAGAACGGCTAAAGCAGAACGGCTTTATCACCCGCCATGTGGCTATCCTTAATCCACAAGCGCTGAAAGCCGGGCTGGTGGTGATGATAGGCGTGGTCCTCGACCGCTCAACCCCGGAAACCTTTAACGATTTCGAAGACGCCGTGCGTAATATTCGCGGCTGTATGGAATGCCATATGGTCAGTGGCGAATTTGATTACATTATGCTGATCCGTACCGCGGATAATCAGAGTTTTAATAAATTACATGCCGAACAGCTGCTGTTTCTGCCCGGGGTCAGGCAAATTCGCTCTTTTATCGGTTTACGGGAAGTTTTTTCGACCACGCAAATACCGCTCTGATCTGTCGTCTTTTCTAATCCCCCGTTTTATTCTGCTGTCCCCCGGCAACGGCTGCCGGCCGTGCCCGGGAGACTCCCATGCTTTTTTCTTATCGCCGGGCTTTCCGTCATCACATTTTACTCTGGTAAAAACAGTCATCCGAACGGGCCGGGTCAGACGTCGTCATCAGGGGGGCAGGGTCGGTGCAGAGGTTTTATATATCTCATTGATTTATAGTGAATTTATGGTGTTTCCCGGCGCGGGATGGATAGTTTATTTGTGCGGGGTGATTAATAAAATTGTGCATTATAATGAATATCTATGATTTAAATGCGTAAATTAATTTTATGTATTAATTTAATTTCATTTTTTACCATTAAAACGAAATTTACAAAATCTCCGGTTATTGTAAGGTGTTGGACAGGAAATCAGCGACCCTGATCACACTTTTAATGCTTAGGCCAACACCAGGAGATTAATAATGAATCTTGAAAAATTCGCCCGCTACCCGTTAACTTTCGGACCTTCCCCGATCACTCCGATGAAACGCCTGAGTGCTGAGCTGGGTGGCAAAGTAGAGATTTATGCCAAGCGTGAAGACTGTAACAGTGGTCTGGCATTCGGCGGCAATAAGACACGCAAACTGGAATATTTAATCCCGGAAGCTCTGGAGCAGGGGTGTGATACCCTGGTGTCTATCGGTGGTATCCAGTCTAACCAGACCCGTCAGGTCGCTGCCGTGGCTGCGCACCTGGGTATGAAATGCGTGCTGGTTCAGGAAAACTGGGTTAATTATTCTGACGCTGTGTATGATCGTGTCGGTAATATTGAGTTATCGCGGATTATGGGGGCCGATGTACGTCTGGATTCGGCAGGATTCGATATCGGCATCCGTGAAAGCTGGAAACAGGCGATGGATGAAACCGAAAAGAATGGCGGTAAACCTTTCCCGATCCCGGCCGGTTGCTCTGAGCACCCTTACGGTGGGTTAGGCTTTGTGGCCTTTGCAGAAGAAGTCCGTCAGCAGGAGAAAGCGCTGGGCTTTACCTTTGATTATATCGTGGTCTGTGCGGTGACCGGCAGTACCCATGCCGGTATGGTGGTCGGGTTTGCTGAAGATGGGCCGTCCCGAAAAGTGATCGGCATCGATGCATCTGCAAAGCCGGAGAAAACCCGCGCCCAGGTACTGCGTATTGCCCAAAATACGGCAAAACTGGTGGAGCTGGATCGCGAAATTACCGAAGAAGATATTATCCTCGATACCCGCTATGGTGGCCCGGAGTACGGATTACCCAGCGAAGGGACGCTTGAAGCGATCCGCTTATGTGCCCGCACCGAAGGTGTGCTGACAGACCCTGTCTACGAAGGTAAATCGATGCATGGCATGATCGATATGATCCGTAACGGGGAATTCCCGGAAGGTTCCAAAGTGCTGTATGCCCATCTGGGCGGTGCTCCGGCGCTGAGTGCTTATAGCTATATTTTCCGTAACGGCTAATCCTACGGTTCCGGAAGGGGGGCGGTGACATGCCCCCATGCTCCTGGTGGTGCTGCAGCGCTGAATACTTATCGCTATATTTTCCGTAATGGCTAATCACCAGGTCGCAAAAGGGGGAAGGTGACATGCCCCCATGCTCCTGGTGGTGCTGCGGCGCTGAGTGCTTATCGCTATATTTTCCGTAACGGTTAATCCTCCGGTTCCGGAAGGGGGGCGGTGACATGCCCGCCATGCTCCCGACGATGCTGCGGTGCTGAATGCTTATCTCTCAATGAGTTATCTCAGCGATCACCCGGCCAGGGAATACCTTACGGTCAGCATATTTCTCCCTGGCAATGCCCCGGAAATGATTACAGGCCGCAGATAAACAGGTCTGCCGTCATTGACCATCCTTCACCGGGTCACCGGTCAGCGCCACAATGCTATAACGTAGCGCCTGCAGGCATCGTTTATTCTCTGAAAGACTTCCCTTAGCGCAGAGAGCGCCCCTGCGCTCAGTATTTCCCCTTCTGTTTCCCGGCGTGGGGTGTATATCCGCTACTCACGCGGGGACCGGAATACTCAGAGGTATCCCTGTTGCAGATCTGTCTGCTGTTCTGCCGCGCTCTGCGACGGGACAGAATGTCCAAGGGCGTGAGCAATTGTCTCGCCGATTTCCGCACTTACCGTCAGGCCCTGAATAAAAGGCCTGTCATGCATCAGGTAAGGTATTGCACCAAACGCAATACGCCCGCGGGCAACTGCAGGTTCAAGCAAGGTAAAATTGGCGGCCACCTGCGGTATTTCTCCTCCGTGGCATAACATCTGTCTGCGTAAACCGGGAAACGGCAGATCGCGCGTTTTCAGGGGTTTTTGCCCCCGCGCATCGATAAAGATATCGTAGGTATGGCGCGCCCCTCCGGCAAAAATCACGGTACGATTGCCGTCTTTGCGGGCGCGGTAATCCTGGCCTAGCGGCAGGAGGGTGAGAATACCGGCATCATGTAATGCCAGCAATCGCCGCAGCGATTGTGGCGGTATGGCCGCATAATTATCAATAAAGACCCGTGCCAGCCCGGACGCGAAACGGGTACTGTCTCGCGGGTCAAGATGAGGGACTATTCCGGCGATCACTTCATGCAGACGCAGGATCACATACCGCCAGGGCACCGTATATTTGGTCAGGGTATTCAGGCGAGTATCCTGCAGATTTTTTCTGGCGTGGATAAAAGGATCCTGCTGCTGCCGTGCCGCAAACCAGGCATCACAAAAATTATCGGCGTTCAGCCGGGCAA
Organism: Tatumella sp. JGM118; assembly: GCF_018257515.1. Taxonomy (GTDB): domain Bacteria; phylum Pseudomonadota; class Gammaproteobacteria; order Enterobacterales; family Enterobacteriaceae; genus Tatumella; species Tatumella terrea. The sequence goes on from NZ_JAERJR010000002.1 coordinate 116,864, forward strand.
GCCCGGTCTGACGGCTCCACAGAGGGTCAGCGAGGGTGATTTCCTGCACCATCAGCCCGAACGCCCGGTCCAGTAATCCGGCACTTCCGTCGGCAATCAGGGCCGCAATCGCCTCCGGAGTCACCCGTTGTAAAGGCTGGTAGGGAATAGGGCAATAAAAATCGGCTTCAGGCAGCATGCCGGCACGTGACATCAGGACTATCTGCAAAGACCGGCTGCTGTCACGCAGAATAAATTGTGAGCCCCCGGCAGTGTTTTCGCAAAAATGACCGTGCTGTGTCACCACAGCCATTGCCGCATCGATCGCACTGAGCGATGTTCCGAGGATCCCCACCCGACAGGCCGGTACGCTGGCTTTCATCAGGCCGGACCAGGGGCTCGGGAAGAAGGTATGCGGTCGGGTATTTTCTGCAGGCCAGACATGGCCGGTGGCAATCACGACAAAATCGAATAATTCAGCCTGCGGACGGCCCTGCGCTGTCACGGTGACCCCGCCTCCGGCTGCCAGAATATCTGTGACCTGGCAGGAGGTATGAACATGCAGGATAAACCCCTGACTTTCCCCCTTGTGTAGCAGCTGTAAAAACTGCTGCCGGAAGTATTCACCCAGCAGGATCCTCGGTAAAAACTGCCGTTCATGAAGGGATCCGGCCGTCACACCAAACCCTGCCAGCATCTCAGGACATTGTGCCTGCAACCACGCAATGTAGGTCGTCATGACCGGTGGGATCTCAATACTGGCGATATTGGCCAGCATAATCGGTGAGCTGGCCTCCCGACGATAGGGCATGCCAACCCCGGCCTCGGCGGCCTGTTCAAAAATAGTTACCGAACAGGGCGGGTGATCGTTGACCAGCGATAGCAGCGTGTAGATGCCTGTCGGACCGGTACCGATAATTGCGACTTTTTTCATTCCTTTCCTCTGCTGTTCTTGCCGGAGAACCGGCGTTAACTGACCGTGTTGTCTGCCGCAATTCTGCTGAACCGGGTGGCTTATCCAGTAAGTGTGGCTGAAAAACCGGCATTGGAGGAAATATTTATCAGGGGTACTGTTTCCGGACCGACGGGCGGGGGGAAGTGATGAACTGCCGGCAGATTCCGACACTGACGAGCGGAAAAACTCACTTGTTATGATCAGTGTCGCGGCTCCCCCGGGATGATTAATACAGCTGCAGGCCAGGTCCCCGGGGAGGATGACAGCAGGCTCCGGCGGGAAACACGGCAGAATCCGGGAGAAGGCAGATTTTTAGGGTGCCCCGGGGCGGGCGGTGTGGCAAGCGGGGTGGCGGGAAAGGAAGTGCGTGAATGCCGGTACGGGGTGTACCTTTCCTGTCGTCTTACCTGCCACCAGACCTGCCACCAGAGATATTTACACTAAAATAAGCGTTTTTTTCGACATCGCTTATAACCGGAAGTTCCTGAATCCTTTATTGCAACACTAATTAAAATGATTATACTTCTCATTCTCTTTACATTCCGCATCTGTTTTTCCGGGTTGCAGGTCACTCAGAAAAGGCGTTATGTCAGCGTTCTCCGGACAGGGAGAGGCCTGCCTTACGATGTCGCCTTTCGGATACCCGTACGCTTCCGGCTTTCAGGCAGGATGAAATAATAAAATATATTTGAGGATGATAATGTTTGCTGCCAGTTGTTCCGCAAGGCGGGTTTCCCGCACCGGTCGTCTTACCCGTATGCCGGCTTTGTCTCTGCTGAGTGTTGTTATCGCCGCTGCGTTACAGGTGCCGGTCAGTACGGCTGCCGACAGCGACAACAGTCAATCCACGACGCTGGTAGTCACCGGCAGCGAAAATTCCATGGATACGCCAAAGTCTGCCGATTATGCGGTGCCGGTGACCCGGGCCGCGACCGGCCTGGCACTGACCAACCGCGATACGCCGCAGTCGGTCAGTGTGATCACTCAGCAGCGGATGCAGGACCAGCAGCTGGAAACGCTGAACGATGTACTGAATAACACCACCGGACTTTCAGAATCTAATTCCGGGGCTAACCGCAGTAACTTCTATTCCCGTGGCTTTATGGTGGATAACTATCAGGTCGACGGCGTACCGGTACTGGTGGATTCATCCTGGAATCTGGGCGATACCCTGTCGGATACGGCCATTTATCAGCGCGTGGATGTCGTGCGGGGGGCTACCGGCTTAATGACCGGTGCCGGAAGCCCTGCCGCGTCGGTGGATATGGTCACCAAACAGGCTGACAGTAAAACCTTTACCGGGGATCTGAATACCAGTTACGGCAGTTGGGGAAATCAGCGCTATGTCGCCGACCTTTCCGGGCCATTGAGTGAGTCCGGGAATGTTCGCGGGCGGGTGGTGGCCGGGTATCAGCACAGTGGCAGCTGGCTTGACGACTATCATACCCAAAAGAAATTCCTCTACGGTGTGGTGGACGCGGATCTGAACGATGCAACTACCGTGTCGCTGGGGTATGACTATGAAGAAACCCATGTTAACGGGGCGACCTGGGGCGGACTCCCTACCTTCTATCGGGATGGCAGTAAAACGGATTATGCCCGCAGTACCCATCTCGCGCCTGACTGGGCATACAATGATGTGCAGTCGAAACGGGTCTTCGCCGGTCTGAAACACAACTTTGCCAATGGCTGGCAATTCACACTGAATGGCAGCCATACGGAAGCGACCATGGACAGTAAGTTGCTGTATATCGACGGGTATTTTGATAAAAATACCGGGGTGGGTATCGGGCCTTATGCCGGATATGATCTGCTGGGCGGCACCGGATACAATACCGCGAAACGCAGGGAGAATGCCGCCAGCGCCGTGCTTAACGGCAACTATGAGCTGTTCGGACGTCAGCACGAACTGATGACCGGGGTGACCTATATCCGGCAAAATAACCGTTATTACAGTGCCTATACCAACCTGACGTCAGCAGACGTCGGTGACTTTAATGACTGGGGTAATTATCCGGAGCCGGACTGGGATCCGCAGACACTGGCCGGAGATGACACTATCCACCAGAAGTCAGCCTACCTCGCCACCCGCATTTCGCTGGCTGACCCGCTGCATATGATCCTCGGAGCCCGTTATACCCGTTATACGGCGGATACGATGACCGAGAATATGGTGAAGAATAATATCACGCCGTATGCCGGACTGGTGTATGACATCAATGACACCTATTCTGCCTATGCCAGTTACACCTCTATTTTCAAACCGCAGACCTACCGCAATGCCGACGGTGCGTATCTGAACCCGGTCACCGGGAAAAGTTATGAAACCGGGCTGAAAGGTGACTGGTTCAATAGCCGCCTGACGGCAACATTGTCTCTGTTCCGGATGGAGCAGGATCATTTAGGGGCCACAGATTATGCGCTGGTGAAAGGCAGTAATGATTATGCCTATTATGAGCAGAACGGCACCGTCAGCCGGGGGGTAGAATTTGAAGTCAACGGCGCAGTGACGGATAACCTGCAAATGACCTTCGGTGCTACCCGCTATATCGCCAAAGATGGCAGCGGAGCCGCACTGAATCCGACACAACCGCAGACATCGTTTAAACTGTTTACCAGCTACCGTTTACCTGTGTGGCAGGATCTGACGGTGGGTGGCGGTATCAACTGGCAGAACCATACCTGGGACAGCGTGGCAGGGCCTGACGGTGCAACAAACCTGTATGCCGACCAGGGGAGCTACGCGCTGGTGGATCTGTTCAGCCGCTATCGCGTGACCCGCAACCTGTCGGTACAGGCCAACCTGAATAACCTGTTCGACAAGACGTATAATATCGATGTCGGTCGTAATACTGTCTACGGAGAGCCGCGCAATATCTCTGTGTCAGCCAGCTATCATTTCTGATCTCTCTGTTAAATGCCCCGTCAGGGGCATTTTTATCTCAGGACGCGGGCTGGCTGACATTGATCAGCTTGTCGACCGGGAAGCCCAGTTCCTGTGCCAGCGCGATATACCGCTGTCTGACCGCCTGAGGCATATCAGGGGTACGGGATAACAGCCACAGATAGCTGCGGTTCGGTCCGCTGACCAGCGCATAGCGATAGTCATCATCAAGGGCAATGACGTTATAACCGCCGTAGAAAGGGCCGAAGAAGGAGACTTTCAGCGCGGCAATGTCACGGGCACCGGTGAAAAATGCTTTTCCTTCACTGGCTTTCCAGCGTTTCGATTGCGGATCGTAACCCCGGTTCACCACACTGATCCCCCCATCCCTGCGCTGACCGTAGGTCGCTGTGACCTGCTGCAGACCGTGCTCAAAGCGGTTGTCCAGCCTGGCCACTTCATACCATTTACCCAGATAGCGGCTGGCGTCGAAATTACCGATTGGCGTGACCCCTTTCGGCGGGACCGGGGACTGACATGCGACCAGCGTCAGCGATAAGGCAACCCCTGTCAGTACGGGCCATACTTTCATCATCACTCCTGTTTATTCCGGGATTATTGACCGCCATCACTGCGGTGCTCCTCCGTACAGCATAGCATCCGCAGCGCGCCGGGCCAGCGGAACGCGCTGAAAATCTGGCGTACTGCACGGGGTACGGGCTACCCGCCCCGGGGGTGGATCGCTCCGGCTTGTGACCCGCCACTCCCCGTGGCGGCGGACTGCGGACCGGTAAAAAACCGAACATCCACCGTCATCGCCCCTGACCGGAAGGCCGAAAGCGGCCCGTATCATGCAGATCATAAACTGAGTGCCCGACAGAAAAAGTATTTCCCCGGGGTCTCTCATCTTTGCCGGGACGACGGCCTGCATCAGGCCGTGGCCGGACCCGATGCCAGTCATGCCACGGTTTAAGATCTCCTCTGTTCTCAGCCGGTGGGGTGCCATAAGGAAAATCACCCTCCGTCGTCAGCGGGTAACCGCCGGGTTGTGCTGCTGACCGGAGAACAGCATCCGGTGGAATCTTCCTGTGCGAAACCGCCACACTGAGGAGAGACAGATTCCCGGAGGGTTAACGATGACAGACACTATTATTTCTCAGCAACTGACCGTAAACGTTCCTGCAGACTATGCGGATATCCAGTCGGCACTGGATGCGTTTGCAGACAAAATAATCACCGGGGGGGTGAATATCCAGGTCGCGGATGGGGAGTATCAGATAACCGCGCCCCTGGTCTCGCGTATTCGTGATTATGACAAACTCACCTTGCGGGGCAATGAGCAGGATTGTTCGAAATGCGTGTTATATATTGATAACTCAGCCAATAAAGACGGTTTTTTGTTTGAAAACGGTTTCGGAATTTCCTGGCTTAACGGGTTTACTCTGGCCGGGGTGAAGGGATGGACCGCGTCCGGGGTCTGGAATGATCAATGTTACGGGGCGGGGATTCGGGCTACCGGCGGGGGCACGGTGATCCTGGGGGCGGCGCTGAGTATTACCAAAATGTATTATGGCATCCGTGCCATGGACGGTGCATTTATCTCCAACGAAACCGTACCACAGTCCGGCCAGCCTGGAGGCGGGATTAAGGTCAGTAATGCGGGAGATGTGGCGTTTCATGCCTATGCGGCAACTCTGAAGGTAAATTGTGCCGAAGCCTGGTATACCTCGCACAGCAGTGAGTCGCTGGGGTTTGGGTTCTGCGCCGAAGCGGGAGGGTTCCTGCAGTGTGAGTATGCTGTTTCCGGGGGGAATGAACGTGCCGGTTTCTATGCTCTGACAAACGGCACGGTCTGGGCCCACGGGACGACGGCGCAAAACAATCGTTACGGTGTACTGGCCTGGGGAGGAACGATCGAATGTAATTCTCTGGGTGAGTCTACCTCCTCGTTTTCTCTCAACTCTGAGGCCGGGATCTATGCGACCTATAACGGGTTTATCGGCGCCAATACGGCCAGGTGCTTTCAGAATACCCACGGAGTGATGAGTGACAACGGCGGTCTGGTTGATATCACCTATCTGCGCAGTGAGAATAATAGCGGAAACGGATTTTACGCCCGACAGCGGGGAATGATGACCGGGGGATACTCCACGGCACAGAATAATCAGAATAATGGCTACCATTGTGAGTACAGCAGCTGTATGGCGGTGAGTCATGCGGTCGCGAACGGTAATACCAACCACGGATTTTATGCCCTGAAAAACAGCGGGATCTATTGCGAGGGGTTTGGCGGGACAGGTAATGGGTATTTTTGTTCTCCGGTGCAGATGAGTATCAGCGACAGCACCGGAAACAGTGAGGCTTATATCGACGATACCCTGTGAGCCGGCTGCGGCGGGAGGGGATCGGATATACTCTGTAGTCCGCGCCTGAGCCCCCGGTCAACTGTCGCGAGCCACCTGCGTGGCTTACGCGCATTTTCAGAGCCGGGGCGCATTGATGCCAGAGAGGAGGACGACCGTTCCCCGGATGACCTCCGCCCGGAGCCGGTTTGAGGTATCCCCATGAACGATGAAAAATGTTGCTGCGATACTTACCCGGCTGGCCTGCAAGCCAGCGGGCAATCAAGGGCGACGCTTTGAATGTTCTCCGTCGGGCAGTCTCTGTTACAGGTGCTGGCGGAAGATCCATTCGCGCAATGGTTCAATGGTATAGGCAATACGCCACGTATTACGATGGCCCGAAGCCCCGGCAGTGGACTCCCCGGCCGGGACGTTCAGCAGGCGGGAGAGGCCGTTCACGTCAGAACGGCCCTCTGCACCGGGCGGGGTTCTGCAGGATGCTCAGAACAGGACACCCAGCCTGATACTCACTGTTGAATCCTGTCTGAAGCCTTGTTCCACCTTCAGGTCACGCCCGCCGGAGATCTGCAACTGAACGGACGGCGTCAGAAAATGCGAGGCGGAAAGCCGGATATAACGGCTGTTTAGCCGGTCCTGTTGGCGTGTTCCGTTTACCGAGCTTTCAGCCCCGGTCACCCAGCCGCCGCCTGCCCCCAAACGTGTCGCCGGCGTCAGTTGATAACTGAGATAGGCCTGATACTCATAACGCGGGCTTTGCCGCAGAGTCGCGTTGCCCGGTCCGTACTGGTTATCCGGAGTGGTCCACGACACATCAGCACCACTCTCTAATGCCCATTTGTCGCGGAAATGGTGTATCCATACCCCTTGTAGCAGATAGCGCCAGCGGTTTTCTCCGATATTGAGTGCGTGCTGATTATCGTAGGCACCGGTAGGCGCATACACAAAGGGAGCCAGTGAGAAGATGTCACGTCCTGCGGATCCCGGCGAGAATTTGAAAGGAATGCCCAGAATAATGTCGCCGGCCCCGGACGCTTGCTCTGTAAAGGGGGTGTTCATCTCGGCACGAACCAGCGGTACGATAATCTGTGGTTCAATACTGAGATTATCCTGCGGACGAAAGCCATGAATAAACCTCAGTAATGTCGCTTCCGTCTGCAACCGGTTTTCACCGGGGACTTTTTTCCCTTGTGAATATAACGCATCACTGTGGGACGTCTGAAAATAGGCCAGCATCAGGCTTTTATTCGCCGGCAGCATTTCATAATCGCCCGGTGAAAATTCAAGCGCGGCTGCCGGGAAACAGAACGGTAGTGTCAGACCGCCGGCAATCAGTGCGCCTGTTCGTTTCATAATGTTCTCCCGTCAGGTTGTCTCAGCAGGCCGGTATCCGGATGACAGTTGATATATTCAAAGTGTTGGGCACTGGCGGGCACCACGATAATTTCGTGCCATAAACGAAGGGCAACCTTAAAATTCAGCGCCTGTACGTACTCGGGGGCTGCCCGGCAGCAGCCGTGTTTTTGTCTGCAGGGCTGCCGCAAAAGCAGGGCCACCGTTGTCATCTGCTTCTTTCTGGCTGACGGGATACCCCGGGGGATTGCCTGCCAGGGGAACAGGGCAGCCAGCCCCGGCATATCGGTGAAAAAGCATTGTGACAGAACGGGCACTGTTTGCCGGAAAGGTGCACCGCGTCTTATCGAAACACCCGGGCCCGGCGGCGGTGTCCGGCCTGTGAAAGATAGTGAAGGGGGGGATTTGCCGGACGTTCCGGTTATGAGTAATACCAGCGGATGGCTTTTTTAATTAACTCCTCCGTGGTATCGATATATTTCTCAGGCTGCTTTCGGCTCAGGTCATGGAGGATAAGCGGTATTTCTGTGCAGCCCATAATAAAATGTTTAGCCCCTGAATCTTCCAGTTTCACCAGGCAGGGGAGCAGGGTTTTATAAGCCAGTTCACTGTTGCCAGATTTATAAAGCAGGATGCTTTTCATTATTTCATCCTGGTCTTTTTCGTCCGGAAGTAAATAAGTTGCTGCGGATTTCGCCAGTTTATTCTGATAAAGCCGCGTGCGGATAGTGGCTGTCGTGGCTAATATAGCAACCGGCTGTTTATCTTCTGATATAATACGCTCGCAAGTGGATTCTATAATGCTGATAAACGGAATTCCGCTGTGTTTTTTAAGCGCATCATACCAGTAATGTGCTGTATTACAGGGCATGATAATACAGGAGGCTCCTGCTTCTTTTAATATATTCAGTGAATTGAGCATCGCCGGTAAAGGCGAGACTCCCGAATGAATAATATTTTCTGTCCGGTCCGGAATGTCCGGCAAAGAGGCGACAATCACAGGGATATGTTCCTGATCTTTTCCGGCAGGTGTCCTGGCAACCAGTTTTTCAAACGCATCCGCGGTTGCCCCCGGTCCCATTCCTCCGAGAATACCGATAATCTTTTTCATTACGACTGCCTCAAATAAAAAGGATCATGTCATAATTTTTCCGGGACGTAATTGCAGACTTTAAAAGCCTCATGCTAAAATTGCATAGTGAATATAACCCCGTCCGGAGTAAACAGATGTTAGGCAATATTGAAATTAAATGGATTTACGATATTCTTGCCCTTGAGGAACTCCGTAGTTTTACACTGGCCTCGGAACGCAGAAATATTTCTCAGTCCTCTTTCAGCCGGAGAGTACAGGCGCTGGAATCGGCCGTCGGATTTGAAATATTCAACCGGGGCTCGACGCCGCTATTGCTGACCTCTGAAGGGAAGAACTTCATTGTTTATGCCAGGAACCTTATCGATGATATGGATTTCCAGATCAATAATATCAAAGGTGTGAATAATATTAAGCAGAGGATCAATATTGCCGCCGCGCATTCTCTGGCGGTATTTGTCCTGCCTGAGTTTATCTCGGAATTTTCGGGAAAAAACGACAATATCTTCTTTGTTGAATCTATCAATGTGGATGAGGCGGTCTACAATCTGAAAGAGGGGCGTTGTGACTTTATTCTCTCTTTTTCCAATGAAGAACTGATGTCGTTCCCTTTTCTTCACCATGAAGTTTTCCAGACCCAATTGCATCTGGTTTCTCCCTGCCATAAAAACGGTGAACCAGTCTACAACGTTAGTGATGAAAATATTCCGTTAATGAAATATGCGGATGAAAGTTATATGGGCCGTCAGGTCAATCAGTTACTGACCCGGGAATCAGCGCTGTCATTTTCTCTTTCCTTTGTATCTTCCATGAGTGACGTTCTGAAAATGATGATTATGAAAGGCAATGGCGTTGGCTGGTTACCGGATTATTCTATCGCTCAGGAACTGGAATCCGGAAGTTTGTCCGTCATGGATCCTTCATTGTCCATCAGAATGAGCGTTTATATTTACCGGACCAGTGGCCGGTTAAACCTTTCGTCAGAACGCTTCTGGCAACAAATGAAATCCCGGATTTCATTGTGCTGATAGCGGGTGAAAAATTTATCCGCAGTTAGCGCGCCGCCCGAAATATCCGGGTCTGCCGGGGAGCATCTGTGGCTGATACTGCAACCTGCCATGTCAGTTGCCCGTCTGTCATTCCTGATGAAATAACAGACGGGCACGACCTACTCTGACCAGGCATTGCCGGAAGGATGTTTACCCTGGCAGGAATTACCGGACAGTATTTTTGGTTTTTTTTCTGTCTTCCAGTTTGGCAATCACGGCTGCTGAAATACTGTTGCCGACCACGTTTGTCGCTGTTCTTCCCATATCAAGGAACTGGTCGATTCCGAGGATTAATAAAATACCGGACTCCGGTAAATTAAACATGGGTAGCGTTGCGGCAACCACAACGACCGATGCACGTGCCACTCCTGCCATGCCTTTACTGGTCACCATCAGGGTTAACAGAATAAGCACCTGTTCAGTAAAGCTCAGCGGGATGTTATAGGCCTGAGCAATAAACAACACGGCAAATGCCTGATACATCATTGAACCATCGAGGTTAAAAGAGTATCCCAACGGTAATACAAAACTGGATACTTTTTTAGGTACGCCGAATTTAGTCAGTGCATCCATTGTCTTCGGATAGGCTGATTCGCTACTGGCGGTAGCAAAAGCCAGTGCCGTGGGCTCGTAAATCAGTTTTCCCAGCGTAAATACCGGTTTTCCCAGGAATAAATACCCTACGGCAAACAAACATGCCCAGAGTACAACCAGCCCCAGATAGAACAGACCAATTAATTTCCCGTAGTCATAAATCAGTCCCAGACCTTCAACCGTAATGGCAGCAGCAATGGCTGAGAAAACGGCAAACGGGGTGAACTTCATCACATATTCGGTCACACGAAACATAATTCGCGTCAGGTCTTCGATAAACACAATTATCGGATGGTTACCGTCTTTACTGATAAAGGAAAGTGCAGAACCAAAAAAGACAGAAAATACCAGGATCTGAATAATATCATTATTCGCCATCGCCCCGGCGAAGCTGGTTGGAAATATCTGGCTGATAAACGCTTTCAGTGAAAAGGCAGAGGTACTCAGGCCAGTGGCTACATCGGTATGGGGAATAACCATATTCAGGCCGACACCGGGCTTAAAAATATTGACCAGTGACATACCAATAAATAGTGAAATAATCGCAGCAGAAATAAACCAGGTCATGGCCTTCAGTGCAATACTGCCCACAGAAGAAGACCCTTTCATGGAAACAATACCTGAGACGATTGTTGCAAAGACCAGTGGCGCAATGATCATTTTAATCAGTTTCAGAAAAACATCGGTAATAATGCTGAAATAAGAAGCTATCTCTTTGGCATTGCCCGGCGAAGAAGCATAGTGATGACACCCCCAGCCTGTCACTATTCCGAGCCCGATCGCGAAGAGTATCTGTTTCATCAGGTTATTTCTGCTCATCTCAAAAGACCTCTGTATTGTAAGGATGATTTCGTTCACCTCCGGTGCGGATTACCGGTTCGGGTAAAAGAGTCTTCTGACAATATTCCCTTTTTCGCAGAGCATGAGAAATGCAAATGGGCGCATCGTCATGCAAAAAATGCATAACGGCACGTTTATGTACGTAATTGTTTTTAGGTATGATTTTCCCGATACCCATCTGGTTCCCTTATAGATGTTTTGCCTGCGTATGCATCCGCAGTCTGCCGATTGTTCTCTCAGTCAGCGAAACCGGGTCATATTCGCGTGTGGCAGGGGCGGGGCAAGCGATATTACTCCGCCGGAGAAATGATGCCTGTTGCACATTTTCAGAGGAAATAGCCCTGCAAAATCTGCTATAACTGGCCGAAAAATGTACCAGTAACAGGCGGGAAAAGCGGTTGAATCGGGGCTGCCGGTGGGGGGGAGAAAGTGGCGGATCTCTCCCGGCGGCGATGTTTTTGAACGAAGGAGGGCGGAAATCCCCGTCCAGAGTCAGACTGCAGGGCAGAAAAAGCAGGAATAATGGTATTATCGTCAGCAGCGGCTGCAGGCAGTCGCCGATATCCACTCTTACCCCGGGAACAGATTATGAATAACGACGTATCGCTTAAATATTATGACATCGTGGATGAGTACGCGACAGAGACCGAAAAAGCTGTTGCCGAAAATGAGCGTGATGCACTGGCACATTATTTTCAGTTGCTGATCACCCGTCTGAATGACAATGAAGAAATCAGTGAACAAGCCCAGCAAGAGATGGCCCGGGAAGCAGGCATCGCCGAAGAGCGAATCGATGATGTCGCAGATTTCCTCAATCGCTGGGGCAATGAGTAATCACTGTCTGCATAGCGGTTAAGCCGCGGGGGGTGACCTCCGCAATCCCTGGCCTGTCCTTACCAGGTATGGGCTGAGCCAGGCTATCCTGTCTTCTGTTGCGGGAGATCCCGGCGGGCTAATAGCTGTTTTGATGCAGCCAGGGTGAAGAGGATGCTGATTGACGGTGCATTTTCCCTAAAAATCACCGCTTACCGCCGATTTTCGTGGTACAGACGCCAAAGACGTGGTCATTAGCGGCATTGTATTTTACACTGCGCGCTACGAAACTGAGTAGACAGAAGATTAAGCAGGTACTGACAGCGATGAACGGAACGATCACAACATGGTTCAAAGATAAAGGTTTTGGATTTATCAAAGATGAGAATGGCGATAACCGCTATTTTCATGTGATTAAAGTCGCTAATCCTGATTTGATCAAAAAGGATGCGTCGGTAACTTTTGAGCCGACCACCAATAATAAAGGCCTGTCCGCGTATGCGGTGAAGGTGCTGCCGCCAAGCCAGTACCTTTATATTGCCGGTGAGCGGGTGAAACTGACGTCGATTCGCTCCTTTGTCGTTTATAACGAAGAAGTGCCTGCCGATGCTCCGCTGGATAAAGAAAAAAATGTCCTTTCTGTGGGCGCACTGCTGAGTAATATCCGGCCGAAATCTGATATCAAGCCAGGTGAAATGCGTTCACTGAAAAAGCTGGCGATCACCACCTTCCAGGGAAGCACATTGATCTTCTCGGAAGATGAAATCGATATCGATTACACCGTTAAACTGCTTAAAGTCTGATACGGACCTCCCGGTGTTGACCTTTGACGGCCGCACCGGGGGCGCTGAATCACAACCCGCCGCAGGATGCCACCTCTGTCCGCCGCGGCAGGGGCATTACGTTTATTCTGCGCTGACAAGGTGAAATCTGCAGGGAAAACTATCTCCTGTCACGCTTGCCTGGCAGCAACCGATTGATATTTTCCTGCCTGACTGCCTGACTGCCTGACTGCCTGACTGCCTGACTGCCTGACTGCCTGACTGCCTGACTGCCTGACTGCCTGCCAGGTTTAACCGATGGTCTGAACCGGACGGCGGTGTTTCTGTTCTGAAAGGTCTGAGTCAGGTCCGTAAATAACTGCGGCCCGTGAGGCCCTGATGACCGGTACAGGTTTTCTGCAGGCAGGGTGCAGGCGGGTCTGCGGGAAGCTTTGTTGCCAGGGGCAGGCTTCCGCCGTCAGAAGGGAGCGGGACAGTGGATCTGCAGAGGGGTGCCATTATCCGGGTGAATAATATTCAGGCCACTGGCGTGCAGCATCATTCGCGGGACATTTTCGGTGCCCGGCAGCTCTTTTCCTCCGTACAGATCACATCCCAGAATAGGATACCCTGCGGACTGACAGTGAATGCGTAGCTGATGTGTTCGCCCGGTTTCAGGCAACAGATCGACACGGGTCACCGGCACCCCTTGCTCCGGTGACAGTGGATAAGTAAACCGTCCGGTCACCCGGTAACGGGAGCGGGCAGGTTTGCCATGCACTTCACACAGCGTCATACGCGGAAACTGTGCCGGATCTTTTGCAATCGCGGCGGTGATCACGCCTTCATCCTCCGGCAGATGGCCGCAGAGCAGTGCCGTATAGCTTTTACTGACAGTACGTTCACTGAACTGCCGGCAGAGGGCCGCATTAATACGTTTATTACGTGCCACCACCATAATACCGGACGTCCCGAAATCCAGCCGGTGTACCAGCGTGCAGCCGGGAAACTGCTGTACCAGCCGGTAATGCACCGAATCATAGTTTTCCGGGTTTTTGCCGGACAGACTCAGCAACCCTGCGGGTTTATTGATCATCACCATCTGCTCATCCTGCCAGAGGATCTCAATCTCATCCGGGCATGGCGGGGCAATAAAAGTATCAGTAATTTCAGTCATCGGATCACCGGAAAAATCATCGGGGACGGAGTGTAACCAATTTTACAGAGTCAGGCGACTAATCCTCTTTTTCGGCCGTCGAACGGCAGAGACAGACCGGGCCTCAATGCAGCAAGATCATCGAATTACCGGAAATGCTAATGACTTCTATTGATTTGTCTTTCCCCTGCCAATCATCGATATTTTACTGAATATTATTCTCTCTGACAGGCGATATGGCAGATAAAAAGACGGTGTATCTGAACCTCCGGCAGCAGGTCTGGGTTAAACAACAACAGGAACGCTGGCTGTGGCGCAGTGAGCTTCCGACCTGGGGACTGATAGTCGCTATCTATGCGGGCTGGTTCGGGGTGTTTGCCCTGCACAAGACGCTGGGACTGTTACTTACCACACTTATTCTGATCTGGTTCACGGCCTGGTATATGTCATTACAACATGAACTGATCCATGGCCATCCCACCCGGTATCGCTGGCTTAACCAGTTATTCGGGCTAACGCCACTGACAGTGTGGTTTCCCTATGGGTTATACCGCGATTCCCATCTGGCTCATCATCGTAATGAATCGCTGACCCATCCCGGGACTGATCCGGAAACCTATTATTTTTCTGCCGGGGCGTGGCAACAATTTGGTCCTGTACAGCGGGCGCTTATCCGCCTGCGGAATACCTTTCCCGGCCGGTTACTGATCGGCCCGTTAATCGATATTGCCCGCACACTAAAACAGCTGTTATCCGATATCTGCGGCTTACGTTTCCGCGCGCTGGGGATGTGGGCGGTACATGGCAGCCTGTTACTGTTGGTGTTTCACTGGGTCAGGTTGCATGATTTTTCGGTGATCTATTATTTACTGGCGGTCACATATCCGGCGCTGGCACTTACTAAAGTTCGGTCGTTCTTTGAACATCGTGCTGCCGACGATCCGGCCGCACGCTCAGTCATTAATGAAGCGGGCGTGGTCTGGCGATTACTCTTTCTTAATCTGAACTATCATTCGGTACATCATGATCTGCCAGGAGTGCCCTGGTATGGGTTACGAAAACTTTACCAGCGGGACCGGGAAAATTATCAGCATAAGAACCAGGGGTTTGTGGTCGCCGGGTATCGTCAATGGTGTAAACACTATCTGCGTCAGCGGGTGAATGTTGAAGTCCATCCGGCAGAGCAGGGAGGGGAGCATGATTAGTCTGCCCATGTATGACGTCTGGCCGGAAGATACGCAGTCACTGACGCGTGAAATCCAGCACCGGTTGCGGCTGCAGGGGTTTGCGGATAACGAGACACGGCGCGTCCGGCCCGGGGATCTGCTGGCGCACTGGCAGTCCGGCAGGCTGTTACTTTCTCAGGCCTGTGGTTACCCGCTGGTGACGCGGCTGCGCAGTGTCCGTACCGTTGGCTGCTTTCATTATACGGCTGCCGGCTGCCACGGCCCGCAGTACCGTAGCTATTTTGTGGCCAGACTGGCTGACCGGCACAAAACGCCGGAAGATTTTGCCGGACAACGGCTGGTCTGTAATGCGCCGGACTCACAGTCCGGCTATAACGTGTGGGTCAGCCGGTTAACGGCGGAAAAACCGCTGACCGGCTTTTTCTCCGCGGTCAGCTTCAGCGGCGGCCACCGCCATTCCTTACAGGCAGTCCGGCGTCAGTCCGCCGATATTACCGCCATCGATTGTGTGTCGCTGGCTTTGCTGAAACGGCATTTTCCGCAGGAATCAGAAGGGCTGGTGATCGTCGGCGAATCCCCGTTGACCCCGGGGTTACCGCTAATCACTGCCGGCAATACGTCAGATCAGCAACTGGTCCTCTTAAGAACAACGCTACAGGCAATAGTCAGTGACCCGTCCTGCCGGCCACTGTGTGATCGTCTGCTGATTCAGGGCTTCAGCGCTATCGAACGGCAGGCGTATCCGGCGGTCCCGGGGGCGATTTAACCGCGGCGGAGTTTAACGGATGGTGGCTCAGGGGAAGGGGCATCGTTGTCCGTGAACATTGCCGGTACGCCGTGCTGGGAGGCCCGACATTTCTGCCGCCCCCGGAGAAGCAGATATAGGCCACCGCGTCCCCGTGATGGTGGCCGGGAAGACGGGCAGCGTGACCGCTGCCCTGGCGTTTAAAGATTGCTGTTGACCCAGTCACCGGCCACCGTTGCCGGATCGGCGTGCTCAATATCCACCTGTTGATTGAGTTTTACCAGCGCGCTGTTATTCAGTTTTGCCGACACCTCATCCAGAACTCCGCTGATTTGTGGGGTCAGGACCGCTTTTCTGACCAACGGCACCACGTTCTGGCTGGGTTGTTCCTGTTTATCATCCTGTAACACCACCCAACCCTCTTTCGCCAGGTTCCCCTGGGTGGACACCACGGTGGCGACATCAATGCGTTTAGAATTCAGCGCCATCCGCGATAACGGCCCGCCCATATCCAGCGATTCAAAATGCTTAAACTTAATTCCGTACACCCGGGCCAGACCCGGTAAACCCAGCGCCCGGGTGGCGACTTCCGGTGGCCCTCCCACCACTAACTGGTCAGACACTTTCGCCAGGTCTGACAGTGTTTTCAGATGGTATTTTTTTGCGGTATCCGGCCGTACCGCCCAGGCGGTGGTGGACTCCGCAGACGAGGCCTTCAGCAAGGTAAACTCTGACGGTAGTGCCTTCTTCAGTGCTGCCTCCACATCCTGTTGTCGGGTGACTTTTGCCTGCGGATCGTAGTAATTCAGTAATGCACCCAGATATTCCGGCACAATATCTATCTCGCCACTTT
This sequence comes from Tatumella sp. JGM118, assembly GCF_018257515.1. Lineage (GTDB taxonomy): Bacteria > Pseudomonadota > Gammaproteobacteria > Enterobacterales > Enterobacteriaceae > Tatumella > Tatumella terrea. The sequence goes on from NZ_JAERJR010000002.1 coordinate 133,483, forward strand.
TCAGTGCCGGGATGATGATTTCGCGGTTGCCGAGATTCAGCCGGGTCTTCACCTCAATGCCTTTTTTTTCCAGCGCTTTGGCATAAATATTGGCCAGCACCGATTGTTCTGAAAAATTTGCACCACCGACTGTCAGGGGTTGCGCAAATACCTGCGCTCCGGTCAGCATCAGGCTGGCACCGAGTAACGACAGGCTGAATGTTTTGCCGGTTAACGACAGTTTTTTATTCATAGAGACCTCAGCAGTAAAGGGAACGGGGACAACCTGTTATTTCTGATAAGAAACGGGTGATGCATGTTTAAAAAACAGACGCCGCAGGGCCATCAGCAGCACATCGCAACCGATGGCCAGTAGCGAAACAATTAACGCGCCGGAGATGACCTGCGGGATATCCTGTTGTCCAAGCCCGTCGATCAGAAAGCGGCCCAGTCCGCCGGCCCCGGCATAGGCAGCTATGACTGCGGTAGCGATTAATTGCAGCAGAGCGGTACGAAATCCGGCAAAGATCATCGGCATCGCTAACGGTAGTCGCAAAAGGATCAGGCTTTGCCAGCCGGTCATCCCCATCGCCCTGGCCGCATCACATAGCCGTTTATCCGCATAGAAAATACCGGCATAGGTGTTGGTCACTATCGGCGGGATTGACATCGCGACCAGCGCGATAAATATCGGCAAATCGTTAAAACCAATCAGCAGAATAAACAGCAAAATCAGACCCAGTGACGGAATGGCGCGGCCGGCGTTAAACAGGTTGATAAACAGAAAGGCCATTTTAGGGCGGTAGCCGAGAAAAATGCCCACCGGCACGCCTATCGCCGTGGCGATAACGATACTTACCGACACGTACCAGACGTGTTCGGTGATCCGCTGCAGAATGCCGGATTCCCCTGACCAGTGTGAGACGTCGGTCAGCCAGTGAAAGGTAGTAATGAAAATAGTGGTTAATTGTTCCATGGCGTAATCCACTGACCGGTCCGTGCAATCACAAAGTCGAAAATAAACGACAGCACCAGGCTGAGCAGCAGGCTGACATAGATCGGGGTCAGGAAATCCTGGTTAAAGCCCGCCAGCAGTAACTGACCCAATCCCCCCTGGCCGATCAGCGAGGTCACGGTCACCAGTCCTACCAGGGTCACCGACGCGATTCTGAGTCCGCTGATCACGGCCGGCAGGATCAGATAAAATTCGACATCAATAAACCGGTAAATCCGCGTATAGCCCAGTGCCCTGCCGGATTCCAGCACATCTGCAGGGAGTTTTTCCATGCCTGCCAGTACATTGCTGAGAAGGATCAGCAGGGAATAGAGGGTCAGGCCTGTCACGGAGGTGGTAACGCTTAATCCGGTGAAGGGTATTAATAAAATAAACAGTGCCAGTGAGGGAATGGTAAACAGCACGCCGCAAAATGACACTATCGGCTGTGCCGTTTTCGGCCAGCGCAGGATAATCAGTAAAAACAGTGCGGTCAGCAACGTACCGAAGAACAGTGAATAGAGCACCATCTGTGCGTGCTGCCAGCTGAGCCCGAGGATCATTGACTGATTATCTGCAATCCATCGCCAGTCAATCATAGGTGTGTTGCTCCCCGTGGCGGTGCAATACCTGGTTCAGTAGCGCCAGTGACAGGACACCGCAATAGCGACCGAGGGCATCGGTCCTGACCAGCAGGCCAGCCGGTGCCGTCAGTAACTGGTTGCAGGCATAACGCAGGCTGTCATCGGGGCCGATGGTCTGCGGAACCTGTTCCGCGTCCTGCGTAGCGGGGGACTGCCAGCGGACAGGACGATGATCGTCATCCAGCACCAGGCCGAAATCGCTGTCAATCTGTGAAAAGGTCGCTGTGATGGGAGTCCCCCGCTGGGTCATCAGCCGGACATCATAACGGGGGACATCCGCGACCCGAAGGCGTTCAAGGCGACGCAGATTCGCCTCCGGCCCGATAAACTGGCGTACAAAGTCACTGGCCGGGTGAGCCAGAATTTCATCCGGGGGGGCAAACTGTACCAGCTCGCCGCCCTGCCGGAAAATAGCAATTTTATCACCCAGCCGGAGTGCTTCATTAATGTCATGGGTGACCAGCACAATGGTTTTTTTCAGCCGTTGCTGAATCTCTAATAATTCACCCTGCAGTTTATCCCGCACTATCGGGTCAATGGCCGCAAAGGGTTCATCCATCAGCAGAATAGGGGGGTCGGCCGCCAGCGCTCTGGCAATAGCTACCCGGCCCTGCTGGCCGCCGGAAAGTTCATGCGGATAGCGTTGCAACAGCCGCCTGTCCAGCGACATCAGGTCAACCAGCTCATCGATCCGGTGGCGGGTTCGTGCTTTATCCCAGCCGCAGAGGCGCGGGACAGTCGCAATATTCTGTGAGACAGTCCGGTGAGGGAATAGCGCGGCGCTCTGCATCACAAAACCGATATGTCGCCTGACCTGGATAATATTGCTGCCAGACAGTAAGACCCCGCCGACCCGGACCTGGCCGGTGTCTGGACTATCCAGCTGATTAATCATGCGCAGAATCGTGGTTTTGCCGCACCCGCTCGGGCCGACAAAGGTACAAAATTCACTTTCGTTGATCACCAGGTTTAAATTTCTGACCGCAGGCTGATCGCTACCCGGATACGTTTTAGATATTTGCTCGAGTCTTATCATGTCCCGGTGTCACTTATAAGGTGAATATAATAAACCAGTATAGGTGAGATAGTAGTGACGCGCTGCCCCGCGGCGAAATGCCGAATAGTTGTTTAGATATGCAGATAGCGGCAAAGACTGGCCATCGTAGAGACCGGACGGCCTGTCACCACAAGCTGGCCCGATAGCGGACCCTGTACGGAGATCTTATCGCCGACCGCAGGGACAGTTCTCAGGAACTAACTCATTAATTTAATATTATATTTTAGGGGGTTAATAAATATGGGTAGCAATGAATTAAAGGTGGAGCTTCATAAAATATCAAGGTTGCCCTGAAGAAATATCAATAATAATTTTCTAAAGCCTCAGGAAATCGGGTCGATAACCTCCGGATATATTATTCTGTTCTGATAAAAGGCTTATATGACTATCACACAGCGGTTATTACTGGCATTTACTTTGCTGGCGCTATCTCTCATCTCAATGGTTGCCGTATCACTTACCGTGATTTCCGGGTTTCAATCCCGCTTTGAATATGTTCAGCAGAGTGCGATACCGAGCATTAAGAATCTTAACGCATTGCTCAGTAACACGAATCAGCTGGCCATTGAATTATACCGTCATCAGACATCTTCATCGAAGGATAAGAAGGAAGTTTCCAGAAAAGCGCTTAATGGTCTGGTGGATAAACTTAAAACGTTGACGGCGTATTATGAGGCGAATGATATTTCCAGCGAAGAAGACCGGGTAATGATAAAGAAGGCTATTGTTGATGTCGACGCGATCCGTTCCACGCTGCCCGCTTTTTTAGCTGCTTCTGACAGAAATGACAATGTGGCATCACTGGCGGAGATGAAAGGTGAAAATGGGGTGGGGGCGCCGACGAGAGATTTAGAGGCGGGATTTAAAAAACAAATTGATTTAAATATTCAGATTGGCGACAAGCTGAGAGTAATCAATAAACGAATTTATGCCGAGACATGCTGGATAATGACCACGGTGTCTCTGGGGATCATTCTTGTGCTTGGATTCTTTTCGGTTCGTATCATCCTGGGGATCAGGTATAGCCTGAACAGTATGCAAAATACGATGGCCGACGTCAGTAATAGTCTGGATTTAACACGGCAGGTTCCGGTACTCAGAGATGATGAGATCGGGCAAACGGCTTCCGCATTTAACCAACTGCTGAATAAAGTCTCCGCAACACTGATATCGGTAAACCATTCCGCACAGTCTGTCAGCACGGGTTCTACACAAATCGCTGCGGGTAACGAAGACCTCTCATCACGTACCGAGCAGCAGGCGGCGTCTTTGGAACAGACGTCCGCAAGCATGGCGGCGTTAAGCGATACAGTCAGGCAGAATGCGCAGGGCGCAGTGCAGGCCAGTGAGCTTGCGAACAATGCGAATCAGTTATCCAGCCAGAACGGCGAGGCCGTCAGCCGGATGCTGGGAACGATGTCCGACATTCGCGGCAGTTCGGCTAAAATATCCGAAATTACCGGCCTGATTGAAGGTGTGGCTTTTCAGACAAATATTCTGGCACTTAACGCGGCGGTTGAGGCGGCGCGTGCAGGTGAACATGGCAGAGGATTTGCCGTAGTGGCTTCAGAGGTCCGTAACCTTGCACAGCGATCTTCATCTGCTGCGCGTGAAATAAAAGATCTGATTTCACTTTCTGTTTCTCAGGTTGAACAGGGACTTGAACAGGCCACTCAGGTGGGAGGTAATACAGAAAATGTCAGCACTGCTATTCAGCAGGTCGCTGACCTGGTCAATGAAATTGCCACGGCAACCTCCGAACAGAGTGCAGGTATTGAGCAGGTGCATCTGGCTATCGGGCAGATGGACGAAGTCACACAGCAGAATGCCTCGCTGGTGGAACAAGCCTCCACGGCATCACGATCGCTGCAGGAACAGGCGGAAAGCTTATCTGGCCTGGTCTCTTCGTTTACTCTCGAAGAAACCGTAAATTATGCCGCGGCAGCGGACGTGGTGCTGCTCTGACCGATGCGATATCGTTGTCAGACAGCGAATCGCCTGATAAGCAGGCCGGGTGCCGTCGGGAACAGGCGATATATTTAACCTCGCCCGGCGGCTTCCACCGGCGCTGATTGATCAGCGCTTTTCCGCGAGTTGCCGTCAGACCCTTCCTGTACCGGCATTCAGCCGGTTCACTTATCAGGTCTCTCCCGTAAAAAAGCCATTGCGATTTCCGGTTTTGCCGCCGGGGGTGCTGTAATGCGTGAAAGATCCCCCCGACAGGAACACCGAAATCTTTAACAGACCCGGCCACAGGCCGGGCAGGAATATGCGGCCTCAGTCCCTCAGAACATCAGAATATCAGAATACTGAGTTATCCTGCGGATCAAAGAGGCTGATTTCATCGGTGAGGTGGGTGTCAGGCCGGTGTCAGCTGCAGACGCTATGGCTTTCCTGCGCTGATTCAGTAACACTGGTCCCGGTTTAGTGTGGCAGTCTACGGTCAGGCGGATAGGGTCATAGTGAACAGAGACACGCTGTTGTCGGTAAGGGGTAATACCGGCAGAAAAGCAAAAAACCCGCCTAAGTTTCCTTAAGCGGGTTTCTTAAATATGGCTCCTCTGACTGGACTCGAACCAGTGACATACGGATTAACAGTCCGCCGTTCTACCGACTGAACTACAGAGGAATTGTCGTGAAGACGGGGCGAATATTAACGAGCCACGAGGGCCTTGTCAAAGCACTTTCGTCATCTTTGCGTCCGTATGCCGAAGATTTCACCAGAAAGGCCGTAAAACAGACTGTTTGTGTTTTTACTGTGCAGAACGGCGCAGGCTTGCCGGTGGCCAGTGAGGGAGGTATCCCGGCACGGCTTACCGTGGATATTTGTCACCAGGTCAGGGAGGGCGGTCGCCCGGGTCAGGCGAGCCTGATCCGAGCGCACTTTATTACCGCCGGGGACTTTCATAGACGGCGCAGTGTCTGCTGCGCGGCCTCAGGCGAACCTGCACATCCCTGGCTCAGAGGGTTTGCTGAGCATAGGCACAAAGTTTATTACCGTACGGGTCCCGCAGATAAGCGATAAATTTACCATCTTTACGCAGGTGGGGGGCGCTTTCGGCCGATTTTCCGCCGGATCCAACGCCTGCCTGGTGCCAGGCCTGAACATCTTCTGCACTGTTTAGCAGGAACCCGATAGTCCCGCCATTGGCATAGGTTGCGGGTTGACCGTTTATCGGCAGGGTAATAATGAACCGCTGGTCTCCCTTACGGTAAAAGGGACGATTAAGGGCGTCAATACCGGCATCATCAATGCCGGTAAAACGAAAAATAGCATCATAAAATTTTTTAGATAGCTGAAGGTCATCAGAACCCACGACCACATGACTGAACATAATTATTGTCTCCTGAAATGTCAGATCCGTTTTTTTTCACTGATTGCCGGGCCGCGATGATCCGCTATATTTCCGGCGGAACCTTTTTTCACCGCCTGTTGTACCCGTATTGCGTGCCCGGCCACACAGGACGCACTGTCACGCCTGTATTGTCAGGCAATGATGAATGACTTCCCCGGCAGGCGGAGACCCGTTACCGGGATAAATCTTCGGTGGCAGGGTTGCCGTCTGCCTGTTGTGCCATACGGATATATTGCAGCCCTTTTTTTTCGAACGGTGCTGAGCAAGGTGAAAAGCCCCGCTTCCGGTAGAAATCTGCAGCACTCAGTCTGGCATCCAGTTCAAAGCGCCGTGCGCCTTCCTCTGTGAGCAGTGCGATCACCTGGTTCAGTAACGCACTGCCGGCACCCTGGTGTTGCCATTCCGGCAGAGTGGCAAATTTACGTATCTGCCAGCAATGTTCCTGCTGATAAAAAACAGACAGGCAGCAGATGAGGGTCCCTGCATGGGTGATCCCGAAATGGCGGGCAGAGTCATCCCCCGGCACGCGGGAAAAGGACAAAGGTTTGTCCGGCCAGAGCACGCGTTGTCTGAGTGCCAGACAGTGTGTGTAGCTGACCGGACCCAGGGTGGTCGTGCTGTCAGAGAACGAATATTCACCGGTCCCGTTTTCGGCCCGGGGGGGTATTAACATCTGCCGGCTCCTTTCTGGCGCGGTATCACCGTCACGTGGCAGAGATCCCTGCTGTATACAGGCTGAACAGTCGATACCAGGCGGGTTGCTGATAGCTTTTAATATCAGTGCTGACGCCGAAAGTAAACCCGGGATCATGCACCGGTCAGGTTAACCAGAGCGGTGAGGGACAGGTAACGGTGTTGAGATGCCGGATGGTATGGGTAGCTGAGGGGACAAGGTACACCCGGCTACCGATATCTCCGGCTCGCTGCCTTTGCCTCGGTGCGGCAAAGGGATGACGTTGATGAAGTTCTCACCGTCTGACAGGGTCGCACGGCGACTGAGGGCGGAACTCAGCGGGGGACACGACGGTTGCGCCCGGTCAAGCCTGCCATGACGAAGGTCAGCCGGATTTTTCGCTGATACCTGCCATAAACTGTGAGCAATTCGAGCCGGCAGAAGCGGCATTGATCTGTTGCTGATCCAGCCGGAACGCGCTGATGACCAGTGAGTTCTGCAGTTTTTGGGCGGTTAACTGCCCCAGCGTACGGACCTGATCAGGGGCCAGCAGGTGGTTATCCACGGCAACATTCAGTACCGAGCAGGTAGAGTTAATAATATTAAACCGGGCAACGGTGGCATTATTCACAGAGAATCCCGCCACGCCGCCAATCACCATCAGCCCGACCCACAGTAATATTTTTTTCACTTTCATTGGTATAGCCTCTTCGTCGATAAGCTGACAATGTTACCTAAGATCTGTGCTGACGTAATAAAAAATCTTATATCTTTCCACTGCCCTGCGGAATATTCATTGCCCTCAGACAGCGGTACCGGCGGCTATTGAATATGACGGAGTACGTAGAAAAAATGCTGATTTATAGTGTGTTCGGACGATATATCGGGGTACGCCGTGAACAGGACCGCTGGCTGGTGTTTCGTATCGATATGACAGAGCGTAAATATTCAAGGCTGCGGGAGTGTGTTATTCCGGACACCCTGACGGAAGATGAAATCCCCCGCTGGCTGGACGATATATTCCATGAGTCAGCCACGGAAAAGCATCCGGGGGTTATTCGTATTGAATAAGTCAGGTCGTCCTGTGGCGGGGCCTTTCCCTCCGTGATGAAACGTGAGAGACAGGCCAGAGACCTGGCCCATCGGCGGGTCAGCGGCCGGCGGGTGACACCACTGGTGGCGGCAGGGGGTGTGTTGTCTGACGTCGCCCCGAATATATCCGTTCAGCGAGGTACAGTAATGCGCCCAGCGTACCGACAAAGAAACCTGGCGGCCAGTCAGTCAGCCATGAGAGTGCTATCGCACTCCAGACGATGATCAGAGCCACCGCGACGGAGAGCAGTAAGGCAGGGAGCGGCCGCCGGCTCAGTGAACGGGCAATCGCCGGAGGTGCAATCATCAGGCTGAATACCAGAAGCGATCCGACAACCGGAACGGCGATGCTGGTGGTCAGGGCCAGCAAGGCAAGAAAGCCGAATTCGGTCCCCCGCACCGAAACACCGCGTACCACCGCCAGCTCAGCGGAGAAGGAACTGAGCAGCAAACGCCGGAACAACAGAATAATCAGTAACAGGGTAATGGTGGCCGCAACCCCGAGCGGGACCAGCTGTGCCCGGCTGATACCCAGTAAATCGCCAAATAGCAGTGAATAGACCGAGCGGGAATAACGCCCGCTCAGGCTAAGCAGGAGAGTACCTGCCCCCAGTAACGTCACCAGGCAAAGCGCGGTCGCGACTTCATGACGGTGCTGGCGGCCGAAGCTATTGATCCCCAGTGCGCCAATCGAGGCAAACAGCAGAACGCCATAGAAGGGGTTAATCCCCAGCAATACCGCCGCAGCGGCACCGGGGAAGGCTCCCATCGGCAGGGCATGGGCGGTAAAAGATGCACCGCGCAGGATCACAAAAAATCCGACCATGCCGCAGACGATGGCGACCAGCGTCGCCGCGATCCAGCTGGTAAACATAAAACCGCTAAACATATTTTCTGTTCCTGAATCTCTGCCGGCGCGAACCGGCTTGCGGCACAATGATCCGTGCGAGGACGCCGCTCATCGCCCATGCGATAAAAATAATACTGACGATAAAGAAGCTGACCGGCCAGCCCTGACTGTGAGGCCAGTAGAAGCTTTCATACGCCAGCCATACGCCCAGCCAGACGGCTGACAACCCGGTAATAGCGGAGAGCACGACGGCAGACAGCGGCGAGCGGGCAAATTTAAGCGCAATCGCGGCCGGCCCGGTCAGTAACGCCGTGGATAAGATCGCTCCGACGGTCATGGACGATAAGGCGACGGCCAGCGCCAGCGCAGACAATTGCAATACACCGATCAGTCTGACATTGATGCCGCGTATCCTCGCCAGATCGGGGTCAATGGCACTCAGCAATACCGGGCGCCAGATGAGCGATAACAGCAGCAGCGCACATCCTGCCGTCAGCAGTATCCAGGGGATAATCGATGCCGGTAATGTCCAGATGGAGCCGAACATCACCGACAGCGTTGCGCCGGAAGCATTCTGTTTTTTGACCGCCAGCCAGAGAAACAGTGCAGAACAGCCCAGTCCGGCACCGAGGACAATGCCGGTGGACAGGCTCCGTTCCCGCTGGCGGCGCGTCGCACTGAGCTCGATACCTGCAGCCCCTGCCAGAGCCATCAGAATAAAACCGGCCAGCGCATTCATGCCCAGTAAAAAAGAGGCCGCGCCGCCGGCACTGCTGATGTCAGACAATGCATGCCCGGCAAAGGCATGACCGCGCATTAATGCAAAGACCCCGGTGACCCCGCAGACGATGGCGGCACCACCGCCAACGGTCAGTGCGGTCTGTACGGGAGTACTGCTGAAAAATCCGTGGCTGATAAATAAGGAGAACATCCGCGTCATCCTTCAGGGAACAGGAATAATATGTGGCGGCTGACATGCGTCCGCTTCAGCTATCGCGGGATCACCGGCCACCACCAGAATACGGCCGTGTACCCGGATAACATCGATATGATAGCCGTAGAGCTGACTCAGCACGCCGGTACGGATAACCTCGCCGGTCGGGCCACTGGCCGCCCGGCCGTTAGCCAGATACACCACCCGATCCATGGCCGGTAATAGCGGGTTGATATCATGGGCGGAGAGCAGCACAGACACTTGCTGCTCACGGACCAGTCGTCTGAGCAGACTGACTATCTCAGCCGCTGCGGCCATGTCCAGGTTCGCCAGAGGCTCATCCAGTAACAGCAGGCGCGGACGACGGATCAGTGCATGGGCAATTAACACCCGCTGTTGCTGCCCGCCGGAGAGGCGGCCAATCCGCTGTCCTGCAAAAGGCAGCGCATCCACCGCGTCCAGTATTTCATCGATACGCTGCCGGTCGCGGCGGGGACGCAAACTTATCCCGGGCCGGTGACCATCCAGACCAAGCGCAACGACATCACGGGCAGTGAGAGGAATATCCGGATCCAGACTATTCTTCTGGGGAACATAACCGACCGCAGAGATCCCCTGCCTGACATTACCACCATTGAGTGTGATCTCCCCGGCTGAAAAATCCTGTAAACCCAGTAGCGCGCGAAACAGGGTGGTTTTTCCGCAACCGTTCGACCCGATAAGGCCACAGAATTCCCCGTGGCCGATGTCAAAACTGACATCCTGAAGTACCCGTCGGCCAGGGTAGTTAACCCCCAGCTGACGGACACGTAATACCGGTGAGACGGGGATCATGTCACTGTTTACCCGCGATCAGTGATTCGGTAGACACCCGATCACTCAGCGCCTTCCGCAAGGCACTGACTTCAGCCAGCATCCATGACTGATAGTGATAACCGGGTTCCGGCATCGTCTCATACACACCCACCACCGGAATCTGGTTTTTGCGCGCCAGCGCCAGGAAATGGCTGGTGATCGGGTCGGTGACCTGCTGGTTATAGACAAAGACCCGTACCTTACGTTGTGCCAGCAATTCATTCTGTTCACTGACTAGCTGTGGCGCGGGGTCGATATCATTCATAATGCCGTATTCCAGTGCTGCAGGGGTGAGGTTCTGAGTCCCCATCGCTTTCAGCAGATAGTCGGCCACCGGCTCAGTCACGGCGACCGGGGTAGCAGGAAAATCGCGCTTAAAAGCAGTGATTGCTGCATTGACCGGTTCCATGGACTGACGGAATTTACCGGCATTTTGCCGGAACTCTGCCGCATGTTCCGGCATTTTACTCGCCAGTTGTTCAGCAATGGCATCGGCAACCACAGGCATGGTCTGAGGGTCATACCACAAATGCGGGTTGGCGGTATCCGCGGGTAATTTCAGCAGTGAGTGGACATTGATTACCTGACGCCCGGCATTCGGTGAAGCCGCAATCAGTTTGTCTGCCCAGTCATCATAACCGGCGCCGTTTTCGACAATCAGGGTGGCATGCGCTATCTGACGGGCAATGCCGGGGCTGGCTTCAAACGAGTGCGGATCGGTATTCGGATCTGAGATTAGCGAGGTGACTTCCACGTATTTGCCGCCGATCTGGCTGATGATATCTGCGTACTGATTTTCAACACCGATAGCATGGATATGAGGGTGAGGGGGCTCTGCGGCCAGGGTCTGCGGGCTGACACTCAGCAGAGCCGTCATGGCAGCCAGTACTCCCATCGCGTTGAGCCGCAGACGGCTCCCGCGCGGCGCTGTGTTTTGTTCACTCATTGCGTGTTTTGCTGATTTCCTGCTGATATGCATCGTGATCCCCATCCTGAATTCGCAGATATAAATGTAATGTTATAATATAACAATTGCTGTGCAGGCTAATGCTATACCATCCGGAGAGAGTGTCAAGGGTTTGACGATGTGGGCGAATAAATCTTTCACCTCCGGGTCGCGGAGCAGAAACGGTGCTTCACGGGCCCCGGCGGGCTCAGCGCACACAGCGTCGCGCTGAGCAGCAGTGTAACGCCTTTCGGACAGTGGGATTTTCTCCGCGACCTGTGGTTCGTAGCGATAAGGTCCGCATACGTCTGGCGGCGCAGAAACACCGGGTACCAGTGAAGTCTGCAGAGGTTTTTTTACGGGATAATGGCGGCGGGGCGGCGTAAGCCGGCCCCTTTCAGGGGCTGAGCAGTGTCCCTCTCCGTCAACCCGGCAGAAGATGTTTAAGACACATCCTGTACACACTGCATCAGTGTGCCATGACGGCGGAATATAACGGAACCCGTCCTGTGGAATGGCGATTTCTATGCGGTGAAGGACAGTAAAAACAGAAGCGGGAGAGAGATGACTCCCTCAGGCGCACAGGCCAGAGGGAGCAGGGCCGGGACTCGGGGTCAGGCGCGGCGGGGTTTCATAAAAATTGCGACCAGCAGGGAGATCAGACAACCGGCCGTCAGATAGAGTGCCACACTGTGCCAGGCACCTTCTGACCAGGTGACCAGCGCGGCGGCGATAAACGGTGTGAAGCCTCCGCCGACCACGCTGGCAACCTGATATCCGACGCCGGCGCCGCTGTAACGGTAGCGGGCACCGAACATTTCGGTAAACATTGGCTGCTGAACACAGACCACCATATCGTGAGCAATATTCGCCAGCATCAGGGAGAAGAAAATAATACCGGCCACCGAACGGGTTTCTAAGGCCATAAAGAACGGAATCGCGCTCAGGGTACCGATGAGCGCACCGGCGATATAAATGCGTCTTCTGCCATATCTGTCCGCAAGCCAGGCAAAGCAGGGAATGGTGATGCAACTGACCGCCCCCACCAGCAGACCGATATTCAGAAACAGCTCGCGCGATAACCCCAGACTCTGGGTGGAGTAGTTCAGGGCAAAGGTCGTCACGATGTACATCGTCAGTAATTCACATAACCGCAGCGCGATAATCTGCAGGAAGGCGCCCGGGTGACGAAGCATCGCCTGGATCACCGGCAGACCGGCAGAGGCTTCCGGGGCCGAGGTCTGCTGTAGTGTCGCCTGTTCAAACTCTTCAGACTCCTGCATACCACAGCGGATCCAGAGCGCGACGGCCACCAGTAATACACTGAAAATAAACGGCAGACGCCATCCCCAGCTCAGAAACTGCTGATCGCTGGTAAAGTGGCTGATCAGCGAAACCAGCCCGGTCGATAGCAGCAGTCCGACGCCGTAGCCCACCTGAACACCGCTACTGTAGAAGGCTTTCTTCTTCTCGGGGGCACTTTCGACAGATAACAGGGCCGCGCCTCCCCATTCGCCACCAACGGCAAAGCCCTGAATGGCGCGTAGTGTGACCAGCAGCACCGGAGCCAGCCAGCCTATCTGATCAAACGACGGCAGCAGGCCAATGGCTGCGGTCGCACACCCCATGATCCAGACGGTCAGCATCAGCATACGTTTTCGGCCCAGCCGGTCACCGAAATGACCGAAAATAATGCCCCCCAGCGGGCGGAACAGAAAACCTACGCCAAAGGTGGCAAACGCCGCCAGCGTTCCCATCGCAGGGCTTATCTGTGGAAAAAATGCATGGTTAAACACCAGAGCCGCGGTGATGCCGTATAACAGAAAGTCATACCAGTCGACAACGGCACCGGCGAAACTTCCCCAGGCTGCCCGCTTCGCCCGGGACAGCGCATGGAGAGTATCCCCCGGGCGCTCTGATGTAAGTGTTGAGTCCATAATTGTCCTGCCAGAAATTAGTTTTTATTATCACAGAGGCATGTTATTGGCCGTGGCATTCGGATGTCACTGAGGCCGGAAAGCATGCAGGGGTTAGAGACTAGCGCGACAAGCGGTCTGTGAAAACAGTTTTACTGAAGATTCAGGCAGAAAATATAAAATAAAGTTATAACGCCCCGCAAAATTGTGTGATCCCGCAGGCGTCAGTGTTTTTCGCTGGCTGAGATACGCTAACCGGCCGGAAATACAGGACAAATAACCGGCAGGATATTGAGTTTGTTACATTAAAAGTGACAGGATAGCAGGCTCAGACAGCAAAGCTGTCATATGCTTAATGCAGGACAGGAGTGTGATGGTCAGACAGAGGAGCAGCAGGATGAAAAAATTAAGTGACTGGCAATCAGCGTTTGACCAATGGTTTCGGCTTAACTGGGATCATGAAGATAAAGCACACGATCTGGCACATTTACAACGGGTATGGGCCAGCGCACGTAAAATTATGCAGGACAGTGATGCAGACCCGCTGGTGGTGCTGACGGCCTGTTATTTTCATGATGTCGTCAATTTACCAAAAAACCACCCTGAACGGCACCTGGCCTCGGGCTATGCGGCGCGCGAGACCCTGAGAATACTGGCGGCTGATTTTCCTGACTTCCCGCAGGCACTGTATGCGGCTGTCAGCCATGCGGTGGAAGCCCACAGTTTCAGTGCCGGAATCCCGGCCCGGACGGCCGAAGCGAAAATTGTTCAGGACGCGGACAGACTGGAATCACTGGGAGCCATCGGGCTGGCGCGTGTCTTTTATACGTCCGGGGCGCTCGGTCGTCCGTTGTTCGACAGTCAGGATCCGTTCGCCCGCGAGCGTCCGCTGGATGATACCCGCTGGGCACTGGATCATTTTCAGACTAAATTACTGGGGTTACCGGCGACCATGCATACGGACGCCGGCAGAGCACTGGCGGAGTATCATGCTGCCTTTCTGGTGGAGTATATGGCCCGTCTGAGCGATGAACTCTTTCCTGAACAGCAACCTGCCGGAGAGATCCGCCGGGAATTTATGGAACGGTTAAAACCCTCCTGAAATCCCGTCAGCCCCGGCCCATGGCCCGGGGCTGACGTCCCACGTCGGGCCTCCGTCAGCTTTTCAGCGATATCACATCTTAACGGACGCCATTTATCCCGGGCCGCCCGGACTTCGGCGGCAAAAACGACTATCCGGCGCCTGATAACAAGTGATTCCCGGGCACGATACTGTGACGGCCCGACCGAATATCAAACACAGCCTCTCAATACGACAGTTCAACACCAACGATACCCGGCCTGTTATTTATTGATTTTAGCCGGGCAGGTCATCCCCCGGGCACGATACTGTGACGGCCCGACCGAATATCAAACACAGCCTCTCAACACGACAGCGCAATAGCAACGATGCCCGGCCTGTTATTTATTGATTCTAGGCCGGGCAGGTCATCCCCCGGGCACGATACTGTGACGGCCCGACCGAACATCAAACACAGCCTCTCAACACGACAGCGCAATAGCAACGATGCCCGGCCTGTTATTTATTGCATGGGGTAACACCCCGCCCCTATCCGCAAGGGATAGCGCAGCAGAGAGATCACGACGCGGCTCCGGGCGATAAATCCTTTGCCGGAATTTGCGTGACCCCTTAACAATTGAGTAAAGTGACGAACGATAATCTACACTCACTCTCAGGATCTTAATGATGGCCAGTATCAAACTGACAGTCAGGCGGCTTTACGCCTTACAGAATGAGCGGATGGTGAGCACCCGAGCCACAGCCAGTATCTATGTGGGGGATCAGTTGATTGCCAGTGAGGAGATCAGCGGTCTGACGGAAAGCGCTGTCAGCAAATATATCCATCATGAGTTACCTGCCGGTCAGCCGGTCAGGGTTGAGTGGCAGACGCCAGGTATTGCCGATATGACGGTCACCGAAGTCGAGATCTGTCCCTGCTGCCGGCACGAACCTCCTGAGCTGTGAGCTACGACACTGCCATGATGACCGGTCCCGACATACACAGATCCTCTGCGCGAGCGGATAACAGATAATAAAGGAACATCCTTTGGCCGGAACCAGCTTACTTGCATTACTTGATGATATTTCTACCTTACTGGACGATATTTCCGTGATGGGAAAGGTCGCGGCAAAAAAAACGGCCGGGGTGCTGGGGGACGATCTGTCGCTCAATGCCCAGCAGGTGACCGGTGTTAAAGCTAATCGCGAGCTGCCGGTGGTGTGGGGGGTGGCGAAAGGCTCCTTCCTGAATAAAGTGATTCTGGTTCCGCTGGCGCTGGTGATATCTGCCTTTGCTCCCTGGCTTATCACACCGCTGCTGATGCTGGGCGGGGCTTATCTGAGTTATGAAGGGGTGGAGAAAGTTCTGCACTGGTTAACCGCGGATAAGCAACGTAAAAGCCCTGAACAACGTCGCAAACGCTTAGAGACACTGAGCCAGCAGGATGCGGTCAGTTATGAGAAAGACAAAATCAAAGGGGCGGTACGAACCGACTTTATTCTGTCTGCTGAAATTGTGGCGCTGACGCTGGGGATTGTCGCTGAAGCACCGCTGCTGAATCAGATTCTGATCCTGGCCGGGATAGCGATACTGGTGACGGTGGGCGTCTACGGTATTGTGGCGCTGATTGTCAAAATTGATGACCTGGGATACTGGCTGGAAGAGAAACGCTCTGTGGTCGCCCGCAAGATCGGTGCGGCATTGTTGTTTCTGGCGCCTCTGTTAATGAAGGTGCTGTCGGTTGTCGGGACGCTGGCGATGTTTCTGGTCGGCGGGGGAATTGTTATCCATGGCGTTCCCTGGTTGCATCATGTGTTAAGCGGGGTAACCCGACATACCCATGGCATGCTGCTGACCTTACTGAGCGATATTCTGGCCCCGCTGATTGTCGGTGCCATCATTGGGTCGATTGTGCTGTTACTGGTAAAACTGTTTGGAAAATTGACCGGTAAGCAGGTATAACAGCGCTCAGCAATCAGTACAGGAGAATGACGATGAGTGACGATATTTTTGAATTTGACATTGATGCACAGCTGGCCGACGCTGAAGCCAAAGCTCAGGAAAAAGCCAGTGCCGTTCCTGTCAGTACTGAAGATGAAGGCGACTGTGAAAGCTGTAAGATCTGATACCGGGACGCACTGAGTCAGCGTGCTATACTCACACAGGACAACCAGCCGGTTGTCCTGTGTTGTTTCCGGCGTCCGGCAGAGTGCAGGGGCGCTTTTCGGTAAGGAGAAACCGTCATGCAGGTGGATGAATGGGTCAGTGTTAAAACGGCCGGCGGATCACCACGGACAGGGAAAGTTCTCGCGGTCGAAACGTTCAGTGAAGGGATAATGTATCTGGTGGCACTGGAGGACTATCCGCGAGGTATCTGGTTCTTCAATGAAAACACGAGCGCTGAGGGGATCTTCGTTCAGCCGGCGCAGGCCCCGGCAGGGGGATAACCGGTGTCCTGCAGGGACACCGGCCAGCGTTCAGCAGCTGGTGTTCAGCCCGCCGGTCAGCGTTTCGCTGATTTTCATCAACTGATGGATCACCAGCTTATTACGCGTATTTATTTTCTTCTTAATATTCCCTTTATGTGAAGAGATTGTCTTCACTTTTATCTGCATCCTGTCTGAAATCTGCAGGGTATCGCAGCCTGACATCCACATCCGTAACATATCGGTTTCGGCCCGGCTGAGGGCAACCGGCTTAATGGCCTGCTTTCGCAACCGGCGCTGGTTATTCTTTACACTGTTCAGATGCGGGGAAAGCAGACGGTCCAGGTTTTCGCGTTCCAGCGCTTTGGAGGTGACGATAATGTTTTCCCGCAGATACAGGTAACCATTGAAGTGTCCGTTAGGCAGCGTCAGAAAGATAAAGAACAGAGTCTCCGGATGACGGGCGATGACGTCTTCCATCTCGCGGTTTTCAGGACAAAAATTATCCACACAGTGACCGGAAATAAAGACGAAGGAGGGCGTCTGTTGCCCAAGAATGTCACTGAAGTGTTTCGGTGTGTCTATTCCGTTATAGCATTGGCTATCGATACGATGGGAAAGCAGATATTCCCTCAAGCCCTGTCGGGTAAAACAACAAGGGTCAATGATAACACTTGACATACTGATTCTTCCTGCCTGGATCAATTATCGTTTCATGACACGCTAAGAGACGACGGATAATTATCATATCTGTCTTCTCCGCTGAAGGTCGTTACAGAATATCCGGTGTTAAAATATAAAACGCAAAATTTATTGCCAGGCCCGCCGAAAAATTACGGTCATAATAACGTTATCCGCAAGGCAGCTAACTGATTATCAGGGTGTTAATCTGCGACACCATCGGCATTGTTATCCTGATAACGCCTTATTTTAGCTGAGGATATCAGTCCCTGACGTCGAGCACCAGTCATTAAAGTAATAACTTTGTCAGCACACTGAATGTCTGGTTCATCAGCTGGTGGCTGTAAGAAATAAACCACGGAAATAACCAGCGACAGCTGAGGATCCCGAATGTCAGGGTCAGAGGAAAACCTATCACAAATACAGACAACTGTGGTGACATACGGTTCAGTAATCCCAGAGTCATATTCATGGTCAGTAATAAAAGAATAACCGGTAATGCGAGCCTGAGGGCACTGCTGAATATAAGCCCGGCCATATCACAAAGCCCGGTAAAAAAAGAGACCTGATGATTGTCGTTGCCGACAGGTAACGCGATAAAGGTCTCGGTCAACAGGCGCAGTAATACCAGATGCCCGTCAATACTGAGAAAAAGCAAGAGTGCCAGTGTATTCAGTATTCTCGCCAGCACAGAAACGGAGCCGTGACTGGCCTGGTCATAGAAAGACGCAAAAGATAACCCCATTTGCAATCCGATCACTTCGCCCGCCAGACGGATGGCCGCAAAGACCAGCGTCATCCCCCAGCCCAGCGCCATGCCCAGCATTAACTGGCAACATAATGTCAGCAAACCCGGCAGCGAGAACAGCGGGATCCCGCTGCTTTCGAGCAGCGGCGTGATCAGCATGCTGATGCACAGCGCCAGCCCGATCCTCACCCGGTTATTCACACTTTTGTCGCTGAGTATCGGCGCCGTGCTGAACAGCGCCAGAATCCGGCAAAAGGGCCAGAAATAATCACTGACCAGCGCCACCGCCGGGTACCCGGCAATGCCGGTCATCCTGCGCCGCTCCCGACAAACGCAATCGAGCTGAACATCACCTGAATATAGCCCAGCAGCAGATTCAGCATCCACGGCCCCGCGACCAGCAGAGTCAGTGTGACTGCGATGATTTTAGGAATAAAAGAGAGCGTTTGTTCGTTGATCTGGGTTGCCGCCTGTAACAGGCTTATCACTAATCCGCTGATAAGGGCGGCCAGCAGCGGCGGGGTTGCCAGTGAGAGTGCGACTTTCATCGCACCCTGGCCCAGTGACATCACAGCTTCCGGAGACATTGACAGTTCCTTATGCAGTCGCCGGCATCGGATACCGTCCGGCAGGGGCAGGATCAATGGACAAAACTTTGCGCCAGTGACCCGATTAACAGCTGCCAGCCATCAGCCAGCACAAACAGCATCAGTTTAAATGGCAGAGAGATACTGGCCGGCGGCACCATCATCATTCCTAACGCCATCAGGACACTGGCCACCACCAGGTCGACGATCAGGAAGGGAATAAACACCGTAAAACCGATGCGGAAGGCGGTTTGCAGTTCACTGGTGACATAGGCCGGGATCAGGATCCTCAGGGGGATATCCTCAGGGCGTTTAAACTCCGGGTGTTTAGCCAGTTGCATAAACAGCGCCAGATCCGACTCCCGGGTCTGTCTGAGCATAAATGCCGCCAGCGGTTTGCTGCCGGTTTCCAGTGCCTCACCGGCGGTGATCCGGTTTTCACTGAACGGTAACCAGGCCTGCCGATACACCTGATCCAGTGTCGGAGACATAACGAAAAAGGTCAGAAACAGGGCCAGCCCGAGCATCACCTGATTTGGCGGTGCCGAAGGCGTTCCCAGGGCATTACGTAACAGTCCGAGGACAATAATGATGCGTGTAAAACTGGTCATCATCAGTAATGCCGCAGGCAGCAGGGTCAGGGCACCGATAAAGACCAGAGTCTGCACCGGCAGAGGCCAGTCCGGGCTATTAATGGTCAGTGACTGAATGGGCAGGGTAGCAGCGTGCGTGGCAGCGTTTGCCAGCGCGGGGGCCGGAAGGGTGAAAGAGAGTAACCAGCGGGTCTGTTTCATTTGTGCAGCGCTCTTTTTTCCAGTAACGCCCGTAGCCTGTCGGCAAATGGCATGCCGGCCGCAGAGCCATCTTCCTTTCCCGGTGTCCCTTCCGCGGCCGGTAACGTATGAAGGTGGGTGATCTGTTGTGCGGTGATCCCCAGCAGTAACTGGCAATCCGGCAGCGCCAGTAGCACGATTTTTTCACGTGGTCCGACACTGAGGCTGGCAGTAATATTCAACGGGCCATAAGTCCTGCCCGGCCGTTGCTTTCTGATAAGCCACCCGACCAGTACCAGTAAGACGATGATCAGCAGGAGTGCGGTGGTGGTTTGCAGCAGCGGCACGGCAGAAAGTGCAGAACCGGCAGATGCGGTTTTTTCTGCGGGTAAGGTCAGTGCCATGGTCAGCGGCTCAGACGGCGGACACGTTCAGAGGGAGTAATAATGTCGGTGATCCTGACGCCGTATTTATCATTCACCACCACCACTTCACCCTGAGCAATCAGATAATTATTGATCAGAATATCCAGCGGTTCCCCGGCCAGCCCTTCCAGCGGCACAATCGACCCTTGCGTCAGACGCAGCAGCTCTTTGATTGTCATCCGCGTCCGGCCCAGCTCAACGGTCATCCGTACCGGAATATCCATGATCAGGCTGATGTCCTGTGCGCCTTCCGGCATCTCAGAAGAGGCAGACCCTTCAGCGCTGTCAGCCGCCGTCTGTTCCTCCATGGCTTCAGCCCACAGATCGTCTTCAGAAGTACGGGTTTCTGAAGGGCGCTGGCTATCACTCATCGGTTTTTTCCTCGTGCAAAGATTGTAATATCGGATTCATCAGTGTCCTGACACGAAGCGCATACTGGTGATTAACGATCCCGTGATCGGCAGTGAATACCGGGACATTATCAACGTGCATCGTGACATAGGGCGGTTTATCTATGGGCAGAATATCCCCGCAGGACAGGGCCAGGATCTGCGACAGAGGCAGGGAAAGGTCGGCAAAATGTGCGGTCAGTTCCAGTTCGGAATGCTTCATCTCGCTGACCAGTGTCTCCCGCCACTGATGATCTTCCATACGCGAATTTTCCAGCGGCGGATTGACCAGCAATTCGCGTATAGGCTCTATCATAGAAAAGGGGATACAGATGTTGAATTCGCCGACCAGATTGCCGATTTCGACCTGAAACGGCGTATTGACCACAATATCATTGGGAGAGGTAGTGATATTGGTGAATCTGACCTGCATTTCTGAACGTACATAGTCGATGGTCAGCGGGTAGATCCCTTGCCAGGCTTCACTGTAGCTTTCCAGCGCCAGTTTCAGCATCCGGTTGATCACCCGCTGTTCGGTATATGTGAATTCGCGGCCTTCCACTTTGGTCGGAAAACGACCATCCCCGCCGAACAGATTATCGACGGCGATAAACACCAGGCTTGGCGAAAAGACCAGCAGTGCTGTCCCCCGCAGGGGTTTCAGATGGATCAGATTCAGGTTGGTCGGAACCGGCATATTGCGGGCGAACGCCTGATACGGCTGGATATTAATCATCCCGACACTGATATCCGGACTCCGCCGTAATAAATTAAACAGCCCCATTCTGAACTGGCGGGCAAACCGCTCATTGATAATTTCCAGCGCCTGCAACCGTTCCCGCACCACCCGTCGCTGGGTGGAGGGATCATAGGTTTTGACGCTGTCTTCACCGGCTGACGCGGTATCTGCAGGGCCGTTGCCGGCGCTGTCACCGTTGAGCAACTGGTCGATTTCGGCCTGAGAGAGAATAGTATCCGCCATGGTGTTATCGCAGAATAAAGGAGGTAAATAACACGCCTGTGATCGCCTGTGGTGGCTGATTACTGGTAAAAGGCGGTGCCAGAACCTGTTTGATTTCGTTGATCAGAGCCTGTTTTCCTTCTTCGGTGGTCAGCGCCTTCTGGTCCTGTCGTGTCAGTAACAGCAACAGGCGGCTGCGGACTTCCGGCAAATACTGATCCAGCCGTTCGCGGGTAGCATCATCCGGCAGACGCAGTGTAAAGCCGGTATAGAGCACCCGATCATCTTCCTCAGGGGATCCGTGAAGATTGACCGTAAAAGGCTCCAGTTTCAGAAAAACCGGAGTTTGTGCAGGCTGGACCCCCATCGTATTCGTCAACGGTGACGCCGCTGCTGACCCCGGATTTTTCATCCGGTAATAACTGTATCCGGCGATGCCGCAGGCAGAGACGGTGATCAGCAGAAGTATCGGTATCAGGAGGGAGGTTTTGCCGCTTTTTTGTTTCAGTGTAGCCATGAGTTTCATCAATTCCTGTGATAAACAGCGTTTCCGGGGAGAATTATCCTGAGATCACCGGCAGCCAATGGCCGGAAAAGAGCCCATTTACGGCAGAAAATCCTGCGGAGTCATTACCGGTGGCTATCCCGGCGGGCAGCCACCGGCCGGGAATTCCCGGCTCAGGCGAAGAGATCGACCCCTGATATTGACGGCGGATGCCCCTGTAATGAGGGTTCGGGAGAAAGGTTGTGTCCGGCGAGACTCTCCGGTTCCTGCCGGGCAGCGGCTTTGGACTGCGGCTGGTCAGGTGAGTGATCGGACTGAGTAAAGCCGGAGGACGGAGAAGGGGGCTCACGCCCGATATGACTCTGCCCGAGGCTGATCCCGCTTTCGGCCAGCGCATGACGCAGATGAGGAAGAGCCGCTTCCAGTGCGCTCCTTACCTGACTATGGTCTGACATAAAGGCCAGGTCGGTCCTGTCATTATTCATCACCAGAGAAATCTTCAGGCTGCCCAGTTCACGCGGATGTAGCCGCAGTTCCGCGGTATGGACTCCATTACGCCGCATAAACAGAATCTGCTGGTCCAGCGGGGTCTGCCAGTACGACTGACCGTTAACCGGTGCAGAAAGACTGACGGCACTGCCGGCAGCGGGAGCATTCTCCGGCAGGCTTTCCGGTAACGTCCCCGGTGAAAACGGCGGTAGTGTTACGGTGCCGTGGGCCTCCTGCCGGCCCTGACGGATCCCGGTTGCCGGCGGCGATATCACGCCCGCAGGCAGGGAAAACGGCACATTGCGGGATGTCTCTGCCGTTGTTTTCTGCCGGGGGGGGATCGGCACACTGTTGTCATCCAGCCGGTTTCTCCGGGACGCTGACGTGGGCCGTGAGGACGGCCTGGTTTCGGGTGGGAGAGACGTGGCGGGTGGCCGCGCCCCGCCGGCGTGCTCTCCTGGCGCGGACAGAGGGGCAGGGAGCGGTAACTTTCCGCCAGGTCCGGCGTCGGTGGCGGGTTTTCCGGCCCCGGTAATCGCCGTGGCCGCTCGTCCGCGCAGGGCGCTGCCAGCAGCCTGTGCGGTCAGTGCCCGTAGCCCGCTCATATTCAGCCTGGAAGGTACGGGGGCACTGTCAGGCGTAATCAGCAGTATTTGCGGGGAAATGTCTGCCGGAGTGACGGCGGGTTTATGGTTTTTTTTGTTTTTTACCTGCGAGGCCGGTGTCAGCGCTGAGTCCGCCGGCACTCCGCCTTTTCCGCTTAACTGTCGTACCTGCTGAAACAGTGAAGCAAAGAGCGGCGACGGGTTGGAGGGCTGAGCCTCTGGCGAATCCGGCCGGGCCACAAGCAGCTCCGCCGGAGATGTCGCATGATTAATTACAGGCATAACGTGCCTCCGGCGGATCGGCGGGATGAAAATTCATCGGTCTGCTTCTGTTCCTGACGTGCTACCTGTAACGCCTGCCGTTTTGACTGACGTTTCAGCAGGGTTTCCAGCGCATGCAGACGCTGTTTCTTTTCATGCCATTGCCGGCGGCATTGTTCCAGCTGTTGCTCACTTTGTTGCAGGACCTGTTGCTGTAACTGTAATGAGTGCTGCAGAAAGGGCATAAACTGCTGATAATCTTTCCAGTGATTAAAAGTGATCCCCGGTAAGGCACGTTGACGGAGATGTTTCTGGTAATCCTGATGATAATTTTCCAGTAACACCTTCTGCTCAAACGCCTGCTGTTGGGCCTGTTGCAACCGGCCCAGCCTGACGGTCATCTCAGCCAGGGCTTCCCGGGCCAGGTCACAGACGGTTGTCAGAGCAAGATCGTTGTTCATTGCACATCCTCAGATGAAGTAAAAAGCTGCTGTAACTGTTCACAGGCTGACTGATAGCTGCAATGTTCACCGATCCCCTGCTGCAGATAGGCGGACAAGGCTGACTGATGAGCGATGGCCTGATCGAGCAACGGGTCGCTGCCGGCCACATAGGCGCCTACGTTGACCAGGTCGTGATTACGCTGCCAGACAGAAAGCAGTTGTTTACAGTAACGCGCCTGGTGCAGTCGCGATCCACTGACTAACTCATACATTACGCGGCTTATCGAGGCTTCAATGTCGATCGCCGGATAGTGACCGGCTTCGGCGAGCTGGCGGGAAAGCACAATATGTCCGTCCAGGATGGCGCGGGCGGCATCAGCGATCGGGTCCTGCTGGTCGTCGCCTTCCGTCAGGACGGTATAAAATGCCGTGACCGATCCCTGATCGGTATCACCGTTTCCTGCCCGTTCCACCAACGCCGGCAGGCGGGCAAACACCGAAGGCGGGTAACCTTTGGTGGCCGGGGGTTCACCGATGGCCAGTGCGATCTCACGCTGAGCCATGGCGTAGCGGGTCAGTGAGTCCATAATCAGTAATACGTGTAAGCCACGGTCACGAAAATCTTCCGCTATTCGCGTCGCGTAGGCCGCGCCCTGAAGCCGTAACAGGGGCGAGACGTCGGCCGGCGCAGCAATCACTACCGACCGGCGCAGCCCCTCCGCGCCCAGAATATTTTCGATAAAATCTTTGACCTCACGGCCACGCTCACCAATCAGGCCGACCACAATAACATCGGCCCGGGTATAACGTGCCATCATGCCGAGCAGAACACTTTTCCCGACCCCGGACCCGGCGAAAAGCCCCATACGTTGACCGCGCCCTACGGTTAACAACCCATTGATGGCCCGGATACCGGTATCCAGCACATGTCTGATCGGCGCACGCTGTAACGGGTTTAAGGGCCGGGTGGAGAGCGCCCCCTTGTCTGTATTTGCGGGTAAGGGCTGGTTATCCAGCGGGTGACCGGCACTGTCGAGGATCCTGCCGAGCAACTGCGGGCCGAGAGGTAATGTTTTACTCTGTGTCGCGTCCTGCTGTTCTGAGGCAAACACGCGCGCCCCGGGGGCCAGTCCGTCGGTTTCTTCCAGCGGCATCAGGAACAAACGATGTCCGCTGAAGCCCACGACCTCACAGATAGCCGGAGGGGCCGCCCGGCGTTCGACCCGACAGGAGGCTCCCAGCGGTAACGAGAGCCCGCTGGCTTCCAGCACCAGCCCGGTGGCCCGGGTGAGTGAGCCGCTGCGACGCACCGCAGGCAAAGATGCGAGTGACTGCTCGAAGCGGTCCAGCTGTTGCGGCCAGTTCAGGGGAGATGAGGTCATCAGTAGGCTCCTGACTGCGCCCGCTGGCAGAGTGCCAGCCAGCGGGTTGACAGGCTGCTGTCAAGTTCACCTTCCTCGCCCTGTAAACGGCAGTCTCCCGGTCGCAGGGTGGCGTCTGCCACCAGTTGCCAGCCGTGTTCGCTGATTTGCGTACCGAATACCTGTTGCGCGACATCCAGATCCTGCGGGTGAACACGCAGGCAAGGCGTGCCGCTGAACAGCGGGTCCTGCGCCAGCAGTTGACGGATGTTTTCGGTCAGCAACCGCGTGTCGCAGGCGACATTGTCACCGCAAATCTGCCAGGCAATCTGCAACGCCAGCTGCAGTAATCGTCCCGTCACCATGCCATCAAACATCGCCAGTGAACGGGAGAAACCAGCGGCCAGTCCGGATAATTGTTGTTGCATCTCTTCCGTTTTCTGCGCGCTTTCCTGCTGTGCCTGCTGCAACGCTTCGTCAATGCCACGCTGGTGGCCCAGCATTTCCCCCCGGGCCATGCCTTGCTGATAACCTTCCTGCCAGGCCTGTTGTTTCTCTTCTTCCGTCAGTGACACCGGACACGGCGCTGAGGGCGGCGGGGCGCTGTGCCGGGGGGGAGCCTCCCCTTCAGGGGCCGGGGCGGGCGGCTGCGCGATGTCAGGTTGCGGGAGGCTGGCCGTGATAATTTCGCCAGTCAGATCAAATTCCTCAGGCTGCCAGTTCTTCCACAGCTCAGCCGCAGGGATATCAGACATAAGTTTCATCCGCACCTCCGATAACAATATCACCGGCTTCGGCCAGACGACGGACAATCAGCAGAATGGCTTTTTGTTCAGACTCTACCGCAGACATACGCACCGGTCCCCGGCTGCTGAGATCATCACGCAGTATGTCGGCCGCCCGCACAGACATATTTTTCAGGAACTTATCGCGTAACGGCTGCTGTGCCCCTTTCAGCGCCACCAGCAACTGCTCGGAATCTACTTCCTGAAGCAAGCGCTGTATGCTGCGGTCGTCCACGTCGACCAGATTTTCGAACAAAAACATTTCATCGATAATTTTCTGTGCCAGTTCATTATCGAAATCGCGCACAGCTTCAATCACGGACTCTTCCTGCCGGGCATTCATCAGGTTCAGAATCTCTGCCGCGGTACGGACACCGCCCATTTTCGCCCGCTTGAGATTTTGTCCGTCCAGCAGGTTGTTCAGTACCTCAGTCAGCTCGGCCAGCGCCGCCGGTTGCACCCCCCCGAAGGTTGCGATACGTAACATTACGTCATGGCGCAGACGCTCATCAAACAGCGCCAGAATATCTGCAGCCTGTGACCGTTTCAGATGGACGAGGATCGTGGCGATGATCTGCGGATGTTCGTCACGGATTAAATCGGCTGCCGAAGGCGGATCCATCAGGTTCAGGGTATCCATACCGGAGCTGGTATCCCGTGTATCAAAGATATCTTCCAGCAGGCTGCTGGCACGTTCCTCACCCAGGGCTTTGATCAGCACCGAGCGCAGGTAATCACTGTTATTCAGGCTGAGAGCAGAATACTGTTCTGCATCCTTCTCAAACTGCTGCAGGACCTGGGTCAGTTGCTGATGTGAAATCTGTTTCATTGCAGCCATGGCCGCGCTGAGATGCTGAATTTCACGCTGGTTCAGGTGGCGGAAGACTTCCGCTGCCCGCTCTTCGCCCAGCGTCATCATCAGGATGGCGCTTTTATCGGTACCGCTAAGAGTCATAATTCATTCCCCATCCATCCGCGGATCACCAGGGCGACTATCTGAGGATCATTTTCTGACATCTCGCGTACGCGCTGGCTAAGGATCTCGCTGTTAATTCGTTGTTGTGCCTTACGTGCCGTCTCCTGCATGCCATTGTCCTGAGGTTCCTCAGGTGGCGGAGTTGTTTCAGCTGCGGCATTTTCCTCGTCTCTGATCTGTTTCTGCTTATCAATGACTGGTCGTACAACTTTGCGATAGAGCAGAAAAGCGACCAGCGCCACGACCAGCCAGCGACCTGCAGAGATCATCTGCGTCATAAATTCCGGCTGCTCCCAGAACCGGCCGACCTTATCTTCATCCGGGGTGAACCGGGCATTGACCAGGTTCAGCGAGTCGCCGCGTTGTTCGGAAAATCCCATGGCCTCCCGGGTCAGCGCCTCGATCTGCTTCAGCACCCCGGCCGGCAGAGGGCGTGGGGCGCCTTTGTCATCCTGCTGATAGTTCACCACCACCGCCACCGAAAGCCGCCGGAGGGTTCCACTGTTAAGCTGGGTGTGCAGCACGGTTTTATCCAGCTCATAATTAGTGGTGGCGTCATGACTGGATTGCTGATTGATCGCGACGGGATCCTTCGCCGTGGTGGACGTTTTCACGGCCGGCGTAGCTGCTTTCCCCTGCGCACTGGCTGCGCCAGTTGCGGGTACAGGCGTAGTGATGGGGGCCGTCGCGGCCGGTGACGGCTGATTCGTTAATGCCCC
Organism: Tatumella sp. JGM118; assembly: GCF_018257515.1. Taxonomy (GTDB): domain Bacteria; phylum Pseudomonadota; class Gammaproteobacteria; order Enterobacterales; family Enterobacteriaceae; genus Tatumella; species Tatumella terrea. The sequence continues at coordinate 160,974 of NZ_JAERJR010000002.1, forward strand.
CGGAACACCGCCCGGTAATGCGCCCCCGTTTTGCTGATTGTCACTGGTCTGTTGCGAACGGATGGCTTTTTTATCCGGCGTCGCGTTGGGGCCGTAGCGCTCTTCCGTCTGTTCCTGACGGTCAAAGTTGATTTGCGCGGTGACCTGTGCCCTGACATTGCCGGCACCGACCACCGGTGCCAGAATATTCTCGATACGCTGGCGGATATTTCGCTCGACTTCGGCCGCATATTTCAGACGTACCCTGTCGGGTCCCTGACCGTTGAGACCGGGGCTGGTCAGCAGGTTACCATTCTGATCAATAACAGTGACATTACCAGGCGGTAGCCGGCTGACACTGCTGGACACCATATGCACAATGGCATTGACCTGACCGTCATCCAGTGCCCGCGCAGGGCGCAGTTCCAGCGTCACCGAGGCCGACGGGAGTTGTTCTTCGCGGATAAAGACCGACGGTTTGGGAAGAGCCAGATGGACCCGTGCCGTTTTTACGGCGGAGAGACTCTCGATAGTCCTCTCCAGTTCCCCCTCCAGCGCACGCTGAAAATTAACCTGTTCGCTGAACTGACTGATACCAAACTTTTCATTATCCAGTAATTCGAACCCGTTTGACCCGCCTTTCGGCAACCCTTGCTCTGCCAGTTTCAGACGCAACTCACGTACACTTTCGGCCGGAACCATCAGCGCACCACTTTTATCATCCACTTTATACGGGACATTCATCTGATTCAGGCTACTGATAATCAGCCCGCCGTCCTGGTCTGACAGCGTGTTGTACAGCGCTTTATATTCCGGTGCCTTAGCCCACAGAGCCAGTACCACGACCAGTGCCACGGAGAGTGCTCCGGCAAAAATGAGCGGGATCCCTGGCAGGGTACGTAGCTTTGACTGGAGTTGTTGTCGCCAGGCGTTAAATGATGAGGTAACGGTGGCCGGACTCAGGGTCATAGGATCTTCCTGTCGGCCCGAAGAGGACAATATTCAATTAACAACACGACATACTCCCAAAAAACACAGAAAAGTTGCGGAGAAATATCGCGCATTATTGACTTCCTTCCCGTGAATGATGGCTGAAACAGTCAGTATTTTAAGGGTTAGTTTTCCGCTTCATTCCTGTCGCGGCAGGGTAGATTATGAGGCTCATCGGGCAGAGAGGAGATAAGGTATGAATAGTCTGCTTCAGCAAATCGACCGCGGGATTATTCCGGTATCTGCCGGGACAGGGCGTCTGTCAGGCGTCGATACGCAGGCGGGGGAGTTTTCCGGCATATTGCATCAGGCGCTGAATAACCTGAGTGAACGCTATCAAAAAGCGCAAAACAAAGCAGAGGCGTTTGAAGCCGGTATCCCGGGTGTGTCATTGAATGATGTGATGATCGACCAGCAAAAGGCTGCGCTTTCTTTACAGATGGGGGTTCAGGTTCGTAATAAACTGGTGAGCGCTTATACCGACATTATGAATATGTCTGTGTGATGTAGTTAATGTATTGTTTTAACTCGTTAATTATTCATTGCTATTCCATCGTGGAACAGTGTGGGACTAAAAATATTTAATTTTTCGTTCAGAGTCGCTCTCTGTGACTTCTCGTTATCCGGCATCGCTATCCTGTGACCGTAGTCTGCCCTCCGGACAATGGCAGGGTACGCTTCGCGCTATGCGGCGATCAGAATCTGTTCCTGCATCTGACTACCCGCCGGTATAAAAACAGCTGCACGAGTAAACCTCTCTGGCTGTTGTCCCTGCCTGGTCAAGGCTGCTTTCCGGACGACGGAGTGATTGCCGGTGGCGTGCGTTACCCCGATGATCGACGACAGAATAAGAATACGATAATCATCGTCCTCCCACACGACACCAAAAAAGGGTCGTCTGCGGGCGACTGTTCCCGGCTGGTGCAGCGATCCCCAGGGGCTTCCGCTCTGACACTTTTCCCGGGGCCGGCATTATTCCCCGTACCGCCGGATAGCCCGGGATATCAGATCCTTTCTGAACATGAGGGGCTGGTTTATATCTCCGGTGACTCATCTAAGGGATAACGTCACCGGCCCGTCGACGAAAACGGTAACTCACCGGAGAATCAAATAAATTCTTACCCGGTAAATGTTTGTCTGATAAAGGCGGACACTCCGCGGTGATGCCGGAAGGTGTACAGGATTTTCTGTATTATCTGATGCTGAATCCGCGTCAGCAGCAGACCACAGGATAATGCTATCAGATACTTCAGAATAAAATGCATGTTGCTTTGACTCATGGAGAAATAAGTCACCACCGGAATATGCCAGAGATAAATCCATAGCGTGTTGGATGAAATAAAACGAATAATCTCTGGTGGTGATTGTTCTTTATCAGTGAACCGGTATAAAAAGTGATAAACCAGGCAGGTCATTGGGATAGCATAGGAGATAAAATAGAATCCGGGCGGATATTTATCATCCTGAGGATAGGGGAATGTGCCGTGAACCACTTCGCGGTACACAATGAATCCCAGGGTGGTTGCGGTAAAAGTTATAAAGCAAAACATCCGTTCACTTCGCTGCATTGTCAGCCACTTAACACCTGAAATAAACATCGCGCCATAGGTCAGTGACGGGATAATCATCTCCGTGATCAGATAATTAATCATATCCGTACTGATATTATCCCCGTGCGGTTGCAGGGCAGGGAGTATGCTGGCTGTCAGCAGAGAGATCAGTACCACTATCGTCAGACTAACGCCGGAAAGGTACTCTGACGCCCTGAAATACAGAGGAGAAAGCACTGAGAGTAGAATGAAGATTTTTATTATCCAGAAAAACCCAAACCCGCTCAAGGCAGCGGAGCTGATGATGGTCTGTAACGACACCAACGGATACAGGGAGGCAGGTTTTACAATGAAAAGAGCCAGGAAAAAAAACAACTGAAATGCCCAGACGGGATAAACGAGCCTTTTTACTCGAGAAAGGGCATAAGATGTAAATTTAACTTTTTGTTTTTCCGCGCAGTAAAATGCCATGCCGGAAATAAAAGCCATCATCGGAACGTCAAACGTTCGTAACTGGAACAAAACGAGAGGCGGGGAAATATGAGCGAAGATAATTAAAGCCATCCCTAAACAGCGCATATAATCAATAACAGGGTTTCTTTTTATTTCCATTATGACGTTATGTCCGGTGATAAGATCAGCAGGGGATATTACCGTATTTATCTGTGCCCTCGCCGGATGAGTATTATTTTTTTGATCTGCGTAGGGTAATTTTAATTAATTTATGGATGCCGGCGACCTGCATCTGAATATGACTATACTCTCCAGGCCGTTTATTGTTTTGTGACTCCTGACTCCTGACTCCTGACTCCTGACTCCTGACTCCTGACTCCTGACTCCTGAACCCTGAACCCTGAACCCTGAACCCTGAACCCTGAACCCTGACTCCTCAACCCTGAATCCGCGTTTGACTAAGACGCAGCGGTCTTAACATACCGGTACGGTAAAAAAGTACGGCATTTTGATGGCGATATTCCCGTATCCCCGCCTTAGCCGCAGTACCCTCTGCCGGTAGCAGATATTTGCGGCGGATACGGAAGCTGGTTATGCTACTGCGAATGAACTCAGTCCCGGGCGAAAAAGCGACAGGTCTTTTATCGGTCCTGCCAGATTCTCCGGGCGAAAAACAGGTTCAGGAAGATACCCTTGCTGCGATGCGCGGGTCAGATCATTTACCGGCTGCCTGAGCCATCCTGCCCCGGTGTATATGGAGATCCCCAATGGTTATGCTGCCGTGCGGCCCGTTTTCCCTGTCCAATATCCCTGTCCTTACCAGGCTGTCGTCCTCCGGCAGTCATCACGATGCAGACCCTTCCGTGGCAGTGGCAACGGCAACGGCCGGGGGCGGGTACGGAGTGGCCGGATGAACAGAGCCTCTTCCCGTATTCCGGGCCCGCTCCGCTGGTTGCTGCTGGTCCTGTGCTCTGCAGGGGCCGTCATCGTGCTGGAGTACTTTCATCTGCCGGCGGCCTTGCTGCTGGGGCCGATGTTTGCGGCGATAATTTTTGCAGCGTCCGGCCAGCCGTTGGCGTTAGCACCCCGCTGGCAGCGACTGGCACAGGCTGTTGTCGGCAGTATGATTGCCAGGGCGATGCCGTCCGGTGTATTTACTGAAATGCAGCATCACTGGCCTCTGTTCATCCTCAGCGTTTTCAGTGTCATTATCGCCAGCACCTTGCTGGGCGGAATACTGGCAAAACTCAGGGTGCTGCCGGGCAGTACCGCGTTATGGGGCTCTTCTCCCGGCGCGGCAACCGCCATGACCCTGATGGCCGGTGATTTCGGGGCCGATACCCGGCTGGTTGCGTTTATGCAATATCTGCGGGTATTGATGGTGGCATTACTCGCGACGCTGGTAAGCCACTTCTTTACCGAAAACAGTGGCCAGGCGATACCGGTACCGGTGTTTTTCGCGCCACTGGATCTGCATGCCTTTCTGCTGACTCTGGCACTGATCGCGGGTTGTACCTTACTGGCGGGAGTTATCCGTCTGCCGGCAGGCCCGATGCTGTTAAGTATGTTCTTTGCCTGCCTGTTGCAGAATTTTTTCGGATTCCGGATTGAGCTGCCGCTTTGGTTTCTGGCTTTGGCCTATACGGTCATCGGATGGGCTATCGGATTCCGGTTCACGCGACAGATCCTGCGCTACGCGCTGCATGCATTACCCGGCGTTCTGGTATCGGTCTGTACTTTATTACTGATTTGCTGTGGTTTTGCATGGCTGCTGGTGCATTACGCCGGTATTGATCCGCTGACAGCCTACCTGGCCACCAGCCCCGGCGGGGCGGATTCGGTCGCTATCATTGCGTCATCGAGTCATGTGGATCAGCCCTTTGTGATGTCGATGCAGACAGGGCGGTTTATTGCGGTGTTGATCCTTGGGCCGCTGATGGCAAAGTGGATGGTTCGCTGGGTGTAGGTGAAAGGTCACAGGCGGGTGATTGCCTGTGACCTTATCCGCTTTAGCGGAAGGCGTAGCTAACGTTCAGACCGACACCGTAATTACGGCCCGGCGCAGATTCGTAATAACGACCATTACTTTCGTTAACAATGACTGAACCGACATACTTGCGGTTAAACAGGTTGTCGATGCGCCCGGAAAGATCCACCGTCCAGTTGTCGACCAGCCATTTATACCCGGTGTTTAGCGAGCTGACGGTGTAAGACGGGGCACTGACGGTATTTTCGTCATTGGCTTCGATATTACTCATATAGCGAATATCGGCACCGCCGTACCAGCCGGAATACGGTGCATACTCCAGCCCGAGGTAACCCATGTTGCGGGCAATCCCCGGGATCCGGTTCCCGGTACAGTCACTGCCGGAGCAGGCATTACTGCGGTAGCGGGCATCCAGCACCGTCCAGGAGGTGGTCAGCTGCCAGTCTCCGGCAAATTGCTGTTCAAATCCAAGCTCCATCCCCCGACGCCGGGTCTGACCGGCATTTTTGTAGGTGGCGCGCCCGTTGCTGTTATCTGCCGATACGATTTCGTTACGGGTATCTGTCTGGAAGACAGCCGCATTCAGCAGACCGTAACCGATACGTTTTTTGGTGCCCCATTCAATGGTCTTATTGGTGGACGGTTTCAGCCCCAGGTTCAGACCGCTTTGCCCGTCAGGACGGTTAGACAGCTCGGTAATAGTAGGGGTTTCGAACCCTTTTCCGGCGGAGAGGTAGGTGTTCCAGCTGTCATCGATGGCATATTTTAGCGAGGCTGCGGGTAACCACTGATGATAACGTTTATCACCGCTGTCATCGCCGTTCGCCAGGTAATGGTCATCCGAGTCAAAACTGATGGTACTCAGACGTACACCCGCATCCAGTGACCATTTATCGGAAAGCTGCCAGGCCGTCTGGAAGTACGGGTCCAGATTCCACATCAGGTTTGTTTCATCACGGCGCAGAGCCCCTTTCTGACCTAAGTCAGTGTAGCTGCTGCCACTCTGTGAAAAGTTCTGATAACCTTTACGCTGCTCCGACATCGTTTCATAATCCAGGCCGACGGTGGCGCTGACCGGCAATGAAAACAGGGTATCACGGTGCGTCCAGCGGGTGTCGATGCCCTGATAGTGGCGGGTCAGGTCGATCACACCGAACTTCTGACTTTTGGTCTGCGCGGTGTAAGGAATTGACTGGTACTGTGTGGTCTCACGGATCCCGGCATAAGTCATGACACTCAGGTCATCGTTATCCCCGAAAGAACGTTCATAATGCAGGCCGGCCTGTGTCTGATCGACGGTTTTCCGGGCATTGTACAGGCTGACGTTAGACGCGACCTGTTCAGGGTTCGACCGCCACTCTTCCGGCGTCAGCCCGCCCGGGTCATCGGCCTGAATATGGGTGCTGTTGACCAGCAGAGTCAGGGTACTGTCATCATCGATCCGCACCCCCAGCCGGGCATTGGCCAGATTCTTGCTGGCACCGCTGTGGTCCCGGTAGCCGTGGGTAGTAAAACGTGACACAGATGCCGTGTAATCGACATCGCCGGCATGTGTGCCGTCGCCGGTTGACCCGCTGGCCTGCAGGCTGTTCCGCCAGCTGCCATAGCTGCCATACCAGCTACCAACTTTCAGGGTATCCGGTTGCTGGCCTTTTTTGGTCACCACGTTGATGACCCCGCCAGAACTGTTGCCATAAAGGGCGGAGAAAGGACCACGCAGCACATCCACATGGTCAATCGACCCGATATCAATATTCGATGTCTGGCCTTGCCCGTCCGGCATGGTGGCCGGAATCCCATCCACATAAATACGGATGCCACGGACACCAAAGGTGGATCGGGAACCAAAGCCGCGGATCGAGAGCTGTAAGTCCTGGGCATAGTTCTGGCGGTTGAGGATTTGCAGCCCCGGAACCCCGGCCAGACCTTCAGAAAGGTTTACCTGAGGCTGGGCTCTGCGCATATCTTCACCGTAGACGACACTGACGGCCGCCGGGGTATCCAGTTCAGACAGACCGTGGTTGACCGGAGTGGCAGAAACGATCATCACCGGCGATGAAGTCTCCGTCCGTGACGGGGTGGCAGCCAGGCCTGCCGCCGGGAAGATAACCGGCAGGATCAGACTGGCTTTAAGCTGTGGTAGTTTAATTTTCATTATATTAAAAGCTCGCAACAGGTTAATGCGTAGCAGGAAATATTAAATTTCACTGAATCGTCGGCGATGTTACCTCTTTTTTCAGGGCTTGTTAAAATGTAATCGGTTTAAGGAGGAAAAAAATACCTTCCGGCGGCAATTTACTTTTAAATGCAGCATACTATTCCATAATCTTTCGCGATACAGAGACAAAAAACCGGTCCGCCTGACCGGGGATCTGGTATACAAAATGGACAGTACGTTCACTATCTTCAAGGGTTGTTTGTGGTTACGATGTCAGAGGCTTAGAGGAGGGATATCGTATCCCCAAAGGCATAGTCCCCTCAGGAATAAACAGGGATATAGTGGCGGGGAGCGGATGGAACCTCCGCCTGCTATCGTGACGAAGGTCGCTACGCTCCCAGTGATTTTTATATTCCCATCAAGGGTGAATTAGGTATTCTTTTGTCAAAACGAACCATCCACCAAAGGGGAAATAATGAGAAGTGAAGAAATAACGCTGCTTTTACCTAGAGAGGATCGTGAGTTATCTAAGGCGCTACTTGATGCTGAAATAAAATATGAAACGCCAGCTAGAGACCGAATGACGTTCGATTCGGGTGATGTGGTGTACACCTACATAAGCCTACTGCTGTACTCCATGCCCTTAGCAAGGGTTCTCATCGCTTATATCAACAAAAATAAGCATAAACGCATTGTTATAAGACGAAAAAATGGCGATAAAATCGATATGATTGGGTACAGTGCCAAAGATGCTGAAAAGCTTATTAAAAAAGGTGATGTTATAAGTGTCGAGGATAAAAAAGGTTAAGCGTTATTTATCATAAGGTCATCTTACGCGCGCCGCTCAGACGGCCTCAGAGCTATTCTGGGGCCTACGCTGTAAACCCTGTGTCTTTCCCCCCTAAAACCTTCCAAACTGCACTGGTGAATCTTGAGGGATGAATCTTTATGCATCCGTATGCCAGGCAGAAATTTTAGCGGCTCAAATCCAATGAAATGCCCAAAGCAACACGGTTTATAACCTGTGCGATTCAAGCGGAGAACTAGTACTCACAATCTCGATATTCAGATATTCTTTCCGAAGATGCATGGTCTAGCTCTCTGTATTTATTGGTATAATCAGCCGCTATTGCTTGTTTTTGTTCAAGAGAGATCGATGGGTCATTGAATGATGTCATGTGTAGCTCATAAAGCCGATCGACTTCTTCTTTCAGTGCCATAAATTCAGCATCATTCATCATCGTGTACCTCCTATTAACTAAAAAAATGCATATAAAAACTGGGATCGGTCGGATAAATTTTTTTATCTGGGCGTGAGGCGCTGGCAGGATGTCGGGACGCAGTAATGACTATCCGTTTTGGGTGCCGGCAAAAAGTGGCAGTGTTACAAAACATATCCTGTCCCGTGGTTCATTTTCACAAAACATAGCACATGATGTATTTTAAAAAAAACAGGAAGGTTACGCTGACTGGGTTTTAAATAAGCTTTCTGCAAGCACAGGGTAGTAAGGCGTAATCTTTTAAAGAATGCGAATCGTTTTTAAAAGATTGCGAACTTACTACTATCCTGCATGTGTTTGTCAGACTGGGCATACACCACGCCGTTATAAAAGGTAACTCAGAAAGTCTTTTACCGTCGACCAAGTAAGCCTACGGTGAGTGAGGAATAAATCCCGCAACCGTAGTCCCTTAATATTCACAGGCGCAGGCCGGTAACTGTTGAATAACAGTAGCTACCGCCGGCGTCCTTTGCCTTGCAGGCTTCCCGCCGGATTTGTTCGCTCTGAGGCACTGTCGGTGGTATTCGTGCTAAGTGTCGGGTCAGCGGGCATCTTGCGCGAAACGACGATATCGCTTGTCAGGGTAACACTGTCAGTGCTCTGCTACAGTCAGATACAGCATCTGCAGGGGGGAAGCCTGAACAGACGTGCTGAAAGGGTGTTACGTACAAATCCTTCTTACCTGATGACATTGAACAGAGAGTAAAAAACAGAACGGCTTCTGTTTCCCGGGAGAAAACGCCGACAAGAGTTTCGAAAGCGCGCTCCGCATCGTTGAACTTGCCGTGACCCCGAGAGGTACAGGTCAGTCCTAATGTGGCTTCAAAGTAATCGTCGTCAGATAATGGTTCATTCAGGGCCAGTTTATCGTATTTCAGGATACTTTCTTCTGAACCCCCGGTATCGTATGACAAAGCGCCACATCGCTCAAACCGCTAACCCGTCCGATGATTGCATGTGATAGAAACGTGAGTAATAAAACTTGCGAGGAACGACAATGATCACAGCAATAGTTAAAGGATGTATCCGTGACGGTAAGCAAGATGAACTGAGGCGCATAGCTAATCTTCTTCAGCATAAATACTCAGTTAAAGAGGATGGCTGTATCCAATATGAATCTTACATCGACGGGACAACATTTATCACTTTGGAGAGATGGGCGAACCAGGCAGCCTTAGATAAACATCTGGCTCAAAGTCACGTAAAAAAATACGTTCCCCTGATGAGAGAGTGCGTAGAAAACGGAACGTTTGATGTGCTGTTTATCAATGGCGGTGAAATTGAGGCCGTTACAATCTAATCCCTGTTTACCCTGATGAAGTCTTACACGCTTCGGGTCATCAGGCCCGTTATCACCGGGCCGTTACCCCGGCGGATGACTTCCGGTGACGGAAACGTCAGTGATTAAACCTGCGCGGAAACCCATGATGCCGGTTCGTTAGTGTCAGCAGAATAACCTCCCACAACCGGCGCAAACGTGAATTAATCTCTGGCTGTTCGCATAATTCTGCGGCAGACAACCCGGGAATAATGTAAGGCTCAGTCAGTGTGGCAACAGGGCTGCATTCCTCGCTATAGTGCGCGCCCATGACCGTGATTATTTCGATTAGCTGAGCATGCGCGATTCCGGCCCGGGGGGAGAGGTTGGGGATCGATACCGGTTTATCTGTGAATTCTCCACTGGATACACTCCAGTCGAGTGCATTTTTAATGACACCGGTGACCCCATGAGCATATTCAGGACTGGCAATAATGACCCAATCCGCGGCCTGCAGGTTGCTTCTCCAGTCTGTAACCTCAGCGACAGGTATTGTCTCATTATCAGGATTAAACAACGGGAGCGAGCCCAACCCTGTCTGAAAATGAAGGTTGATATTGTCTGGTTTCAGTCGGGCCAGGGCGTGTAAAAAGTTACTGTTAACAGATGCCTGTCTCAGGCTTCCGGAAACGGCCAGGACATTGAATGTATCAGGCATGCTGTGTCATCCTGTGAAATAAAAATTCGATCAGTCTCTCTACTATAGTCAGTAATGACTTAGCACAGAACGTTTTTTTGCTACACCTGCCGGGCTGTGACCTCACCGGGACAGTGCGCTGGTTCTCCTTAGCGTGACGGGCCGGGTTCGTGAGGTTATCCTCAGACGCTGCCAAAGGAAGAAACAATCGCTGCCCGGTAAGACAGGGCGGGTTTACTGATTTCATTACGCTGTGCCGTCACGCACTGGCGACAGGGGATTTGTTAAAGGATGTGTTGTTATATTTTATGGAAATAAATCTTATCGGCTTTCTGCCTGCATTACTGCCGGTAGCGTTGACCCCCGGGGCCAGTTTTACACTGGTGATGAGCAGCGCATTATCGGGCGGACGCCGGGGGTTATTCAATACGCTCGCCGGAACCGCATTGGGGATCTACACCCATGCGCTCCTTATCGGATTAGGGATATCGGCGGTCATTGTCGCGGTACCGGCACTCTTTGCAGTACTGAAAATCGCCGGTGCTCTCTGGCTGCTCTGGCTGGGGGTCGCACTAATCCGCAGCGGGATGAAGGCCACGCAGGGCGTTCTGGCGGAGGCCGCGCAACCGGTCAGTCTGCGGGGCGCGTGGACAGCCAATATCCTTAACCCCAAAGCGATCATTTTTTATCTGACCGTTGTTTCACAGTTTGCCGGACAGCAGGGGGGCGTAAGCCATTATCTGATGCTGGCTTCCGTCCATGTGATCGTCATGAGTCTCTGGCTGGTCGCAGTTAGCCAGGTGCTTGTATTTTCTGCAACAAAAACGGATACCCTGGTATTAAAAAAAGTCATTAACATGGCAGGCGGTGTATTGCTTATCGTATCGTCCCTGCACAGTCTCTTCTGCTGAACGGCCGGTATGGGTAATCATTTCACCACACTGTTTGCTCAGCCACGAGACCAGTATACCGGCCGGAAATGATAGCCTTCAGACCCGGACATCACAGCCGGTGAAAGCCAGCATTCTGTGTTATTTGAGAGAGATCGCCGACCGCAAAGGTTTGTTGACAGAAGTGCTTGAGTCCCGTTTTGGGAGGTGTATAGTCAATCCCATATTGGGACTCAGGGACTGAATATGAATGTTGTAGCAAAAAGGATATTGGCAGACTTCTGTACGATACATGCTGACGCAAAAGGGACGGTGTCGGCCTGGTACCAGGAAGTCAGTAAAGCACACTGGCATTCACCGCAGGACATAAAGCGCCAATACCGCTCAGTTGATTTTTTAGAACATAACCGTGTTGTTTTTGACATCAAGGGCAACACTTATCGGATCATTGGTAGCGTTGCTTATGCCCAACAAGCTGTATTCATTAAGTTTGTTGGCACTCATGCTGAATACAGTAAAATTGATGCAAAGAAGGTGACACTATGACATATCAGGTTAAGCCTATCCGCAATGAGACGGATTATCTTAACGCACTGGCGCTCATTGAGCCGTTGTTTGACTCTCAGCCAGAGCCAGGCACCGAAGAGGGTGACTTTATGGAAGTGATGGTTACCCTGATCGCGGCCTATGAAGATATCCATTACAAAATTGCACCTCCCACCGCGGTTGAGGCAATTAAGTTTCGTATGGAGCAGCAGGCGTTGAGTGTGCAGGATGTCGCCCGAATGATCAGGGCGACATCTTCCCGGGTCTACGAAATACTCAACGGAACCCGTCAGCTTTCCAAGGCACAGATTCTGGCACTTCACCAGCAAACAGGGATCCCGTTAGAGTCGCTGTTGTCTGATGTTCAGGTCGCCAGAGACCGGCAGCGCCGCACGGCAACGGGCCTGACACTACACGCCTGAATGACCTTAATGTAGCGTGGGTCCTCCCGCCGGGAGGGCCTGCTGACAGGGGCTTCGGCCCAATCAACGAGTAACGGAGGTCATATGAAACAACCTGAAGTCGCAGTACTGGGACTGGGTGCCATGGGGCACGCCTTTGCCGGTAACCTGCTGAAAAAGGGGTTTGCCGTTTATGGCTGGAACCGTAGCCCGGAAAAGGGCGAAGATTTAAGACAACCGGGTTTCACGCTGGCGGATTCTCCCGCCGCGGCAGTCAGCCAGGCGTCGGTGATCATCACCATGTTACCGGACGAAAAGACGACCCATGAAGTACTGACCCAGGCACTGCACGCGATACCGCAGGGAGCGACCGTCTGTCAGATGGGGACCCTCGGTGTGGAAGGGACGGAAAAGTTACATCAGCTGCTGAGCGAGCAGCGTCCGGATATTCTTTTTCTCGATGCGCCGGTCTCCGGCACCAAAGCCCCGGCGGAAAATGCGCAGATTACTGTACTGGCCAGCGGTGACCGTTCGCGTGCCGGGGCAGCAGAACAGGTGTTTGCGGCCATCAGTAAAGCCACGCTCTGGCAGGGTGACGCCGGGGCCGGTTCACGGATGAAGCTGGTGGTGAACAGCTGGCTGATAGGTCTGATGCAGAGCCTGGCAGAAAGTGAACGTCTGGCAGAAAGCCTGGGGTTTGGTCCGCAGGACTTCTGGCAGGCCCTGGAAGGGGGCCCGCTGGCTGCACCCTATGCGAAAGTTAAACTACAGATGATCGAAAGTGGTGACTTTTCGCCGCAAATGCAGCTTATCTGGGCATTAAAAGATGCGAAGCTGGCCGTTAATGCCGGTAATGCCGCACAGTTACCGGCACTGGAGAACATTACCCGTCTCTGGCAACAGGCGGTGGATGACGGACTCGGTGAGCAGGATCTGGCAGTGATCAGCCGCTATCTGGCTGAACGTCAGTAAATTATCCCGGAGCAGGGGGATCACAGCCCCTCTGCCTTCCTATGGATCAGACAGTATGACGATAACGACTTATTTTGATGGCCATAACGATTTACTGATGCAGTTGTGGCTGCAACATCCGGAAAATCCGGAACATTACTTCTTCCGCACCGGCTGCGACGGTCATCTGGATTTTAGCCGCATCCGCCAGGGCCGGTTAGGGGCGGCATTTTTTGCTCTCTTCGTCCCGCCGGAAAGTTATGTCGCCAGGCATTTTCCACAGCGCCTTGGGGCATTAAGTGACAGTGTCACCGTCATGCGCGAACAGCTGGCGATTCTCGGTCGTCTGGAACAGTTTTCAGACGGTCAGGCCAGAATCTGCCGCACGGCCGCAGAGGTGCGTCACTGCCTGGAAAACGGTGTACTGGCGATGATTGCCCATATTGAAGGGGCGGATGCGCTGGATACGGAAGGTGTGTTACTGAACGAGTTTTATCAGGGTGGGGTTCGCAGTGTCGGTCCGTTCTGGAATAACCCCAACCAGTTCGGCGAGGGTGTGACCGGCAGTTTCCCGGGTTCACCGGACAGCGGACCGGGGCTGACGGACAAAGGGATCGATTTTATCCGCCAGCTCGGTGCGCTGAACCTGATCATCGATGTCTCGCATATGAACCAGCAGGCATTTTTTGACACCGCGCGCTACAGCCATCAGCCACTGGTGGCGACCCATTCTAATGCCCATGCACTCTGCCCCCAGCCGCGTAACCTGACCGATGAGCAATTACGTATCCTGGCAGAGAGTGGCGGGGTGGCAGGTATCAATTTCGGTAATGCTTTTCTGCGACCGGACGGTCAGCGCAATGACGATACCCCGGCAGAACTGATCACCCGACATATCCGTTATATGATCAACCATGCCGGTGAAGACCATGTGGCGCTGGGCTCAGACTTTGACGGCGCCAGCGTACCTGCAGCCCTGAAGGATGTCACCGGGTTGCCGGCCATCGAAGAGAGTCTGCACCGGGCAGGGCTGAGCGGGGCAGTGATCGACAAAGTCTGCCGTTATAACTGGTTACGTATTGTTGAACATTTTATGACAGCTTAAAAGAATTTAGTCATCTTTTCATTGACCTCTGCTTGACAAAGGCGCAACATTTGTCGGCCTTGTGAGGGTGTGGATTGCGGGGAAACCGGGCCGCATCCGGTCACAGGCTATGTTTCGGACATTAACATTCTAAGTATTAAGGTCATAATTATGTGGAAAAAACCTGAATTCGTCGATATGCGCCTGGGTATGGAAGTGACTCTGTACATTTCCAACCGTTAATTATCCGGTGTCATAAGTGGCCGCTTTCGGGCGGCACTTACCTTTAGTAAAGAGTATTTTATGTTTATCAAAGTGCTGGGCTCTGCTGCCGGTGGTGGTTTCCCGCAGTGGAACTGTAATTGCAGCAACTGTAAAGGGCTGCGTGACGGTACCATCAATGCTCACGCCAGAACACAGTCTTCCATCATCGTCAGTGATAACGGTGAGGACTGGGTCTTATGTAACGCCTCTCCGGATATCTCCCGACAAATTTTCCTGACCCCTGAGCTGGTAAAGCAAGGTGCACTGCGCGGTACCGCCATCGGGGATATTATTCTGACCGATAGCCAGATAGACCACACCACCGGGCTTTTAAGCCTGCGTGAAGGCTGTCCGCACCGCGTCTGGTGTACAGACGAAGTCCATCAGGATCTCAGCACCGGCTTTCCGGTCTTCCCGATGTTGAAACACTGGAATGGTGGTCTGCAGCACCATGCTATTCGTCCGCTTGAACCTTTCAGCGTAACGGTCTGCGGTAACCTGACATTTACCGCGGTGCCTATTCTCAGTAATGCCCCCCCTTATTCACCTTACCGTGATCGTCCTCTGCCCGGACACAATGTCGCGTTGTTCATTGAAAACAGAGCGAATGGCCAATCGTTATTCTACGCCCCCGGACTGGGTGAGCCGGATGACGTGATCCTGCCGTGGCTGAAAAAAGCCGACTGTCTGTTGATCGATGGCACCGTCTGGCAGGATGATGAATTACTGAGCACCGGCGTCGGTAAAAACACCGGCCGGGCCATGGGGCATCTGGCACTCGCCGAAGAGCAGGGGCTGATGACACTGCTGGCATCGTTACCTGCCAGCCGCAAAATTCTTATTCATATCAACAACACCAATCCCATCCTCAATGAGGATTCGCCACAACGCCGGTTCCTGCAACAGCAGGGCATCGAGGTCAGTTGGGACGGAATGGCGATACAGCTACAGGATTAAAACATGACGATAACCACCCCCCTGAGCAGGCAGGCTTTTGAACAGGCATTGCGGGACAAAGGTGCCTGTTACCATATTTATCACCCTTACCATATTGCCATGCACAACGGTCAGGCGACCCGTGAACAGATCCAGGGCTGGGTTGCGAACCGCTTCTATTATCAGACCAACATTCCGCTGAAAGATGCGGCAATTATGGCGAACTGTCCGGACCCGGCGACCCGGCGCAAGTGGGTGCAGCGTATTCTTGATCATGACGGTGCAGACGGCAGTGAAGGCGGAATCGAAGCCTGGTTACAGCTTGGCGAGGCGGTGGGGTTATCGCGTGAAGAATTACTGTCTGAAAAACATGTCTTACCCGGCGTTCGTTTCGCGGTGGATGCGTATGTGAATTTTGCCCGGCGCGCCAGCTGGGAAGAGGCTGCCTGCAGCTCTCTGACGGAACTGTTTGCTCCGCAAATTCACCAGTCCCGTCTGGACAGCTGGCCTCAGCACTATCCGTGGATCAAAGAGGAAGGTTACTTCTATTTCCGCAGCCGTCTGAGCCAGGCCCGCCGCGATGTTGAACACGGTCTGGCATTGGCGCTTGACCACTTTGACACCGCAGAAAAACAGAACCGGATGCTGGAAATTCTGCAGTTCAAGCTGGATATTCTCTGGACGATGCTGGATGCCATGACCATGGCCTACAGCCTGCAACGCCCTCCTTATCATACCGTGACAGATCAGCCGGTCTGGCACACAACCCGACTGGTATAACCATGAGTTTTGAACAATCGGTGGTCATTTTCCGCCGCGGATATCGCATGCAATGGGAAGCCGCCCAGGATTGTCATGTCATTCTTTACCCGGAAGGTATGGCGAAACTGAATGAAACGGCAGCGATCATCCTGGAACAGGTGGACGGAAAGCGGACAGTGGCGCAAATCATCGACCTGCTGAACCAGCGTTTTCCGGAGGCCGGCGGCGTGGATGACGATGTGACCGATTTCCTGCAGGCGGCCGGTAAGCAGAAATGGATTATGTTCCATGACGCAAATTAATCCTGAGATTAAAGCCCCGCTCTGGCTACTGGCAGAGCTGACCTATCGCTGTCCGCTGCAGTGCCCGTACTGCTCGAACCCGCTCGACTTTGCCAGAGAGCAGTCTGAGCTGACCACGGAGCAGTGGCTGACCGTTTTTCGTCAGGCACGCGAGATGGGCAGTGTACAACTCGGTTTTTCCGGCGGAGAGCCTTTAGTCCGTAAAGACCTGCCGGAACTGATTGCCGGGGCGCGTGAGCTCGGGTTTTACACCAATCTGATCACGTCCGGGATCGGGCTGACCCGCAAAAAACTGGATACTTTTGCCGAAGCGGGGCTGGACCACATCCAGATCAGCTTCCAGGCCAGTGATGAAACGCTGAATGCCGCCCTGGCGGGCTCGGAAAAAGCCTTCCATCAGAAACTGGAAATGGCGAAAGCGATCAAAGCCCATGGCTATCCGATGGTGCTTAACTTTGTTCTGCACCGGCATAATATTGATCAGATCGACCGCATCATTGAGTTATGCATTCAGCTGGAAGCGGATGATGTTGAACTGGCCACCTGCCAGTTTTATGGCTGGGCCCAACTGAACCGCGAAGGGCTATTACCGACCCGGGATCAGATTGCGCGGGCGGAAGCGGTGGTAAAACGTTATCGCGGGAAGATGCAGGCCGACGGCAATCTGACCAATCTGTTATTTGTGACGCCGGACTACTATGAAGAACGCCCGAAAGGGTGCATGGGGGGCTGGGGCGCAATTTTTATGAACGTGACACCGGACGGTACTGCGTTACCCTGTCACAGCGCCCGTCAGTTACCGATAGAGTTTCCGTCGGTGCTGGATAACAGCTTGCAGCACATCTGGTATCAGTCCTTTGGCTTTAATCGCTACCGTGGCTATGACTGGATGCCGGAACCCTGCCGCTCCTGCGATGAAAAAGAGAAAGATTTCGGGGGCTGTCGCTGTCAGGCCTTTATGCTGACCGGTAACGCAGACAATGCGGACCCGGTGTGCAGTAAATCGCCTCACCACGATAAAATCCTGCAGGCGCGGCGTGAAGCCGATTGCAGTGATATTCGTGTCGCCCAACTGCAGTTCCGTAATCAGAAAAACTCGAAGGTGATCTTCACCTCCCGCGGGTAACCGGATGAGTGAGTCCACGTCGCTGCATTATCTCAGCAATGGTATGGCGGTTCAGCTGCAGCCGGTGGCTGACCTGTCGGCCGCGGCGGTCTGCCTGCGGGTGGACGCCGGCAGTCACCATGAACCTGACCGGTGGCCGGGTCTGGCGCATCTGCTGGAGCATTTACTGTTCCAGGGAGGGCAGCGTTTTCCCGGTCCGCAGCGGTTAATGCCCTGGGTGGCAGCCCGCCAGGGACGGGTCAATGCCACCACGGAAGCCTGCAGGACGCTCTATTATTTTGATGTCCGATCCGAAGAACTGAGTGAAGGTATCGCCCGGTTACTGGATATGGCATTACTGCCGGAATTCTCTGCTGACGCGATCCGCCGCGAAATTCCGGTTATCGATGCGGAATATGGCATGCTGAGTCGCCATACACCGACCCTGATCACTGCCTTACTGGCGACCGGTATCCATCAGCCGCCGGCGTTCCGTCGTTTTGTGGCCGGTAACCGGCAGAGCCTGGACGGTGATCTTCCCGCCCTGCGCGAGGCGTTACTGGCTTTCCATCGGCAATATTACTCTCCCGGTCGTCTCTGCCTGATCATCCGTGCACCGCTGTCGCTGGCTGACCTGTCCGCAGCCCTGAGTCAGGCTCTCTCACAGACCGGGTCCCACCAGCTGATGCCGCTGACGGCCCACCGCTCGCTACCGTTACCCGACAGGGCCCCGGTGCCGGTGAACGAACGGCAGACTTCAGGGGTGTTACATATGGACGGAGAAGGTCAGCACTGTCTGAGCTATCTGCTGGCCGACCCGGACAGCCGGCTGCGTGCCGCGGTCCCTTTATTACAGGTGTTGCTGAGTGATGCGGCGCCAGGGTCCTTTATCGATGCCGGGCGCAGACAGGGGCTATGTCATCATGCCTCTGCGGAGGTGGTGAGCGCAGCCCCGGGCTATCTGTGGCTATTGATCCGGCTGACGCGACCCGCGGGGCCGGCACACCCGGCCGGCCGATTCAGTCGTCTGTTCCGTCACTGGCTGACGCAAATTCGTCATCTCAGTGCGGATCGGCAGGCTCATTACCTCCGGCTGGCCCGGCAGGATTTTCTGCGTCTTAGCCCGATGGAACAGGTGAGAAAGGTTGCCAGCGGGGAGGTTGTTGCCGGGGAACCCGACAGCGCGGCACTGGCAGAGGCCATGCTTAGTGCGTCCCCCTGTGAATTACAGACTGAACCGTCTGATGGCGGGCAGACCCTGGCAGCCCGGGGCTTCCTGTGCCGGTGGTCGCCGGCCCCGGAGAGCGAAGACGGTTCCCCTGAGTCTGTACCGGCTTTTGTTTTCTATCCGCAAACCGCAAGTCCGGCCGGGGCCCGTTGGCTGCCGGAAGCGACTCCGCTTCCCCCGGCCACCGTTCCGCGCTGCTTTCGTTCAGAAACGGCTGGCCCGGAGGCGGGGATCATCCTCCGGCCTCTGCGCGGCAGCACTCTGACCGGGGGGCAATTATCACAGCTCAGATACAGTCTGCATCCCTGGATAAGCCGCGTCAGGCATGCCGGAGGCGAGGCCAGTGTGGCACTGCACCAGGGCGTCCCGCAGATCAGGATGATGCTACCGGTTGCCGGGGAGGCTCTGGAACTTATCCGGCTGTTGTGCTCGCTCTGGCCGGATCTTTCTGCGGCAGGAATCGCTGAAGACTCGACACAGGAGATCCTGATCCGTCGTTTACTGGCAGAGTTTCCGCAGCGACTGGCCGTCACACAGCAAACCCCCGTCTGGTCCTGTATTATCCGTTGTCAGGAGGACGCCCTTTTTTCGCGGATCAGCCACTCGCTGCAACAGACATTGCTGCTGCAACGGCAGCAGCCTGCTCTGTCCCCCCTGGCGGGGGAAGCACGCCATCTGCCGGTATCGGACGGGGATAATGCGGTGCTTTACTTCCTGCCTCTGGGTAGCGATGATCCTCAGGCGCTGGTGGCCGCCCAACGGCTGGGAGCCATTTATCAGCCTGCGTTTTATCACTGGTTACGGGAAGAGCTCTCGGCAGGGTATGTGGTTTCCTGCCGTTTTGAACAGTTTGCGGATCGTCAGGGGATCCTTTGTGCATTGCAATCGCCACGCTATGATTGCGCGCAACTGATCGCATGGTGCCGTCAGTTTTTTGGCCGTGTCCGTGAGCAAATCATGCAGATGACCGACGGTGACGGGCTGCCAGCAGAAGCGTCCGTCAGTAGCCTGCCGGCAGACGCGCTGGCCAGCGAATTGCAGAATCAGATGGCCGGGGGGCTGCGACCAGCATTAGAGGAACCCGTATCTGTGCGGCAACTGCAACAGTTACACCGGCGCTGGGAAGACGCCGTGGGTCGGGCGGTGATCCTGAGTTGCGGCCGGTAGCCCCAGCCGCAGGCAGAACCGGCAGCGGTTACTGACCCCAGAATTTTTTACGACTGGTTTTACCGATCCCCGGGTTGCAGGTATTGGTAGGATCAAGTTCACGCCAGTGTTGCTCATGTTCACAGGATGCCTGATACAGATGCCCGACATTGTGCTCGGCAGGGTATCTCGCGCCGCGCTGTTCCAGATACTCCATCACCTCCTGTTTAAATTGCTTCGCATCCACACCGGCTTTCAGAACGTAATCCTGGTGGTTCACAAAACAGAAGAAATGCCCGCAACAGGAGTCCGCCTGGACCTGTGCCGCGAGATGCGGCGGCAGGTGGATCCGCCACTGGTCATCATTACGACGCAGAGCCACATCAAAGGCAATCAATCGCTGATTGGTATCATAGCCGAGGTAGTCACAGTAAGAGATGGTACAGCCACCCACCGCAAAACGGATCAGAAAGGCGTCGGCAGCTTCCCGGTCATCGCACAGGAAATATTCCCCCGGGCGCTGGCTGAAATACTCTTCGAGTAATGCCGTCAGTTGTTCCGCCTGACGGGCTTCGATTTTAATCATCAGATGATGCACAAAGCGCCGGCGGTAATCCATGATACGTGGCGCGATAAACGAGGGGGTCACCTGGTTAAAGCCCTGAATCAGTTTATCGGTGAAATTGTGCGGCAGAAAACGGGCATGCCTGATACGCACATCCCAGCGCGCTTTATTAGCCATTAACCCGGGGATCGCCTGCGGCCCCAGTTTACGGATCGCCAGATACATGTGTTTTGCGTAACGCAGCGTCAGGTCAAACGCGCCGGCATGAATATATTCCGCCTGTAAGGGCAGTTCATCCATATTTTCCAGCAGGAAGCGGCGTAAACCGATCAGTTCGCTTTCATCATTGCTGCCGATATAAAAGGTCCGGGTGGCTTCGCTGGCGGCAAAGGTCGGTAACCGTGCGGCGAAGACGACCACTTTACCGGCGCATCCGGCACTGTCATACAGATAGCGTTTGTCGCCGTTGAATCTGGCCGGAGACGCCGCCTGTGTATCGCGCAGTTGTTCTGAATAATCATCTGCCCAGATTTTGCCTTGCCAGTCGGCAGCATCGCCGGTCGTGTACTCACGTGTTTCCAGCGCATGGATCATTTTTTCCGGGGTCTCCCCCAGTTCGATGCCCAGATGGTTGACCAGCTCAAGGCGCCCGTCATCGGTAATGCGGGCAAACAGCGATTTTTCGGTAAACGCCGGGCCACGGCGGATCAGCGAGCCGCCGGAGTTGTTACATAAACCGCCAATGACAGAAGCACCGATGCAGGAAGAACCGATCACCGAGTGGGGTTCGCGCTGTAGAGGCTTCAGGGTGTCTTCCAGCTCGGTGAGGGTCGTGCCCGGGAAGGCGATGACCTGCTGGTGATCATCAATGACCTGAACCCCGGTCAGCAGACGGGTGCTGATAATGACAATATCGCGGTCGTAATCATTGCCATCCGGCGTGGAGCCTCCGGTGACGCCGGTGTTTGAGGCCTGCATCAGAATGATCACATCTTCGGCCACACAAACTTCTAACAATTGCCAGAGCTGTAACAGCGTCTGTGGCAGTACTACGGCCAGGGCTTCACCCTGACCGACACGGAATCCTTTGGTGTAAAAGGCTTTGTCGTCTTCACTCAGTAAAACCTGTTTTTCTCCCGCGATTTCGTGCAGCTTGCGGGTCAGCTCCTGACGGTTATTCATCTATCCTTTCTGCCTTTATTTTTCATTCTGTTTCAAGCCTACAGCCGGATTGAGGTGAGACTGGCCGGTTACACCAGGTGTGATATTTTCTGCGATCTGCAGTGCGATAATTTACCGGCTTACAGGTATATAAAAGCGCGTTTTTCACTGGCTGGAAAGGGGCAAAATAAAAAAAACTTATTACGCTCAGGCGATAATCAGGCTTTACTGAGGATGACAGTATTTTATGTTGTTTATCAGTCACCATTAAACAAACCGTTAACATTTCTGAGGGCGGATCCTTTAACCCCGGCCTCCGGGAGAACCTATGACCGGGAAGCGGGGGCAGAACCTCCTGCAGAGAGTGAATGGCCGGTAACGGGAGAGCAGCGCGCCGGACGCAGGGATAAACTTAGTCGGCGGGCGGGTCATCACCGGATACCATCGACGTCAGGCCTCCGCTTACCGGGGGTGGGCCGCGGAGGCCGGTACGGGCGGCATTCCTGCCGAAGATTTGGCAGCGTGTGGACAGGTTCCGCAGCTTATAACTTCGGTCAACAGGGCAACAGGGAAATATAGCTGCATAGTGGCGACGGTATAACGGTTATCAGGGACGCCAGGGAGGAAACCGTGACAACAGATGGCCGGTATTCATTGGCGTTATATTGAGGCAGGGCAGCAAGCCACCCGGCAATCCGGGGCAGTGTACGCCAGCGGGAACAGACGGCCTTCCGGCCAGAGCTTTGGCCGCATCCGCAGAGGCTACGCAGAACAGAGCATCAGTCAACAGGTCAATATTTCGGGCGACGGTATAACGGTTATCAGGGACGACCAGTGAAGAGAAATACCGGCAACAGCTGAGCGGGAGGAACAGGCGCTAATATAAGGCAGGGCAGCCAGTCAGGGCGGTGCAGTATATAAGTCAGGTATTCAGGCCGCCCCCTGCAGGGCAGGGAGCGGCGGGCAATTACAGACGCGTGATCACCGTTTCTTCACTTAAACGTGATTTTGGCAACGACGCATTAAAGTCTTTCTCACTGTTATGGCCGATAGCGACCACGGCCAGACTGTGCAGCCCTTTTTCTTTCAGTCCCAGGCGTTCATCCAGCAGTGCAGGATCAATACCTTCGATCGGTGTGGCGTTCAGCCCCATCGCTGCGGCACCCAGCAGCAGGAACCCCATAGAGATATAGGTCTGCCGTTCCATCCAGTGACGAAGGTCGTCCTCAGACCCGCCATACGCGGCGATATAATTGCGACGTCCTTTATCGTTGGCGTTTTTGCTTTCTTCATCCTTAAAGCGCCCATCCGCAGCTTCCTGCTGCTGTACATTGCTGAATTGCGCATCATCCAGAGTGTCTTTGCTGGTGAAAACAACGACCATCGCCGAATCGCGCACTTTTGCCGCGTTAAAATCACGGATCCCCGGAAGGATTGTCTCTTTGCCTTCATCGCTGGTGATGGCAAAAAAGTGCCATGGCTGCAGGTTCAGGGATGACGGGCTGTAACGCAGGATATCCAGTAACTCCTGTTCCTGCTGTGCGGTCAGCTTGCGGGAAGCATCGTAGGCTTTGGTAGTAAAACGTTGTTTAACGACTTCAACAATAGACATAATAATCGCCTCAGAAAACAGTCAGTATTCAGTAATTATCTTAATTCGGAGGCTGTTACAGTAACATCCGGACCCGGCGACAACCAGCCCGAAACGGACCGGTCGCATTTAGGGTTAAATGTGGCATAACCGGCGGTCAGAAATACTTATTCGCGATAGTTTTCAGCGTAATATTGTATTTCAGCGAGACCATCCGGATCAGGGTGCAGACAAATATCGACAGCAAAATACTGTAGCGTTCCGGGATAATGTTGGCCGACCCCAGCAGTTCAATGGCTGCCCCAATCATTGCCGCACTGGCATAGATCTCTTTCGTGAAGATCACCGGCGTCTTACCGACCAGAACATCCCGCAGGCAACCGCCGCCCACCGCACTGACACAGCCTAACAGAATCGAAAGTTGTACGCTGTGGGTATAAAGCCAGGTCTTATTGGCCCCGAATGCCGCGAAAAACCCCAGACCAAGCGCATCGAAAAACAGTGACGGTTTCCCGAATGAGAAAACCAGTTTCTGGAAGAAGGAGAGGGAGGCGATCGCCAGAACGATGCAAAAAAAGTACTCAATATTCACAAGCCCGGGCGGGGGGGTGGCACCAAGACAAATATCCCTGATACAGCCGCCGCCAATGGCGGTGACACTCGATAGTGCAAAAACGCCGAATAAGTCGAAACGGTGTCTGACGCCGACAATGGCGCCACTCAGGGCAAAGACAAAGGTCCCGAACAGGTCGATAAAGTGTAAAAATAAGTCCATAAATTCCCGACGTTACTGCACGACAATGGTTAAAAGCACGCCTGACTGAAGCCTGATGACGTCCGCCCGGTTTGTCAGACGCAGGAACAATAAATGTTTCAGCGGCATTGCGCAAATGCTTTCCCCGGTAATCACCGGCAAAGGGCAGCACCTGTGGCCTGAGCCTTCCTGTCGGCAGAAACATTGACCGTGCGGGGGGCCGGGATATCCACGGGGCACCGCTGAAGGTCAGTGGCGACAGAACGCACAGGGCGGTTGAACCCGGTCCGGACGGAATGGGGGGCCGCCAGTACGACGCAGGACGGTGTAAGATAGCGACGGGGGCTGTCTCTTTTGTACGATAGATGCGCTTCATCACGTTCATTATTCTCATATTGAGTAAACTCAACTACGCTTCGCAATATAATGCGTCAACAAGGGAGTCAGTGATGCAGCCAGAAAGCCTGCGTTCGGAGGAGTTATTTTTTACGGTACCCCTTACCGGCTGGTCCGGGGGAGAACCGTTCAGCCAGTCTGCATTAACAGCGCTGGAACAGGGACAGATTATCAGCCTGCCGGAACTGGGGTTCCCGCTGAATGCGAAAGAGATGCGCTGCCTTAATGAAGGCACCGTGAAACAAGGGCGTAAAAATATCAGTTACCGCGCGCTCAGCGGAAAAATAACCGGCGTTGCACATCCTCAGGACGAAGATCTGATCCGCGGTTTGTTACAACGTCACCATCAGGCCTGTGAGACCCTGGTCCGAAGCCTGTTGCCGCATTACACGGGGGCACTGCACACCCCCGTCAATACCCTGAGAGTGCATCCCGTTACGGCCTGGAAAAAGGGGAGTTCCTGGCGAAAGGATGATACCCGCCTGCACGTGGATGCGTTTCCCTCCCGGCCGATGCAGGGCGAACGAATATTACGTATTTTTACTAACATTAATCCGCACGGAGAATCCAGAGTCTGGCGGGTCGGGGAACCGTTTACCGCCGTAGCAACCCGTTTTCTGCCGAAAACCGGTCACTATTCTCCGTGGCTGTGCGCTCTGCAACACAAACTAGGGATTACCAAACGGTATCGCACCCGTTATGACCACCTGATGCTGGGCTTACATGATGCCATGAAGTCGGATGCGGAATATCAGTTGTCCGGCCTGCAACTGGAGGTGCGCTTTCCGCCCGGCAGCAGCTGGATTTGTTTCTCTGATCAGACACCGCATGCCGCTATGTCGGGACAGTTTATGCTGGAACAGACTTATGCACTGCCCGCAGAGGCGATGGCGGACCCGCAAAGCTCCCCGCTGAAAATACTGGAAAAACTGACAGGGGCACGGCTGCTCTGATCGCCGCCTTCCTGCCCGTCGCTGCCGGCGGGGAAAGCCTGAACTGTGATCGGTGCAGGAGTTAATCGAAATGTGACATGGTAACGTCGTTAACTCCCACCGTTTCTTACAGGATGTTTCCTATGGGCATAAAACTTTCAGCGTTACTGGTCTCGGCATGGCTGCTGAGCGGGACTCTACAGGCCGCCATCCCGGCTGGCGATGATGCCACCACCCGGCCTGAACTCTACTACCTGACGAACAGTCAGGCGATTGACAGTCTGGCCTTACTGCCGCCGCCGCCCGCCCCCGGCAGCCTGATGTTTCTCAACGATCAGGCGATGTATGAACAGGGCCGGCTGTTACGCGAGACGCCACGGGGTAAACTGGCCGCCGAAGATGCGAACCTCAGCAGTGGCGGGGTTGCCACGGCATTCTCCGGGGCGTTTGGTCGTGAAATCAGTGCCACAGCCACCCCGCAGCTGTATAAATTACTCACCAATATGATTGAGGATGCCGGTGATCTGGCGACGCGGTCTGCAAAACAACACTATATGCGCATCCGCCCCTTTGCTTTTTATCAGGTAGCGACCTGTAATACGCGTCAGCAGGCAGAACTGGCGTCTAACGGCTCTTATCCTTCCGGACATACGGCCATCGGCTGGGCAACCGCACTGGTTCTGGCCGAAATCAACCCTGCGCGACAGAATGAGATCCTGAAACGCGGGTATGAACTCGGACAGAGTCGGGTAATTTGCGGGTATCACTGGCAGAGTGATGTGGATGCGGCAAGGCTGGTGGGGGCAGCGGTGGTGGCAACGCTGCATACGTCGCCGCAGTTTGCGGCTCAGTTACAAAAAGCGAAGGCTGAATCCGGCGGCCCTCAGGCCTGACCGGACTGCGTTCACTCTGTTTGCTGCAGGCAGGGTCATTGCCGGTGATTTTTTCACCGGCTTAATATTAATTTAATCATTGCCTGAAATACTCTGCTGACACCCCCTGACAGGAGAGTAATGATGGAGAATAAAGCGGCTTTTTCCGCAAGTGAACTCAGTGTGACCTTGCTCAGTCTGTGTACCGTGGCGCTCTTTCTGCTGGTCTGGTTTACCAGTTTCTAAGCCGTAGTGTCTCCGCTTAACGGATAAATGACCGAGGCCCGGCAGCCCTGACGATCTGTCCGGTTAGTCAGGGTAAAACGGGCATGATGCAGCTGGCAGATACGGCTGACAATACTCAGACCCAGGCCACTGCCTCCGAAGCGGCTATCCATTCGCACAAATGCCCGGCTCAGTTCACTGGCCCGGGTTTCATCAATACCTGGCCCTTCATCTTCCACCGCCAGCTCAACCCCCGGTTTTCCTTCTTCTGTGACAGCAGGCTGCAGACTGATGCTCAGAGTACTGTGTTCCGGACTGTAACGATGGGCATTTTCGGTCAGGTTGCGCACAATCAATTGCAGTAGCGTCGGGTCGCCCTGCACGCTGAAATCACGGTCCCCGTCCGGCAGGATCAGTTGCTGGTGGCGTAATTTAATCATGGTCAGCAGACTGTCCCGTAACGGAAAAATTACGGTTTTACGCAGTAACACCGGCTGGTCATGGCCTTCCGTCAGGGACTGACTGATCCGCGCCAGTTGCAATAACTGCGACACGCTACTGGTCATCTGATCCAGCCTCAGGATCAGCGAGGACATATCCAGTTTGTGCTGGCGTGCCATCAGTTCCAGATGGAGACGTAGCCCCGCTAATGGCGTGCGTAGCTCATGGGCCACGTCCGCGGTAAATAACCGTTCCCGGTTCAGGGTGTCGGTCAGACGGGCGACCATATCATTAATCGCATGGGTGACGGCGTCAATTTCGGTGATCCTGCTGTGGAATTCCAGCGGCCCGGCAGAAGACCCGGAGCGTTTCTCCAGTTGCAGACAGAGATCAGACAGGGGCTGAGTGATCCGTCGCACCGCCTGCCAGCAGAGCACCAGTGCCAGACTGATCATCACAACACTGGGGATCGCCAGGCTGGCCAGTGCTTCATGGATCTCTTTGTCCACATGCCATTGCTCATTCTGGTGGTTCAGTACACCTTTCACCAGTAAATCTATCTGCTCTTTGCTTTCATGCCATAGCCACAGCACGCTGATGGCCTGACAAAACAACAATATCGAGCCTACGGTGATCAGCAGCCGGCGACGTAACGTGGTCGTTTTAGGCGATATGTTCAGGATGCGGCTCCTCAGGACGGTTTTTATTCTTCATCAGGACATAGCCAAATCCACGCAGAGTCCGGATCGATGACCGGCCGATTTTCTTGCGCAGATTATGGATATGCACCTCCAGGGTGTTAGTGGCAGGCTCGCTGTCCCAGTTATAGATATCGTTATACAGGACTTCACGATGCACCGGCATGCCAGCCTTCATCATCAACCGGGACAGTAACGCGTACTCCTTCGGGGTCAGCTCCAGACGTTCGCCTTCACGGAACACCTGACGATAGGTGACATCCAGCACCAGATCATTCACTATCAGACGATTATCGCTCTGATTATTATGCCGGCGGATCAACGCACGGATACGTGCCGTCAGTTCCTCCAGCGCAAAAGGTTTAATCAGGTAGTCATCGGCACCGCTGTCAAGTCCGGAGATCCTGTCACTCAGCGTGTCGCGGGCAGTAAGCACCAGCACCGGTAATGCCATTTTTTCGCGTCTCAGGCGTAACAACAGTTGTAAGCCGTCTTCATCCGGTAAGCCGAGATCGAGGATCATCAGGCTGTATTGCGACGTTTTCAGGCTGTGTTCCGCACTCCGGGCGCTGCTGACACCATCACAGGTATAGCCTTCCTGTTGCATGGCCTGCATCAGTCCCTCAAGCAGCAGGGTATCGTCTTCGACAATCAGTATTTTCATCCGTGGCTCCGGCAGAAGGCCGCCCGGCACGGCCAGTGTGGAGGGGATCTCCGGCCAAACCGACCGGACAGTGTCCCTGGCGGGCGCTTCTGCATATCTGTGTTGTTAATAACCCTTTTGCTGAAGGGTTTACTGATACGCTGACCCCGTCACCGCCTGAAATTACGGTGATATCAGCAGATCAGCTTGTCATTCGGGGCGGGGGGCGCTCTGTGTCTCTGTGGCCCCGCATTCATCCTGCCATTGACGCTGACCGGTCAGCAATGCTGTTATGGATCTTTCAGTCCGGGGTTAGTCAGCCTGCGACGATGCCTGGCGGTCAGCAGAGGGCAGTGTTACCGCCGCAGGGCAGAATCCGGCCCCCGGGCCAGATATCGCAGATTAGCATCTGCATACCCGGCGTCGCAGGAGAAGGCGCGGAGAGTTCCGCCGGTATGAGGCCGGGCAGGTATCTGTCAGCATAAATAATGTCGCTGTCAGTGCCGCGCCCGCGGGCTTACCGGCCACGACCCCGAACAACGCGGCTATTGTGCGGGGGAAGTATTAAGGAAACCTTAAGCTGATGTTACTTAGTCATCAGTGATGGCCGACAGTTCACTGCCGCTAGCCGCAGTTTGCCGTCAACAGAGGAGTGAAGATGGCCGATGTCCATAACCGTGAGACCCGCAGCAAAAACATGCGGGCTATTCGACACTGTAATACCGGTATCGAACAGCGTTTACAGCAGTTACTGACGGAACTGGGGCTGGAAGCGCGGCTGCAAGCCCGGGATCTGCCAGGCCGGCCTGATTTTGTGCTGGACAGGGCGCGGAAGGTAATTTTCACCCACGGGTGTTTCTGGCATCAGCATCATTGCCACTTGTTCAAACCCCCGGCAACCCGCACGGATTTCTGGCTGGCGAAAATCGGCCGCAATCTGCAACGGGATAAAGAAAATCTGCTGGCGCTGCAGCAGCAGGGCTGGAAGGTACTGATCATCTGGGAATGTGCCCTTAAAGGCAAAACGCAATTGCCGGCGACCGCACTGGCGGAGCGACTGGAAGAGTGGATCTGTGCCGGTGAGTCTTCGGCAGAAATTGATCAGTTCGGGATCCGATGGCTGGAGATTGCGGAAAATCCGGCGACCTAGCCGCCGGACTTGTGGGAGACTACGATTTTTTCTGAGCCGCCGCCACACTGCTGGCAATACGGTCGCCGATACTCTGATCGATCTTCCGCCAGTAGTCGAACACCCGGGACAGTACCGGCTCACGGACGCCATTCAGCAGGTGACCGGTGACATTATTGACCAGACGGTCACGGGCCGCATCATCCATGACCCGGGTGACCAGCGCATTGGCTTGTCCGAAATCATCATCTTCAGCGTGTAATGAATAAGGCTGACGCACCAGTGCGCCCTGGGTTTCCCAGGAGGAGTCGGTGGGGTAACGTTCGCCGTCAGCGACAGATCCGCCTTTCGAATTCGGGGCATACACCGGGTCGCTGACCGGATTGATACGCATTGCACCATCTTTACTGTAGCTGTTCACCGGCGATTGCGGGGCATTGACCGGAATTTGCTTATAGTTAACGCCCAGGCGCGCCCGGTGGGCATCCGCGTAGGCGAACACCCGGCCCAGTAACATTTTATCCGGACTCAGACCGATACCCGGCACCAGGTTATTCGGCTCAAACGCGGCCTGTTCGATTTGCGCGTGGTTATCGGTCGGGTTCTTATTCAGGGTGAGTTTACCCACTTTAATCAGCGGGTAGTCGCTGTGTGGCCACACCTTCGTCAGGTCGAACGGGTTGAAACGGTAGTTTTCCGCATCTGCGAACGGCATTATCTGCATATACAATGTCCATTGCGGAAATTCACCGTTATCAATGGCGTTGTACAGATCCCGGACGTGGAAATCACCGTCGGCCCCGGCCTGTTTATCCGCCTCGTCCTGAGTCAGGCATTCCACGCCCTGATCGGTTTTGAAGTGATATTTTACCCAGAATTTCTCACCTTCAGCGTTGACCCACATATAGGTATGGCTGGAGTAGCCGTTCATGTGCCGCCAGCTTTTCGGGATCCCGCGGTCACCCATCAGCCAGGCGACCTGATGCGCCGATTCGGGGGACAGCGTCCAGAAATCCCACTGCATGTCATTATCGCGCAGGTTGTTGTCTGCACGGCGTTTCTGGGAGCGGATGAAATGCTGGAATTTCATCGGGTCACGGATGAAGAACACCGGCGTGTTGTTGCCCACCAGATCATAGTTTCCTTCGGTGGTATAAAACTTCATGGCAAAGCCGCGCGGGTCACGCCAGGTGTCCGGACTGCCGCGTTCGCCCGCGACGGTGGAGAAGCGCATCAGGACGTCGGTTTTTACCCCTGGCTGAAACAGGGCGGCACGGGTGTAACGGCTGACATCTTCGGTCACTTCAAAATGACCAAAGGCACCGCTCCCTTTAGCATGTGGCTGCCGTTCAGGGATACGTTCGCGGTTAAAGTTCGCCATCTGTTCGATGAGATAGTGATCATGGAGAACCAGCGGGCCATCGGGGCCGACAGACAGCGAGTGCTCGTTACTGGCTACCGGTACGCCCCCATCGGTGGTGGTTATTTTTGGTTTATTATCATTGCTCATGCCTTTCTCCTTGATAAATACAGGGTTTAATTCCGCACCCGATAAAGCATAGCTGATAATTATCATTACGCCGGGAGAATCCCTTCCTGCAGAAAAATGCCGTGCCCGCAGGGGATTCACGGGAGGGCGGAGGTCTTATGACCGCTGTTCATCACATTGGCTTGCCCGCAGGAATCAGTTATGCTGGCGGCCTAATAATAACGCTACTCATTTTTCCGGAGCACACTTATGGACTCTTCTTCCGGGGAGCCTTCATCGCGCATTTTTCATCACACGGGGTTTCGAGCCTATGTGACGGCACAGACCTGTTCCTCACTCAGTTTTCAGATAATCTCACTCGCCGTCAGCTGGCAGCTGTATTCGATGACGCACAGTGCATTTATGCTCGGCATGATAGGGCTGATGCAATTCGTCCCTTCGGTGCTGCTGGCCTTACCGGCCGGCCATCTCGCCGATCAGTACAACCGAAAGTCGCTGATCCTCGGGGGGCAAAGTGTCGAGTTCCTGGCGGCTATCGGTCTGATCCTGATGTCATTTCTGATGCCCGGCAGTGCCGTGCTGCTGCTGTCGCTGGTATTTATCTTTTCGCTGGCCCGGGCGTTTGAAGGCCCGTCGATGACCTCGCTGTTACCGGCTCTGTTACCCGCCAGTATGCTGTCAAAAGGTATGGCAACCAACCAGGTGTTTCGCGAGGCGATGGTGATTGCCGGGCCGATGGCCGGAGGGCTGTTATACGTGGTTTCCCCGGCGCTGGCCTATGGCACGGCGGCGGTCTGTTATCTGATTTCGTTACTGGTCATGATGCGGCTGAAATACCAGCATGAACCGCTCAAACCGTTACCGATGACCCTTCGTAACCTGTTCGCCGGGCTGGATTTTATCGTTAAACGTAAAGATGTTCTCGGGGTAATATCGCTGGATTTATTCGCGGTACTGCTGGGGGGAGTTACCGCATTGCTGCCGGTATTTGCCCATGACGTTCTGCACACCGGGGCCTGGGGACTGGGCGCGCTGCGTGCGGCACCCTCCGTCGGTGCGCTGGTGACCGGGATCTGGGTCAGCCGCAACAGCTTTCACCGGCATACTGGTCTGATAATGTTTGGCTGTGTCGCCGGTTTTGGGGTGGCTACCGTGGTCTTCGCGTTATCCCATAATGTGGTTCTGTCGCTGCTGGCACTGGTTGCGCTGGGCGGCTTTGATATGGTCAGCATGGTGATCCGCGGCGCAATGGTCCAGCTGGATACCCCGGACGCTATGCGCGGACGGGTGAATGCGGTGAATTCTATCTTTATTAACACGTCGAATCAGCTGGGTGAATTTGAGACCGGCGTGCTGGCCAGTGCCATCGGGGCCGTGCCGGCGTCGGTGATCGGTGGAGTGGGAACACTGGTGGTGGTTGGGCTATGGATGGTGATGTTCCCGCAGCTACGCCGTCGTCAGCAACTTTCACACAGTGAAATGACAGAGAATGTCTGAACCTATGCCGGGTGCTGTAGGCCCG
The DNA here is from genome assembly GCF_018257515.1 of Tatumella sp. JGM118. Taxonomy (GTDB): domain Bacteria; phylum Pseudomonadota; class Gammaproteobacteria; order Enterobacterales; family Enterobacteriaceae; genus Tatumella; species Tatumella terrea. The sequence goes on from NZ_JAERJR010000002.1 coordinate 193,359, forward strand.
GTATTCTATTGTACCGGCTAATCAGGAGGGCCTGTGACAAAAGAACATTATACATACCAGCCCCGTCAGGGGCACGGTCTGCCACATGATCCCTTAAATGCGATTATCGGCCCGCGGCCAATCGGCTGGATAAGTTCCCATGACGGGCAGGGGAATCATAACCTTGCCCCGTACAGCTTTTTTAACTGTTTCAATTATTCGCCACCGGTGATTGGCTTTGCCAGCAGCGGCTGGAAAGACAGTGTGGCCAATATCACCCGTACCGGAGAATTTGTCTGGAACCTGGTGACACGGCCGTTGGCGGAAGCGATGAATGCCAGTTCGGCCGCACTGGCGCCGGAGGGTGATGAATTTACCTATGCCGGACTAAAAACGCTGCCTTCTGTCGAGGTTGCGGCCTGCCGTGTCGCGGAGAGCCCGGTCCATTTCGAATGCCGTCTCACGCAATGTCTGCGGCTGCAGGATGCGGACGGTCGTGAACTGGACAGCTGGCTGGTGCTCGGTGAAGTGGTGCGTATTCATATCGCTCCCCGTTTACTGACCGATGGTGTCTATCAGACCAGTCAGGCACAGCCGGTGTTGCGTGCCGGCGGACCTTCAGCCTATTACGGGATCAGCGACGAACAGCGGTTTGATCTGTTCCGGCCACAAGTCCCGTGAGCCGCGTGACCATCCCCTGAGCGCTAAGTCACCGGCGGTGAATTGGAATTTCCGCCGGTTTGACGCTATACCTGTAGACTCAGGCGCGCATTGAGTCGTGGAGAATGCTTTCTGCATGGCTGAGTGCATCATTCACTGGAGTCAGGAGAATGCATGCAACATCAACCGCAAGGGGCGACAGGTGCCCTCCATCCGTTAATTCGAAAACTCATGCATACCGCAGGTGTTCGCAGAGAAGAAGTCTCGCTGCTGCTCTGGAGTATGCTGTATATTTTCTGTGTATTATCGGCGTACTATGTGATCCGTCCGATACGCGATACGCTGGGTATTGACGGGGGAGTGAATAATCTGCAATGGTTGTTCGCCGCCACCCTGGTTGTCATGATCCTGCTGACCCTGCCATTCTCGGCGTTATCTTCCAGGCTTCCCCGACGGCGCTTTATTCCCTGGGTCTACCGGTTTTTTATCATCCACCTGCTTATTTTTGCCGCGCTGATGATTTATCTGCCCCGCGGCGATCATCGCTGGCTGGGACGGGTATTTTTTGTCTGGGTCTCTGTCTTTAATCTCTATGTGGTGTCGGTCTTCTGGTCGCTGGTGGCCGATATCTTTACCCGTGAACGTGCCAGCCGGTTATTTTCGCTGATGGCTGCGGGGGCCACCCTGGGGGCGGTGATAGGTTCGTTGCTGACCACCACGCTGGTCCGCTGGCTGAATATGAGCGGACTTTTTCTGCTCTCAGCCGTGTTGCTTGAAGTCGCGGTCTTCTGTGTCCGTCAGTTGAATACGCAGGTGCGGAAAAATCCCCTGTCTGACACCGAAGATCCCGACAGGGCAGCGGCTCAGGCGGATGACGGCCCGGTGAAGGGCGGTATTTTCGACGGCATATCGGCCATTGCCCGCTCCGGATATCTGCTGAACATCTGTCTGTATATGTTGCTTTTTTCTATCACCTCCACCTTTGTCTATTTCCGTCAGGCGGATCTGGTGCATCAGATCTTCAAAAGTGATGAGAGCCGCACCACCTTTTTTGCCGCCAGTGATCTGTCGGTCAATATTCTGACACTGGTCAGCCAGTTACTGATCACTGGCCGCCTGCTCAGTCGCTACGGGACCCGGCGGGTCCTGGCGATCCTGCCGCTGGTCACGCTGGCCGGATTCCTGATGCTGAGTGTCTGGCCGACGCTGGCGGGCCTGTTTATTTTCGCTGTCCTGCGTCGGGCAGGGAACTTTGCCTTTGCACGCCCGGCCCGGGAAGTCCTGTTTACCGTGCTTTCGCGGGAACAAAAGTATAAGGCGAAAAATGTCACTGACACCGTCGTCTACCGCGCCGGCGATCAGGCCGGCGCCTGGAGCTGGACGGCAATGAATGCGGTAGGTCTGAGCGGCAGCCTGATCGCCTGGCTGGCGATCCCGCTTTCTTTATTGTGGCTTATCAACAGCCTGTGGCTGGGGAAAAAACAGAAACTACTGGAAAATAATCAACAACCGGGACGACCCCCGGTATCAGGAGGGTAATCATGCATACAGTGGCGCTGAATGGTCAGCAGCTTCCTGCCGTCGGCATGGGATAACCTTTTGTCAAGGGTCATCCTGAGCCGTCGCCTCCATACAACAGGAGAATGCAACAAGCGTAGCCAGTTTCTTTTTTTCGGGTAAGCGCTGTTGTTTTGGCCGTTGAGGCACAACGTGGCAGGGCTGCAATTCGGGTATCCGAAACTGGCGTCATTGCTGGTAATGTCACGCCCGGGTTACGTATTGTCGTTTCTCTGCACGCCCCGGAGCTGACAGAAAAGACGTTATCAACCCCATTCTTTCTATAAAACAGGCATCCCCGTGGAAATAAAAGGAATAAGTTAATGCTTGATTATATGGTTGAGCAGTTCAGCTGGCTGCCTGTTGACTCCGGGTTACTCAGGAACGGCATGAAAGACTATATTGATGAACAGCTTCTCTGGTGCGAGGACAGCAATTTTTCATCAAACTTCCCTTTCCGGGAGACCGGGCTGCCTCAGGATTTTTTTCTCCAGAAAATCGTTTCCTGCGACGGTAATGACTACCTCACCGGACCACGATACAGAGGCGGCGATTTGAATAAGCCGTTCATTGATCTGGTCGCCAGCTCTGCTCCTCTGACCCGGCGTGCTATGGCCTCAATATTGGATGTATGGCATCCCATGGGCGCACATTCAGTCCGCGTTCTCCGGCCCGTGTCTGAGGATACGCGTGGCTGTGCCGATCAGTTTTTCTATGTCGGCAAAAGCATGCATGAAAAAAATGAAGCGGCTATCAGCGTCCAGACTGTCCGCATTGAGCGGGCCTGCCTGCAGTCAGTTGAATGGTGCCTTCAGGCTCTGGAACTGGCTTATGCCGGGACGTATTCCCGCTATCCTTTTCTGAAGGATAAGGTGTTTCCTGCAGATGAAGAAGACATTCGCGATGCCATTCAGGATGGAGGCCTGTTCATCATAGTTTATGAGGGGGCGCGTGCCGGTTTTATCATCTGTGAGAACGGACGGCGGGCTTTTGTATCCGGACTGTGGATCACCGAAGAGATTGTTATTCCGCGCTTTCGCGGAAAGCACGTTGCGGGTGCCGCACAACAGGCCTTACTTTCTTTTCTCAGCATACACCGCGCACCGGCATTGCTATGGGGAACCATTGAAAGTAGTAACTATCCTTCAATACGTGCCGCTGAGCGTGCCGGGAGAAAGCGGGTGATGGAGTATGCTTTTCTGGGGGGGAATGTGCATGATTAAGAGCTTCCGGCATCTTACACTATGTTTTTTCAGATTGTTGGCTACACGCGATTTTTGCCTTTATCTGGTTTTTTTCCTTTTATCTGCTGATACCGTCCTGCTTTTTCTTTTGCTTGCCTTTAATGTTGAAAAAATACAGGTCGCTGCGATAAGGAGAAGTTCACTGCGCGAGTTGATTAGGGATGGGAAGGCCCTGCACCGGAATTAACGGGCCTTTACTCTGTGCAGAGCCCCGTCAACGGGCTGTGGCTGGGGAAAAAACAAAAATTACTGGAAAATAATCAACAACCGGGACGACCCCCGGTATCAGGAGGGTAATCATGCATACAGTGGCGCTGAATGGTCAGCAGCTTCCTGCCGTCGGCATGGGAAGCTGGCGTCTGGGGCAGGGACGCCATGCCCGTCAGCAGGAAGCCGACGCATTACGTTTCGGGTTATCTCAGGGGATTAGGGTGATCGATACCGCCGAAATGTACGGAGACGGCCAGTCTGAAACCCTGATCGGCGAAGCACTGAAGGGGATCCGTGAGCAGGCATGGCTGGTATCCAAGGTTTATCCGTGGAATGCCTCACGCGGTACAATGCAGAAAGCCTGCGAGGATTCACTGCGCCGGCTGCAGACAGATTATCTTGATCTTTACCTGCTGCACTGGTCATCGGAACATCCGCTGGAAGAAATTATCGAAGGGTTCGAACGGCTGAAAGCGCAGGGTAAAATCGGGGCCTGGGGGGTATCCAACTTCGATACCCGCGCCATGCAGCAGCTCTGGCAGACGCCGGGAGGGGATCAGTGTGCGGTGAATCAGATTTTCTATAACCCGGCCGCCCGTGGGGTGGAATATTCATTGCTCCCCTGGTGCGCCGGACACGGGGTCACCGTGATGGGCTACTCGCCGCTCGGCGGGCATGGCAGTGAATTACTGCACGACCCGGTCGTGCAGGCATTGGCGGAGAAGTATCAGACAGGAAGTGCGGATATTTTGCTGCGCTGGGCTATCCGGCAGGGGAATATGCTGGTGATCCCTGAGTCCGGCAGTACTGAACATACCGCCATCAATGCTGCTGCCTTAACAGGCGAGCTGATGGACACGGACCTGCAATTACTGGAGAGACGCTTCCCTGCGCCACAGCGGGAAACCCCGCTGGAAATCCGTTAATCAACGCTCTGCATCGCGGTTTAGCGGTGCAGGGCCCCTATAGAGCCATATCCTGTTGCGGACTGGCCGTGTGTTCTGCTGACGGGGTTGATGTCTGCGCGGCGGCCGGGGCGGCGATCACCGGCGGTTTGGTCAGTTGTAACGTCTGAGCCGTTTCATCCCACACCTGCTGAGTCAGCGCCACATCACCGTTCAGCTTACGGCCATAGCTCGGTACAATGGCACGGATTTTCTGCTGCCATTCCGGCGTCTTCACTTTATCGCTGAACAGCTTTTCGATCACATTTAAGGTGATCGGTGCGGCTGTTGACGCCCCCGGAGAAGCCCCGAGCAGCGCGGCCAGCGTATTCTGCTGATCGGTGACGATCTCGGTGCCCAGTTTCAGCACGCCGCCTTTACTGGCATCTTTCTTCACGATCTGCACCCGCTGACCGGCCTGCCACAGACGCCAGTCTGACGGTTTCGCGTCAGGGTAGTACTCTTTCAGCGCGGCAAAACGGTCTTCATCAGACAGCATGACCTGGCCTATCAGATATTTCACCAGATCGAAGTTATCAATCCCCACATGCGCCATTGGCATGAAATTGTGAACAGTGGTCGCATTCAGCAGATCAAACAGCGAACCGTTCTTCAGATATTTGGTCGAGAAGGTCGCGAAGGGCCCGAACAGGACCACTTTTTTACCGTCCAGATTGCGGGCATCCAGATGCGGTACGGACATCGGTGGCGCACCGACCGAGGCCTGGCCATACACTTTCACCGGATGATGTTCGGTAATGGCCGGGTTTTCTGTCACCAGGAAAGAGCCGCCGACCGGGAAACCGCCATAGTTTTCTGCTTCCGGAATTTTCGTCTGCTGCAATAACTTCAGTGAGGCCCCGCCCGCACCGATAAAGACATAGCGGGCATCAATTTCATGGGTCGTATTGGTTTTACGATCATTGACGGTCACATGCCAGGAATTATCGGCATTACGTGAGAATCCGGTCACTTCAGTAGAGAGTTCCAGACTGAAATTAGGCTGTTTTTTCAGGCTACTAACCAGCTGACGGGTAATCTCTCCGTAGTTGACATCGGTCCCCAGCGGTGTCCAGGTGGCGGCCACTTTTTGCGCAGGGTCACGGCCTTCGATGATTAACGGCGCCCACTGACGGATCTGATTCTGGTCGGTAGAAAATTTCATTCCCTGGAACAGGGTACTGGTCTGCAGGGCCTCATAGCGTTTATGCAGATAATCCACATTGGTGTCGCCCCAGACAAAGCTCATATGCGGCGTGGAGTTTATAAAGGAGTGCGGGTTATTCAGTACCCCTTGTCTGACCAGGGAAGACCAGTATTGTCTTGAAATCATGAAGGATTCATTGATTTCCAGTGCCTTACTGATATCGATGCTACCGTCAGCACGTTGCGGCGTATAGTTCAGCTCCATATTCGCAGAATGGCCGGTACCGGCATTGTTCCAGCCATTCGACGACTCTTCGGCCACACCGTCCAGTCGTTCCACCATGATCTGCTGCCAGTCCGGTTGCAGTTCATGCAACCAGGTCCCCAGCGAAGCACTCATGATGCCGCCACCTATCAGCAGGACATCGGTTTTTTCGGTGGCTGCGGCCACACTTTGGCTGAAGGTGGCCGCGGATAACAGGGTAAGACTGAAAGCAATTTTCTTTGAATACATCATAATACGCCTGGTCATTGGTAAAAACTGGCCGAAGTGTAACGCCTAATGTGACCAAATGTGAATGGTTTTGTGTAATAATATTGAATTAAATCTGTTATTTAATTGTGGGGTAACTGGCAACTTGTTGATTGTATTATTAAATATACCAGACATTAAAATGGAAAGGCAGGTAAATATTTAACATGTGTAATGCCGGGCGACCTGAATGTAACAGTAAGTGATTAAATACTACACCGCAGCGGGGGGGCGTGCGGGGAGAGGGATGGCAATTTCTGAGGTCAGACTTGAGAATTATTGTATAATCGTCAGACCGCTAACCACCGCCGACATCCGCATGATTATCCGAAAACCTCAGCACTGGTTTATCCGCTTATTTGACTGGCATGGTTCAGTCCTTTCAAAGATCTCGTTCCGTCTGAGCCTGAATGTACTGATGTCCCTGCTGGCCTTACTGAGCCTGCCCTGGTATGAGAGTTTGAACGTGCGACTGACTACGGCACCGTTCAGCCTGCTGGGCATAGCCATCGCGATATTCCTGGGCTTTCGCAACAATGCGAGTTATGCCCGCTTTCTGGAAGCTCGTTTACTCTGGGGGACACTGCTGATTAACAGCCGTATTATGTTACGTCAGCTTCATTCCCTGTTACCGGCCAATGCCCCGGAATTAATCAGCTTTTCTCAATTATTATCGGCCTATGCGTATGCGCTGAAGCATCAGCTCAGGGGCAACGACCCGGGACCGGATTTACAACGTCTGCTGCCGGAAGCAGTGTATCAGCAGGTGATCCGTAGTCCTTTTCCCGCCAACCGGGTGTTGCTGTGTCTGGGGGAGTCACTCGGAAAAATGCGTCGTGAAGGGAAACTGTCAGATATTCTGTTCGCTGAACTGGACAAGCCGTTGCGTAAACTCGAGAGCATACTTGGGGGATGTGAACGGCTGGATAACACCCCGATCCCTTTTGCCTATACGCTGATCCTGCACCGCACCGTCTATCTTTTCTGTACCCTGTTACCGTTCTCGCTGGTGACAGAATTGCATTATATGACCATTCTGGTGTCGGCATTTATTTCCTATACTTTTCTTTCACTGGAGTCGCTGGCCGAAGAACTGGAACGGCCGTTCGGCACAGCCTCTAATCAGTTACCGCTGGATGCGATCTGTCTGACCATTGAACGCCATATGCTGGAAATGAACGACCTGTCGCCTTTGCCCCCGGCGTTACAGCCGGACCGGCATTTTAAACTGACCTGATCGGTACGTGCAGAAGCTGACGGCTGATCGATACTCTGTACCGGCTCAGCAGGCCAGTTAATATGCCGTGCTGAGTGGTGACCTGAGTTGATAGCGGGGTGCATCTCCGTCCGGGGAACCTGCGGCCTGGCGGGGATGCTATTCGTTATGGAACAGCCCACCGGGTTTATTTTTTACAAGGCTCATTACGTTAATGCTGATGAATGCCCCGACAGGACTCCGCCGTTAGCAGGGTACAGATCTGCCGAAGTAAACTGAGGCCCGACGGGGCTGAGTTCGTGACGGGACCGAAACACGGCTCACTTATCTTTTACGACGCGTAATGCCCGGAACGCCTGGTGCGGGTCAGCAAGCCTGAGCTGGTGGCGGGGCGCATCTCTCGCCGGGGCTGAGTTCGTGACGGGGCCGAAACACGGCTCACTTATCTTTTACGACGCGTAATGCCCGGAACGTCTGGCGCGGGTCAACAAGCCTGAGCTGGTGGCGGGGCGCATCCCCATCTGCGGCCCGACGGGGCTGAGTTCGCTACGGGGCTGCAACCTGCCCGGCTTATCTCTGACGGTATTTATTCGGCTTCTTTCAGCGTGCCAGCCCGGCCGGCGCGCCGGAAGGTCAGGCTAAGGTAAATCAGGTTCAGCAGGATCACCACCGCCGATGCCAGAAAGACCCAGCGCATTCCCAGCGATGCGGACGTTACGGCACCCAGCAGCGGGCCGGTAACATTCCCCAGGTTCATAAAAGACTGATTGTAACCAAATACCCGCCCGGAAATTTTGGCCGAAGAGTGACGCAACAGCAGCGACTGGATGGCGGGAAACATGGCGCCGTCGGCAAAGCCCAGCAGAAAACGCAGCAGAGAAAATTGCGTCACACTACTGACCAGAGACATCAGGGTCAGCAGCAGGATAAACATGATAAAGGCGACAGAGATGATCCGGCGGGGGCCCAGAGTATCGCTCATTCGTCCCCAGACAGGGGCGGAGATCAGGGCCGACATCCCCGGCAGAGCCGCGATAAACCCGCTGATAAAAGCAATATTATGGCTGTCGGGGGAGAGATGCTGAACATAAAGAAACAGGATAGGGTTTACCGACCCGTTACATAACTGAACCGACAAGGTGCAGAACAGCAGGCTCAGTATCACGCTGGCAGAAGGGACGGTCTGCCAGACAGAAGGCGGTTTACTGACCGTGTTCTTCTGCCGCGGGGGTTGCGGCTCTTCTTTGATCAGAAAAAAAGTCACCAGCGTGGCAATGACCAGCAAGCCGGTCGTCACCTGAAACACCGGGCGCAGACCAATGGTATCTGCCAGATAACCTCCGAGTAACGGCCCGCAGAGAAAACCGCTGATCTGGGCGGTAGAAAGAATGCTGAGTGCCCAGCCACTCCTGCCTTTCGGCGCCTGAGAGGCGACCAGTGCCATGGCATTCGGGATATAGCCGGAAGCCAGTCCCATAATGCCGCGCCATAAAAACAGCTGCCAGACATGGGTCACCAGTCCCTGGAAGAAAATAGCGATCGCCATGCCGATAGCCGCCCGGATCAGCATCAACTTGCGGCCCTTGCTGTCTGCCAGTCGTCCCCACATAGGCGAGACGATAGCCGACACCAGAAAGGTAATACTGAAGGTCAGGCCTGACCACAGGGTGAGGTCCGCCGTGCTGTAGTGACCGAGTTGTGAAATGTAGAGCGGCAGAAAGGGCAGAATCTGGCTAGTACCTAAACCTGTAATAAAACATCCCAGCCAGAGGGAAAACAGGTTCTTCTTCCAGGAGATCATAAGCAGAGGGCGATTATCTAAGCAGTCGGAGGAAAAAGTATACGCCAGCCGACGGCACAATGGCAGCCTCAACCGGTAATAACCCGTTGAAATTACGGGTGCCGGAGCAGAATTCGCATTTTTGATCCGCCTGCAGCCATTGTCCGTACGGCCGGTCACCCTCCCGGAATAACGTCTTTCTGTGATCAGGCAAGGTCATATCGGTCAGATTATTTTCCATAATCTCACTACCCCTGACGGACAGGAAAAAGGGTAATTATTTTTCAACAGTTGCGCGGGATGGAAATATTCTTATTTACCGTTCAGTTGACTATGACCGCAGTCACAATACTGAGTGAACAAAGCAAAATACGCTTTCACTCATTCCGCCGGGTGATACAGTGAGCAGACGCGAGGAGTAGCCTCTATTCAGTGGGTTACGTAAAATCGCTGTGCCTGAACACAGTCTCCGCCAGCTTTCTGAGGTATGCGAATACGCAGTAAAACCGCCTGACGCAGAGGCAGTGATATCGCTGCGTATTGACTTCGTTAGCTGGCGTTATTACTGGATATTGTTAATTCGGGCTTTAGTGTTATAGCACCGTCAATGGATAACGGATAACGGATAATCTTTCAGGATGAGAATATGGATAACTCAGGGAAATACGGCCCTTTTAAACCTTCAGTCATCATTACGGCATTATTTTTATCTTCTTCAGCGCTGGCAACCGTCCCGGATTACAGCGTTCTGGGGTTTGAAGCGCCCCGGGAAGGCTTGCTTGGCGATTTGGGAGGCCTGCGTTCGGGACTGCAAGCCCGCGGCTTTACTTATTCTCTCGGCTACCTTAGCCAGACAGCGGTCAATATGGCGGGCGGCTATAACAGCCACAGTAAAGCGGAATATATTGATCAGTTCTCACTGACCTTTAACCAGGATCTGCAAGCCCTGACCGGTATTCCGGATGCAGCGATTGAAGGGAACATCGTCAATCGTAACCATAACAGTAACCTGACCGTCTCGCGTCTGCAAAATCCCTCGATTCCCTTTAACGACCTGGCTCAGGAAAGCTGGGGCGGGCAGTCGATAACCCGTCTTGGCTGGCTGACGTTCTCGCGCAGTTTCCTGGACCACCGGCTCTCCTGGCGGGTGGGGCTGATCAATAAGGTTCAGACCTTTGACCAGTCTATCCCGTGTGATTTTCAGGTATTAAGTCAGTGCGGCGGGAAATCCGCCAATGCCATGCTGTGGAATAACTGGAATGTTCATAGCTGGGGCACCACACTGGCTTATAAACTGACACCGGAGTGGACCCTGAAAGCCGGGGTGATGGAACAGAACCCGCGTGTGGCGGATCGCAGCCATGCCTGGAGCTGGTCAACCCGGGGCAGCCGCGGGGCATTATTCCCGGTCGAGGCGGAACTGAGAACGCAGGTCAACGGACTGCCCGGCGTCTACAATCTTGGGGCCTTGCTGACTAATGCCCGTCAGCAGCATCTGTCCCGGGGCGTGTCGCAACAGGATGGCAGCCGCGACCCTCAGGGCTACCTTTCGTACAGTACCACCGGGTTTATCTGGGCATCGGCAAACCAGCAGGTTACCCGTCACCCGGATGATGCGGCCCGCGGGATGAGCGTTTCCTGGAGTGGCAGCTTTTCGGATCAGCGGACTAATCGTGTGCGTATGAGCACTTCTGTTTCGATGCGTTATCGCGGGTTACTGGATGCGCGTCCCGAAGACTGGCTGGGTCTGGGCGTCAGTTACATTAAAATGAGCGGTTACGCGAACGAGCAGTTACGGTTTGCCAGTCAGGGACTGCCTCCGGGCGTAAACGGATATCCGGCGATCGGTCATTCGGTGAACGCCGAGCTGTATTATCGTATCCGCGCGACATCCTGGCTGGAACTGCAGCCGGATATTCAGTACTGGCATAATCCGGGCGGTGCCGGCAGCACGCCGGATGCCTGGGTAGCCGGGCTGAAAACGGTGGTGTCTTTCTAGAGTGATATCTCCCGGCCAGCCCTGCCGGGAGAGCCGAATCTCTTCTCCATGCTTAGCCGTTTCCTGTCCGGACAGAGCTACCCTCAGCTCTGCCGGACAGAATTTTTCCCGGGAGTATCTCTGCCGGAGGCGCAGGCCTTGCGGGATCCCCGTAACGGCGATCGGCCATCCTGTGCCGCCCGCTATTTCTGTTCGTCCGCGGCAACCCTCTGTCTGTTATCCACCCTCGCTTCCGTACAGTGCGGGCAGACAGGCACCAGGTGCTCAGTCGTTACCCCCGGCAGGTTACCCGGCGGCAATCCTCTGTCTGTTACCCACACAGTGCTTCCGGACAGCGCAGACTGACAGGCACCAGGGCGCTTAGCCATCAATCCTGGCAGTTTACCCGGCGGCAACCCTCTGTCTGTTATCCACACAGTGCTTCAGGACAGCGCAGACTGACTGGCACCAGGGCGCTTAGGCGTTACGTTACCCCCGGCAGTTTATCCATGGGCAATCTTCTGCCTATTATCGGCATGTGCTTCCGGACAGTGCAGACAGACAGGCACCAGGGCTTAGCCGTTACTCCCGCCAGTTTATCCGTGGGCAATCTTCTGCCTATTATCGGCACAGTGCTTCCGGACAGTGCTGACCGGTTATCACCCGTTGCGTTTTCTGCCACATAGCAACCCGATAAACAGCGGAGTACCGAGTAACACCGCCATGATCCCGGCCGGGATCTGAAAAGGAAAAATCACCAGCCGGCCGAGGGTATCGGCCACCATCATCAGTACCGCGCCTGTCACTGCCGCGACCGGCAGCGCTACCGTCATCGAACGCAGACCCGTCTGGCTTACCATCCGCGGCGCCAGTAAGCCGATAAAGCTCATCGGCCCGAGCAACAGTGTGGCGCAGGCACTGAGTACCGCACAAAAGATCAGCAATACCGCGGTGACCGGCTGCAGGGCAATGCCCAGCGAGGAGGCGACCTCACGTCCCAGCGTCAGAAGGGTCAGCCAGCGGGAAAAGAGCAATGCCACCGGCAGAGCGACCACCAATAGTAACAGTCCGGTCAGTGCCATCTGCGGCATTGCCCCCCAGGAAGAGCCCGACAGCCAGCTGATGATCTGGCTGGCATTCGGCGCACCACTTGCCAGCAGGATGCTGATAACGGCTGCCGACAGTGCACTCAGCGCGGTGCCGGCCAGCAGGATCCGCGAAGAAGAGGTCTGCCTGCCCAAAGCAAAGCAGATGATGATCCCCAGGCTCAACAGTGCGCCGGCGAGTGCCGCCGGGAACATGGCTATCCCGGCCGATGCCGGGAAGAACAGCAGCATCAGTACCACCCCGCAGGCCGCACCACTGTTTACCCCCAGCACTTCCGGACTGGCCAGCGGGTTAGCGGTCAGGCGCTGCAGGATAACCCCGGCAATGGCTAATAAACCGCCACAGCTGCCGGCGACCAGGGCCCGCGGCCAGCGGAAAGCCAGCGGATCCTGGAGACTGAAGGTCAGTCCGCTGGCATTTCGTTGCACAGCAAAACAGAACAGTGCCACGCCGACCATCAGCAGTACCAGTAGCGTAACCTTTTTACCGTTCATCGACAGTGTCCGGCGGATCGGTGTCTGCAGGTCCGGCGCGGTCACAAAACGCGCCCGGGCGATGATCCACAACATCAGCGGAATACCGCCGATAGCCGTGATATTGCCGGCCGTAAACTGATATCCCGCCGATTCCGCCAGTATCGATAGCTGATCGCAGATCAGCAAAATCAGCGCGCCAAACAGCATCACCCGGAGCATGTGACTGATAAACCGTTGATGCGGGTATAAGCGACAAATCTGCGGGGCAAACAGGCCAATAAACCCGATGATTCCGGCCTGACTGACCGTCCATCCGCTTAACAGTGTCACCAGCGCTAACCCGCCCAGTCGTATCTTCTGACTGCTGCCCCCCAGACTGTCGACGAGGGTATCGGAAAGACGCAGCAGGTTCAGCGCCCGGGAAAACAGTAGTGCTACTAAAGTGGTCAGGACCAGCACCGGTGCCAGTCGGCGCGCTACCGACCAGTCGTTCTGTGCCAGGTTACCGCTGCTCCAGATAAACAGATCCTGCAATTGTTCATGCCGGAACAAGGTCAGCCCGTTTTGCAGGGCAGAGCAGAACAGGCCGATCAGCAACCCGGTCAGTAACAGGGTCAGGGTGGATAACTGACGCTGACGGCTGAGTGCAAAAATAATCAGCATACTTACCGTGGCCCCGGCCAGCGAAAATCCCTGACCGGCCAGCACGCCGCCACCCAGCAATGTGGCCAGGGTCAGCCCCAGCTGGGCACCGGAGGCAATCCCCAGCGTGGCCGGTTCCGCCAGCGGATTTTTCAGCAGTAACTGGCACAGCCAGCCGGCAAGGCCCAGCGCGGCCCCGGCCAGCAGAGCAACGGCGATACGCGGCAGAAAGCTGTACTGAAACAGCAGATGCTGTTGCAGCAGAAGATCGGCGGCGGCCGCTGGCGTGAGTTGTGTCATTCCGGCCGGGTGAATGTAATGCAGGGTATTGGTGAGCAATAAGCCCGCGGCACTCAGACACAGCAGAAAAATAAGGAGGATCCCGACAGGTTTACGCATGCCACTCTCCGGCGCTGCGGGCCAGTGCTCCGGCGAAACGCAGGGCAGAACAAAGGCCGCCATACAGCCATACCGGGTCCAGCAAATAGCGCCGGTGCTGCTGATTAAACGGCATCTGCTGCCAGAGAGGTGAACCGGCAAGGGCGGAGGTGACCGATGCATCATTGTGTGAAAACTGTAAAGCAATATCCGCCTGACAGGTCAGTAACTGTTCGGTCCCGACAATCACACTGCCCCACAGGCTGGTGGCACCCTGCCAGGCACATTCCAGTCCGGTGGCGGCAAGCACTTCCCCGAACAGGCTGTCCTGTGTCAGCACCAGAACCTGACGCGGAGAAATCAGGGTGAACATCAGGATCTTTTTCCCCGCCATCGGTGCCAGCTGTTGCCGGTATCCGGCCATCTGCTGCGCGAAACCGGCAAGGAACTGTTGTGCCTGAGCCTCCCGGTGAAGGCGTGTGGCCAGTTGCAGGATATTATCCCGGGCAGCATTAAGCAGACTTTTACCCGCCACACGGAAGGCATATTCCCATACCGGAGCAATCTGCTGCAGGCGGGAGACAGGCAATGGCGAGTGTTCCGGCAGGATCAGCAAATCCGGGGCGAGGCTGGCCAGCAGTTCCAGATTCGGTTCGGTACGTAACCCGAGTTCGGCCACCTGTGGCGGCAGAACCGGTGCCCCTACCCAGTCATCATAGCCCTGAATATCGCTGACAGCGACAGGAGTGAGCCCGAGCGCATACAGGGTTTCGACGGCCGACCATTCCAGCGCGGCCACCCGTGGCACAGCTGCCGGAGGGGCTGCAGCAACAACGCCGGCGGGGAGGGCGGCTGCGGCCAGTAACAGCGCCGATTGGCCCAGCATCTGACGGCGGGTCAGCATCGGTGTGTGGTGGTCAGGCAGGTGATTATCTGACATAACTGATGAGATCCCCGTTCTCCGGCTGGCTGATGATGCCCATGGCAACACCATAGATGTGTTCCAGTTGCTGTTCTGTCATCAGTTCACTGACACCGCCCTGGAAGATTTTTTCGCCCTGGCGCAGCGCAATAAATTCATCACAAAAGCGTGCTGCCATATTGATATCGTGCAGCACCATGATCACGGTTAACTGCCGCTGCCGTGAGAGATCGCGGATGACGGACAGCACCTCTTTCTGATGGGCAATATCCAGCGCCGACGTGGGTTCATCCAGCAGCAGGCAATGGCTGCCCTGAACCACACACATGGCAATCCAGGCCCGCTGCCTCTCCCCGCCGGATAACTGCTCGATCGGATGGCTGGCCTGCCGGGTCAGCGATACGCTTTCGATGGCCCGGGCGATGATCTCTCTGTCTTCATCGGTGACCCGGCCGAGCGCCCCGTGCCAGGCATAGCGCCCCAGAGCTACCAGTTCAGTGACGGTCATCCCTTCAGTTACCGGCAGGTGTTGGGGAAGATAGGCCACCTGACGGGCGAATTCGCGGGCACCCCACTGGTGAAGGGGTTTGCCCCGCCAGCTAATCTCCCCGCCGAAGTCCGGATTCTGCCGGCTCAGCAGTTTAATCAGGGTCGATTTCCCGGAGCCGTTATGACCGATTAAACCGGTTACTCGCCGGGGGGTAAATTCCAGGGACAGGGGGCTGAGTAACTGCCGGTTATCCATCGATACCTGGGCCTGATGCAGGCGAAATGTCGCTTCCGGCTGTGCCGGGGGGATACTTTTCACGGGGTCTCTCCGGAATTAATGTTTACCGCATTTTTCCAGCGGGCAGGAGGCACATTTACTGTGTTCATCCAGCCGGAAGATCAGACAACAATGGCGGCGTTCGGTTTTATCTCCGCCGTCAGGCGTTTTCACCGTGCGTAAGGGGGCTTTCAGGCGGTTAATACTGCCGTCGGCGAAATGGCTGGCAGAAAACAGATTCTGTAATATCCGCACATCGGCCGCTTTACTGTCGGCCTGCTGCATACCCTGCCATAAGCGCACCGCGGCATTGCTCCAGAACACCGTCAGATTATTCCCCGCCAGCGAAGAGAGGGTCTGACACACCGGGGCAATAAACTGACAGATTAACTGGTCCGTCAGCTGATGTTGCTGAGCCGATGTCAGCCCGCACAGCGGTTCCCCCCGCAGGTGCCAGCGTTCCGGACAACCCGCGGCATTCAGCGCCAGCTGACCATTAAACTCCCACAGCGGGCAGGCCTGCTGCTGACTGCATAATTGGTCGGCCCAGCTGATCAGTGCATCCGCAAAAAACCATTGCGACCACAGCGACAGCCAGGCGACTTTACGGGCAGGGGCGCTGGCCGCCCAGTCGCCCGGAAGCAGGGCCTCAAACTGATGCGGGTGGCAGAGAATACTGGCCGGAACGTCAGTCAGTGCTGCGCTCGCAGAAGTGTGGGGTAAAGGCATGACGTTATTCCATCACTGACGGTAAATATCCCGGAATAATAATGCAAATGATAAAGAGTTACATTACTATCTTGGCGTTTACAGCACTTTTCAGGGACTTTGTCGTGGCGGGACGCCCCCGGACGACAAAATATTTTCCAAAACATCCAGTTCGCAGGTTGAAACAATGTACAAAAATTCCCCGTTCTTCCGCCCGCATGCCCTCCGTCAGGCGATGCTGATTGCACTGATACCGGTCAGTCCCCAGGTTCTGGCCGCCGGTAGCGACACGCAGGCCCGGCCTCAGACCCTGGTCGTGACCGCCAGACCGCAGGCCGTGGGGACGAATAACGGGCAGGATCCGGTACCGGCGTTCCTGGACGGGGGGATTGCCAACGGTGCAAGGCTGGGGGTGCTGGGAGAACAGAAATCGCTGGATGTTCCTTTCAGTGTGATCAGCTATACCTCGACGCTGCTGGACGCTCAGCAGGCCCGCACGCTGCAGGACGTGGTGAAGAATGACGCCTCTGTCCAGAGTGTGCGTGGTTATGGAAACTTTTCACAGGGCTTTCGTATCCGTGGATTTGATCTGTACGGGGATGATATCAGCCTGAACGGGTTATATGGCGTTTTACCCCGGCAGATCCTGCCGCTGGAGGATGTGGACAGGGTGGAGCTGATAAAAGGGGCCAGCACCTTTATGAACGGTGTCCCGGCCGCCGGGACCGGGGTCGGAGGGATCATCAACATTGAATCGAAACACGCCACGGCCTCTCCTGTCCGTCGCCTGAATGTGGACTATAACTCGCGCAGTCAGCCCGGGATCAGTGCCGATGTCGGTCAGCGGTTCGGGGACAATGACCAGTTTGGCGTCCGGGCGAATGTGGTTCACCGGGAAGGCGAAACCGCAATCCGTCATGAAAAAGACCGGACCACGGCCGCTTTTCTGGGCCTGGATTACCACGGCGACAGGTTCGACAGTTCACTGGACCTGGGGTATGTGGAGTCGACGATCCATAATGGTCGTGCCGGGATCAAACTGGATGAGACCATGACCTCGTTGCCGGCGGCACCGGACCCGCGAACCAACTATGCACAGCGCTGGAATTATGCCGACCTGACCACCCGTTATGCGATGCTGAAAAATGACTATCACCTGACGCCGGACTGGGTGTTCTACAGTGCCATTGGCGGCAGCCACACCAACGAATGGTCCGCCAGTGCCTCTCCGGTGGTCTATAACCTGGCCGGTGATTCTAAGATGTCCCTGCTGAATACTCATTACACCGCAGATACCCTCAGCGGGATGGCCGGTGTGCGCGGGAAATTCCATACCGGCGACGTCAGTCACCAGGTCAACCTCGGGTATTCCGGGATCTATAACCGGGCAGGTAATGCTTACCAGATGACCGGGAACTTTACCGGGCCGAATATTTATCATCCGTCTGAGGTGGAACCGACCGGAATTATTTATACCGGCGGCAATATGTCGGCGCCTTCGGTCCGCAGCCGGACGGCGAATAACGGTATGTCGTTCTCCGATACCGTCGGGGTGCTGGATGACCGCCTACTGTTCACTGCCGGGGCCAGATACCAGAAATTACGTATCCGCAACTATGAATATACTGGCGCAGAAGACCCGAACGCCGCATTCGACGCGCACCGCTGGTCGCCGGTGTATGGTGCGGTCTGGAAAGCCCGTGACTGGTTATCGTTGTATGCAAACCATATCGAGGCCCTTCAGGCCGCGAATGCCGCGCCTTTTAATGCCTCCAATGCCGGGAAGATCACCGGTATCGGCCGCACCCGGCAAAATGAGGTCGGGCTGAAAGTTCAGGGTGACCGGTTCGGTGGCAACCTGGCGCTGTTCGATATGCGCAAAATGGCCGGCGTGCTGGGCAGTGACGGGGTGTACCGTCTGGCCGGAGAGCAGCGTAACCAGGGGGTGGAACTGAATGTCTTCGGTGAACCGGTGCTGGGCTGGCGGGTGAATGCCGGCACGACCTGGCTGAAGCCGGTAATGAATAATATTTACGGACCGGCAAACGGTAAGGATGCGGTGGGTGTACCGCGTAACCAGTGGCGGCTATATACGGAGTATGATGTGCCGGGTCTGCAGGGCGTGACGGTTAACGGCACCCTGATGCATACCAGCCATCAGTATGCGGACAGTGAGAATAACCTGCGTATGCCGGCCTGGACGCGGCTGGATCTCGGCGTTCAGTATGCGATGCCGTGGCAGCAAACACGCCTGACCTGGCGTGCCGGGGTAGAAAACGTCACCAATGCGAAATACTGGCAAACCATTGGTCAGGACAGTGGCTATCTGACCCAGGGTGGCCCTCGTACCCTGAAGTTATCGCTGAGTGTGGATTTCTGATCACTGCATTGATTATCCTTTCTCTTCCCGCCCGCCTGTGCTGGCGGGAATTTTTTGCAGAAGACTATGTTATTACTTAAATGTTGTTACTTAAATCGGTTCTGAAACATCATCTGCCGGCGATGACCGGGATTATCCTGCTAAATCTGCTCAGTGCCTGTCTGGGTATTTTTACCATCTCATATATTAACCAGTCGCTGGTGCAGGAAAGCTCACCACAAACCGGGCTCGCAAAACTGGCTGGCTTACTGATCGCCTTATTGCTGGTGACGCTGGCGGCCCAGTGGACACTGACCGCACTGGGACACCACTTTATCTGGAAGAAACGCAGCCGGATGGTCCTGCAACTGCTGGGCATGTCTCCGGACAGGCTGGAGCAACAGGGCCACGGCGAGTTGCTGTCGATGCTGGGGCCGGATATCCGTAACATTACGCTGGCATTTGTCCGTCTGCCGGAGCTTATTCAGGGGATCGTACTGGGGGTCGTCGCTATCGGCTATCTCGGCTATCTTTCTCTGCCGGTGCTGGCCATTGTCATGGTCTGGATGGGGCTGACCTTTTATTCCGGTTACCGGATGGTGGCGCGGGTTTACCTGCACCTGCGGGAAGTACGCAACTATGAAACCGATCTGCAGGATGTCTTCCAGGTGGTGATCCACGGTAATAAAGAGCTGGCGCTCGATCCGGCCCGGGCCCGGCATTTCTATGAAAACGACTACCAGCAGGCGGCGCTCGGCTACCGGCAGCATATTATCCGTGCCGACAGCTTCCACCTCTCGGCCATTAACTGGTCCAATATCATGATGCTGGGGTTGATAGGCCTGATCTTCCTGGCTTCACAGGCCATGGGCTGGATTTCCGGCACCGTGGCAACCTCGTTTTCCCTGACGGTATTATTCCTGCGCTCTCCGCTGCTGCAGGCTATCGGGGCCTGGCCGACATTACTGAGCGGTGAACTGGCATTTAAAAAAATTGGCGGGATGCTGGCAGCGGATCAGGAAACACTGCCGGACACAGACGTGTCGCTGCCTGCCGGCTGGCAGACCCTGCGCTGGGAGAATCTGAGCTGGCATTACCCGCAATCCGGTTTCAGTGTCGGGCCGGTCACGACCCGGCTGAATCGTGGTGAAATCGTGTTTATCATCGGGGCCAACGGCTCCGGAAAATCGACCCTCAGTCAGATGCTGACCGGCTTGTATGCCAGCCCCGGGGCCGGCGTGTGGCTGGATGATCAGCCACTGACTACCGCAGCGCTGAAATCCTTGTTTTCGGTGGTATTTACCCGGCCTTATCTGTTTAGAACCGTGTTTGTGTCGCCGGAAAGCGAGGATGACGCGTCAGCTGAACTGTGGCTGGATAAACTCGGCCTGGCGGGAAAGGTCAGTATTGAAAATAATCAGCTGTCCACGCTGGACCTGTCGCAGGGCCAGAAGAAGCGGGTGGCGCTGTTGCTGGCCCTGGCCGCCCGCCGCGATATCCTGTTTCTTGATGAATGGGCCGCCGAGCAGGACCCGCAGTTCAGACGCTATTTTTACCGCGAGTTATTGCCCTGGTTCCGGGCGCAGGGCAAAACCCTGATGATTATCAGTCACGACGATGATTATTTCGATGTTGCCGACAGGGTCCTGGAAATGCATCAGGGGCAGTTACGTGAACTGACGGCGGAACAGCGGGACAATGCCTCGCGGGACGTGATTTCTCAACTGGGGCGATAGGGCAGACTGCCCGACAGGCGATATCCTCCCGGCCGGAGGGCGTGGCGACGGCGGCTTCCGGGAGGGATCAGAGCCCGGAGGCTATCAATATAACCCCCTCAGAGCGATAAATATTAAAATCATGGGTCAGACAGATTACACTGCCGGGGTAAGGCTTTGACGTCCTGTGTTTTAGCCAGATCCGGAGAGAGTGCTTATTGCTTAAAAAATTTGTCTATCCATTCTTACTCTATCGGGGATTACCGACCGATATCTATTTCCTCGCGCTGGCAAGATTTATACTGGGGCTGGGTAATTTTATTATCCCCTTTCTCTTCCTGTTACTTACCCTGACGCTGGGTTATTCAGCGACAACCGCCGGGGAATTAGCGATGGGGGTAACGTTATTCTATTTGATCGGCAATTTTTCAGGGGGGAAGCTTTCTGATGCCCTGGGCCATAAAATCGTTATGGTGTCTGGCGAATTCACCGGTTCGGCGGTACTTATACTGAGCAGTTTTTTCCATGACTGGCATCTGATGCTGCCTGTCTGGCTTTTTATCAGTTATTTTTTCTTCGGAATTGCACTTCCCGCGAGTAATGCGCTGGTGGCAGATTTATCGACCGCGGAAAACAGAAATGCCGTGATATCTTTAAGCTACCTTTCTTATAATTTAGGTTCGGGAGTGGGACCCGTCGTGGCGGGGTATCTGTTCCGCAGTCATCCGGGCTGGATTTTTTTCGGCAATGGTTTGGCCGGAGTCATCGGTATTTTGATCGTTTTATTGGGTGTCAGTCGGCGACGCGATCCTCAAATGACACCCGGCTCAGACCCGGCAGACCCTGAAAAAGCGATCGGGGGGCCGGTATGGCAGGTATTAAAAGCGCGGCCCTGGCTACTGGTTTTCGGCGTTTTGTGCACTTTTCTCTGGTTTACCTTAAATCAGATGACGATAACCACCCCGCTTTTTCTGGCCCATCGTTATGGTGAGAACGGTCCCTTGTTATTTGGTCAGCTGATGACCTTTGCCAGTCTGCTGGTGGTGATTATCACTCCGGTGCTGATAAGAATGACCCGGAATACATGCGAAATAAAAAGCCTTGCGGTTGCCGGTATTCTTTTTGCCGCAGGCTACTTACTCGTCATGTTATTTAGCCCGATCGCGATGCAGTTTGTGGCATGGTTTTTCCTCTCTGCAGGTGAAGTGTTGCTGTTAACGAAAGAGGGCGTGTATTTAGCTAATCAATCCCCGGTGAGTCATCGCGGGCGTATAAACAGCATAATGACGACGATGCGGAGTTTAGGATTGATGCCTGCCTGCATTCTCATGGGGGCCTGCATTCAATATTTCGGATATATTGCGACCTGGTGGGTGATCATCATCATTGCTCTGATTACAGCGGCGGCTTTACTTCTGTTGTCACATCATCAAAAACAATCCGGATCTGCCGGTTCGCCGGAAGATGTTAATTAACCGGAATACGGTGATGTCATCAGTAATACCGGCCTCGCTGAGTAACATTGAAATTACTGCGGATGAGGGTCGGAAATATCCTGCCCTCTGTCATAGGTTTTTCTTCTGACGACGCGTGGCTCATCTGCCGGTAGCTGGATAACTTTTCTGATCCCCCCCCCTCAGACTGACAAATTGTTCTTACGTTTTTATCGCGGACTGTTATTGTGAACCGGACAGAAAAACAGAAAGATCATTCTAAGAGAGAGCACAATGTCTGAAAATATCATCCCGGGAATCAAAGCGTACGAAGACGAAATGGTGGCCATACGCCGTCATCTCCATGCACATCCGGAACTGAGCCTGCAGGAATTTGCCACCAGCCAGTTTGTAGCAGATAAACTCAGCGAATGGGGTTATCAGGTCACCCGGGAGATAGGGAAAACGGGGCTGGTGGGAACGCTGAAAAAAGGGACTTCCGATAAGGCCATAGGGTTACGTGCGGATATGGATGCGCTGCCGATCCATGAAACCACGGGGCTAAGTTATGCCAGTACCCGGCCGGGCGTGATGCATGCCTGCGGACATGACGGTCATACGACGATTTTACTCTCGGCCGCCCGGTACCTGGCCAGTGCGGAATGTGAGTTCAATGGTACCGTTCATCTGATCTTTCAGCCGGCAGAAGAGGCCATCGGCGGTGCAGATTTAATGATCCGCGACGGACTGTTCAGTCGTTTCCCCTGCGATGCGGTCTATGCGCTGCATAACCGCCCGGGTTTACCGGCGGGGAAACTGGGGTTCTATGCCGGTCACTTTATGGCGTCTGCTGATACGGTGAAAATTATCCTGAACGGCAAAGGTGGTCACGGTGCTCACCCGGCAGGGACCATTGACCCGATCGTGGTGGCGGCATCACTGGTGATGTCGTTACAGACGATTGTGTCACGTAACGTTACCCCGGGAGAGACGGCGATTGTCACGGTCGGTACCCTGCATGCCGGCATTGCCTCCAACGTGATCCCGGAAACTGCCGAAATGGAACTGACGGTCAGGGCGATGAAGCCCGAAATCCGCGACCTGCTGATCCAACGGATACACACCCTGGCCACCTCAACGGCGCAAAGTTTCGGGGCGACGGCGACGGTGGAAGTCTATGAGTCCTATCCGGTGCTGACCAACAGTGAAAAAGAGACGGCAGACGCCCGGGCATTAGCCATTGAAGTTTTCGGTCCGCAGGCCGTGGAAGAGTCTATCCGGCCTTCCACCGGCAGTGAGGATTTTTCGTTTATGCTGGAAAAACGGCCGGGCACTTATTTCCTGCTGGGGAATGACGGGGAAGAGAAACAAGGGTGCTTTTTGCATAATTCCGGCTACGACTTTAATGACGGGATCATCTCTGTAGGGGCCACGTTCTTTGTCAGCCTGGTTCGTCAGCACTGCCGGTAATACCTCCGGGAACGGGCACTGGCCAGCCACCGTTTCGTGTGGCCGGCCAGGACTATTACATTTTCGGGTAGACGCTGAACGTAAAGTATTTCTTCTCGATACGCTGATACTCCCCGTTGCTATGGATTGCAGCGATGGCATTATTAATCAGTGTCATGCGTTGAGTATCCCCTTTGCGAAGCCCGACACCGGAACCTGTGCCGAAAAAGGTTTTATCATCAGGCTGTGCGCTGACGATGAAGCCTTTGCCCTGCGGGGTGTTCAGAAAACCGGTATCTGCCGTGACGGCATCGGTCAGGGTGCCGTCCAGCCGGCCGGCCAGCAGGTCAGGGTAGATCTGCCCCTGGTTCGGGTAAGAGACCACCTGTACGCCTGCCGGAGCCCATTTCGCCTTCGCCCAGGCCTCCTGGGTGGTGCCCTGGGCGACACCGATAGTTTTACCTTTCAGGCTTGCCAGGTTATCGGTGATATTGCTGCCTTTAGCGACCTAACGGTTTAATGGCCCGGTTTTCGAAAAAGAGAAAGCTGTCCGTATTCACAGACCGGGGGGGTATTAAGCGCGATCAGCCTGAATGACAGCCGGTCATGGCTAACGCGGTATTTGTTCCGGAGAGATTAATAACGGTTTCGCGGCCCGATGATCGAAAAGAGAAAACTGTCCGGAGTCACAGGCCGGGGTTATTGAGCGCGATCAGTCTGAATGACTGCCAGCCTAACGCATTACTTATTCCGGAGAGGTTAATAACGGTTTCATGGCCCGATGATCGAAAAGAGAAAGCTGTCCGTATTCACAGACCGGAGGTTATTAAGCGCGATCAGCCTGAATGACAGCCAGCCATCGCTGCCGTGTTGATGATTACCGCGTTTAAGTAACAGGGCAAAGTGGTGTTGTACCCGGAAGATTGACTGACGGTTCGGTCAACAGGATGTCACCGTGCGTCATTCCGCGGCCCGGCACCGTTATCTGTTCGCGCCAACGGTATAAAATACAGTGTTACTGCGGTATAGGGAGACGCTATACAGACCGTAAACCCCATACCCGGGATACCGGAAAACCCGGCGCGGAGTATAACGCCCCGGGTCTGGCACCGGAATCGCGGGCCGTATAAGCTGCTGTCAGCGGGCGATAAAGAGAGCTTTCCTGATCCGGATCCCACGCGGAGCCAATCTCTCCGCGTGGAGTTCGTCACAGACTCTGACTTACCGATGCCGGCGACGTGACTTCAGTATCCCGCCGCCGATCACCAGCAGAATAACCACCACCAGCAGGGCGATCATCCCGCCTTTCGCTATCGCCAGTAACGGGGAAGTCGCCCCCCCGTTACGCAGTGTGTTCACCCGTTCCGGCGTGGTCCGGACGCCGGCATCCCCGTCATTTTTAAATAAATAATTCACCAGTGTTGCCACTTGCTGATCATTCATGACCGTTCTGAAGGCCGGCATGGCTTGTCCGCTGGCGGGCGTTAATCCGTCGAGGATCGCCATTACCGCATTATCCGCGACGGGGCGGTGAAAGGCAGCATTATTGTACAGCGCCGGTAATCCGTGACTGCCCTGACCAGACACCTGATGACAGGTGGAGCAATGTTCCGCATACAGTCGGGCGCCTTGCGATGCGCTCCCGTTCATCAGTCCGACATCAGAGATCAATGGCTGCGTGGCAGCAAGGCGTCCCGGGGGCGCATTGGCAGACTGCGGCTTCACTCCTTGCAGATAAGTGACGATCGCATGAATATCGGCGGCGGATAATTTGCTGAAACTCTTATCAATGGCTTCCAGCATCGGGCCACCTGCCTGCGACCCGGTTGGCGAGCGTCCGGTCTGCAGGTAGCTGGCAATATCACCGGCTGACCACTGACCGATCCCGGCCTGTTTATCGGGGGTGATATTGGGGGCAAACCAGGTGCCCAACGATGCCCCTGCCAGTGCCTGACCGGACTGTTCAGCCATCAGGAAATTCCTGGGGGTATGGCAGGTTGAGCAGTGTGCCAGCCCCTGAACCAGGTAGGCTCCACGGTTCCATTCGGCAGAGTGACCTGCATCGGCCACAAAGGGCGCGGCCCGGGCATACAGACTATTCCACACGGCCATAGAGAACCGGAGATTAAACGGAAAAGGCAGGGCGGTTGTCTGTGGACGGACGTCAACCGGCGCAACGCCCTGCATAAAATAGGCATACAGTGCTTTCATGTCACCGTCGGTGATCACCGCATAGGAGGTATAAGGCATTGCCGGATAGAGATGAGCCCCGTCGCGGCGTATTCCCTGACGGACCGCCCGTTCAAAGTCGGTCAGTGAATACCGGCCGATACCGGCCGCCTGCGAAGGGGTGATATTGGTACTGATAATGTTACCTATCGGGGTGTTAATCGCCAGACCGCCGGCAAAAGGTTTACCTCCCGGGGCGGTGTGACAGGCGGCACAGTCCCCGGCGACCGCGAGGTATTCTCCCTGTTTTACCAGAGCCTGACCGTCGTTATCCGCCGCACCGGCGGGTTGCCCGAACAGGATCCCGCTCAGTGCGGCGGCAATACTCAGAGAAAGCAATTTTTTCATCGGAGCCTCCCTTAAATTTTGCCGAGAATCGCGTCTGCGGTACGTAACCCCAGCGCACAGGCGGTGAGTGTCGAATTGGCGGTGGCGACGGTCGGCATCACCCCGGTAGAGACCATATAAAGATTGTCATACTCCCAGGCCCTGCCGACCGGGTTGGTAACCGATGTCCGTTCATCGCTACCCATCGCCAGCGTGCCGGTAATGTGCTGGTTATTGCTATAGACCCCGGGCGCGGAATAACGCACATTAGTGGCCCCCAGCATGGCGGCGATATCCGCATATACCGCCAGCGAGTGCTGCATACCTTTATGCACATAATCATCGAAGGAATAGGAAAATGCCGGCACAGGCAGGCCGAGTGCATCCTTTTTGCGGGTGCTGAGCAGAGTACGGTTTTTCGGGTCCGGCAACTGTTCCAGTACATTTTTAATACTCAGTTCATGGGAGGCGCGGTAAGTGATCGCGTTGTCCAGTGCTGCACCGGTCAGCCCCTCCTTAATAGCCCCGGCGGTGACACCGGCCACCCGGGACGAGTTAGAAATATCGATACGGAAAGCCGCAGAGTCGGTACGGAAGGCCCCGTCACGCAGTTGCTGGATAGATGACGGGCTCATCGGACCGCGGCCCGGCCACAGAGGTTCATCCACATAAAATGTTGCTGAATTGGAGGGGTGATCCATCAGATGACGGCCGAGCTGATCGTTGTTGTTACACAACCCGTTAGGATTGCGGGCGTCTGCCGATAACATCAGAATACGCGGGGTTTCGATAGCGTTCGCCGCCAGCACAAACACTTCGGCCTCAACCCGATGTGAAACCTTATCCCAATCGTAATAGTGCAGTGCGGTAATCTTCCCTTTATCGTTATGCTCCAGTTTGTACACCACGGCATGAGTTTTCAGTGTCACTCCGGCCATTTCAGCCGCCGTCGCGGCGATCCCGCCATGGTATTGGGCATCGATCGGGCAGATGGGCATACAGTTATTATTACCGCAACACTGCGGCCGGCCGTCATAAGGGACGGAATTACGGCCGGTGGTATTCGTCAGCACTTCATACTTAGGGGCCAGTCGTGCCATGACCCGCTGTTCCAGATAAGAGGGGGTCACCCCCTCCATAGGATAAGGATGTTTGCGCGGTGAATATTTTGCCATTGCTGCCGGCCCCGAGACGCCCCACAGCAATTCCGCCTCGTAATAATAGGGTTCCAGATCCTGATAACTGATAGGCCAGTCACGGCCCACCCCGTATTGAGATTTAATGCGGAAATCATTCGGGACTAAGCGCCAGGCCTGGGCAGCCCAGTGCCAGCTGGTTCCCCCGACGACGCGCAGATATTCCGGTTTATAGTCCTCCGGCCCGGTTTGATCCAGATAGCCATTATCCTGCGGTTTGTAATCGGGAAACGGGGCGATTTCTGAATTCGGGTAGGGGGCGACAAGGTCATCCTTACGGGCGGAATGACGAAAGTTAGTGACAATCTGGTCGCGCTGGATACGTGGCCCGGCTTCCAGCATCAGTACCTGCCGGCCGGCGAGGGCCAGTTTTCTTGCGGTCAGTGCCCCGACAACACCGGAGCCGACAACAACAACATCGGTTGAAAGAGTTTCAGACATGCTCAGTTCTCTGTTTAATCAGAAGAGGACGCGGCGAAAGAGGCAGCGTCAAAAAGGTTTGGCCGCCCAGCTGCCATACGTACCGTAGGCGTAGGTCGGCGGATTCAGGACGGGGGCGACATCCTGATTGGCCAGTGCGCTGGTATAAGCCACACAAATTGCCCGGGCACCGCTACCGGCAATCCCCAGGTACCAGCCGGTCAGAATGAGTGCCGGCAATCCCGCGAGGTCGCTGACCTGACTGTCTGCCGGTAACCGGCGGCTGATCTCTGCCGCCGGAACAGAATTGCGGGTGATCCACTGATTCAGCCGGCTAAGCTGTTGCGGAAAATCAGCATCGATTTTCACAAATGCATCAAACAGTGCCGTACCGAAATCGTCAGGCAGGGTATTTCGCCCGGTCAGATAGCGGGAAATAAGCGCAAAATCATCATTCACAGGACCGGCTGCGTACGCCGGTAACATCCCCGCGGGCAATAATGCAGTGGCGGCCAGTGCGCCCATACCCTGTAACATTCGCCGTCGCGACAGATGTGCTAAAAATTCCATGATCAGGACCCCTGAGTCAGCTAAGGTTAAATATTAAAATAATTAATGACGCGGCATTTATCAGCGGGCTAATAATTCCCACAAAAATAGTCACCATTAAAAGTATAAGCCCCCCGGAAGCGTGAGGTTATTATTTTGTTAACACAGTAGCCGTCCTGACAGGTCCGGATGAGAATGGATACCATCCTGCAGGGAGAGGGCATTGCCGGGAAAAAAACCTTTCGGGGAATTATCTGATAAAAATAAGAGAGTTAATCTGACAGGTGTCATGGGTGTCTTCCGCTACCATAACGGGGAGACAGCACCGCAAGCAGTTAATAAAAATGTTACATTTCATTGCCGATCCGGTCATAACAGTGGGATTGACCGTCTGGTACTCGCTGGAAAAAATTCATACCGACGGCATATCAGGCCGTTAACGTTAACACTCCTGTTTGTTATTTATAAATTAACCTTAACAATATATGCGGGATATTGATGCGAAAGGTACCAGCGCCGGGCGCCTTTGGTATAGAAATTCTGTGCTAAGAGCAGGCTGCCCCTGCGGCGGACACAGAAACGGAGCCAGGATGACAAGATGATAGCCGGCAGGCGATGGCGCAGATCCAACCGCAACACATTCTGTCACAGAAGGCAGATAGCAGATGATTCAACTCCGCCAGAGAATGACCAACGGGCTGCACGCGACTACAAATTCAGCGGTACCCGGCAGCAGATAAATTGTAAATATTGAGGAACAGTATTGAAACTTTTCGACTATCTGAAAATGGTCATTCCGGATCTGACCCCTGACAACAGTAAAGTACATCTTGCGCAACTGAATGATTATAAAGAGGACCCTCTGGTTAAATTCCGTGAGGGGACTTTCGATGCCTGGCAATGCTGGCAGAAGCGCTTAGAGTTTAGCCGCAGATATGTCGTCTCACTGATCCGTGTACCGGGAACCGGGACCTGGTTGTTTGCGGGCGTATTCCTGCAGATCGGTCATTCTGAAAAACAGGCCTGTCCGGACCGTGAAGAACGGTATTATCAGTACCGTCTGCAAAATGTTCCCGCGGGTGAGGAATATGCGGGAAGAATGTATATCAGTTTCAGGAACACAGCCCGCAACTTTATTCGTCGTGGTGAAAGTATTGATAACGATCTGATCGTCAATGAAATCTCTCCGGTACGTCTGACCTTCGGTGAATTCCCCGGTTACCGGAATGTGATCTTGGATATGAACAGTATCGGTGCAATCCTCCGCCTTAATCTGCAATCCTGGCGTACTGCACTCTCTGTGGTTAAAGGCATCTATGTATTGACCGACAGGGACGAGGGAAAGCTCTACATAGGGCAAGCCGGAGGAAGCGAAGGGATTTGGGGCAGGTGGAAAGACTATTTTGCTTCCGGGCATGGCGGGAATGTCGGGCTTAAGGAAACATTCGGGCCACGTGATGAACAGCGCCTGCAGAATATCACCTTTGCAATCCTGGAAGTACTCGATCCTAATGCTGAAGACGGCGAAATCAACCGTCGCGAAACGCACTGGAAACAGATCCTGTTATCGCGGGAGTTTGGCCATAACCGTAATTAAGCGGGTGAAGATAGTTTACTGAGTATTCAACCTATCCTGGCACCTGTGCCTGAGGCTACCGCAGGTCATGCCTGTTGCGGGTGGCGGACAGATAATCCTGACGAAACCTCCGGCACCGGTTACCCTTATCTCCGGTAAAAGGCGGCAGGGTCTTTCCATGAAGGATTCCTTCAGAGCCATCATATCCTCTGACGACCTATGATGATGACTCCTGTCCGGGCTGGCGGTTAATCCATCGTCCTGTCCTTGTTGACCAGGCAACCGGATGAGATGAAATTTCCGTCAGACAATGCCCGGAAGAGCACAATGCACACCCCCTGGTATATATTTCCCCCTTATTTCCCCGCAGAGAACGGTAATAACCGCTCAGGACCCACAGCGATAGTAAATTCTTATCTGTGAACCGTTATATCAATCTTTAATCTGCGGGGGAGTATGTCCGGTAGCAGGCGGTTTAACGGCCCACAGGGGCGTTTAATTATTTTCCGGGCAATAAGCAACGCACAGATACTTTTCTTATTTATAAATCCTCATTCTCGACGAATTTTTCTGCCGACAGGCCACAGCGCACCCTGCCGGTGCAGTGTTGCACAATGTGCTATCAGATGATGATTTTAAAAATAATATAAAAATCATCAGCTTATAAATAGCTAAAAATTTACCGTTAACTGGCTTCAGGATTCGGCATTAAATTTTTTTTCACCGGGGGGGAAACGCATTAAATTTTTTTAAATAGCTGGCATGCCTTCTGCATTAATCACAGGGAAGACAGCGGCGTAATGAATTCTCACTTTCATCTCCTGTTTAAAATAAAGGTAAATATATGCTGAGTTTTGATCCGGATAAAATTGATATCCCTGAAGGGAATTTTATTGGCGGCGAATACCTCAAAATGAAAGAGGGCAGTCTCGCGGTCAATCGTCCCTCAGATGGCAAAACTTATGCCTCACTGTCAGAAGCCGGAATTAACGACGTCGATGATGCGGTGAATATTGCCGAAAATGTCCGTCAGCAAAGTGGCTGGTCGGCCTGTTCCCCCCGTGAACGCGGTGCGGTGATGCGCCGCTGGGCCGATCTGATTGAGCAGGACAGCGAGTATTTAGGGCAACTGGAGGCGGCAGGATCCACCCGCCCGGTGACGGAGGTGATGCAGCATGAAATCCCGTTTACTGCGGCGGCTATTCGCTTCTATGGTGAATGCGCCGACAAATTCAGTGGCGACCTGGTGCCAACCGCCAGCCACACTCTCGGCATGATCATTCCTGAGCCTTACGGGGTGGTCGGCGCGATCACTCCCTGGAACTTTCCATTATCGATGGCCTCCTGGAAATGCGGGCCGGCCCTGGCGGCGGGCAACGCCGTGGTACTGAAACCGTCTGAGCTGACCCCGTTTTCGACCGCCCGGATGGCAGAACTGGCCGTCAGGGCGGGGATCCCGGCCGGGGTGCTGAATATCGTTCAGGGGCGTGGTCATCTGACCGGCAGCGCGCTGGTGAAGCATCCGCTGGTCAGAAAAGTCTCCTTTACCGGGTCGACCGCCACCGGCGCACGGATAATGAGCGATGCGGCGATGCATGGTATGAAACCCGTCACCCTCGAACTGGGCGGCAAAAGTCCGCAACTGGTGTTCGATGATGCCGGGGACCCGCAAGCCATCGCACTGCGCATCTTCCGCGGATTTACCGCCAACGGCGGTCAGGCCTGTGTTGCCGGGACCCGGCTGATCATTCAGCGGGGTATCGCGCCGGCGGTCACGGATCATCTTATCCGGTTATGCCGTCAGGTGACGCCGGGCAATACCTGGCTGGAAAGCAGCCGCTATTCCCCGTTAATCGATCAGCGTCAGGGCGAAAAAGTTGCCGGAATTGTGGCCCTCGCCCGGCAACAGGGGGCCGAGGTGCTGGCCGGCGGTGAGCGATTTGACGCTACCGGCGAAGGCTGGTTTTACCAGCCCACGCTGCTCAGCAGGGTCAATGCCGGAAATTGCGCGGTGCAGGAAGAGATTTTTGGTCCGGTACTCACCCTGCAGTTGTTTGACGATGAAGAAGAAGGGCTTGCGCTGTGCCGGCACGAGATTTATGGCCTCTGTGCCGGCGTACATACCTCAAACCTGGCGGTCGCGATGCGCGCCATAAAATCACTGGATGCCGGCACCGTCTGGGTCAATCGCTACGGCCGGAGCGGAGACTTCATTATTCCGACCGGCGGTTTTATGGGCTCCGGGATAGGTAAGGACCTGGGTAAGCAGGCTTTCCAGGCCTGTCAGCGGCAAAAAAGCGTTTTAATCGATTTCTAACTCACTACCTCAAGCAGGAGAATATCATGGGCGTTTTTAAACCTAAATTTATCACGTTTGATTGTTATGGCACGCTGATTAATTTCGATATGGCCGGGGCCGCCTCACGGCGATTCGCCGACAGAGTCCCGGCGGAGGTGATGCCTGCCTTTATCCGCGATTTCTCCTCCTACCGGCTGGATGAAGTTCTCGGGGCGTGGAAGCCCTACTACGATGTGGTCAGCCAGGCCCTGCAGCGTGCCTGCAGAAAGTGGGGCGTCGACTGGCAGCCGGCAGATACCGATTACATCTACAGCGACTGTGCCACCTGGGGGCCGCATCCGGATGTGCCGGAAGGGCTGGCGGTACTGGCGAAAGAATTCCCGTTAGTTCTGCTGACCAACTCTATGAAAGACCTGATCCCGCACCATATCCCCCGGCTGGGCGCGCCGATCCATATGGCGATCACCGCGGAAGAGACCGGTGCCTATAAGCCACATATGCAGGGCTTTGAATACATGCTGAATAAACTGGGCTGTGGTCCGGAAGAAATCCTGCACGTTTCCTCCAGCTTACGTTACGACCTGATGACGGCGGATGACCTGGGGATCACCCACAAAGTCTTTGTTAATCGCGGACATGAACCAGGTAATCCGGGCTACCGCTACACAGAAATCAATGGCATCAACGAACTGCCTGCGGTCGTTGGCATGTAAACCGGGAGCTGACTGATGAAACTGGAATCTTTCTGGCAGGCCAATGCCCCGGTATTTAAAGGGGCAGCACAAACGCCTTTGCCTGAACGGGCGGATGTCGTGATCATCGGCGGAGGATTCAGCGGGATCTCTGCGGCCCGGAGTCTGGCGAAGCAGGGGATTGATGTCGTGGTGCTGGAAAAAAGCCGCATTATGAGCGAAGCCTCGGCCAGGAATGGCGGCCATTGCAACAGCGGTGTTGCTAAAAGCTTCGCCGACCTGGTGGCCAGAAAAGGACTGGAAAAAGCCTCTGAAATGTACCGCGCCTACGATGCTGCGGTGAATTATGTCAGCGGGATCGTTAAAGAGGAAGGCATTGACTGTGACTTCAGGTTTTGCGGAAAACTCAAGCTGGCCAGTAAACCGGCCCATTTCGACGGATTACGGGCAGCCTTTGAGCTGATGCGTAAAACGGTGGACCCGGAGATCGAGCTGATCTCCGCGGCAGACATTGGCCGGGAAATTGACAGCAAGGTGTTCCACGGTGGCTTGCTGCAACAGCGCGGCGCCAGTATGCATATGGGTAAGTTTGGGGTCGGTCTGGCAGAAGCCGCTGTCCGCCACGGCGCACGTATCTATGAGCATCACGCGGTCACGGCAATGACCCGCCTTTCCGGTCAGCGCCACCGGATTTCCACCGCCCGGGGGGAGATAGTTGCCGATAAAGTCTTACTGGCTACCGGCTGTTCATCTGACGGGCCTTTCCCCTGGGTACAGCGCCGTATCGTGCCGGTGGGCAGCTTTATTATTGTGACCGCGCCGCTGGCGCCGGATCTGCTGCACCGATTGCTGCCTCATGACCGTACCTACGTTAACTCAATGAATATCGGCAATTATTTCCGAACTACTGCCGATCACCGGCTGGTATTCGGTGGCCGGGCACGCTTTGCCATCAGTAATCCGGCCTCAGACAGCCGTAGCGGAGAGATATTGCGCAGTGCGATGGGCAAGGTCTTTCCGGCACTGGCCTCTGCACCGGTGGATTACTGCTGGGGCGGGATGGTGGATATGAGTGCCGACAGGCTGCCTCATGCCGGCGAAGAAAACGGTGTGTATTACACCATGGGGTACAGCGGCCATGGCACACAGATGTCGGTGTGGATGGGGAATGTCATGGCAGACCTTATCAGCGGCCGCGCAGATAACAATCCCTGGAATGATAAACCCTGGGCCCCGGTGCCTGGCTATTTCGGCAAACCCTGGTTTCTGCCACTGACCGGGCTGTATTACAAAGCGAAAGATCGCCTGTTCTAACTGAATCGTTCCAATTGCGGAGAGAGTCGATGAGCAAAGATGATAAAGATTTTCCGAACCAGCATTCCTTAACACGTTCCCTGAACCGGGGATCACTTTCCCGGCGTGACCTGATCAAGCTCCTCTCTGTCGGTGCCGTGGTCGGCAGCGGTCTGCCAGGTTTCTCTGCCAGTGCCCTGGCGGCAGAAGTGCCGGTCAAAGGCGGCAAAATGCGGGCGGCGATGTCGAACTCGTCGGCGACCGATACGCTGGACCCGGCGAAAGCCAATAACAGCGCAGACTATACCCGTCAGTTTATGTTTTATAACGGGTTAACCGAAATTAACCAGACATTAGTCGCCACACCGGCGCTGGCGACCGCACTGCAATCGGATGACGGCATTCGCTGGCAGATTACCCTGCGTAAAGGGGTCACCTTCCATAACGGTAAAAGCCTGACCGCGGACGATGTTATCTGGTCTTTATCCCGGCATAAGGATCCTTCCGTCGCTTCCAGCGTGTTCAGCCTGGCGCAACAGTTTAAAACGCTGACCGCCGTCAATCCGCAGCAGGTCGAGATTGTCCTGCAGGGGCCGAATTTTGACCTGCCGCTGATGCTGGCGATGCCGGCGTTCCTGATCGTACCGGCAGAGACCACCGATTTTAACAAAGGGATCGGCACCGGGCCGTTTATCTGTCAGGCGTTCACCCCCGGGCTGCATACGCTCGGAAAACGTAATCCCGGCTACTGGAAACCCGGACTGCCTCATCTTGACGAAATCGAACTGCTGGGGGTCCCGGATCAGGCTGCCCGCGTTAACGGGCTGATGTCCGGTGATTTACATGTCTGTTCAGCGATCAGCGCGGACTATGCTCAGCGGTTAAAAAACAGTGGCGGTCAGTTTGGCGTGCTGGAAAGTAAATCGGGCATGTATACCGACCTGATTATCCGCACAGATATCACCCCCGGCAAAAATGAAGATTTCGTGATGGCGATGAAATATCTCCAGCCGCGGGAGATGATGGTCAATACCGCGTTACTCGGCTACGGGACTCCCGGCAATGATACCCCCGTCCCGCCCTGGCACCCGCTTTATAATGCCGACCTTAAGCCACGGCCGATCGACACCGATAAAGCCCGCTTCTATCTGAAGAAAGCAGGCATGAGCGGGGCCAGTGTTGAAGTGGTTACCGCACCGACCCTGGACGGGGCCGTGGAAGGGGCCCTGATGATGCAGAATATTGCCCGTAACGCCGGTCTGAACATTAATGTGCGCCGCGTCCCTTATGAAGGCTACTGGTCGACACACTGGATGAAGGATCCTATCGGCTACGGATCCGTTAACCCGCGTCCCACGGTCGATCTGCTGTTTTCTCAGTTTTATCTCTCGACGGCAGCCAATAATGAATCGAAATGGCATAACCCGCAATTTGATCAGCTGGTAGTGGCCGCGCGCGCCGTTCGTGATCCGGCGAAGCGTAAACAGATGTACGGCGACATGCAGACGTTGATCTACAACCATTGCGGCACTCTGGTTCCCGCGTTTGTCAGTTCACTGGATGGTTACAGCCACCGGGTGAAAGGGCTGTCATCCAGCCCGTCGGGCATGATGATGGGATACCGTTTCCACGAAAATGTGTGGCTGACCGCCTGAGTCATAAGGAGAAGCCCATGAACCGTTTTATGATGTTGCTGATCGCCCGACGGGTCGGGTCGGGCATTCTGACGCTGATCATCGTTTCTATGGTGGTGTTTTTTATCACCAGTTTACTCCCCGGTGATGCTGCACAAATGATCCTCGGACAAAATGCGACACCTGAGACGGTGACGGCTTTACGCCACCAGTTAGGGCTGGATCAGCCCTTGCCGGTGCGCTATTACCACTGGTTTACCGGACTGATGCAGGGGAACTTCGGGCTCTCTTTCGCCAGCCGGTTACCGGTTTCTCAGCTGATTGCCTCGCGGATCCCGGCCACGCTCGAACTGGCCGCGGTCACCACCCTGGTCTCTGTCCCGCTGGCGCTGTTTATCGGTTTTACTGCCGCGATGCAGCGTGATAAGTGGATCGATAAGGCGCTGGTCACCTGCACTATGGCGACGGTCGCAGTGCCTGAGTTCCTGATAGCCACCGTCGCGGTGATGGTGTTTGCCGTCAGACTGCACTGGGTTTCCGCCATGTCGTTCGGCAGCCCGAATGTGGATTTGTTAAGTTTCATTCAGGCCTACGCGCTGCCGGTGCTGACTTTATGTTGTGTACTGACGGCGCAGATGGCCAGGATGACACGTTCGGCAATTATCAGTCAGCTCGACAGCCCCTATGTGGAGATGGCGTTACTCAAAGGTGTCTCTCCGGCCAGAGCCGTGCTGCGCCATGCCTTGCCCAATGCGGCCGGGGCTATCGCGAATGCCATTTCCCTCAGCCTCTCTTACCTGTTTGGCGGCGTGATCATTATCGAGACGATCTTTAATTATCCCGGACTGGCCAGTCAGCTGGTGGATGCGGTCAGTAACCGGGATCTGCCGGTGGTACAGGTCTGCGTCATGCTGTTTGCCGCCTGTTATCTGCTGTTGTTGCTGGTGGCGGACATCATCACTATCGCGTTTAACCCGAAGTGGAGGAGCTCATGAAATACCTTTCCACCGCATGGTCTTTTTTTCAGTCGCTCCGGTTTTCCGGAAAGCTGGGGTTACTGATCACGTTGTTCTGGATAGTGATGGCGCTGGTGGGCAGTAACATCGCCCCGTATCCGGTGAATGATATCGGTGGCGGGCCACTGTTCAGCGGCTTTTCGGCCAGGTTCTGGCTGGGGACCGATTATCTGGGGCGCGATATCCTGACCCGCATCCTGTATGGCAGCCGCTATACGCTCGGGCTTGCCCTGACGGCGGCCGTACTGGCCAGTGCGGTGGGTACCTTACTGGCACTGCTGGCGGCGGTCAGTGGCCGCTGGCTGGAAGAGATCCTCGGACGGGTCAATGATGCCTTACTGGTTCTGCCGGGCAAGGTCTTGTCGCTGATGATTGTCGCCGTCTTTGGTTCATCGTTGCCGATGCTTATCATCACGGCGGTATTTACCTACTGGCCCGGCGCTTACCGGATAGCCTTTGCTCTGGCAAGCCAGTTACGGACCATGGACTATGTCAGGGTGTCGCAGTTACGCGGAGAAAGCCGGGCCTATATCGCGCTTTTTGAAATTCTGCCGAATATGATCCATCCGATGCTGGCAGATTTTGGCCTCAGATTTATTTA
Source organism: Tatumella sp. JGM118 (assembly GCF_018257515.1). Lineage (GTDB taxonomy): Bacteria > Pseudomonadota > Gammaproteobacteria > Enterobacterales > Enterobacteriaceae > Tatumella > Tatumella terrea. Next base: position 230,392 of record NZ_JAERJR010000002.1, read on the forward strand.
TATCGTCCTGCTGCTGAGCGGGCTCAGCTTCCTGGGGCTGGGCGTACAGCCCCCCCAGGCCGACTGGGGCACGCTGGTCCGCGAAAACATGCAGGGATTATTTGACGGTTCACCGGCGGTCCTGATGCCGGCGCTGGCGATAGCCAGTCTGACCATCGGGGTTAACCTGTTTATTGACAGTCTGCAAAGCCGGCGTCCGGCGGCGCTGACGCTGGCGAAGGAGGGGGTATGACAGTGTCTTTCTATCCTGAAAATGCGGTCGTGTCGGTGGATAACCTGCAGGTGTGTGCCATCAACCATGGCGTGGAAACCGGACTGGTCAGCGGGATCAGTTTCTCAGTCAAAAAAGGTGAAGTACTGGCACTGATCGGTGAATCCGGCTCAGGCAAAACGACCATCGCCATGGCACTGATGGGCTATGCCCGCCAGGGGTGCCGCGTCACCGAAGGAACGGTCCGGGTGGCAGGCAGTGATGTTCGTGCGTTGTCACCGGCACAATTACGGGCCTTTCGCGGGGATAAAGTGGCTTATATCGCGCAAAGTGCCGCCGCCTCGTTTAACCCGGGCATCAGGATTATCGACCAGGTCACCGAACCGGTGCTGATCCACGGAAAAATGAGCAAAGCGCAGGCGCGGGAAAAAGCGATTGCGTTGTTCCGGGAGCTCGCCTTACCGGACCCGGAAACTATCGGTCAGCGCTATCCGCATCAGGTATCCGGCGGGCAGCTCCAGCGTTTAATGACGGCTATGGCTCTGATGGTTGACCCTGAGGTGATTATCCTCGATGAGCCGACCACCGCACTGGACGTGACTACCCAGGTGGAAGTGTTGAAACTGTTTCGCCGGATCGTCTCCGCACGGCAGATGACGGCCATTTATGTCAGCCATGATCTCGCGGTCGTCGCGCAGATGGCGGACCAGATTATGGTTTTGCAGCGCGGAAAAATCGTCGAATACGGCCCTGCCGCACAACTGCTCAGCCATGCCACCCAGCCCTATACCCATCAGCTGATGGAGGCTGCACAGCAGGCAGAGCGGCCCGGCGGCTGGCGGCGGGATCACGGGGATGTGCATCCGTTACTGGAGGTGCGTGATTTGTGTGTCGGTTACGGGCCACGGAATAATGAAGGTGTCCCGAAAATCCGCATCAGTGAGAATATACAGCTCAGGCTATGGAAGGGTCAGGCCGTGGGGATCATCGGTGAATCCGGGTCCGGCAAAACAACCCTGGCACAGGCCATCGCCGGCATTAATCCGGCCTGGTCCGGGCACCTGCTGTTTAATCATCATTACATATCCCGTGACCTCGGACAGCGCAGTCTGCAGGAGTTACAGCAGATACAGTATGTTTTTCAGATGGCGGACACGGCCCTGAATCCGGCACAGACCGTGGCCGCGATCTTAAGTCGTCCGTTACAGTACTTCTTTAAGCTGCGCGGGGAGGCACTGGAGCAGCGGATCTCGGAATTACTGGCGCTGGTCAGACTGCCGGAGTCCGTACGCCATCGCAAACCTGCTTCACTGTCAGGCGGTCAGAAGCAACGGGTCAATCTTGCCCGTGCGCTGGCCGCCAGGCCGGAAATCATCATCTGCGATGAAGTGACGTCAGCCCTGGACACCGTGGTGGCGGCAGCGATCCTGGACCTGATCGCCGACCTCAGACGCCGGTTTAATCTGTCGGTGTTGTTTATCAGCCATGATATGCATGCGATCCGGGCGGTATGCGATGACATTGTGGTGATGCAGCAAGGCAGAATTGTGACGCAGATTGCCGGAGAGGATTACGCAAAACCGTCCTCTGAACTCTATTTTGAACGGCTGAAACGGGCTGTCCCGGAACTTCGCCAGGGCTGGCTGGATGACCATCAGGATGTCGTCAAAAGCGGTGTAACGGCTTAACAGAGGATAATTTTTTCATGCCCGCATTTATCAGATATGTACAGGACAGCGCCCATTTTCCGGAGAGCGCCGATGTGGTGATTATCGGCGCCGGTATCTCCGGTTCGGCGGCGGCCTGGGAATTAACCCGCAAGGGACTGAAGGTAGTGATCATCGAAAAAGGGCTGGTCGGGGCCGAACAATCCAGCCGTAACTGGGGCTGGTGTCGCCAGCAGAACCGCGATGAACGGGAGTTACCGTTGATCATTCATGCGTTACAGCGCTGGCAGGAACTGAATGCGGAAACCGGCGAAGAGCTCGGGTTCCGCCGCTCGGGGCTGGTGTATGCCAGCCGTGACCCGGCAGAAATTGCCGCCTGGGAAGACTGGGGAAAAATGGCCCGCAATTATGATATCCGCAGCCACATTCTCGACGCCGCCGGGGCGAAAGCCCTGACCCCGGGCAGCACGACATCCTGGCTGGGGGGCGTCCACTCACCCGACGACGGCTATGCGGACCCTTCACAGGCCGCCCCGGGACTGGTGATAGCGGCCCAGCGCCAGGGCGCGCAGGTGTTTCAGCAATGTGCGGTACGCGGTCTGGATATTTCTGCCGGTAAAGTCAGCGGCGTGATCACTGAGCGGGGACTGATCAAAACCCGGGCCGTGATCTGTGCCGCCGGGGTCTGGACCTCGCTATTTTGCCGCCGGCATGGCCTCGAATTGCCGCTGGGGAATGTGATAGGCACGGCTTTCCGTACCCATCCCATTGACCAGGTGGTGAAAGCACCGTTTTATACCGGCAGTTTCGCCTGCCGGCCACAGGCGGATGGCGGTTATACCGTCTCTGTCTCCGGGAAAGGGCGGCTGGAACCGGGTTTCCAGGGGCTGAAGTACAGCCGGCAGTTCCTTCAGACGTTCCGCGCACGCCGTAAAAATTTAACCGTCTCGCCGGGGTTGTCTGCGTTTATCCGCGGTCCGGAAACCCTGGCGCGCTGGTCAATGGAGGCGGTCTCACCGTTTGAGGCCGTCAGGATCCTCGATCCGCAAGCCGATCATGACATGGTCAGACAAGGGCTGGCGGCGATGGTCAAAGAATTTCCTGCCTTACAGGGGCTGCGTGTGTCACAGTCCTGGGGCGGGATGATAGACAGTACCCCGGATGCTATCCCGGTGATCTCAACCGTCAGGCAGATCCCGGGGCTGGTCCTTTCCGCCGGCTACAGCGGCCACGGCTTCGGTATCGGTCCGGGCGCGGGCCGGCTGGCTGCCGATTTAGTGACCGGGGATACCCCGATTGTTGACCCCGCACCTTATCGCTACTCACGTCTGGTTGACGGCAGTGATCTTGATGCACCGGGAATGATGTAAGGAGAAAGAATGAGCATTGTATTGCGTCAGATGAATGAAAACGATACGGAAACCGGCTACCAGCTGAGTCAGCAGGTGAAATGGCCCCACCGCCGGGAAGACTGGCTGCAGGCGTACCGGTTAGGGGAAGGGCTGGTGGCAACCGAGGCCGGTAAAACGGTCGGCTGTGCCCTGATCTGGCACTGGGGCGGATCTCATACCCTCGGGCTGGTGATTGTCGACCCTCTGTGTCAGGGGCGTGGCATCGGTAAATTATTGATGGAGGGGTTACTGGAGAAAGCGCCCGGGGGCATGGTCCGGCTACATGCAACCGAAATGGGTAAAGGTCTGTACGAAAAATACGGGTTCAGGCAGCAGTCACCCATGCATCAGCATCAGTCAGCCTCTTTACCGCCGTTTCCGGCCGCGACCCTCGCGCCCGGGCAGCGGTTACGGGCGGCGACTGCCGATGATTTACCCCGTCTGATTGACTATGACTACAGTGCCCACGGATTACGGCGGACAGCACTGTATGAGGATTTAGCCGGCTCTGCAGAATTCATCACCGTACTGGAGAGCGGAGATGAGATGGCAGGCTTTGCTGTGGTCAGACGCTTTGGCCGGGGTTACGTGGTCGGTCCACTACTGGCCCGTGACGAAGCCGCCGCCAGAACCCTGTTCTGTGACTGTGCCGCCAGATTACAGGATGAATTTGTACGTATCGATACGCAGGGCGAATGGCCGTTCTCCCTCTGGCTGAAGGCTCAGGGGATGCCGGTGGTGGATGCACCGGTGATGATGATCCGTGGTACCCCCTGGCAGAAGCAGCCGGATGCCTTTCTCGATTTTGGACTATTTTCACAGGCGTTGGGCTAATGAGTATTGTCTATTATTCAGATCAACAACGCGGCCTTATCTGGAAAGCCTGGCTGGCGGAGCACGCACCGGATCTGCCATTTTATCTCTGGCCTGAGACCGGCGACCCGCAACAGGTCAGTTATCTGGTGACCTGGACGGTGCCGGAAAACCTGAGTGAGCGTTTCCCGAACCTGAAAGTGATTTTCTCGGTGGGCGCGGGGGCGGATCAGTTTGATTATTCCCGTCTGCCCCCGGACGTCCGCGTCGTCAGGATGATTGAACCTGGCATCGCACAAAGTATGACGGCGTATATCACTTTCTCGGTACTGGCGCTGCACCGTGAAATACCGATGTATCTTCGCCAGCAGCAAAATAGGGAATGGAAAAAAGGACGGATCCTTCCGACAGAGACCCGTCGGGTCGGTATTATGGGGCTGGGGACTCTGGGGGAGGCCGCCGCCCGGCAACTGCTTTCTCTGGGGTTTCACTGTTCAGGCTGGAGCCGGACACCGAAGTCGGTCAGCGGGGTGACCTGCTGGTCGGGCGATGATCAGCTGCAGCCATTTCTGGCAGAGAGTGACATCCTGGTTTGCCTGTTACCGCTGACTTCCCGTACCCGCGGTATACTCAACAGCGATGTCTTTCATCAGTTACCGGCGGGGGCCGGGCTGATTCATGCCGGTCGGGGTCAGCAACTCAATCATCAGGATTTGCTGGCCGCACTGGACAGCGGCCAGCTCAGTCAGGCGATTGTGGATGTCACCGACCCGGAGCCCTTACCGGAAGATCATCCGTTCTGGACGCATCCGGCGCTCTGGTTAACCCCGCATATCGCCAGCGAAACGCAACCGGAAACCTCGGTCAGGGTATTACTGGAAAATATCCGCTGTCATCAGCGGGGAGAGCCGATAGCAGGCCTGATCGATCCGCAACGGGGGTATTAGTGCAATGACGACAGACAAATGGCGACAGCTCCGGCAAAGGCTGCATCAGCATCCTGAAACCGGCTTTAAAGAGTTTCAGACCTCAGAGATCATCGCTGACCAGCTGAATCGTCTGGGGATAGAGGTTTACCGGAATATCGGTAAGACCGGCGTGGTCGGTCTGCTGAAGGGGCGTGACGGGCCGCGGATGATTGGTTTGCGCGCCGATATGGACGCCTTACCGATGAATGACGAGGGGAAACAGCCCTGGGCCAGCCGGCAGCCGGGGGTAGCCCATGCCTGCGGGCATGACGGACATACGGTGATGCTGCTGGCCGCTGCCGAAGCCCTGGCGGCGGAACCGGACTTTACCGGCAGCGTCTGCTTTATATTTCAGCCGGCAGAGGAGGGACTGGCCGGGGCCAGAGCGATGATCGAAGACGGTCTGTTTGAACGATTCCCGTGCGATGCCGTATACGCTATCCATAACTGGCCGGAATTACCGGCCGGGGAGTTCCGTAGCCGGGCCGGGCCGATCATGGCTGCCGGTGACCGGTTTGATATCACCCTCAGCGGGACCGGAGGACATGCGGCGCAGCCTCACCTGACCCATGATACGTTACTGGCGATCAGTGAACTGGTGGTGGCGCTGAATACCCTGGTCTCACGGGCATTAGCGCCCTATGAACCGGCGGTATTGACGGTGACCCGGATTCAGGGCGGGCATTCGCATAATATGATCCCCTCAGAGGCCTCGATCACCGGTACGGTCCGCACGTTCAGCCCCGGGGCGCAGGACATTATCGAGCGCCAGTTACGGCAGATGACCGGACATATCAGTGCGGCCCACGGGCTGACGGCTGAGGTGAATTACCTTCGTTATTATCCGGCCACCTGCAACAGTGCCCGGGAAGCCGGAATCGCTCTGCAGGCTGCAAAAGCCATCGGCCTGTCCACAGAAACTGCGGAATACCCGGCGCTGACCTCTGAAGACTTCTCCTTTATGTTGCAGCAAAAACCGGGGGCCTATGTCTGGCTGGGCTCGGGTCCCGGCCCGGCATTACATCAGGCAGAATATGATTTCAATGATGACGTGATCCCCTATGGTGTCCGCTGGTGGCGGCAGCTGGTCGCGCTCGAGCTGGGCGGAGAATAGGGTTCCGGTCGGATATTTTCAGGCACAGGATCTCTGCCGTATGCAGGACAGCGCGGAGTTCCTGAGAGCATTTTGTCATCGTTCTGACGGGTGACTCATCAGTCGGGGGAAACAGGATATGAGCGAAGTAATGACCGACTTTCAGGCCAGTAATGAGCACTGGCTGGATGCGCACCACAGAGAAATTCCCGCCGGACTCCTGACCGCCCATCGGCTGGTGATCGAAAAGGGCCGCGGGGCCGAGGTGTGGGATGTCGAGGGCAGCCGTTATCTCGATTTTGCGGGCGGAAGCGGGGGACTGAATGTCGGGCATAATCACCCGGCCGTCGTCTCGGCCATTACCCGGCAACTGAACGAATTCACCGGTGACTGCTTTCGTGTGGCGGCCAGCCCCGCGTATATCCGTCTGGCCTGCCGGCTTAATCAGCTGGTGGGTGACGGCGAGGCTTTTCAGACGGTGTTCTTTAATTCCGGGGCTGACGCGATGGCGCAGGCGATTAACAGCGCCCGCGCGTTTACCGGACGTCACGGTATCATCACCTTCGAGGGGGCGTCTCATGGTCATTCTCTGGCAGACTGCCGGCTGACCAGCCATAGTCCGCCCGGGCAGGCGGATTCAGCACAAGGGGCCAGCGATATCCGTTCACTGCCGTATCCGGATATTTCCAGAGGGATTACGGAAGCAGACTGCAGGGCGGCCCTGCAACACTGTCTGCGGGGCGGAGACCAGGCCGGTGCCGCGATTCTTCTGGAGCCTGTTCAGGGGGAGGGGGGGATCATCCCGGCCCCGGCCTCGTTTATTCAGTACCTGCAGCGGATATGCAGGCAGTACGGTATGTTACTGATTTGCGATGAACTGCAGAGCGGTTTTGGTCGCACCGGCGAGATGTTTGCTTATCAGCAGTCAGGGATCAGGCCGGATCTGGTGATCAGCGGAAATTCCGGCGCAGGGTTACCGATAATGGCCGTTACCGGGCGTACCGCGGTGATGAGTGCCCCCCGGCCGGTCAGTCCTCAGGGGGGAAGTGTCCTGGCCTGTGCTGCCGCACTGGCGGTCCTGGATGTCCTGGGTAAGGAAGACCTGCTGAACCGCAGTCTGATGCTGGGTGAACGGTTGTATCAGCGGTTAGTACAAATGCGCGAAAAATATGCCTGCCTGCGGTATGTGCGTGGTCGCGGTCTGATGCTGGCGGTCGAAATCATTAACCCCGAGACCGGTAAACGGGATGCCGCGCTGGCGCAGGCTATTCTGGATGCGGCCTGTATCGAAGGATTATTGCTGATCCGTTGCGGAATAACCCGGAATGTTATCCGGTTTCTGGCGCCGCTGGTCACCACCAACGCCCAGCTGGAAGAAGCCTTTCACCTGTTCGAACTCGCGCTGGCCCGGGCAACAGGGAGGTTATAACGTTATGATTTTCATATTTAAAACAGTAGCCCTCCTGCATTAAGGCGTGGTATATCAGTAGTGACAGATAGCGCCTGATGGACACGCAGAGGATTTTATGAACGGCTTACTGAAACTGGATCGCCTGGATATTGCTATTCTTTCACACCTGCAAAAAGACGGGCGGATCAGTAATGTGAATCTGGCCGAGGCGGTAGGGTTATCTCCCAGCCCCTGTCTGCAACGGGTAAAACGGCTGGAAGCCGCCGGATTTATTGCCGGCTATGAGGCCCATATTAATCTGGCGAAAATCACCGGGTCGGTCAGCGTTTTTACCGAAGTGACGCTGGCCGGACACCGTCGGGAAGACTTTCAGCGTTTTGAGCAGCGTTTAGCGCAGGTCAGAGAAATCATGGAATGCCATGTGATCACCGGGGGATACGATTACCTGCTACGTTTTATGACCCGCAGCATTGAGCACTACCAGCAGGTGATTGAGGGATTACTGGATGATGATATCGGAATCGAAAAATACTTCAGTTATATCGTGATTAAATCACCGATCCTCAAAAGCAGTATGCCGTTGCAAGATCTGCTGGGACATCCGGAAAAGGCGGATAACGAGGAAAGCCCTGCCGGCCGCTAAACGACCGGCTGACGGACACCGGCCAGTGGCTGACCGGTGTCCCTCCTGAATCAGGCAATTCCCTCGGTCAGAACGACCCGGTATTTTGCACCTTTCAGACGATGCTCTTTAGCGGCCTGGTAAGCCGGGCTGTGATACCAGGCGCGGGCGGCAGCCATATCCGGGAAGCTCAGCAGCACAACCCCTTCTGCTGCCGGGCCTTCCAGCCCTTCGGCCTGACCATAGAAGGCCAGCGGGGTTATCGGATGATCGCCACGCGCTTCTGACGCTTTTTGCGCATATACGTCCATCTCATGCTGATCCAGCGTTTCATCGCGGATAAAAATAATATATGCACTCATACGGTTAGCCTTTCAGTGCCTGCAGCAGAGCCCGGGCCGTTGCGGCAGAAGACCCCGGGTTCTGACCGGTGATCAGCAGACCGTCGGTCACCACATAAGATCCCCAGTCCGGGCCTTTACTGTATTCAGAACCGTTTTCTTTCAGCATATCTTCCACCAGGAAAGGCACGACATCGGTCAGTTGCACGGCGGCTTCTTCGCTGTTACTGAACCCGGTGGTACGCAGACCACGAACCAGGGGTTCACCGTCCGGCTTTTTGACGTCACGCAGTACGCCCGGGGCATGGCAGACCGCTGCGACCGGACGTCCCTTCGCCAGGGTCTGTTCGATCGCGCTAATGGAGTCTTTATCGGTAGCCAGGTCCCATAACGGGCCGTGACCCCCCGGGTAGAAAATAGCGTCGAATTCGTCGACGTTGACCGACTTCAGCGCGACAGTGTTCGCCAGCGCGGCTTTTGCGGCCTCGTCACTTTCAAAGCGATGGGTGTCGTCGGTCTGAAAATCAGGCTGATTACTTTTCGGATCCAGAGGTGGTTGTCCGCCGAGAGGCGAGGCCAGCGTCAGGTCCGCACCGGCATCTTTGAAGACATAATAGGGCGCGGCCAGCTCTTCCAGCCAGAATCCGGTTTTTTCGCCGGTATTACCCAGTTTATCGTGCGAAGTCAGTACAATCAGAATTTTCATCGTTTATCCTTTTAAGCGGGTTCAGTCATCGTATGCAGGTTTAATCATCCGCCAGCCGGATCACCAGCTTACCGAAGTTGTGACCCTGTAACATTCCGCTGAGTGCCCCCGGGGCATACTCCAGGCCATCGATAACCTGTTCGCGATAATGAATTTTTCCCTGACGGATCCAGTCCGTCATCAGCGTGCGGAACGCCGGGAAATGCGGGGCATAATCATCAAAAATGATAAAACCCTGCAGACGAATACGTTTTTTAAGCAGCGTACCGATAAAAGCCGGCAGGCGATCCCCGCCTGCAGCGGTACCGGTGTCGTTATAATGCGCCACCGTGCCACACAGGGGGATACGTGCTTTCGGGTTGAGTAGCGGTAGCACAGCCTCAAAGACCGCACCGCCAACGTTTTCAAAGTAAATATCAATCCCGTCCGGGCAGGCAGCTTTCAGCTGCTCTGCAAAGTCAGGATCTTTGTGATTCAGGCAGAGATCAAATCCGGCGTGTTCAACGGCATCGCGGCATTTATCTTCACTTCCGGCGACGCCCACCACACGACAGCCCTTTAACTTCGCTATCTGTCCGACGGTACTGCCGACGGGACCGGTCGCCGCGGCGACGACCAGCGTTTCCCCGGCAACAGGCTGCCCGATATCGGTCAGCCCCATATAAGCGGTAAAACCGGGCATGCCGGTCACCCCCAGCGATAGGGATGGCTGCTGCGGATGCGCGCCCAGGTTAATGACGCCTTTACCGTCGGACAGGGCATAGTCCTGCCAGCCACCGTAAGCCAGTACCCAGTCATCTTTTTTAAATTCCGGATGCAGCGAACTCACCACACGACTGATGGTGGCACCGACCATCACATCACCGATGGCAACAGGTGCTGCGTAAGAAGGCGCATCACTCATGCGGCCGCGCATATAAGGGTCGAGAGACAGATACACGGCACGCAGCAGCATCTGTCCTTCAGCCGGTTCAGGCAGTTCGGCATTTTCGAGGCGGAAGTTTTCCGCCGTCGGAATGCCGACAGGACGCGAGGCCAGTACCCAGCGGCGGTTTGTGTGAGCTGTTTGTTGCATATCTGTCTCCGGAGATTAAATCAGACCTGTCGTCTGGATATTAAAAGGGCAGCCGTCATCAGTGTGGAAACCTGAAATACAGTTAAACAGTTTTTCACCGGACCTGAAATTAGACCAGTCGTCTGGATGGTAAAGTAAAACTGAGTCACTGATAAGAGAAGCCTCCCTGAAACGCACATATTAATAAAATGATTATAGCTGCAATAAGCGTTTTGTCAGGGGCATCGCCGAGGCTAACGGAGAAAGGCTGCCGGTCATTTTCCCCATCAGACTGGCCCCCAGCCACAACTGATACAAGGCCCCGGCAAACACCAGGCAACCTTCCGGCGGGGGGACGAAGCTGTTTTCCGCCGCCATCCGTTCAAGCTGCCCGGCCAGCCGTTGCACAATACGGGTGGTGCCTTGTTCCAGCGCCAGGCGCATCGGTTCGGATAAATCGCTGACCTCGGCGCCCAGTTTTACCGCCAGGCACTGATATCCTTTGGGAGTAGGGCCATCGTCGGTAGCGGTCCAGCTGTGCCAGTAGTTCATCATGGCCTGTGTGGCATCGGGGACAGAGCTGAGCAGTGCTTCCATCGTCTCCAGATAGCGCGCGAAGTAGTCTTCCAGCATCTGAGTGCCGAACGCTTCTTTGGAGGCGAAGTAATAATAAAACGATCCTTTGGGGATCCCGGCGGCAGTCAGGATCTCATTCAGGCCGACGGCAGAGAATCCTTTGCGGCTGATAATTTTTCTGCCGACCTCGATGACCCGCTGGCGATTATCGTTAAGAGTGCGTGATGATTTCATGGCAGGGGTATCCCGTCTGAGCCGTGGGCTAATCACCGTCTGCCGGCGGGCAGGCGGTAAGAGTGGTTAGTATAAAGAGCGCCCCGGAATTCATCTACCCCCGGCAGGGTTTCGCCACTGCGCCAGGTTCGGAGGTGGTGCGAAGGGATGTGGGCTCAGAAGAGAGGGGCAACAGTAATTGAAGCGGATAACCGGATAAACCTGGAAAAGGAATAAGGTCGCGTCACTGCCTCCGGGCTGACGGGGGTTTAAACTTTAAGACAGCTCCGGTGAATTAAATGGCTGAACAGAGGCAGTTGCTGGTATTAAAGAGGAAAATGCATACCGCATTTACTGCTCTGAAAAATAAATGAGCAGACCTGATTGAGTGGCTATTAATTAGTACCGGGTCAGGCACCATCCTCTGACTTCAGATCCGGGCTGGTTAAATGTACGCGCAGGCCTGATATAAAGTTACAGTGTAACTCTGTGTCATGAAATGCAAAAAGTGTAATGATAACCTGCCATCGCAATGATCTGCGTCGCGGCAGAAATGCTGCGGCGTGAAGAGAAGTCGCTAACAACGTCGCGCCAGCGAGACTCAATATCTTTATCCTTACCCCCTGAAATAACTTCAGAAAGCTGATGCAAATCTGTCATAGTTCACGCGCCAGCCGGGTTCTGGTTGAAAAATGCCTGTCATTATCTCTTAAGGACTCAGGGACTATCATGGCAGAAAATGACTGAGGGCACCGTTTACGGTGCCTCAATGCCCCGGCTAACCGGGCTGTTACTCATTGCATGCGTGCAGGTTTCCTGGCGATGAAGCCGGCCAGACTCACCCCCATGACCGATAAAACAGCCAGCGCGCTCGCCGGAGCCAGCACAACCCAATACGCGCGTTCAAGATAAGACATGCCTTCTGCAAGCACCCGGCCCCATTCAGGCGCAGGGGGAGAAGCCCCCAGTCCCAGGAATCCCAGTGAAGCTAATGCCAGTGCGATGCCGGGTAACCGTAACATGGCATGGCGGAAGAGAGGCCCGATAAGGGCTGGAAAAACGTAAACAATATTTTGACGCAACCCGCCAGTCCCTAAAACGGGCAACAGACTGATGTACGATCGGGCCCGGATCTCGGAGGCCAGTGCGGCAGTGTGTGTCGCCAGAGGAGCCCAGCCGACAGCCGCTATCGCAATAGCCGCGCCCGCACTACCGGTACCGCTGACGGAAACGACAAGCAGGCCAGCGATAACAGGCGGTAATGCATTCGCTATCTCGGTTGGCCCGACAAATACACGCGGAAAAAGGCCAATCACTAACCCCAGAACCAGACAAACGAGCGAGACAATCAGCGCCAGAATGCAAGTATGCACAGTGCCGTGTGCAACCCTCGCCAGTAAATCGCGTCCCATGGCGTCGGCACCAAACGGCAGTGAAGAGGACGGTGGAGCCAGCCGGAGAAAATCGGACGCGTAAGGATCACGGGGTAAGCCGGTCAGCAGAAGTACGGCCAGCGCGACGGCACAGATCACCGGCAACACAATCCACCTCCGCCGGGAACTGTTGCCCGGTTCATTTGTGACCGGCAGAGAGGATGTCAGTAACGCCCGACCAAGAATGAGGTATCTGATCCCCGTCGCCAGAATGCCGGACATAAATGCCATGATCAGCAGGAAGAGAATGCCGGTTTGCAGTGTGGGAAGATCCCGGGCAACAACCGCTCCAAGCGTGGCTCTGCCCAGTCCGGGGATGGCAAACACTTTCTCGACCGCCACGGCGCTCCCCGTCAGTGATACCAGAATAAGGCCGAGCAGTGGCATTACCGTAGATAAGGTCCGCCGGAGTACCGCACAAAGAATATGCCAGCGCGAAATCCCTGAGACTATCCAGGTAATCACCCAGTTTTCGCTGAACGTCGCGGCTAACGCGTCCGAAAATATCCGGCCCAGATATCCTCCCGCAGGGATCCCCATGGCCAATGCGGGTAATACAGCATAGTGCATACCGTTCCAGCCATAAGGAGGAAACCACTTCAGCCAGACCGCGCCGACAACCAGTAAAAAGGAGGCCAGAAGAAAGTCGGGTAAGGACGTCAATATGGACGCCAATACTCCTGTTGAACGGTATGGCCGGCCCTGCAGTCCGCGCCGGAACGTCGGCAGACAAATCATCGCTGCCAGTATCAGTGCCACCGCAGCAGACATCATCATCAGCGTCAGCGATACTTGTGCTGCCTGCAGCATCCCGGGCAGTACCGGACGACCTGAAATCCAGGAGTTGCCGGCATCCCCCTGCAGAAGGCCACTGAGCCAGTTAATAAGCAGGTTAACGGGACCCTGATCAAGCCCCAGTGACTGACGGATCGCTGCCAGGGCTTCCGGCGTCGCTTCCTGTTCGGCAGAACGGGCACGCAGCAATGCCATTGCCGGATCGCCACCCGAAAGCCACGGCAGCATCCCGATCAATACAATGATGCCTGTTAATGTCATAAGCCGCGACATTAACGCCATCAGTAAACCATGTGGCAGGTAACTCGCCCGTTGAATTCCGGCGCGGGTTCTGCAGTACAGGGATTCTCTCATCGTTCAATAGCCTTAATTAATTACAGTGCGCCCGTATTCTGGTCGCCGGAGACTAACTGCGTCTTGCCGTCGATGAGCGTACGTTCGCGCGGGTCGCGTTGCGCATTTTTTAGTACCGCGCTTTCCCCCTGAATAACCCGCTCATGCAGCAACGGAATGGTGGCATCACTGGCCAGAATAAGGTTTTCAGCCTCCATAATGGCCTGACGACGGGCCTCACCGGCAGGTATTTCACCGGCTTTGATTAACGCAGCATCAATTTCAGGGCGGCATAACTGAGAAATATTGAACGAACCTTCGCAGGAAAAATCGCTGTACATATAGGCGACCGGGTCACCGGAATCAAGGACAGTTGCCCTGGAAAGAATAAACGCATCGAACTTTCCAGCCAGCGCGTCCGCTTCAATCTGAGCATATTCACGAACCACTTGTTTCACAGTAAAGCCGGCAGCGGCCAGTTGCTGCGCGAGGTAGACCGCGACCTCTGGTAATTCCGGGCGATCGCTGAATGTTGCCAGCGTGAGGGAAGCCCCGTCGGGCGTACCCGCAGTTCCCGGGTCTGCCACCGGTTTACGGAGTTTAGCCGCCCAGGGTAATGCCGGACCCAGCAGTCCCTGAGCAACATCGGCGTGATGTTCATAGACATTATCGACAAGTTGCTGGCGGTTAACCGCGTCGCGTACCGCGGCACGCATCGCAGGATCTTTCATAACGCCCCGGGCCGTGTTGAGATACAGCGTATTGGTTCTTGGCATGGGCACTTCATGCACCAGCGACGGTTCCAGCAGCGGAGCCTGAGAGACCGGGATCGCTTCAACGACATCCGCCGTACCGGTACGTAATGCGGCCGCGCGCGCGGTCCCGTCCGGGACAAAACTGGCGTCGATCCCGCTTGCCTTCGCCTTTTCACCCCAGTAGCCCTCAAAACGGTCAAGTGATGCACTGCTGGTGCCATCCACGCGTCGTAAAATAAATGGCCCTGTCCCGGTATTAACCGGATCCACCACGCTATTTTCTTTGTAGGCATTCAGAGACAAGATCGCCAACTGAGGGCTGGAAAGACGTTGAGGCAGAAGGGCATCTTTGTTCGCCGTTGTCACCAGTACTGTGCTATCCCCCTCTGCTTTTGCCGTAAGTTTTACACCATCAAGGATACGGGGTTTTGGTGTGGCGTTGGCAGCAACGTTCAGGGCATTTGCAACCACCTGCGCAGTCAGTGTGCTGTCGTCATGAAACCTGACGTCCGGGCGCAGTTCAAAGCGCCAGGTTGTATCATTTATTGGCTGCCATTTTGTCGATAGTGCCGGCTGCGCCTCACCGGCACTGTCGAGGACGACCAGCGTCTCCGCTGTGCTCCAGCGCGATAACTTAAACGCATCATCACTGAGCGGCGTCAGGCCGGAACGAGGTGGCTGAAGATGCGCCACTCTGATCCTGCCTTCGTTGCCACTGACCGGTTCATCCTGCGTTTCATTAAAACAGCCGGTAAGTAATAAGGTTGCAGACAAGAGCCCGCAAACAGGCCGGAAGGTTTTACCCGTATTCATGTGTATCCCTATTAATATGCAAAGGCGTGTTATTAAAGCTCACGCCAGACTCTGATGTGTATTCAATCCCGTCCGCGGGAAGGGCCGGAGAACACAGACCAGGTACCGCGTTCAGGAGCTGGCGCGTATGCGGATGATGGGGCAAATACAGCATTTCCGGAGTTGGCCGATCCTCAATAATTTCACCCGCCTCCATGACCAGCGTTCTGTCACATAACCCTGCCAGCAAAGAAATATCATGGGAGACAACCAGCAGCCCCATGCGGTTCTCTTCAGTCATTCGAAAAAGCAACGATTTGATTTGTTCCCGCAGAGGAAGGTCAAGTCCACTGACCGGCTCATCGGCCAGTAGAAAATCGGGCTGAATGATCAGCGCCCTTGCCAATGCGACCCGCTGGGCCTGGCCACCTGAAAGAGCGCCTGCTTGCTTATCGAGGATCTTCGGGCTTAGCTCCACCTGTTCAAGCGATGCGGAAAGATCGGTAGGCGCGTGACGACGATGGCCTAAATGTCTCAGCGGCTCATTGAGGATATCCCGGACGCGCATTGCCGGAGGCAACGTGCTGGCGGGTTCCTGGGGAAGGTACTGGACCTGCCGGCGATACCAGCGTAATGTGCGGGCTGGACCCGGTCTGACCCGATTTCCGTTGCAATATATTGCTCCGCTATCGACAACATCGAGCGCCAGGATAGCTCTGAGTAGCGTTGATTTTCCGCATCCCGAACACCCGAGAAGACCCACACGTTCATGCTGGTGCAGCGTTAATGAAAAATCATCAAGAATAGCGTTTGCAGATGTGGCCTTCTGCCAGGGAAATACGTGCCGGTTGCGGTAACGGGAAATCCTGTCGACCTGGATGAAAGCGGGAGAGGCCGTATCTAACGTCGTGCTCATCCGGCGAGTGCCTCACCGGGATGTACTTTCAACACCCGTTCAGCCGCGCGTGCTGCCTGTAACAGTTTGCGTGTATACGGATGTTGCGGCGCATTCAGAAGCTGAGCCATTGTGCCACGTTCCACAATCTGACCCTTCTCCATCACGAGACCACGCTCGCACAACTGCGTAGCCACGGCGATATCGTGAGTAATAAAGAGCAGAGCAGGGGGATCAACCAGGGCTGCACGGTGGCTCAGTACCTGCAGAACGTGCTGCTGGCTGATCACATCCAGCGCCGTCGTCGGTTCATCAGCAATCAGTAAACGGTTATTTGCCATCAGAGCCATGGCGATGCAGATGCGCTGACGCTGCCCCCCGGAGAGCTCCGCAGGATAACGGGAAAGTAACTGCGGAATATCGCTCAGCTGTAGCGCATCCAGTAGTGATGGCAGCTTAGCTTTATCCTCCTCGTTTAGTGCCAACTTAAGCTGGGAGCCCACGGGCATCAACGGATTCAGCGCGACAGATGAGTCCTGAAAGACGGCTGAAACCCGTGCGTGTTGAGGTCTTCGCGAGGGGTGAACTCCGCCGACACCGGCTCCGTTAATACGGATACTTCCCTGAAAGGTTAGTTCTGCGGACAGGGTACCGATAATAGCCTTCGCAGTCAGCGACTTACCCGAGCCGGATGAACCAATAATACATACGCGTTCGCCCCCATAGAGGCAAAAACTGCATTCGTTGACCAGTACATCATGACCACTGGAGATTTTGACGTTTTCGACGTCAAGAACGGGGATCGCATCCGGGGAACGGTTATTCATCGAAGACCATAGAGAGTGTTGTGTTATGTAATAACATAACACTACTGCGCGCCTTGTTGCAAATAGCGACGAGTTGTAAGTTTTTGTATATCCAGGCGCTATCGCTGATATGAAAATACCGCCATGGCGTGTCAGCAAGCCATTATGTGAAGTCATCCATTCTTTAATAGACGATTTCCATGCAACTGAATGAATTCCGGGGCGAAATCTAAGCCGCTAATGACTGACCAGGGACTGATTTGTTCCCCCGGCCGGTGACGCTATCGGGTCTCCGGTGAGCCACTCTGTACGATTATAGTGGGTACCATTGAACCGACAGACAGGCGGGTGCTGAGGTAAAAGAGGAAGGGGACGGGTGACCCCGGGAAGGATCACCGTAAATCTCAGACAGTAAACCCGGAACCCTGGCAGGATACTGCGCAGAGACCGGTAAATCACTCCGCACAGTAAAACTCGATACGTATCCCGCCGGGTTCATAGCACATCATATGCATTGCTGGCCCTTCTCCCAGGAGCGTGGGTTCAAATTCTATTTCGATATTATTTTCCTTTAATATCGCATAAATCCGCAACAGTTCCTCTCTGCTGTTAACCCTTAAGGCCAGGTGATGCAATCCGATGTTTGTTTTACGGTTAAAGTTAACGGGCTCTTCAGTCTGCGTTTTCCACAGCGTAATCATTATCTCATTATCTTTTACAAAGATGGCCGGATAATCGTCCCGTCGTTTTACTACCACCCAGCCGAGCAGGCGGGTGAAAAATTCAGCGCTTTCTTCGGGGTCAGCTACCGTTAAACCAATGTGATGTACGCCGGTGGTCAAAGTCATGATGATGGCTCTCCTTCAGAGGCTGATGCAGCGAATCATCACTATGAGCTAAACCTTTTTCACTCTGCAACAGCAAATAGTGCCCGCATGGAAAAACGTATCGGGTCACAACTGCCGCGGGCAGATCTTTCAGCGCATGAGACAGATTTTTCCGTAATCCTTGCTCGGGGTGACAGCCGGCTGTCACTCAGACAACGATATCTTGAGGGGGTAGTCAGTGCCTGATACCGGCGTTCGCCGGTTTCAACAGAAACAACGGCGGTTAAATGATTAGCCTGACATTACCGACTGGCAGCAATATTTTTCCCGTAAACAGCAAACAGCAAACAGCAAACAGCAAACAGCAAACAGCAAACAGCAAACAGCAAACAGCAAACAGCAAACAGCAACCCGTAACCCACAACCCGTAACCCACAACCCGTAACCCACAACCCGGTAGCCCGGGCTGGCACCGGAGATTATCAGCGTACAGACGTTCAGAGGGGCGTGAGCCTCCCCGCCAGACTCTCTCCGTGAACGGACTACTGTTTATAACAGCAGTAATCACCGAATTTTAATGGCGACCTGATCGCTTCCCCTACATTGCTCTTCCAACAGTAACCTTTACCGTATTATCGGGTGAATCAAACCGGACACTTATATTTGTATTGCGGGCGATGGGGAATAATCTTATTAATATTGAGTGGGTTATTCGTGGCCGTACTCTGGCAAATTAAAATTATAAAAAGGATAGATTATGACAACCAGTTCTGCGGCTGAAGAGGGGCCGGCGCCTGGATTATTCCGGACGCTGAAAACTTTTCCGCTGGCTGTTCACTCGCTGCTCTTTTTCACGCTGGTGATCCGTTTCAGCTATTTTATGGCCTGGCCGTTTATCGCAGTGATCATGACACGGAATTATCATATGTCGCCGATCGCCATCGGTCTGGCAATGACCAGCAGCGCACTGTTCTCGGCGGTGCTCGGTATGTACGGTGGGCATATTTCTGACCGGCTCGGGCGGCGGGTTATCCTGATGCTGGGCTGTGCGTTTTCTGCGCTGGGATATATCCTGCTTGCTCAGGCAAACGGCATCGTGCTGTTTATTATCGGCCTGATGATCATCGGCGTCTCGTTTGCATGGGTCGACCCGCCGTTGCGGGCACTGATGAGTGATTTACTGGGGGATCGCCGTCGTCGTGCACTTGCCCTGCAACTGCGCTATTACCTGATCAATATCGCGGCCGTTTTTGGCCCGCTGGTCGGGATTGCCTTTGGACTGACCTCTCAGAAAGGGACATTCCTGATCACCGGACTGTCGTATGTTCCGTTCTTCGTCTATGTGCTGCTGTTTATCCCTGCGGGTAAATTACAGAAGGGCTCACAACAGGACAGCGGCGTGACGATTAAACTCCATACCGTCACAGGGATTATTGCCAGGGATAAAATCTACATTGCCGCGCTGCTGTGCAGTATTTTGTGCAGTATCGTGTTCATGCACTACGAAGCCATACTGCCACAGTATATCCTGCGATTTAACAGTAATGCCGCGGTCAGGCTGATCACCCTGATCCTGGTCACGAACGCCTGTACTGTGCTGTTTTTCCAGACCTTTATGACGCGATTTCTGACAAATATACCGCTGCCGAAACGTATTCTTTTGGGCGGAGCCATATTTGCGGTGTCACAACTCTGTTTCTTTTGTGTACGTACGCCGGATATCTGGCCCTGGCTGATGGTGACCGCGGTGTTCAGTGTCGGAGAAGCGATCCTGATGCCGAACCTGAACATTTTGCTCGATCAGCTGGCACCTTCAGAATATCGGGGGGCTTATCTCGGCGCATCAATGCTGTCGACATTAGGCATTGCTGCCGGGCCATTAATCGGCGGGGTCATGCTGGCGTTAACCGGTGCCGGGGTCTTTATCTGTACGATGCTGCTCAGTCTGTTATTGTGCGCGATTATTTACGTTTGCAGGGTCAGTATGCTGGCGCGGCTGCAGGAGCCCTGAGCACAGGGAGCACTAAGGCAGGGGTTTGCAACCTCTGCCTTAATGCGAAGAAACAAATATCGTAGCCGGTTGCTCCGGCGGAACGGCGAAGTGCTGCTTCATACGTTTAATCTCTTCTGCCGGGGACAGGCCAAACAAGCGTTTGAATTCACGATTAAATTGTGACGGACTTTCATAGCCGACCGCATAACTTGCGGCTGCAGCAGTGATTTGCTGACGCACCATCAGCATCCGGGCCTGGTGAAGCCGGACCGATTTAACATACTGCATCGGCGGCATTTGAGTAATGGCTTTGAAATGACTGTGAAACGTCGGCACACTCATCCCGGCATCCTGCGCCAGTTGCGTGAGGGTTAGTGCCCCGGCATAGGAGGCGTGGATATGCTGCAGCACTTTACCGATTTTACCGAATTGCCCCGCCAGGGTTAGCGCGGCGCGCATGGCATTGCCCTGTGCCCCCGTCAGCACCCGGAAATAGAGTTCCCGCACCCGGCCCGGCCCGAGGATTGCCGCTTCAGAAGGATGATTCAGCACCTCCAGTAACCGCAGTACGGCAGTATTTACCGTCGCGTCCATCGGGCTGGACATCATGCTTTGCGGCGCGGCGGCGGCAGGATAGGCACCCTGCTGTTCAATCTGCAATATCAGTTCAGCGGCCAGCTGAAAATTCAGGTGCATATAAATCGCCAGTAACGGATGGTCTGCAGATGCGCGGGTTTCCATCTCAAACGGTACCGGCACCGACACCGCCAGGTAGTGCAGTTCATCATACACATAGGTCTGTCGGCCGAAGTAGCCGCGTTTACTGCCCTGACAGACAATCACTATCCCCGGGTCGTAGAGCACCGGTGTTTTTGAAAGGGGGCGGTCGGCACGTAAAATCCGTACATCAGGTAACGCCGTGAGGTTATACCCCTCCAGCGGCGCGAGGGATTTAGTCAGGGAAATAATGCCGGACATGACAGCCCCTCATAAAATCAGGCAATAAAAAGAGAAGATACGGCCTGATAATGTGGCAGAACACAGAATATCCTGCAAGCTGTACTGTTCAACGGAGTATCATGATGACAACTGCAAAAACAATTCTGATCACCGGCGTCAGTAGCGGCTTTGGCCGGGCACTGGCACAGGAAGCCCTCGCGGCGGGCCATCGGGTCATTGGCACCGTGCGCAGCCAGCAGGCACTGGAGGCTTTCGAAGCACTGCATACCCACGCTTACGGCAGGCTGCTGGAAATCACCGATTTCGGGCGTATTAATGAGGTGGTGGCCGGGGTGGAATCTGCCATTGGTCCGGTGGACGTGCTGGTCAATAATGCCGGGTACGGTCATGAGGGCATCATGGAAGAATCCTCGCTCGCAGAGATGCGCCACCAGTTTGATGTCAATGTGTTCGGTGCCGTGGCGATGATCAAAGCCGTACTGCCCGCTATGCGCCAGCGCCGCCGCGGTCATATTATCAATATTACGTCGATGGGTAGCTTTATTACGATGCCCGGCATCAGCTTCTACTGCGGCAGTAAATTTGCTCTGGAAGGGATCTCAGAGACCCTAAGCAAAGAAGTTGCGCCTTTTAATATCCGGGTGACGGCGGTCGCGCCAGGCTCGTTCCGTACCGACTGGGCAGGCCGCTCGATGGTGCGCAGTGCCCGTAGTCTCGCGGACTATGACGCGTCATTTGATCCCATTCGTCAGGCACGCGAGGAAAAAAGCGGTAAGCAGTTGGGCGACCCGGTGAAAGCGGCGCATGCCATACTGACATTAATCGACAGCCAGACGCCGCCTGCGCATCTGTTATTAGGCAGTGATGCCCTGGACTTAGTCCGTCAGAAACTGGCGGCATTAGGCCAGGAAATCGATGACTGGGAATCACTGACCCGCTCAACCGATCATTAAGCCGTCTGGCAGATAAACGGCCCCTGACCCGGGGGAAGCTGGGGGTACTAAAGGGTTACCCCGGCAGGAGGCTGATACGGTTGCCGTTCGCTGCTTTCGGGCATGCGGCCCGGACAGAAGGCGTGGCGATAAGGTGTGTGACTCTGCGGAATGATACACCTTACCCCTCTGTTTTAGCCTGGTCTCTGGATTTACAAACAGAGCCATCGCCATTACAGGGAACGCGACCCGGCCAGATCTGCCTAAGCCGGGACGGCGATATCAGCTGTCCGAACGGGGCCTCCGGACAGGGGGCTTTGAATTTTCACTTCCTCTGAAGGAGCGTTATATGTTGTCCGGAATTAATCACATCACCCTTGCGGTGAGTGATCTGAATGTAAGTTTCGATTTTTACGTTGGCACACTGGGTTTTACCCCCGAAGCGAAATGGGCCAGCGGTGCTTACCTTTCTTCAGGGGGATTTTGGTTATGCCTCGCACTGGATAAACCCGCAGCAGGAAATGACGGCACACATTATGCCTTTAGCGTCTCCGGCGAAGCGTTTGATGTGTTTGCTGAGCGGCTAAGATCCTCCGGGATAACGGAGTGGAAGATAAATAAGAGTGAAGGAAAGTCCGTCTATTTTTTGGACCCTGACGGGCACAAGCTCGAAATCCACGATGGTGATCTGAAAAGCCGTCTTAGCGCTTGCCTGGCTGAACCGTATGAAGGTATGGAGTTTTATTAATTTGCAGTGATCTGCAGGCTATCACTGAAGAAAATCAGGCTGGAAAGCCGCGGCACCGGTTATCTGTGATGCTTATAAGAACAAATTTCAATCACTTCCGGAGTTGAGTGAGGACCCGCGTAATGCCTGTAAAATATCAGAAAGTGGATCCGCAAATGGATCTGTTTGAGGTCTATAAAGAGCATATGCAGCCTTTTATACAGGAGCTTTTTGGCTGGGATGAAGAATTTCAGAAACAGGGGTTCAGCCGTGCTCTCCGGCGTGAGGATTTTCGCTGGGTTATCATTGATGACGTAAAAGCAGGCATTATTCACCGGCAGGCAGAAAACGAAATCATAAAAATTTCGCTGCTGGTGATCTTCAGGCAATTTCAGAGGAGAGGGGTTGGCTACCGGGTAATGACCTCTTTAGTTGACAGTACCGGGGCCGGAAAAACTCTGACCTGGAACTGCCTGAAAAATAACGCGCCTGCGCTGGCTCTGTATAACAAAATTGAAGGTGCTGAGTGCACAGAAGCTGACTATTTCTACTGTTACACATATCAGAATCCGCGCCTGGCACGCGATCAGTAAGCCGGGACTTCCTTCCTGGTGATAAAACCTTCGGCGCAGGGGCAGAGGGGGGCAGGCTTTGTTATCCACCGGACCGCCGGAGTGCATGGCCCGCGGGACGCACCACAGCCACTTCACGGGGAATTGGCGGCCCGGTTGTATAACTCTCGGGAATGCATACGCCCCTGCATGGATTAAGCACCGGGAATGCATCAGTCCCGGCATGATTTACGGAGATAAGTAGTTGCGCCGGAATGCCCGGGCTTCTGCACTCAACGATCCCTAAGCCGGTCTCTTAACCCTTCGCAGGGGCGGGGAGGGGCTAAGAGAACAGAGCAGAGGTCGGATTATCCACGGGGATACCTGGCATAGAAATCGAACAGGGCACGGACGAGTGCCGTCGGGGCTTCTTCAGGAATATAGTGCCCGCACTCAATCAGTGTGGCTTCCAGCCGTTCACAGCGGTCCTGCAGGCTGAGCTGGAGTTTATGACCGGCGCCCTGTGCTGCGCCCCCGGTGAGGACCGGCAGGGTCAGTGTTTGTTGTGAACGCTGCTGTGTGCGCGTTAACTCAGTTTCACTGAAGGCCTCGCGATAGTAACTGAGAGCCGCGCGCAGTGCTCCCGGCCGTGTGTTGACCCGCAGATACTCCTGGCGGTCCCGGGCATCGATAGCCAGCGGGTTACGGGTTTTATTATCGAATAACCAGTCCAGAAACTGCGCTTCACGTCCCGTCAGCAATATTTCCGGTAAATCGGCCAACAGGTTAAAACTGAAATGCCAGCTGGCGGCGGCCTGTTTCGCCGGAGACGGGGCCGGATCGCTACCGGCAGGCACCGGCAGCCCCGGGATCAACGCATCAAACAGCGCCAGACGCCTGACCCGCGCCGGATGATCGCAGGCCAGCGCATAACTGACCCAGCTGCCGACATCATGGGCCACGATATCTGCCGGAGCCTCTCCCAGACTGGCGATCAGGGCCGCGAGGTCGGCGGCCAGCGTCCCGGTATCATAGCCCCGGGTGCCGACCGATGAGTCCCCCATACCCCGTAAATCGACCGCAATTACCCGTCGTCCGGCATCCGCCAGCAGGGGCATCACATAGCGCCAGCAGTACCAGCTTTGCGGCCAGCCAGGCACCAGCAGCAGTGGCTCTCCCTCACCCCCGGCGACATAATGCAGCCGGGTTTCTCCGGTATCAAAGGTGCCGTGGGAAAAACGGTTAAAAAAGGTGGTGGCATCAAACGGGGTAATGGCGGTGTCATTCATCAGTTTATTCTCTCAGTGAACCGGAAGGTCATGATTTCCGGCGTCGCTCCGCAACAGGCCCGTTGCCGGGCCGTAAAAACTTCCGGCCGGGATAGACTGCCCCGGCGGAAAACGCCAGACAGATAACCCAGGTATAGGATCCGGCCGGTGAAAATGGCGTGCCTCAGCGGTGGCAATCGGCTTCACGCAGGATGCGGGCCAGCGACGGGGAACCCCGGGGGCGGTTAATCAACAGACCTTAGGCGAGGATCGCCGGACGATCAAGGTGAATTAATGATATCAGGAGGCAGAAGCCTGCTTCAGCGCCTCCGGCAGTCTGCCGGTGATTTCCTGCAGATGCCGGCTCAGTTCACTGCGTAATAAACGGATGGCCGGGGAAAATTCTTTACGGTGCGGACATATCAGATACAGCGGGGCGGACTCTCCCGGAATATCGGTAAGCAACAGCTTAAGTCGTCCGGCAAGCACGTCTTCACTGACATCAATCCACGACTTATAGGCGATACCGTGACCCGCTACCGCCCAGCGCCGCACCACATCGGCATCATCACATAGCCACTGACTGGTCAGCGCGATGCGCTGCATGCCTCCGGCCTGCGGAAACGCCCATTTATCATAAATATGGCCCTTCAGGCTGTAGAGCAGACACACGTGATCCACTAACTGCTCAGGGATCCGGGGCTGACCACAGCGCGCCAGATAATCCGGCGAGGCCACTACCACCCGGCGATTCTCTTCCGTCAGGGGTTGTGCGATGTAGTGGCGATTATCCGGAATACCGTAACGAATAGCGATATCGACCGGGTCGCGGAAAATATCACTCATCTGATCAGACAGGGACAGCTGTAACGTCAGTTCGCGGTGACTGCTGCAAAAATCACTGATCCAGGGCAACAGCAGGTTACGGCCACAATCTGAAGGCAGGGCAAGGCGCAGGGTGCCCCGTAATTCGTTGTCACGGGGATGCAGGATCTCTTCACCCGCCTGCATCACCGACAGAATTTCTTCCGCATACGGCAAATATTTTTCTCCCTCCGCACTCAGACGTAAGCTGCGGGTGGAACGTGCAAACAGCCGGGTATTGAGCCGGGTTTCCAGCCTCTGGATAGCCGCACTGACCTGGCCCGGTAACAGGCCAGCCTCACGTGCCGCGCGGGAGAAACTGCCCAGCGCAGCCACCCGCAGAAATAACCTGAGATCTTCAGGACGAACCATCGCTGCCTCCGTTATCGTGCCATGCTGACGGGCCGGATTGCCCCGGTTTCTGACGGTAATCGTAGCCGTTTTCACAAAAATTGTGAAAGTCTTACTCTGCAAAGGTACTGTTTCTGCTGCCGGCCGTCGGCCAGAATGTAGGCAGACAGCAAAGGCTGTGACCCGTATTCAACCTGAGGAGTGCAGAAATGAAAGCTATCGTATATCAGCAGGCAGGTTTACCGTTAACCGATCCGCAATCGCTGTATGACACTGAACTGGAAAAACCACAGCCCTCCGGTCATGACCTGCTGGTGAAAATTAAGGCCATCTCGGTAAACCCTGTCGATACGAAAGTACGTCACGGCGATAATCCGTCCTCACCCAAAGTGCTGGGCTGGGATGCCTGCGGGGTGGTGGAAGCCGTAGGTGACAGTGTCACATTATTCAGCCCCGGAGATGAAGTTTTCTATGCGGGGTCACTAATCCGTCCGGGCACCTATGCGGAGTATCACCTGGTGGATGAACGTATTACCGGCCGTAAACCCGCCAGCCTGAGTGCGGCAGAAGCCGCCGCACTTCCGCTGACCTCCCTGACCGCCTGGGAATTGTTATTTGACCGCTTACAGGTCGGAGGGGGCCAGGGGAAAAGCCTGTTGATCGTCGGTGCAGGCGGGGGTGTGGGCTCCATTCTGACACAGCTGGCCAGCCGGCTGACCGGCCTGACGGTGATCGGCACGGCTTCACGCCCGGAAACCCGTCAGTGGGTTGAATCGCTGGGTGCCGATCATGTTATCGACCACCGGCAGCCGTTCAGTGAGCAACTGGCGGCAAAAGGTATCCGTTCGGTCGATTATGTGGCCAGCCTGACCCATACCGATGATTATTATGACCAGCTGGTTGAAATACTGACCCCGCAGGGGCGGTTGGGATTAATCGATGATCCAAAAACGCTGGATGCCATGCCGCTGAAGCGTAAAGCGATTTCGCTGCACTGGGAACTGATGTTTACCCGTTCGCTGTATACCACGGAAGATATGATCCGTCAGCACGAGATCCTGAATGATATTGCATCACTGATCGATAACGGAACCTTGCGGACCACCCTGGCTGAACATGCGGGTAAAATTACTGCCGCCAGCCTGCGGGAAGCACACCGCAGGATAGAAAGCGGACGGTCACGCGGTAAGATAGTGCTGGAAGGCTTCTGATACTGCCACGCCCGGCGGCGCTGGCCACGGGCAAACCCCGCCAAAG
This sequence comes from Tatumella sp. JGM118, assembly GCF_018257515.1. Classification (GTDB taxonomy): domain Bacteria; phylum Pseudomonadota; class Gammaproteobacteria; order Enterobacterales; family Enterobacteriaceae; genus Tatumella; species Tatumella terrea. The sequence goes on from NZ_JAERJR010000002.1 coordinate 256,997, forward strand.
AAGGCATCAGTCCCCGGCCGGTGCAGCCTCCGGAAATGCGGGGCCGTGAGAGGCTCTGTCCCGGGGGCAAATACAGTCGTTCCCGGCCCCAGGTTTCCAGGGGCTCCATCGAATAACGGCATTAGCTAGTGCGGCTTCCCGATGCGCGGGGCTGTTTGAGGCTCTGTCCCTGGGCAAATACAGTGATTCCCGAATCGGTCTGGTTACCGGTATCCCTGAAGAATAACAGCATCCGCCATTGACCAATGCGGCTTCCCGAAATGCGGGGCCGTGAGAGGAGCTGTGCCCCGGGGTAAATACAGCCATGTCCGAATCGGTCTGGTTACCGGTGTCCCCGCAGAATAACGGCATCAGCCATTAGCTAGTGCGGCTTCCCGATGCGCGGGGCCTTTTGAGGCTCTGTGGCGGGGGCAAACGTATTCATGCCTGGCCCGCTTCGGTTACCCGGGCCCCTATCGGATACGGTTACCAGACTTTCCATAGAATAATGGCATCAGCCATTAACCAATGTGGCTTCCCGAAATGCGTGGCCGTTACAGACTCTGTTCCGGGGGGCAAACACAGTTATCCCCGGCCCGCTTCGGTTAGCGGTATTACTCCCTGTCTGATCGGGCGGAAAGACGCTTTCTAAAGCCGTTCCCGGGATGATCGGGCAGGGGCAGTATTCCGAAGCCACTGGCGGACAACATTCACCGAAGTTTTTGCTACACTGGCGGTAACGGCACGGCAATACGTGTTGCCTGGCGATTTTACCCGGGCCGACCCGTGCTTATCACCGGGCGGCTGGTCTGCACTGGAACCAACGCGGGCAGGGGCTTCCGGACGTGCCGTATTTTCTGTTTATCTGCCGCAGGTCCGGTCTGCACCGGGGCTTCCGGGGCCCGGGCTCCGTCATCCGGTACCTGCAAAACAACTGACATCGATTTTATTTGAATGACACACTGACTCCGACGGGCAGTGTGCCAGCCGGGCCTGGCTGATGCGGGCCGGGACTGTGAGAGGACAACTATGAGCAAGCAAATTGTAATTCTGTTACACGGCGTAGGCAGTAATGGTGCAGACCTGCAGGGATTGGGAGATTTCTGGGCGGAGTCGTTTCCGGGACTGACCTGCATCGCACCCGATGCCCCTTTTCCTTGTGATATGGGGTCCGGCTATCAGTGGTTCAGTGTCAACGGGGTAACCGATGAAAACCGTCCGGCGCGGATTGCCGAAGCCAGAACGTCGTTCGATGCGGCCCTGCAAAAGATTTTCAGTCAGTACGGTATCACGCCGGAGGATGAAGTGGTCCTGACCGGTTTTTCTCAGGGCAGTATCATGGCACTGGATGCTCTGGCGAGGGCGGCATTTCCGCTGGCCGGTGTGATCGCATTTTCAGGACGTCTCGCCTCTCCGCCGCCTCTGCACCCGGCCCCGGGCAGTAAAGTGTTGCTGATCCACGGCCAGGACGATCAGGTGATCCCGTGGACCGAAAGCCGCCATGCAGAGCAACAACTGACCGCGGCCGGGGTGGAGGTCACCTCGTTCTATCAGCCAGGCGTTCCGCATACGATCTCCGGTGAAGGTGTCGCAGAGGCGACGGACTTTATTCAGCAGTGTTTTGATCTGCCGGACGACGAATAAGCGACAGTATAGTTAACCAGGAGGCTTCCCCTGGTATGCTGAACAGTGACATGGCCCCCCTGAGTGGGGGGTTACACGAGACCCCCGCAACAAGGCTTCACCCGCCAATCTCTTTCAAAGCTCCGTGCTATCCCGCTGACACACCCGCTTTCCGGCATCTGAGAGTGCCGCTGCTGCCATATTATCCGCTTACCGAAGATAGGAAATAGGATCGCCGGTCATCATCGGCTGCCCCTTGTTTAATGGCGTCTGACAACTTCATTTAAGAAAATCTCTGTCGTCCCGGCGAAGGGTCTTGTCATTTTACGGGGCAAACATGCCCTGATGTGGCGCATCAGGCGTCCGTGGTCGCAGAGAAATACCGCAGGATCAGGGGATTCGAAGATGGCACATAAAATGCAATATCATATATGGTATCCGATATCTTATGTCAGTCCGGCACAGCGAATTAATCCGTGGGCCTTAACCGGTGTAAGAGTGAAAATCGTTACCGGGGTAATGAGCCCCGCTCGGGGAACAGACCGGTTCTGTTACCACGCCAGCAATACCGGCTGAGACCCTGTCCGCCAGGATAATGACTCTGCCTGTGGTCATCTGCCGGCGGGGGATCTCTCCGTTGCGGAGAACGTTTACTGAGATGACTTTTAACAGACAGGAAAAAGTGATGAAGCGTATTTCGATTATCGACTCGCATACCGGCGGGGAACCTACCAGGCTCGTCATCGATGGTTTTCCGGATACCGGTAACGGGTCGATGAAACAACGGATGGATATACTCTCCGCCCGGCATGATGACTTCAGGCGAACATGCATTTTGGAACCCAGAGGCAACGATATTCTGGTGGGCGCTTTACTCTGTACTCCTGTTGACAGTACCGCCTGTGCAGGCGTGATTTTCTTTAATAATACCGGCTATCTGGGCATGTGTGGACACGGAACCATCGGGCTGGTGCGTTCGCTGGCCTATATGGGAAAAATTACGGCGGGTAGTCATAAGATTGAAACACCGGTCGGGACGGTGACGGCCATTCTCCATGAGGATCATTCTGTCAGTGTCCGTAATGTCTCATCCTGGCGTTTTAAGAAAGACGTTGACGTTCAGACACCGTCTTTCGGCACCATCACGGGGGATATAGCCTGGGGCGGTAACTGGTTTTTCCTGGTGAATAACCCAGGTATGGCCGTTTCAAAAGAAAATATTCCTCAGCTGACGGTGTTATCGCTGGAATTGCAGAGCGAGCTGAAGCGGCAGGGGATTTGCGGAGAAAACGGGGCGCTGATCGATCATATCGAACTTTTTGCGGCTGACGCTATGGCCGATAGCCGCAATTTTGTGATGTGCCCCGGAGGAAGCTATGACCGTTCGCCGTGCGGTACAGGGACCAGCGCAAAACTGGCCTGCCTGGCAGCCGACGGAAAATTAGCACCAGGAACACTCTGGCGACAGGCCGGCATCACCGGCAGCGTGTTCGAAGCTTACTATGAGGCCGCCGAAGAAGGCATACAGCCGGTGATCCGCGGAAATGCCTGGGTCTGTGCAGAAACCACTCTGCTGATGGATGAGGATGACCCTTTTGCGGGGGGGATCGTATAAACCGGAGACGAGGGCGGTCCAGTGGTAAAGATGGCCGGGAAAGCCCCTCCGTCAGGGGGTTACTCATCAGTTAGCCGGGTAAAAAGTCGTGCAACACTGTTAACTGCGACACTTTATTCTGCAACAGACCGGACGTGCCGAGGATTTTGCTGCCGGAAGGGCGCTGATGCACCTTCCTGTAAATGCCGGCACGGAATAATATCAGAGGCTTAGCTATGAAAAAAGTGACTGTCATCGGTGCCGGCATTGTCGGCCTTTCCGTGGCTTATCACCTGCAGAAACAGGGCGCAGACGTTACCGTAATCGATAAAGACCCTGCCGGGGATAAGGTGTCCTTCGGCAATGCCGGCTCGATTGCCGTGATGGAAGTGAATCCGGCGGCCATGCCGGGCGTGTTTATGAAAGTGCCCGGCTGGATGCTGGATCCCCTGGGGCCATTGTCGCTGCGTCCCGCACACTCACTGAAAATGTTACCGTGGCTGTATCGTTTTTATAAAGCCGGCCGAAAAAATGCCGGGCTACCGCTCCATCAGGCGCTGGCTGCGCTTAACCGACGGGCGTTTGATGATTTACAATCCATGCTGGCAGATACGGGGCTGAGCGGCGAGTTACACCGTAAGGGGGCATTGATCGTCTATGAGAGTGACGCCGGGTTTGAGGCGGATAAATCGGTCTGGGAAATGCGTAAGCGAGCCGGTGTGGAAGCTCACTCTCTGTCGTCGGAGGAAGCCCGGCAGCTTGAGCCTGATCTCGGCAGCCGGGTCCGTCATGGGGTATTTGCCCCACAGGCCGGAGTGGTCAGTGACCCGAAAGTACTGACAGATAAACTTCGTGAATGGCTGGCGGGCCATGGGGTCAGGATCCTGCGGGGGGAAGTGACGGGGATCAGGCCTGCTGCGCACGGAACTCAGCAGGTTCTGCTGAGTAATGATCTGCGGATTGACGCCGATGATGTCGTTATCGCGGCGGGAGTCTGGTCGCAAGCGTTAACCCGTCAGCTGGGGGAGCAATGTTGCCTGGAAAGTGAACGGGGATACAATACGACGCTGAAGGACCCTCAGGTCTCGCTCTCCCGCGAAGTTATTTTTGCCGAGCGGAAATTTGTCATCACCCCGCTGAGCTGTGGCCTGCGTATCGGCGGGGCAGCGGAATTCGGGGGGATCTCCAGCCCGCCGAATTACCAGCGTTCAGAGGCATTGGTCACGCTGGCTAAAATGTACCTGCCGGGCCTGGATTCCGGGCGAGGGATACCCTGGGCAGGGCACCGGCCAAGTACGCCGGACAGTCTGCCGGTAATCGGACCTTCGCTGGCACATAAACATGTGTTCTATGCCTTCGGCCATGGACACCTCGGGTTAACGCAATGTGCGACAACCGGACAGTTAATTGCAGATTTAGTCTATGGCCACCCCCCCGCCGTCGATCTCACTCCCTATTCGATTGCGCGATTTCAGTAACGGACAAACGCCGGATTACCGCAAGGCTCCTGCGGCTGAACGGTGGTCTGTACGGGTTGACAGGAGCCCGATCAGGAAGCGTTTTACCGCACAGCCGTACGGGGAGAAATGAACGATTTCAGTAACGAACAAACGCCCGGATGACCGGAGGGCTCTGCGGCTGAACGGTGGACAGGCTGTACCGGGGACTGTTCAGGAAGCGTTTTCACGTACCGGCCTCTGAGAGCGCAACCAGGCCAACGGATGTTGCCTTTCGGTTCGGTGCTGAAAATCGTTAAAAATGGAATGATCTGTATTCCCTTTTTCGTCTACGGAAATCTCACGGGCAGGCCGGGGGTTCCGTAAAGCTTTCAGCGTTGGGCCGCAGATAAAAACCCCTTTTGATTTGTTAAACCCCCTTGCGGTCTGGCAACTGCAAAGGTTTAACAGGACATCAAAAGGGGGGCCCGGTGAGGACCGAAAAGAGCTTAGCGTATATCCGATGGCACTGTAAATATCACAGCGTTGTCGCCCCTAAGTACCGAAGACAGATCTTTTATGGAGAGCGGCGAAGGCAATAGGGAAAATATTAAGAAAGCTGTGTGAATAAAAAAAGTGAATATCCCGGAAGCAGAATGTCGCTTCATATGTTTTTGGATATCCCGACCAGGATGAGTGTATCTAATCCAAAATATACGTCAGGTTGCGATGCGCCTGTCAGGACGCTGCGGGTAAGAAAGCCTGACAGGCGCATTTGAAAAATCTCCGTCTGTGCCGGAGGATATTTATTACCTGGCGGTGGCTCCGGCCAAAGGCCGGCGAACGTGCCTAACGGCGGGTCAGCGCCAGGCGGATCCCTAAACCGATAAAGGCGGTCCCCACGATCCTGTCCATCACCCGCTGCAAACGCTGATTTCCTGCAAATTTATCAGAAGCTCCGCCGGCCAGCAGCGCGCAGGAGATATCGACCATAAAGGCGACCAGGGCATAGGTCATGCCGAGGATCAGGAAAGAGGCGGTCTGATGCGCACCATGCGGTGTAACAAACTGCGGGAAGAAAGAGATAAAGAAAAGTAATACTTTAGGGTTGGTCAGTGTGGTGATAAAGCCCTTACACAGCAAACTGCCGGCGGCAATGCCGTTCACCGGAACCACTGTTTCTGCAGGGGATGAGGCCTGTTTCCTGAAGGTCGACAGGATCATCTTTGCCCCGAGGAAGACCAGATACAAAGCACCGAGGAATTTCACTATCGAAAACATCAGTGGTGACGCGGCGATCACCGCAGTCAGTCCCAGGGTACTGGCCAGCGCATGGGTACAGCTCCCCAGCGCTACGCCGCTGGCAGAAAAGAATCCGGCACGTCGGCCATTGACCACACTTTGTCCGATCACATAAGCCATATCCGGGCCGGGGGTGACTGACAGCAGAAAAACAGATAACACAAAAACGCTATAGCTGGTGATATCGAACATCGTGTCCTCAGTAAGACAGAAGGGGCCTGTGCAGGATACTATCGCAGAAAGTTAACTAAATCTTAATTAACGTCACCGAAAATTTCTTACCGCCCCGGGGTGAAGCGGTAAGAAACGGCGTGGAAACGAAGGTTATCGGGCACGGCCGGGGAGGCTGGCATCTTGCCCGGTTTTTTTACGCGGATAACTTAAGAAGGCATTAAGCAGGATGGCGCCAAAGGTGGCCGTACCGATACCGCTCAGGGTAAAGCTGCCGATATTCAGGGAGAAGTTACCGGCACCCAGCACCAGCGTCACTGCGACCATGATCAGATGGTTATTACGACTCAGGTCGACCTGATGCTGTACCCAGATACGCGCCCCGGAAACCGCAATCAGACCGAAAACGACCACCGAGGCTCCCCCAATCACCGGTGCGGGAATGGTGTGGATTAAGGCCCCGAACTTCGGTGAAAAACCGAGTAACAGTGCGATCACGGCCGCCGCGACAAAGGCCAGCGTGGAATAGACTTTGGTGATCGCCATCACGCCGATATTTTCGGCGTAGGTGGTAACGCCACAGCCCCCGACTGCGCCGGATAACAGTGTCGCCAGACCGTCAGCAAAAAAGGCGCGCCCGGTCCAGGGGGGCATATCATTACCGGTCATACCGGCGACCGCTTTCAGATGACCGAGGTTTTCGGCCACCAGGATGATCGCCACCGGCGCAATCATAATCATCGCCTGAAGGTCGAATACCGGTGCCGTGGTCGCCGGTAGCCCGAACCATGGTGCTGAGGCCAGCGCGGAGAAGTCCACCGGTTTCCCCAGCCCCAGACCGTTGGTCAGCAGGGCATAGATGGCCCAGGCCAGGCAGAGGCCGGTCAGCAGTAATAACCGCTGTACAATTCCGCGGGTAAAAACCGCTACCAGGCCGATACAAACCACCGTGATCACCGCCACCCAGCTATCAAACCCGGATCCGGACACACTATGGATAGCGACCGGTGCCAGATTAAGGCCGATTGCCATGACCACGGCACCGGTGACGGCCGGCGGCATCAACTTTTCTATCCAGCCCGCGCCGGTTTTCATCACGATAAGCCCGATAACGGCATAGACGGCACCACAGGCAATTATCCCCCCCAGCGCCAGTCCCAGATGCGGATTCAGCCCCTGACCGGTAAATCCGGTGACGGCTATCACCACACCGACAAATGAGGCACTGGACCCGAGATACGCGGGCACCCGGCCACGGGTGATCACAAAGAATAACAGCGTACCGATGCCGGACATCAGGATACTCAGGTTCGGATCCAGCCCCATCAGCAGGGGCATCAGCACCGTGGCACCAAACATCGCCACCGCGTGCTGTAACCCGAGGATCAGGGTCGGGCCGGCCGGCAGGGTTTCATCGGGGGCGATCACGCCACCTTCGGGTAATGCCGTTTTTTTTCGCCAAACAGGAAACCAGTTCATAGACGCTGTACTCCGTGAGAGTGGAAAAGCAATGAACCCCGAAAACGGGCAATGTTAACAGGCATCCTGCCGGATAAGCGGGTGGTAGCGCCGGTCAAACCAGACCAGGCCGTGGGTCAGCGGGTCACCGGCCAGTGCCAGCACCTCGCAGAACAAAATTTCATGCGTACCCACCGCCACGCTATGGGTAATTTTACAGTCGAAGGAGACCACGGCCCCGGTCAGCACCGGCGAACCCGTGGTCAGTACAGACCATTGCGCGGCCCGGAAGCGATCTTCCATCGGGGTTTTGCCGCCAAATAACCCGGAAAGTGTTTCATGGTCACTGGCCAGCGTGTTCACACACAGCACATCATTTTGCTGAAACACCGGCCAGACCGAGGCCGACCGGTTCAGACAGACCAGCAGTGTCGGCGGGGTATCGGTCACACTGCATACCGCCGAGGCGGTAAATCCGGCACGGCCTGCCGGACCGTCGGTGGTAATAATATTAACAGCGGCACCCAGCCGGGACATCGCATTCCGGAACTGTTGTTGTTCGATAGGGGGGATCGTCATAGTGATTTCTCCGGTGGCTGTCACCTGCTCCGGGCAGGCCCGGTCAGACGGTGGCATGCTGCTGCAGCCAGGGCAGCAGTCGTTGGTTGAACTCTTCGCTGCAGGTCACACTCATGGCATGACCGCCCCGCGCCATGGCGATACACTCTGCCTGCGGTAAGGCGGCCTCCAGTTCAAGGGAGCAGCCCCAGGGCACCAGCAGATCATCCTGGCTGTACATCAGTAACACCGGCAGTGTCAGCCCGGCGGCCATTGCACTAAAGTCTGCGGCCATCAATGCCGACAGTCGTCGCAGCAGATTACCGGTTCCCTGAAAATGTTGCAGATGATGGCTATCGGCGGCCTCTGCCTGTTCCTGATGTGCGGCCAGCCAGTCTGCAGGGTAAAGAAACAGGGGCTGAGCACGGACAAAGGCTTCCACGCCACTGTTCAGCAGCAGATCCTGACGGACCCGGAAACAACGCCGGGTATGGGCATTCAGGGTCAGCCACCCGTTCACCACCACCAGGCTTATCACCCGTTCAGGATAGTCCGCCGCCAGCTGCATACCGATCAGTCCGCCAAGGGCATGCCCCAGCAGACTGAAACGTTGAATACCGTGGGCCGTCAGCGCATCCGCCAGCTCCCGGCTCATCTCCTGCAGGCTGTATGGCTCCGGCAGTGTGGCCGGATTATTACCGGTGCCGTAATGATCATAGGTCACCAGCCGGTAGCGGGCCTGCAGGCTGGCCCGCTGGGGGGCCCAGAAACTGCCTAGCCCCCCCAGTCCTGCAGAGAGTACAAGCACCGGGACCCCGGGGGAACTCAGCCCGCTGATTTCAATCTGCATAGGCGTGGCCTCTTAGTGACTGATATGCGCGATAGTCGCAATCTCGACCAGTGCATCGGGTTTTACCAGACCACACTGAATGCAGTAGCGGGCCGGCTTTTCGCCGGGGAAGAACTCCGCATAAACTTCATTGACCGCGGCATAGTTCTGCCAGTCGGTAATGAAAATGGAATTAAAAGTCACGTCATCCATACTGCCGCCGGCGGTTTCAATCACGCTTTTAATGATGGTCAGCACATGCCGGGTCTGGGCCGCTGCATCCCCGACATGGACAACATTATTATGTTCATCAAACGGAAGGGTCCCGGAGACATAGACCACGCCATCCGCCAGGGTGCCCGGCACGAACGGTGCCAGAGGGGTACCGGTACCGGCAGGGGTAATGACAGTTTTTGGCATCGTAGTTTCCTCATTTTTACAGTAAAAAAAACGTTCAGGCAGCGGTGCCGGTCAGTCCGGCGGCGGAGGTCTGTCCCAGCGCAGAGCACAGGCTGCTGACATCTGACACCCAGCCAAAGAAGGTACGGATATTAAAAAGGGCAGCATCATGGGCCGATGGGGGACCGGCCTGATAGGTAGCATCCTTCAGGACGATGCCGAAATACTCCAGGAAGAAGCCGTCGCGCAGGGTCGACTCCACACAGACATTGGTGGCAATGCCGGTAAAGATCAGGTGGCGGATCCCCCGGCTGCGCAACATGCTGTCGAGCGGGGTGTTGTAAAAGCCACTGTAGCGGATTTTGGGGATCAGAATATCCTCCGGTTGCGGGACCAGTTCATCCACCAGCGCATAATCCCAGCCGCCTTTGGCCAGTAACCTGCCCTGCAGTTCGGGCTGACGGCGCATGGTCTTCAGTGCATTGGATTTATGGAAGTTGGGCGAACCGGCATCACCGGCCTCCGCATACTGATCATCCCAGCCATTCTGCAGCCAGATGATTTTAATACCCGCCTGTCGGGCGGCGGCCACGGCCGTTTTAATATTGGCGATCACCGGACGGGTGGCAGACACATCAAATCCGGCCAGGTCCAGATAGCCGCCCGGCGTGGCATAGGCATTCTGCATATCGACCACAATCAATGCGGTCTGCTCCGGCGGAAAGGCGATCGCTTCCGGTTCGGCGGTAAGCACGACATTATTCAGATGACGGGTGGTTGGACAGTTCACAGTATTCATCAGGCTACCTCCTGCATGGCATTAACAGCACCGCTGCGGCTGGTCATCAACGGCTGGATTTCCCGGCCAAAATTTTCGATACCCTGCACAAAATCGTCGAATGTCAGCAAAATGCCTTCAGTGCCGGGCACGGTGGCCACTTCATCCAGCAGTCGGGCGACGGTGGCGTAGGAACCGACCAGCGTGCCCATATTGATATTGACGGCGGACGTCGGATCTGCCATTTGCCGGACATTGGTGTCCTGGCCGGAACGGGTGTCCTGCTGGCTCTGGGTGGTCAGCCATGCCAGGGCCTCCTGATCGGCCCCGGCCTTATAGTGCTCCCATTTGGCGCGGGCGGCGTCGTCGGTCTCATCGGCGATGATCATAAACAGCACATAGGATCCCACCTCGCGGCCGGCGGCCTCTGCGGCACTACGCATCCGCTGAGCCGTCGGTGCAAAGGCGGTGGGGGTATTCACGCCTTTACCAAAGCAGAAGTTATATTCAGCATGGCGGGCGGAGAAAGCCATACCGGCATCGCTCTGACCGGCACAGATCACCTTCATCGGTTTCTGCGGCTGAGGCTTCATCCGGCAGTCATTCATGGTCAGAAAATCGCCTTTAAAATCGGACTGACCGGTGCCCCACAGGTCACGTAATACCGTGACGTATTCGGTCAGATAGTCATAACGGCGGGAGAAATACTCTTCACCGGGCCACAGGCCCATCTGGTCATATTCCGGTTTTTGCCACCCGGTCACCAGATTGACGCCAAAGCGGCCGCCGGAAATGCTGTCGATGGTGGTGGCCATCCGGGCGACGATGGCCGGAGGCAGGGTCAGCGTGGCGGCGGTTGCATACAGTTCAATGCGGGAGGTTACGGCCGCGAGGCCGGCCATCAGGGTGAACGATTCCAGGTTGTAATCCCAGAATTCGGTCTTGCCGCCAAAGCCGCGTAATTTGATCATTGAAAGCGCGAAATCAAACTGATAATGCTCGGCCTTCTGCACGATGGTTTTGTTCAGTTCAAAATCCGGCAGATACTGGGGAGCATTTTCAGAAATCAGCCAGCCATTATTACCAATCGGGATAAATACGCCTATCTTCATGCCACACCTCGTCTGAAAGATGATCACGGGTTTAACCTACTGGCGGCGGTGCATCCTGCAACTCCGTACTGTCGTCGCGTAAAAGTTAATGCAAGGCGTATGCCATGTTTTAAAGATTAAGTAAAACAAAGAGATGTAAAAACAATGCAAACAGACGAGGGTTAAAGTGGACCATTTGGTAAAAAAGGATGCACGATTTTCAGGCGACTGTGCAAAAAAAGGGCAGCCCTGCGATGGGAGGGCACCGGGGGATTCTGTTATGATGCGGAAAAGTCAGAAATTACGAGGTCTGAGTGAACGCTGTAGAAAAAAATTCCGGGCGCCGCCGCCGGACGACCGCGGAAAAACGTTCTGCCATTACCGATGCGGCTCTGATGCTGTTTTCTCAGTTTGGCCTGCATGGCACGCGGCTGGAACAGGTCGCAGTAGCCGCCGGGATCTCTAAAACCAATCTGCTCTACTACTTCCCCTCTAAAAAGCAGCTCTATCTGGCGGTACTGCAGGATCTGCTGGCGGTCTGGCTGGCCCCCCTGCGGGCATTGCAGGCCGATCAGCAGCCGCTGGAGGCTATCCGTCAGTATATCCGCCTGAAGCTGGAAGTTTCGCGGGACCATCCCCGCGCTTCGCGATTGTTCTGCCTGGAAATGCTGCAGGGCGCACCGGTACTGAAAGAAGAACTGGCCGGGCCGGTGAGAGCGCTGGTGGACGAAAAAGCCGCGCTGATCCGCCTGTGGATCGAACGTCAGCAACTGACCGCTATCGACCCCTGGCATCTGATTTTTATGTTGTGGTCGGTCACTCAGCACTATGCCGATTTTGCGACCCAGGTAGAGGCGATCACCGGAAAAACGTTACAGGATGCGGTGTTTTTTGAACAAACCCTGGACAGTATTCAGCAGGTGATCACCGAAGGGTTACGCCCCCGGTGAATGGCCAGGGGGGCAGGTAGTAATGCGATTTTAGTTCATAACAGCGATAAATTTGATATTTCCCTTAAGGCGATTTTCAGGCTGTACTGGTGTTATCAGAACACAGCGGGGAACTATCATGGCATCGGTTTTATGGCAGAAGTTAAAACGACTCTCCGGTCTGGCAACACGGAGTCCGGCGGCGGAAAGAGCAAGAGACAGTCATTTGCTGCTCGAGTCGATGATCCCGATCATGGGGTTATACGGCATTGGCCCGGGATATCTGGATCCGGCCTGGACAAATGATGAACAGAAGTAAACAGCAACGGCTGTTGCGGTTATCCTACTGGAATGAGCTGTGCGTATTGTGGCCGGAGGATCTCCCGGACAGCGGATTCACTTCGCTCTCCGGGCGGTTTTTATCAGGCAAAACGGCAGGCGTCGTCGAAATCCAGACGCGGTAAGCGGCCATGCAGTTTCGAGTCATCTCCGTAGCCAATATTGATCAGCAGATTGACCTGCCAGTCACTACCGTGAAAGAAAACTTCGTTAATTTTCTCCGCATCAAACCCTGACATCGGACCGACATCCAGCCCCAGCGAGCGCGCAGCCACCACCAGATATCCGGCCTGCAGACTGCTGTTACGAAAGGCGGTTTCCCGTGCGAGGCTTTCACTGCTGGTAAACCAGCTGCGGGCGTCGGCATGAGGGAACAGGCCAGGTAACTTCTCATAGAATGCCATATCAGAGGCCACGATCACGGTGACCGGTGCGGCCATCGTTTTTTCGATATTCCCGGAAGAGAGGGCGGGTTTCAGTGCCTGTTTGCCGGCCTCGGATCTCACAAACACGAATCGGGCCGGGGAACAGTTGGCCGATGTCGGGCCAAGGCGGGTGAGTTCATACAGTCTTTGCAGAATATCATCCGTTACCGGTTTATCCTGCCAGTAACTGTGGGTACGTGCCTGATGGAAAAGTGTATCAAGAGCAGATCTGTCAACCGGTGTACTCATCGCATTCTCCCTAAATGAACCACTATTTTTCTCTGCCGGCCCGTCCGGTCATCGGTGCGGCCTGTTTGCAGGGCCACTGCACCAAACCTGTCTGTCGCAGATGACTTCCGGGTGTACACTGCGGACCCGGAGGCCCGCAGTGACAGACGGCGAATGCCGGTAAAACTTATTCGAAACAGGTACCCGGATTTTCTGCCAGCGACACAAACTTTTTGCCGCCGCGATCCAGTGCCTGAACTTCACCACTTTCAATATCATAAACCCAGCCATGCAGGCGGATTTTTTCATTGCGCAGGGCCACAGCCACGGACGGGTGAGTTTTAATATTATTCAGCTGCGCGATCACGTTTTCCCGTACCATCGCACTGACTTTATGCTCTTCATCCGGGTAGTCGTTTTTGTCCACCACGGCTTTCGCCGCATCGGCATAACGCAGCCAGTGCTCGACGGCTGGCATGGTGTGCATATCCTGACATTTGGCGATAGCCCCCATCGCACCGCAATTCGAGTGACCGCAGATAATGATATCGCGGACACCCAGCGCGACCACAGCATACTCGATGGTGGCAGACACACCGCCCGGTTCCGGACCGAAGGACGGCACAATGTTGCCTGCATTACGAATGACAAATAACTGGCCCGGTTCCTGCTGAGTCACCAGCTCAGGAACCAGACGGCTGTCTGAACAGGAGATAAACAGAGCTTTTGGATTCTGGCTGGCCGCCAGGCTATGGAACAGCGCTTTACGCTCCGGATAAACTTCTTTCTGGAAGTTCAGAAACCCTTCAACAATCGTTTTCATAACACGCCCAAATAATAAAAATTCGGCTTAATCATAGAACGATTACCGGTACGGGGAAAGTCCCTGCAGGAAAATGCCCCCGGAGGCGGCGATAAAACAGTCAGCGCCCGGAATGTGGCCCCGGGTTGCGGCCTGTACTGCACGGAATACGGGGCTTGTCTGACCGCCCATTGCCCGGCAGGGAGGGGCTGGGTTGTGTGACGGTGTCACGTTATTCCGGGGTGGCTGCCAGCCGGCGCATTGCCCGGATAATAAGGTGGTTGTGATAGCCACGGTTTCCGGCTATTACTATCCGCAGAAATAACCGTGACACAGGGAATTTTATGGCACAGTCAGCAGTGATCATTATTCAGACCGGGACACCCCCGGAAGCTATCCGTCAGCAGTACGGGGATTTACCACAGTGGTTCAGCCAGGCCATGGGCCTGCCGTTATCTGCCATCCAGGTGGTACGGGTATTTGAAGGGGAAGCGTTACCGCCACCGGACCCCGCGCGGCTGGCCGTTATTACCGGTTCCTGGGCGATGGTGACGGATCGGCTGCCGTGGAGTGAGGCCACTGCCGAATGGATACGCCAGGCGATAATCGCAGAGATGCCGCTGATGGGGGTCTGCTACGGACATCAGCTGATGGCTCATGCCCTGGGTGGCGAGGTGGGGTATCTTGACTGTATCCGCGAAACCGGATGTTTACCGGTCAGCCTGACCCCCGCCGCAGCGGCCGATCCTCTGCTGCAGAATTTACCCGCCACCTTCCCGGCGCATCTGACACATATGCAATCGGTGACCCGGCTGCCGGCAGGAGCTGAGGTGCTGGGCCGGTCGGCTATCGACCCCCATCAGATCATCCGTTACGGAAAATATGCGGTTTCCACCCAGTTTCATCCGGAATTCCCGGCCGCGGCCGCCAGGGCGATGACAGAGAGGAACCGGACGGTCTTCGGCCAGGAAGGAAGGGATACCGATGCCATTCTGGCGCAGATGACGGAAACCCCGGAGGCGACCGGGATCCTGCAGCGTTTTATTGCATATCATCTGCCGGAAGGAAGTACGGAAGGCTGCTGACCGGACAGGTCACGCGCGGAACCCCGCGACCCGTACCGGTCACCCCCGGGAGGACCCGGGGGGTGAAGCATCAGGGACGACGAATGCGGCTGACGCTGACAATAATCGCAATCAGACAGGACGTGACGGCAACCCACAGAGCAATATGCACGGCATGGCTTTCACTGTGCAGATCCTGCTGGCTGAACAGCGCGAGGATCACACCGATGGCGGCACTGCCCATGCATTGCCCGAACATCCGCATAATGGCCAGTGTTCCTGAAGCATAGCTGCTGTTTTCCCGCGCCACGTTGGATAGCATTTCGCGGTTGTTCGGGCTCTGGAAACAACCAAAACCGATACCGCACACCAGGCTGCGCAGACAGATATTGAGGACACTGGCATGTTCCGGCAGGGTAGCCAGCAGGGCCAGACCCGTCACAAAAATACAGAGTCCGGTGGTGGAGATCAGTGCCGGCGGAAAGCGGTCAGACAGACGCCCGGCATGGGGTGCGGCCAGGATGATGCCGAGAGGCCAGGGGGTAAACAGTAATGCTGAGATAAACGCGCTATAGCCGTACACGTTCTGGAACAGGAACGGAAGTGCGATAAACGTGATCCCCTGACTGATAAATGACGCCATCGAGGTCAGGGCCGCCAGTGAAAAACGGGATGATGAGAAGATAGACAGCGGTAATAACGGTTTACTGGCCCGGCGTTCACAATAGATAAACGCGGCCCCGGCGGCCAGTGCAAGTGCCAGGAAACCGGCGGCATGCAGTACGTTATCTGCGGTTAATGACTGCCCGCCGTGCCGTGCGAAACTGTCCGCGGCCATGATCAGGCTGCCGGGCACAATGGCCGACAGGAAAGCCCCCGGCATGTCGAAAGGCTCGGTAATTTTTTTTGCCCGCTCAGGCAGTACACGCATGGCCAGAGTAATGGCCAGAATACCCGGCGGCAGGTTAATGGCAAACAGCCACTGCCAGCTGAACGCTGAAAGCAGGGTACCGCCCAGTAAGGGCGCAATGGCGGTTCCTGAGGCAACCAGCAGCGCATTCATACCGAGAATACGGCCCAGTAACCGGTTAGGGAACACCGAACGCAGCACGGCCGGCCCGATACTCAGGGTCGCGGCAGCGCCGATCCCCTGCAGAATGCGCATCGCTATCAGCGTGTGCGGGGTATCGGATAAGGCACATCCCAGCGAAGACAGTGTAAATACCAGCAGGCCGCAGGGATACTGAACACGGTAGCCCACCCGCGGGGCCAGCGCGGCGAAAATAGCCAGTGTCATGGCGGCGGCTAACAGATAGCCGTTGGATACCCAGATAATTTCAGAGGCCCGGACATTCATCGCGCGGGCAATTTGTGGCAGGGCAACATTGACCATCGATGCATCAAAGACGGTCATCGCCGTGGTCATCATCACCGCAATCATTGCCAGCCGGCGTTGTCGTCCGGGCAGCCCTTCATCGCCCGGCATATCAGAAAAAAGCATGCTAAATGTCTCCGCGGTTACTTCTGTTGCGACCGGAAATGCAATCCGGTCTGCGCATTGATTTGTAGAGGTGGGGAATATACTCTCTCAGGATAGCAGGCGGAAGGTGCATTCTTTGCAGTTATATAGTGCACGCAACGCCATGATTAAAATATCGACAGGAAAACGCACGATGGCCGAGGCTGATTTTAATCTGTTAACCGCGCTGGATATGCTGCTGACGACCCGTTCGGTGGCCGGTGCCGCCCGCCGGCTCGGGCTGAGTGCCTCCGCAATGAGCCGTACACTGAGCCGTTTACGTTCGGTGACCGGCGACCCGTTACTGGTCAGGGCCGGACGGGAGATGGTGCTCACGCCCTATGCCGAGGAGATCCGTGAGCGCACCCGGAAAACGGTTTCTTCCGCCAGAGAGTTGCTGCGCCCGGACACCACGGCGCTATGCCTGCCGGAACTGGAGCGTACCTTTATTCTGCGGGCCAATGACGGCTTTATCAGTGCATTCGGGGCGGCATTGATTGCGGTGGTCGCGCAACAGGCCCCGGGCGTTCGCTTATGCTTTATTCCAAAGCCGGAAAAAAATGTCAGTCAGCTGCGTGAGGGACAGGTGGATATTGAAATCGGCGTGGCGGGAGAGACGGGACCGGAAATCCGCCTGCAGGCCCTGTTCCGTGACCGGTTTGTCGGGGTGGTCAACAGCCATCATCCGCTGGCACAGCTCCCCCGGATCACGCTGGAGGACTATATCCGCTGGCCGCATATTGCCTCATCCAGACGGGGGAAATACAGCGGGCCGATAGACAGTGCACTGGCCGAACTCGGCTTTCAACGGGAAGTGGTCGCCGTGGTGCCGGGCTTCGCGCCGGCACTGGCGGTGGTCACTGGCTCGGAACTTATCGCCCAGGTACCGGCCTCCTTTTTACAGAATTACCCCGGAATTTCCGCATTGCCGGGTGAAGGGACCCTGCGCCGGTTTGAACTTCCGGTGAAAGTCCCGGGGATCACGGTATCGCAGATGTGGCATCCTCGCTCGGATAAAGATCCCGCCCACCGCTGGCTGCGTGAGCAATTACGCACCGTCTGCTGGCGGGAACCACTGGCTGAGTTCAGTCACCAGTAACCGGAGTCTGGCCTCGGTGCCACGGCGCGCCGGGTAGAGCAGATGCATTTTCTGGTCCGGAAAGTGATAGCCCGGCAGCACGGGCCGCAGTTGCTGACGCCGGAAATAGCCCGCTAATGCTTGCCGGTGGCCGGCCAGAATACCCTGTCCTTCGGTGGCGGCCTCTGCCAGGGCTCCCCAGTCATTGATCACCAGTGGCGGACTGACGTCAGTGTGACAGGTCTGACGGCCATCGGTCAGTGTCCATTCCTGTATCTCGCCGGCCAGCCACGGCGAAAAGCCCAGGCAACGGTGCTGCGGTAACTGTGCCGGAGACAGCGGGGCCCCGTAGTGATCGAGATATGACGGAGCCGCGGCAAGGATCAGCCGGTACGGAGTCAGCGGTTTTGCCACCAGCCTGAGTAACGGATCCGGCTCACCGATGCGGATCACCGCATCCATACCGTTGTCCAGCGGTGAGATCACCGTATCAGACAGCGTCAGTTCGATACGGATCTGCGGGTAACGGCGCATAAAATCGGCGATAAACGGTATCAGAGAATAGCGGCCAAAGGTCACCGGGCTGTTAATCCTTAAGGTTCCGGCGGGCTGAGTGACGTCGAATTTCACCTGTCTTTCAGCATCCTCGACCGCTCCGAGGATAATTTCACAGCGCCGGAAGTAGTCGGCCCCCGCGGCGGTCAGGCTCTGTTTCCGGGTGGTACGGGACAGTAACGTAACCCCGAGCTGCTGTTCCAGGGCGGTGATATGCCGGGCCACCATCTGCGGGGACAGACCGCGGACACCGGCTGCAGCAACAAATGAACCAGTCTTAACGACATCAACAAAGACCTGCATTCCGGTCAGTTTATCCGGCATTAACAACTCCTGGTAGTTTGTGAAAACAAATAATGGCTATTTTAACCACTGGTTTGAGCTTATTACACTGTGGATCCTGTCATTGAGGAGGTAATTATGATTTTTGTAGTCAGAATGGAGCACCCGGACGGTGAGGAGTGGGGGCAG
Source organism: Tatumella sp. JGM118 (assembly GCF_018257515.1). Taxonomy (GTDB): domain Bacteria; phylum Pseudomonadota; class Gammaproteobacteria; order Enterobacterales; family Enterobacteriaceae; genus Tatumella; species Tatumella terrea. Next base: position 275,625 of record NZ_JAERJR010000002.1, read on the forward strand.
TATGTTGCTGAGCATGTCAGCTACCTTCGCGGGCTGATCACCCGAGGGCATCTGCTGGCATCGGGGCCGGTGAAAGGGTCAGTGCTGCGCGCCGGGTTACTGATTTTCAGGGCGGAGAATGAACAGCAGGTCAGACAATGGATTGAAGATGATCCGTTCAGCAGGGAGAACCTGATCGTCACGCTGGATATCTGTCAGTGGGATCCCTTGTTCGGTTGCCTGTCAGAGGTCTCTTCCGGCGTATTACCACCTGTGTTGCAGGACCAGACCGCAGGCTGATAACGGGTGTATGACGGACCCCGGACCCGGGGCCGTTGTCCCTTCGTCCGCTGGCAGAGGTTTACGGGCGCCCGAAGTCCTCCGGGATGCATCGCAATCACCGCTTTTATTTAACGAAAAGTTAACAATAACAGGGCGGGTGGCTAATTATTATCAGGGACAGTTAATCGGTAGCGGATTAAACTTTTTGTTGCCGTCAAAACCGCGCTTTACCGGGGAGTTTTATTTTAATCTCTTCATTTTTCAGTAGTTAATGTTATCAGCGGGCCGGTTTTGCAGGGGGATCAACTATTGTTGATCATTTAAAAAATAATTATATTTATCAGTGAGATGTGGTCATCATTGCCGGTAAGGCCGGGCGGATTAGACGTAATATGTTCAACTGAAAGCATTTTCCTGCTGGATCTGCTGCGCCACAATCGTAATAATATGGGGACCCTCACAATCATAAGAAAACTAAATTACTATGCAGTTATGCAGTTTTAAAATTAATAATAATGACCAGCACAGTTTCGGTCTCATCCGGGAAGACGGTATCATTGATGCTGGTAAATATGTGGATTACAGCGATCTTAAAGCAGTACTGACTGCCGGCGCCTTAGCCGAAATTTCTGCGTTATCTGATAAACCTGCAGATTACCAGGCAGACGAAATTACTTTTTTACCGGTGATCGAAAATCCGGGGAAAATTCTCTGTGTCGGGATGAACTATTCCGAAAAGCGTAAAGAGTTTGGCGAAACTAACCCGGCACCGACGCTGTTTGTCCGTTTTGCCGATACGCTCTCCGCACATAACACACCGCTGCAGAAACCTGCCAGCAGTGAGCAGTTCGACTATGAAGGCGAGCTGGCCGTGATTATCGGAAAAAATGCACATCAGGTTCCGGCCAGTGAGGCCCTGCAGTATGTGGCAGGCTACAGCTGCTTTATGGATGCTACGGTACGTGATATGCAGTTTACCTGGTTCACCGCCGGTAAAAACTGGCCGGCCACCGGCGGTTTTGGTCCGTCGATGACCACCACCGATGAGATCCCGGACCCGCAGCAGCTGGATATCAAAACCTTCCTGAATGATCAGCAGGTACAGCATGACTCCACGGCCAATATGATCCATACCGTGCAGGACATTATTGCTTACGTGACCTGTTTCACTCCTCTGGCGCCAGGCGATGTGATCATCACCGGCTCTCCGGGCGGTGTGGGTAAATCGCGTACCCCGCAACTGTTTATGTTCCCGGGCGACCATATCTCGGTCGCAATCAGCAAGATTGGTACCCTGGCTCACACGATTGCCTGACCCTTTCTGCGGTAAATGCTCTGTTATCTGAAGCAGGGCATCCTGTCCGGCCAGCGGCTATATTACGGTCTCTGGCCGGATTTTTTTGCCGCCGATTAGGTCACTGGTCCGGCAAAACATTTGCGACGCAGAGGCGGGCAGAGGATGTTGACCGGAAATAGCCTGCGATTTTCCCTGTAGTGTCCCGTACAGTGCCGGTTATTTCCATGGTCTGTCCCGAACCTTCCACAAAAACACTTATGACGCAGAGGCGGGCAGAGGATGTTGACCGGAAATAGCCTGCGATTCTCCCGGTAGTACCCCGTGTGGTACTGGTCATCTTTGTGGACCGTCCTGAACCTTCCGGCAAAACATTTGCGACGCAGAGGCGGGCAGAGGTTTCTGACCGGAATAGCCTGCGACTTTCCCGGGGAGTGTCCCGCGCTGCGCCGGTCATCTGTCTGCATTACCTGCACTGACGTCCTTTGTGATTTCTGACCGGATTCTCTGACCGCAGACGCTGCTGCGGGTTTCATACGCTTATATCGCCCATTGCAGCCCTGGCGGCGATGATCGGTATCCGCTGCCGCCCGGGATAACAGCCTGCCTGGAAGTCACCTTTAGCCAATCGTCCGGCCCGGCCCGTATGGGGTATGCACTGTCTTCACCGATGGGTTTCATGATCCCCGGTTACAGGACACAGCATCACTCAATATGATTACTGTATATATATACAGTGCGTCGTAAAAACCTCATTTATACGGGTGTACGGGGCATGATTGCCTGATATATGAACGCCTTTTGACGAAATACTGTCCTTTGCTGACAAGAATTCTCTGATCCTGCCGCTATGGGCTTCCCGGCGGAGCGGAAGGATTCTGCACAGATGCAGGGATGCTATTAATCTCAGCAAAGCATGAAATCCCCGTGATATCTCACTTAGGGTCTGTGACAGGAAACTGAGGTTATCGCGGGTTACCGTAATTATCGTTTACATGGACAGAGATTAAACAGACACACAGATCGGGTTCTCCACCGGGACGTGTGCGTTATTACCGGTATCCGTGACGCCGGTTGCCAAGACTGCGGCCATCACTTATCCCTTTCGCTTTCCGCGTAAAAGAAGTGACGGCAGGCGCGATGTACGATGAAAGGTTTTGTTCCATTGCCTCAATAAGTGTTCTGTTACCTGCACAAAAGCGCTGGTGGAAATGCTGTAGACGATTAGACGCGGTAAACCCGGGGCGTGAGATAAACTCCGCACAACGCTCCCTAACGACCAGCACAATGGCAGTGGCTTCCGTTTTCTCACCCTGACTGTCAGACATACTCCCGGGCATCCCCGCAGTGATTGCGGGTCAGGCATCAATAATAAACAGGGTACGCCCCGATCGCCGCGCCGGCAGGTGTCAGTAATCAAAAGGGGGGTAACTGTGATGAGTCAAAAGTGTTAAGCATTAATTATGTGTTTATTTTGCGTGCAGTTGTTATCGGAAATATCATCCAGCAGATATGCTGAATAATTAACCACGTCTCGATAAAAAGACAGGAAATAACAACGGCCTGTGAGATGTTTTTATTTCCTTGATTATCAGTAGATTATTGATGTGTGTAAAATTCAACCACCCATAGCAAGTAACTTAAAATTCACATTGATGTTTTTTCGTTAACTTTAAATGTAATTTAATTTATGTATTTGTAAGTATATCGTTACTTTTTGAGATTTTTACTTGTCCATAAGGATAGTATGGTGATGCGTGAGTATTGTTGGCGCTGTTGAATCATACAATAAGCATCAAGGAAATTTATGGACAATAAAAAAAATCCCGCCACAGAGCAGACTCTGAGTGAGGAAGGGTTACGTCGTCGCCGTCTTTTCGGTCAGACCGGGGGGCTGGTAGCCAGCTTTGCTATCGGCTCTGCCATCGCCGGAACAACTCTGGCCAACAGTGCCAGTGCTGCACCCGCTCCCCCTCAGCCGGATAGCGCAACACTGAATCAGTTTCTGAAGACTTCCCGTTTTCTGACCGGTCATCAGAGCCTGGATGTGACCTTAGGTGAGCGTCTGTATATGGCTTTCAGCGAGCAGGACCCTGCCTTTGTGACCCGGCTGGCCAGCCTGAACCAGTGGATAGCCGATAAGCAACCGCAGGATGTGGAAGCCCTGGATACTCAGTTACAGGGCCAAGCCCTGCATGATCTGATGATGTCTGTGATCAGGGGCTGGTATCTGGGAGTTACCGATAACAGCCATCACGCGAAAGTGTACGGCTACCAGAATGCGCTGATGTATCAGGTACCGCGTGACGGTATGGTGATCCCGACCTATGCCCATAATGGCCCGGATTACTGGACTGCAGATCCTCCCCCGGTTGATCGCCTGCTGAACTTTTAAATAAAACAAAAAACCTTTCCGGCCTGACAACCTGAACCGGGGTTGATCTCTGTCTGTCACGGATCAGTCTGCAACTGTTACCCGTAACAGTCTGGTTGAAGGCAGAATTTTATGCGGAGTGAATGTGAAATATCAAAAGTCGATAAGGAAACGCGCCACGGGGAACTTTCGCCGAAAGCTGCTGGCGCTCTGCCTTGGCTGTGGCGTGACAGGGGCGTTGCCGGTCCATGCTGCTGAAGAAGTGCCGGTTCATCAACCTGCGGTCGAAAACAGTGCCGATGCCTTGCTGAAACAGGGGCAGTATCTGGCGGTCGCGGCAGACTGTGCGGCCTGCCATACGGATCCACAGACTAAAAAGACCTTCGCCGGGGGATACGCCATCCATTCACCGATGGGGGTCATTTATTCCACCAATATTACACCGTCGAAAACCTACGGTATCGGTAACTATACCGAAGCGCAGTTTGAAAATGCGGTACGTCACGGTATTCGTGCCGATGGCAGCCATCTGTATCCGGCCATGCCTTACACCTCCTATGCCGGTCTGACCGATCAGGATGTGCATGCCCTGTATTATTACTTTACCCACGGTGTTCAGCCCGTCGAACAACCTAACCGCATCACCTCCCTGGGCTTTCCGTTTAACCTGCGCCAGGCGATGTGGGGATGGAACCTGCTATTCCTGAAACAAAAACCTTTCCAGCCGGATCCGTCACAGAGCGCCGCCTGGAACCGCGGTAAGTATCTGGTGAATAACCTGGAGCACTGCGGCGAGTGTCACACCCCGCGCAATATTATGATGGGCACAGAAACCGGCAGTGCCGAACTCAGCGGTGCCGCACTGGGCAGCTGGTATGCGCCTAATCTGACATCCGACCCGCTGAGTGGTATCGGCAGCTGGCAGCGTGATCAGCTGATGACTTACCTGAAAACCGGTCATGTGGAAGGTAAAGCACAGGCGGCCGGTCCGATGGCGGAGGCGGTCACCAACAGTCTTCAGCATCTGAGCGATGATGATATCAGTGCCATCGTCACCTATCTGCAAAGTCTGCCGGCGGTGAGTCATCCGGGTCAGGCGAAAGCGACCGGCGATTTCGGCAGCCCGGCGGGGATGGCAGGGGATTCGGATGTTCGCGGAACGCAGCCGATGGGCTCCGCTCTTCCGGCAGATATTACCGGTAAAGCCCTGTATGACACCACCTGTGCCAGCTGTCACCAGACCTCCGGTACCGGCACGGCCGATGGCTTCTATCCGTCGCTGTTCCATAACACGGCGACCGGCGGAAATACCCCGAATAACCTGGTGTCGGCCATCCTGTTTGGTGTGCAGCGTGAAGTGAACGGCAAAGAAGTGCTGATGCCGGCATTTGGTCCGGGCTCGGATGTTCAGTCCCTGAATGATGACCAGGTGGCGAAACTCAGCAACTACATCTTTAAGCAGTTCGGTAATCCGCAGCTGTCTGTCACTGCAGCAGAGGTTAAGACCCTGCGCGAAGGCGGAGCGCAACCGTTCCTTGCACGCTATGCCGCGGCCGGTTCGGTGATCGGCGGCATTATCGTGCTACTGATCATTGTCCTTATTGTGGTACGGCTGTCACGCAAACGTCGTTGATCGTGCCGTCATTTTACGAATTTGTAGTATTTCGAGGTGGTTATGTCTGAGCAATATAGCGCTGATGTGGTAGTGGTAGGCGCGGGGATTTGTGGTGGTACGGTAGCCAAAGAGCTGGCGGAAGCCGGGCTTTCGGTACTGGTGCTGGATGCCGGTCCGCGCTGGGAAAGGGGTGAAGTGGTCGAAAACTGGCGTAATATGCCGCCGGTGAATAAATCAGAATCCGATTATGCGACGCCTTATCCGGCCGAGCCCTGGGCGGTACATCCGCAGTTAAACCCTTACAATAATTATCCGGAAGTCTCCGGTCCGGATGCCTCTGCTTTCCGTCAGGGAATGATCAAAGGGGTGGGGGGAACCACCTGGCACTGGGCGGCGTCATGCTGGCGTTTCCTGCCGCATGATCTTCAGTTACATACCACCTACGGGGTCGGGCGTGACTGGGTGGTGACCTATGATGAGTTAGAAGATTATTACTACCGTGCCGAAGTGTTGATTGGGGTCAATGGCCCGAATGACACAACGCTGAAATATGTCGCACCGCGTAAGAAGCCGTTCCCGATGGAACCGATGCCTTATGGTCCCGCCGATCGCCGCTTCACCGAGGTGGTCGCCACCGCCGGGTATGAAAATACGCCGGTCCCCCAGGGCCGTAACAGCCGGCCATATGACGGACGTCCGCAGTGCTGTGGTAATAACAACTGTATGCCTATCTGTCCTATCGGTGCCATGTTCAATGGTATCCATACGATTGTGAAAGCCGAGAAAGCCGGTGCAAAAATTCTGCCTAACGCGGTGGTCTACCGGTTTGAAACCGATGAGCATAATAACATTACGGCTCTGCACTATTACGACCCGGACAAGAACTCCCACCGTGTGACGGCACGAACCTTCGTGCTGGCCGGTAACGGTATCGAAACGCCGAAACTGTTATTACTGGCAGCCAATGATCGTAACCCGAACGGTATTGCCAATAGCTCGGACATGGTCGGCAGAAATATGATGGATCATCCGGGGATCCTGATGAGTTTCCAGGCCTCAGAGCCTATCTGGACCGGTGGCGGTTCCGTACAGATGAGTTCCATCACTAACTTCCGTGATGGAGACTTCCGCAGTGAGCATGCCGCGATTCAGATCGGGATGAACAATACCTCACAGAACCATAAAGCGGGAGTGAAAGCACTGCAGATGGGGCTGGTGGGTAAAAAACTGGATGCGGAAATCCGTCGCCGTGCGGCCTGCGGTATGGATATCTATGTTAACCATGACGTGCTGGCCAACCCGGACAACCGTCTGACCCTGAGCACTCAGCGTAAAGACAGCCTGGGGATCCCGTATCCGCATGTCACCTATGATGTGGGGGATTATGTACGTAAAGCGGCGGTATCTTCCCGCCAGCACCTGATGCAGATTGCCAATCTGTTCGGTGCGACAGAAATTGAAATGACGCCGTACTTTAACCCGAATAACCATATTATGGGCGGGACTATCGGGGGGCATGATCCGAAAGATTCCGTAGTGGATAGCTGGATGCGTACCCACGATCACCAGAACCTGTATATTGCCTCCGGCGGGGCGATGGCAGCGGCCGGGACAGTGAACTCGACGCTGAGTATGGTGGCGCTTTCCCTGCGGGCAACCGACAGTATTAAACGCGATCTGCTGCACGGTTAATTTTTTCTTTTCTTAACGATACAGGCCCCGTTATCGGGGCCTGCTGTGGAAGAACCATCCCGTGTTACCGGGCTAAGGCTTTACGCAGCGTCTTCACCTCACTTGCATGTGGCAGGAGCGGACGTTGGAGAAAGCATCAGATGTTAAGAATGAGAAGCCAATAAGTATAAAAAAATAAAATTCGTTTATAGTTTTCTGATAGTGCATGAATACAACAGAATATTATGAGGGATGGATGAAAAATAATGACAAGACTGAAGTTAGCGAAGATGTTTTTGGGAAAATATCCGATAAGGCTGACGAGCTAATTCTTACTGGTAGCTCCTTTGAATTGTCAGAATTCGTAAAAGAATTAAATGATAGCTCTATGGATTTTGAAAATTCAATAGATGAATCTAGATTTTTATATGTGGTGGGTAATTGTTATCAGGCTCTTTATAAGCATAGGGAAATGGAATGGTATTCTGACGACCTCAGTAAGGCCGTGATAGCATTTAGAAAATCATTAAATGTTGTAAGTAAATTAAAGCATCCAAGCAAAGAAATCCTTTACTTTAAAAGTTGCATTGAAACAAACCTTGCAAATTCACTAAGTGCTCAGGGGCGAGCATTCTGCTGTATTCCATTATGGGATAAAGCCATCAGCCAAAACAATCCTATTTCAATGATCTGTAAGGCACAGAACGAGTTATATTTAGCTAAGGTTTTGTATGACCCAGGCCATCAAGAATACCATTGCTTTGTTGCTTACAAACTTATCGTTCAGGGGTTGAAATACAAAAGTTATTTATATGAAGATCAGCAAGTTGCTTTTCATGTGGATGGTGACCTTATGAACTTCAAACATTGGTTTGAAAATAATTTCACTGAATCTTCTTTTTACGAGTTCGAACAACAAAGTTACGACTTTGACTCAAGAAAGCAGGAGCATTATCTTGCATGGTGTGGAAAAAACAAGCTTTTTATCAATGATTTAAATGATGTACTTTGTTCTGCTGTTACTTATCAAGATATAATTACGCTTCCTAGCTTCAGTTATAAATTGAATCAATCTTTGTCCATGCATGAAACGTTAATGTATCATGGTAATTTTGATGAGTTAAAAAACGATTTTTGTTATGCTCGTTATCTTTACTACACAGCGGTAAACATTCCTCAGTATACAAGCCATTTTTTTAACGACACATATCCTCATGTTGAAGACATGTCACACTCATTAACCAATTTAAAAGCAAATCATTATAAAAGTGCATTTAGGACTTTGTATTCTCTATTTGATAAAGTGTCTTATTTTCTTCACAGGTTTTTAGAGCTTAATGATATCAAAGATGATAACAAAATATCTTTTGATGCAATATTTAGAGATATTTCAAAAAAGAACATGTGGGTGCCTCACCCACGATTGAAAGATAGTAAAAATCAGTTCATCCATGCCTTGTTTTATATTTTAAAGGATATCAGAGATGTTAAAGATGCAACACCCACAACCCGTTGGCTTGACCCCGATGCGAAATCATTTTCTGATATAAGAAACTCTATTGAGCATAGATCATTGAAAATTGTCGATGATTTTGGATATACATTAATACAATCAGAAAAAGAGAGTATCTCAACTCAATTAAAAAAGTACATAATCGAAAAGGAACAGTGTGAATTGGAATTAAAAAATTTGTATCATGAGGAAAAGAACATAAAAATTGATAGCAATTCGGATGATGTGACAACTCTAGCTGAGAGAAAATCAGAATTAGAAATTAAGAAGAAGAAACTTGAATCATTAATAGATGAGAAACATAGAATGTCCACACACTCTTTGCTCATAACAATTAGTGAGTTTGAGTCCAGGACTTTAACCCTTATGAAACTTGCAAGGAATTCAATCATATATTTATCATTAGCACTTCACTTAGAAGAACAAAGTAAACCACGAACAGACGGACTAATTATGCCAACTGTTGTACCGTTAAAGTAATATTTCTTAAGGCTGAAATCATTAGGTCCGTTCCTCGCTCACAGCAGCCCATTATGCCAGCTCAATAAAAAACAGGTTTAATGTAGGATATTTTTGGTTTTCCAGGCGCCCCCCTGAGTCGCTGGCTATACCTTTTACCGCAACATATAGTCGGGAATGACAGGGGTTTATATCGTATCCCTCCGGCACGCAGGTAGCGTTGTGCCGGAGGGAGGGCAGGAAAAGACGGTGAGTCTTAGTTTGTGGCTTCCTGTTGTGCAGGGCGCTGCGGGGAACGTGACGGATGACGGTAATTAATGCCGATAGCAATGGCAATCAGACAGCAGCCTGCGATCAGCCTCAGCACAGGAACATCATTCCCCCATAACAGCATATTAATAATCAGTCCGACCGGCACATGCAGTTCATTGAATACCGACAGCGTCGCGACCGAGACGAGCGTACTGCCTTTTGCCAGCCAGTAACTACCCAGCGCCGTCGCCACGACACTCAGATAAACCAGCACCGTCCATTGGGCACCGGTTTGTGGCAGATGGCCCTGCTGACCGAAGAAGTAATAGAGCGGAGCGGTAATGATCAGCGCGCCCAGGAAGAAGTGACCAAACAGCTTAGGCAACGGAACATCCGGCTTATATTTCAGCAGCAGGCGACGACAGATCACCTGTCCGGCGGCAAAGGTCAGGTTCGCCAGCTGTAACAGCCAGAACCCTTTCCAGAAATGCCCGGTGAGCGGATGGTAGTGAATGACAATACCGCCGGAGACCGCAAACAACGCAGCGACCAGCGTCCAGGGATTAAACCGTCGTTCCAGTGCATTGTTCAGCAGGCTGATGTAGAGCGGTGTCTGGGTGGTAAACAGCAACATCTCCGGCACCGTCAGCATTGTGTAGCTCTGATAAGAGAGCGCATAAGTGACGCCGAACTGAAGGGCACCGGCGAACCATAACCCGGCAATTAACCGCGTCGGCAGATTACGCCATACCATAAAAGGAACAAAGATCAGGGTGCCTGCCAGCGTCCGGAAGAATACGGCGAAATAGCTGTCAACTTGGCCAGCCAGGAAATGGCCGGTCAGACTGAATGAGGATCCCCAGAGGAAGGTAACGATCGCGAGATACCACACAGAGTTGTAAACCTATATTAAAAAAATTAGTTGACGATTATGTGATGGCTGGCCGATTTACGCAAGCCCCGCTCAGAGGGAAGGTCGGTCACCGGGGATTATCCGGCCACAGTGTGACCTGATAACCGGGCGATAGTTGTGCAGTTTGCCTTGTTATTCTGCTGTCGATGATACGGCCAGTACGACGCTTACCCGCAGGTGACAACCGGCAATTCTGCCAGGCGCCGGGCGGCCTTTTCGGCCAGCATAACTTGTAAGGCTGTAGTCATAAAAATAGTTTACAGCTATACTCGGCCTACGTCGTCAGATTACCGTCCTGCGGTGACTGCCGCTCATTTACGTTGTCTCTTGTTCAGGTTGTATTTCCGATGCGCAATCCCCGTAATCCGTTGTCAGAATTACTGACTCATCGCCATTCCTGTCGTGCCTTTCTTGATGATCCTGTACCGCTCAGCGATATCAGGCATCTGTTACAGGCGGCCCGTCGTGCCCCCAGCGGCGCCAATCTGCAACCGGGCATGTTTCATGTCTATACAGGAGAACCGCTGGCAGAGATGAAAGCACAGCTTACGCTGATTGCACAGCAGCCCCCTGAAGAGGAGCTGTATAGCTATTTTCCCCGGCCGATGCCGGAGTTGCTTAAACAACGTCAACGGGATGCGGGCTATGCGCTTTATCAGGCGCTGGATATTCAGAAACGCGATACAGAGGGACGACGGCGTCAGTTTGCGGCAAATTATCGTTTCTTTGATGCTCCGGTCGGGATTGTGGTAACACTGCACCGGCAGATGGGTGCCGGTTGTTTTATGGATCTTGGCATGGCACTGATGAGTTTCTTTCTTGCTGCTCAGGAACTGGGTTACGGGACCTGCGGTATCGGGGCACTGGCAAATTATGGCCGTGCCATACATCGTCTGATGGCGTTACCTGACGAGGAAACGGTGGTCTGCGGTATCGCCCTGGGCCGGCCGGATATCACAGCGGCGGTGAATAACTTCCGGACCTCCCGTGCGCCGGCTGAAGAGTACTGCACTCTGCATGGCTTTACCGGCGGGGAGGGCGAATGATGACGACGATGGCACGTCTTCGCTATCAGGGCGTGGCGCTGGATAAGGCTGACGGCGAAGTGGCCGATGCCTTGCAGCGGGTGGTAAGGGCTTATACCACCGGCCGGACGTTTCGTGCGGTCAGTCAGTCGCCCTGGATTGAAACCGGTCATGATAGCGGGCATATCGAATGCACGACCTGCGGCAGCAGCGGTATCCCCAAAGTTGTCCGTCGGCCCTATATGACATGGCAGAAAACCTTTGAACTTAACCGGCAGATTTTCGGCCTGACCGCCGCGGATCGCAGTGCCATCTTTGGCGGACTGAATCATTCACTGGCGCTGTACGGTGTCTGTGAATCGCTACATCTCGGGATGGAATGTGATTTTGTCACCGGTATGCGTCCGCGTGCTCAGGCCATGCAGTTACAGGCTGCCGGCACAACGGTGCTGTATATTACCCCGACCCAACTGCGTTTGCTGACCGGTAGCGGGGAAACTCTGCCGTCGGTGCGGCTGATCCTCTGCGGAGGCGGTAAACTCGATGCGAAGACCCGTGAACGTGCCGGTCGTTATTGTCCGGCGGCGACGATCCATGAGTTTTACGGGGCCTCTGAGACCAGTTTTATTACTCTGGCCGATGCCGGGACACCGGAAGGATCGGTGGGTAAAGCGTATCCCGGCGTAACTATAGCGATCCGAAACGCTCATCAGGGAGTGGGTGAGGTCTGGGTGAGCAGCCCGTATCTGTTTTCCGGATATGCCGCCGGCGGCAGTGAAGAAACCCGGACAGACGGGGATTTTATGACGGTCGGTGAACTCGGATTTCTGGATCCGTCCGGGCATTTATGGCTGTGCGGTCGTCGCAGCCGCATGGTGACTATCGCCGATAAGAATGTGTACCCGGAAGCGGTCGAAGCGTTGCTTAGCCAGTATTCGGACAGCGGGGTATGTGCGGTGATCGCCGCCCCGGATGCCAGCCGTGGCCATATCTTACATGCGTTTATTCAGGGACATCCGGATCCGCTACAGGAGAAGACCTTGCGCAGGCTTATCACTGAACAACTCGGCAGCGGGATGGTGCCGCGCCGGTTCTGGTTTCTGCCGGAATTTCCGTTGCTGTCAGCAGGTAAAGCCGACCTGAAACGTCTTGAGGACTATCTTAAAACGTGAGCATGATTATTGCAGCCCTGCGTAGCGCGGTGATCCCGCGGGGTGGCGCGTTTGAGTCGCTGAAGGTTCACCAGCTGGCCGCGCCGGTGATCTCCGCGCTGTTAGCGCAGAACGGCATTGCTGCCGGAGAAGTGGATCAGCTTATTCTGGCTAATGCGCTGGGGGCCGGCGGAAATCCCGCCCGGGTCACGGCTCTGGCCGCCGGGATGCCGGGGGTTTCCGGAATCACTATCGATACCCAGTGTGCAGGGGGGCTGGATGCTGTCGCACTGGCTTCTGCGCTGGTGGATTCGGGGGCGGCGCAGATCGTGATTGCTGGTGGCGCGGAAAGTTATTCGCGACGTCCGCTCCGCGGGGAGACTTATACCGACGGGCGTCCGGCACGTTTTTACACCCGGCCGCCGTTCAGCCCGGATCCCGCGACCGATCCGGATATGACGGACGCGGCAGATGCCCTGGCAGTGAAATATTCTCTGACCCGGCAGGCCCAGGATGGCTGGGCGATTAACAGTCACCGAAAGGCGATGGCAGCGCAGGACAGGCTGCGGCAGGAAATTGTGCCGGTGGCAGGGGTCGTCAGTGATGGTTACCCCCGCCGGATGAGTGAGCGGCTGGCGGCCCGTTCGCCTGTACTTTCCGGGTCGGTCAGTCTGGTGTCGACGGCGGTGGAAGCGGACGGTGCGGCTTTCTGTCTGGTGGTTTCCGATGCTGTTGCTGGCCGACTGAAAGCCAGGGAGGGGCTGACCATACGCGGTTTCGTCAGCGCCGGTGCAGACAGCCGTCTGCCAGGCTATGCTCCGGTGGTCGCACTGCGGCAACTGTTCGCTAAGTTCCCGCAGGTCGCCCCCGGAGACTGTGTCACTGAGATGATGGAAGCCTATGCTTCACAGGCGATGGTCTGTGTTCAGGAAAGCGGGCTGAATGTGCAGCAGACTAACTGCGGGGGCGGGGCACTGGCCAGAGGCCATCCTATCGGTGCGTCGGGGGCCATTCTTATTTGTCGTCTGTTTTATGAGCTGCAACGTTCTGAACTCAGTGATGGGGTGTGTGCGATTGCGGCCGCCGGCGGCCTGGGCAGCGCGATGTTGCTTTCGAAATGTGCTAACCCGTCGTCCTTCCCGACGGGCTGAAAACAGCCACGAAAGAGGGGGCCGGGACACGCTAATCCGCCGATTAGCGATCAGGATATCGCCTTTATTAAAGCAATACTCAGAAGATAACAGAAATACTGTGTCCGGAGACCGGCGATAACCGTCGGTCACCGCCCGTCATTCAAAGGGGATCTGAGATGAAAAAAGCCTATACATTCGATGCGGAGTGCTTCGCCCTGGCGTCCATCGCCTGGGCCGGAGCACACCAGGAAGAATATAATCCGGAGCTGACTAAGAAGAAGCTGCAGGATGGTCTGACGCAATCACCTATTACTGCAGGCAAACTGGATAATGTGGTCTGGGGCCCGGCCGTTAAACGGATACCGAAAGTCCGGGAGGGTGCAGATACCTGGGATGACTATATGTTTTTTGTTGTCCGGAACCGCCTTGACCCATCGGATTATCGCGTGGCTGCCCGCTCTACGGTCTCTTCCCTGAACGGGCAGGAAGATATCGCGGTCTTTGAACTGGCTGACTGGCAACAGTTCGACGCCACTGCCCCGGCAGAGGCCAGAATTGCCTCCGGTATGGCGGAAGTGATCGGTGATCTGTCAGAAATGACCTCAGACGTCGCGCCGGGTTCAGGGACCACGCTGGCAGAATTCCTTAATACGACACTGAATGACGGCGATACGCTGACCTTTTGCGGCCATAGCATGGGCGGTACCTTCACCATTCCCTGGGGGGTCAGCGTTAAGCAACAATCAGAAAAAAATATTCATGTTCAGGTACGCAGTTTTGCCGGCGCCACGGCCGGGAATTCAGCTTTCGCCACCCACGCGGAAAACGTGTTGGGGAGCGGGCTGAAACGCATCGTCAACACGCTGGATATTATCCCCAAGGCATGGAATGCCACGTCCTTAAAAGAGATTGCCACTCTGTATGAACCGGTTATTGTACTGCCAGCGCTCCTGCGCATATTGATTATCTCCTTCGCCGAACTCGTGATGGCGGGTTATGACTATACTCAGGCCGGCGAGCCTGAAACCTTCTCATTCGGTGTGGATCCTGAGCTGACCGGTTTTAAGGAACAATACGATTACCAGCACGATAATGCTTACCTGCTGTACTACGATCTGCAGATGGGGAAAGATATTATCTATGACATCAGTTAACTTTCTTCTCTGAACTCTCCCCTGACCGCGAAACCCATCCCCTCGATGGTTTGACTTCTGCCGCGGAATTCACTGGCAGGCTACCGGTCATCCTCTGGTCACGACTGCGCTGTGGCGTGCCGGGACGGGTTATCGGCAGATTATCCCGCCATCTCTGCCCGGATATCCTGAGCCGGGCAGCCTGTTCGCCGGGGGATACCAGGCATTTTTCCGCCTTCAGAAAGTCTTCAGAATGTTATGCCACCCGTCGCAAAGGAAGTCCTCCCGGAGTGGCCCGGTTCCGTCGGTTGACAGTGAATACCCGCAACCAAAGAGTGGGTAATTTCCCGTTAGCGATTAACCCTTCATCAATGGGCCGGGGTTTAGTTACAAAACTGATCACTCTGTAAGACAGGAAATCCTGATTTTACGTTGATTTATAAAGGAAAAGTCCGAAAAACCGGAAAAGTAAAAACAGTTGTAACGTCCACTGAAAAAACTTATATTAGCCGCGCTTTATAGACCCTGTTTTTTTAACCTTTTATCCAATCCGGCACAGAGCTTTTCCGGGTTGTAGGAGTGATATGATGACGGATAAAGTCCGTATGAATACTTTGAATGCGCATTCATTACCACAAAGCAATGAAAACTTCTTAAACAGACAGTCTGAGTTTGAATCAAACGTCAGAAGTTATCCGCGTAAATTGCCGCTGGCGATCGCTAAAGCCAAAGGTGCGTGGATCACGGATGTTGAGGGTAAAGAATATCTCGACTGTCTGGCCGGTGCCGGTACCCTGGCGCTGGGTCATAATCATCCGGAAGTGCTTGAGAGCATCCAGAGTGTTATCACCAGCGGATTACCGTTACATACACTTGACCTGACCACCCCGTTAAAAGACGAATTCTCGGCTTACCTGTTATCGTTATTACCGGGTGAAGGGAAAGAATACTGCTTACAGTTCACCGGACCTTCCGGTGCCGATGCTGTTGAAGCCGCACTGAAGCTTGCGAAAAAAGCGACCGGCCGTAGCGGTATTATCAGCTTCTCCGGCGGTTACCACGGGATGACCCACGGTGCACTGTCCGTAACCGCGAACCTGTCACCGAAAGAAGCGGTGGATGGACTGATGCCGGAAGTGCAGTTTATGCCGTATCCGCATCTTTACCGCTGTCCGTTCGGACTGGGCGGCGAAGCCGGTGTTAAAGCGATCTCTTACTACTTTGAAAACCTGATCAACGACGTTGAAAGCGGCGTGCGTAAACCTGCGGCCGTGATCCTTGAAGCCGTTCAGGGTGAGGGCGGAGTCAACCCGGCACCGGTCGAATTCTTACAGCGCCTGCGTAAAGTGACCGAAGAACACGGTATTTTACTGATCCTCGACGAAGTACAGGCCGGATTCGCGCGTACCGGTAAGTTCTTTGCCTTTGAACACGCAGGCATTGAGCCGGACATCATTGTCATGTCTAAAGCTGTCGGCGGCAGTCTGCCACTGGCGGTACTGGGCATCAAAAAGCAGATTGATGTCTGGTCTCCGGGACACCACACCGGCACATTCCGTGGTAACCAGATGGCGATGGCCACCGGTCTGACCACGCTGAAGATCCTGAAACAGGAAAATATCGCAGAGCAGGTCGCTGAGCACGGTGAATGGCTGTCCGGTGAACTGCGTGCCCTGCAGAAACGTTATCCGGTGATCGGCCAGGTGCGTGGCCCGGGCCTGATGATCGGTATCGAAATTGTTGACCCGTCAAAACCACAAGATGCGATGGGCTCTTACCCAGCCGACGGACAGCTTTCTGCACTGTTGCAGAAAAAATGTTTCGAAAATGGTCTGATCCTGGAGCGTGGCGGGCGTGACGGTTGTGTTCTGCGTCTGCTGCCATCCCTGCTGATCACCAAAGAAGAGCTGGGTATTTTCCTGCAGAAATTCGAACAGGCTCTGCTGGACGCCGGTGTTCAGCCTGTATAACGGAGTCAGTTAATGTCTGATATCAATCCGATCCTTTCCGGGTCGGCTGAAAGTATTGCCGCCTACCAGGCGGCTATTGAACAAAGTACCGCCGCTGTCGTTGAGTGGCTGAAACAGCCTGAGATGTATCAGGGGAAAACGGTTGAGCAGCTACGTGACCGTATTTCGCTGAACTTTACTGAGCAGGGGCTGGGAAATGAGGCGGCGATTGGCCGTGCGGTTGAATATTTCCTGAAAGACAGCCTGTCTGTCCATCACCCGCAGTGTGTGGCGCATCTGCATTGCCCGAGCCTGGTGATCAGCCAGGCCGCCGAAGTGCTGATTAATGCCACTAACCAGAGCATGGACTCCTGGGATCAGAGCCCTTCAGCGACGCTTATCGAGATGAAGCTGATCGAATGGCTGCGCGCCTCGGTCGGTTATCCGGCCGGTGATGCGGGCGTGTTCACCAGCGGGGGAACCCAGAGTAATCTGATGGGGCTGATGCTGGCCCGCGATGCCTTTTTTGCGCGCCAGGGCCATTCCGTCCAGCAGCAGGGGCTGACCGGCGACCTAAGCAAAATCAAAGTATTCTGCTCGGAGCATGCGCATTTTTCTGTTCAGAAGAATATGGCGCTGATGGGGCTGGGCTATCGCTCGGTGACGCAGATCAAAACAGACGCGTTCTCCCGGATGGATATGAATGACCTGGCCGCAAAACTGACCGAAGCGAAAGCGAAGGGTGAGCAGGTTATGGCCATCGTCGCGACAGCCGGAACGACCGATGCCGGTGCCATCGATCCATTAAACGAGATCACTGCGCTGGCAGCAGAGCAGCAGATTTGGGTTCATGTGGATGCCGCCTGGGGCGGGGCGTTATTACTGTCTGAGAAATATCGTCACTTCCTGGATGGCCTGGAAAAAGCTGATTCTGTGACCCTGGATTTCCATAAACAGTACTTCCAGACCATCAGCTGTGGCGCATTCCTGCTGAAGGATGCCCGTCACTATGAACTGATGCGTTATCAGGCGGCTTATCTGAACTCCGGATTCGATGAAGAGCAGGGGGTGCCTAACCTCGTCTCTAAATCACTGCAGACAACCCGTCGTTTTGACGCACTGAAACTGTGGATGGGACTGGAAGCGCTGGGCCGGAAGAAATATGCCGAAATCATCGATAACGGCGTAACTCTGGCTCGCGAGGCAGGGGAGTATGTGGCAGAACAGTCCGATCTGGAACTGGTTATGCAGCCACAACTGGCCAGTGTCTTATTCCGTTATCGTCCGTCAGACGATGTGCAGGGCGGTATTGCCTTACTGAACCAGCGCATCGGAGACGAACTGCTGGCCAGTGGCAGCGCCAATGTGGGTGTGACGGAAGCCGACGGTATCACCTGTCTGAAACTGACCTTACTGAACCCGGTAGTCACGCTGGATGACGTTAAGGTTCTGCTGAGCAGCGTACAGCAAACCGGTCGCCGCTTAAGCGCATAACCGGACGTTCTGAACCGATGACCTGCGGGTTGTCGGTTTTTTTTACTTCAATTTAGTTACAACATACAATAGGGTTTATAGATAAACAGGGTGCGAACCTTAATAACAGAAACACGATCATGATATTAAGGCGTTCACCTCATGTTTGTCAGAAGATTCAGGTGGTTATTGGATGCCGGATGAAACCCTATCGATAAGAGGAAGAAATTCACTACTAAGGGCTCTACGCCGGAACCGCCGAAATTTCCGTTAAGTCAGTTTCAGTCCGGCTACCAGCGTATCCAGAGCGATAAGTTCATTGCTGCTCTGGAAGTTATAATGCCCGTTCAGCAAAATGGTTTGTTCAGGTCAGCAATAGTTGCATTACCGGGTTGTTCCGCCAGTATACGCACCTGTCACTGTCTTTCTTCAGAAAGAACCCGGCTCACAAGCTCCTGAAGCCTGGTATAACCGCGCCAGATAATTTTATGTTCGTTGAGCCAAATAATCAGCTCTGTGACAACAAAACCTGGGGTTACAATCCCTGTGAACAATGTGAGCGGCCTGCTGTTCAGGCTGTGAATACAGCGAAGATGACCACGAGCGGTAACCAAACAGTGCATATTTACCACGCATTGTCATCCTGACCCCGATTAATCATATCCGTAAGGGGATCGCTCCGCGGACATTCAAAAATGTGTCTGGTATCTGCGGAAAATCAGGCATAAAGTCATCTCATAGAGACAGTACGTTATCAATCTCTTTCATGGCTCCTGAATCGTACATATAACAATTGAAATACGCATAGGCTATGGACGTACCGTAAGCCAGGATCTGGCTGCGCAACAGGAAGCCCTGACCAGTCAGGGCGTTTCTCACGACCTGATTTACACCGATAAAGGACTTACAGGCTCATATCGCCAGCGACCCGGTCTGGAGAAGTGAACCAGGGAGACACACTGGTTGTACCAAAGCTGGACCGATTGGCCCGTTCAGTCCCGGATGCCAGAGCGATTGCGGACGATCTCCGGGCCTGGGGAATGAAACACCATCAGAGGCGAGTACAGCAAAATGGTAACGATAAAAAAAAATCCTCTGACATTTTTATCGCCATTAATAGTTGTTTTTATTATTACTGCGTGTAGTCAGGAAGGAAAAGTAAAAACACTGACTGAAATCGAAACCGGGCAAACGCTTGAGTGGTCATCAGAAGATGCAACCATTAAAGAGGATTGCAGTAAATTCCAGCCCACCCGTGAACAAATACTGAGTTTTTTTAACGAAGCCCAGCCTGTTGAAGGGTTTGTAGTGACTAAAGATCGTTATACCCCTTGCTTCACTTCCGGTCAGCTGGTCTGGCGTGACGGCACCAGCGCCAGCTGGAACTTATACTCCAGCGGAACAGCCAGTCTTTTGCTGAATAATGGTGAAACAATACATCTGTATCAGCGGGATTATCATTGGATTGACCCAATGGAATGCACTTATGGCTTGGGTGATGAAGGAGAGTGTTAATCAATTTTAACCTTTAACTATAAATCCGGAGCAGACCCGGACAGGTAAGTGACAGGTTTATTCGCATATTCGCATTACTGGCCGGAATTTCGGCGGTTCCGGTGTAGAACCCCTGTGCGAGATTTATTCGAACTAAGACGAAACCTTTTAAAGAATGCAAACTTACTACTATTCTTAATGTGCTTGTCCGACTGAGCAGGCGCCACACCGTTTTAAAGGTTACTGAGGAATTCTTTCACCATCGACCTGGTTACCGAACCGATCAAAATGCATCCGCTTTGTACCCTCCGGGAACACCTGCCAGATTTCACCATTGGGATAAGTTTTGCTGTACACCTGAGATTTGAGCAACAGTTTTACGCGACGATCTACCAGCGTCTTAAAATCAGCATCATTCAGCCAGCCATGATCGGTAGGGTTGAGTAACAAAGATTCCTCTTCCGTCGGATTCTGAACAGCATTGGCTAAAAGGTCAGGATATTTTTCATGTTCGGACACGGGTACCACCTTAATTTTTCATGCACGAATTATTGAAAGGATACACGGACAAGTAACAGATA
Source organism: Tatumella sp. JGM118 (assembly GCF_018257515.1). Taxonomy (GTDB): domain Bacteria; phylum Pseudomonadota; class Gammaproteobacteria; order Enterobacterales; family Enterobacteriaceae; genus Tatumella; species Tatumella terrea. The sequence continues at coordinate 295,916 of NZ_JAERJR010000002.1, forward strand.
ATCCTCTGTTTATCGTGAAGAAGATGCATCAATAAAGTTCTCCCGCGATAACGTGTTCAGGCATTGTACTCCATCGATGACGGTCGCGGGTCCTTCAGCATCACTGTCCGGATGGCATGCCCGCCGTTAAGTGGTAATGAAGATACCCCCGGCTATCAGCGATGACAACGCCGGAATGTCCTTTATAAACGCGCAGCGTCCCAGAGTTTCATTATCTGCGGGATAGCTTTTAACGTCTCTTCCAGCGGGACATTGTCCCGGGCCAGCGTCGATATGCCCAGCAGAAAACTGTCGAAACAGACGGCAAGTGCGTGGGTATCTTCATTATCAATAAGTTCACCCTGATCTATGCCTCTTTGCAGACACTGTCGGATCCCTTCACGCGTCTGTTGCCTCGACGCTGCAAGTGGTTTCAGGATATGACTTTCGTCAGGCGGGCAGGGGAAGGCAACGCTAAGCGCCACCATACATCCACGTGGATGGCCTGCTTCATACTGCATTTTTGCCGAATTTATTAATGTCATCTCAAGCGCCTGACGCGGCGGAAGCCCGGCATCCTGCAGCGATGATGTCACCTGAGCATGTGAATTCAGATAACAGTTTACCGCCTCGCTAAAAAGTGCCGCCTTCGAGCCAAAAGCAGCATAGAAACTGGGCGCTGTTATCCCGTTTCCTATCGCAGCCTTCAGTTGCGCAAGCGATGTCGCCTCATACCCCTGTTCCCAGAAAAGATGCATTGCCTTTATGACGGCGTCGGTTCTGTCAAATTGCCTTGGTCTGCCTGTTCTCATGGTAATTCCTCCATACATATATACTAACCGATACATAAAAGTTGACAACAGGAATCTCTGCACTCAACATATATACCGATCGATACATTATTAATTCTCAGCTATTCACAAACCACACCTCTGGAGTCAGGGCTCCTTCAGGGGGCATATTAAGGGGCTGTTTTCTATGAAAGAAACCGGAGTTAACGACACATCAGGATTACCCGTGCCGGCACTGCTTGCACTGGCGATGACCGGCTTTATTTGTATACTGACCGAGACCATTCCTGCAGGGCTTTTAGCGGGTATCAGTGCAGGTCTTCATACTTCCCCGTCAGTTGCGGGTCAGGTAGTGACCGCTTATGCGGCGGGTTCACTACTGGCGGCCATTCCTCTGACTCTCCTGACCCGGACGTGGTCCAGACGAACAGTATTACTCTCAACGGTAGGCGGCTTTCTGCTCTTTAATTCCCTGACCGCGGTATCCGGAAGCATCGCTGTGATCATGGTTGCACGATTTCTTGCCGGTGCGGCAGCGGGTCTGGCATGGAGTTTGATCGCCGGGTATGCAAGACGTATGGTCTCGCCTTCATTACAGGGGCGGGCGCTGACACTGGCCATGAGTGGAACGCCTGTTGCACTTTCCCTCGGCGTCCCTGCCGGAACCTGGCTGGGTGATCTCATGGGGTGGCGTCTGACTTTTGCGGTGATGTCTGCGCTTTCTGTGATACTGATAGCCTGGATTATACTGGTGGTGCCTGATTATCCCGGACAGACTCTACGGCAAAAAGTACGGCTGACATCGGTCCTGTTTATTCCCGGTATTCGTCCGGTTTTGGGGGTGGTGCTGACCTGGATGATTGCGCACAATATCCTGTATACCTACATCTCGTCTTTTCTCTCACGATCCGGTCTGTCATCTGAGGTGGATATCGTTCTGCTGATTTTTGGTCTGGCGGCGATGGCCGGAATTTTTATTACCGGCAGAGTGATAGACCAGGGCCTGCGGATTGCCGTACTGCTTTCACTGTCACTATTCGCCCTGGTTTCACTTATCTTCGGTATTTCTTCCACGTCTCCAGGAGTGATCTATTCCGGGGTCGCCGTATGGGGATTGACGTTCGGTGGGGCAGCAACATTATTGCAAACCGCCCTGGCAGATGCTGCCGGTGAATATGCTGATATTGCGCTTTCGATGAATGTGGTGACCTGGAACTCCGCAATCGCGCTGGGTGGACTGACGGGAGGGCTTCTGCTGAGAAATGAAGGAGCAGGCAGTTTACCTGATGCTCTGGTTATTCTGTTAATCATTGCACTGATCATTGCCTTTCGTGCCAGCAAGCATGGATTTCCGGCGGGGAATCGCTCTTCATAACAGTCTGAATTATCTTACGGTCAGGGAGGAGAGTTTGATCCTGACCGTCATTTCCCGTCAGTCGTCTGGCGATGGGTATGATAAACCGTAAGACATTGCTTAGTTCGGTCATACCCTGAGCTTCATCAAAACGACGCTTTTGGACCGTTTTTTGCAGGTATTTACCGGTTTTTCCGGTGAAAGTCAGCGTGTCAGCCCTGTGGAAATACGCTTTCTGATATCAACTCCAGGCTTTGCAGGGTCATCGGACTCTGTGAGTGTTTAACGCAGCTGGCTATCTTTACTTCCGCGCCGGTTATACCCACTCGCGATGGCATTTTTTTTATCTTCTTTCGCCTGGCAATTAACACAATAGCGGACACCGGCCAACGCCCGCCGTCTGGCTTCAGGAATGGGCTCACCGCATTCATCACAGAATTCTGCGCTTTCACCCTGACCCAGATGATCTCTTGCGCGAGCGACAGCATCTTCAATGGTGGCATCAATTTGCTTATTAACGGCACCGTCATCAGACCAGCCTCCGGCCATAAATTATCCTCCTGTCTTCCCGGTAACACTGAAGTATAGACGAAAATGACCGGAAGACACTCCCGGCCCGGACGATGAACCTCAGAGTGTTTCTCTGCGCCGACAAAAAAAGGTGAAATATCACACAAAAATGATGGCGTCGCTATGTGAAATCTGGTGAAAAGAGCAGGGGGGCTATGGCTGTTTTTCGCGTAGCGATACCTGAGATTTACCTGCCTGTTTGCGGCAATTGTGGCTGACCGGGAATAAATGATGAATTTGACAACATATTTTCAGTGGTGACGATCAATTGATGCTGACAATAACCATTATCATTGGCTATGTCATCTTTCAGCATCCGGGGCTGATGACGGTTTTACTGAATGACACTACAGAGAATTCCTGCAATTGATCAATAGAGGATAGCTTATGCTTATTAATATTGCGTCGTTGAATGTATGTACTTTTTATCCGTTTGCCTGGAGCCCATCAGTCGATGTTGAACTACCCGACCGGGGGGATGACGAGAAAATAGAACATTATGCGGAAAGAATTTTCTCTGAAAAAGTCAATGTATTTAAAACGGGATTGAGTAAAGCCGTGAATAATAGTCAAAGAAAAGGCGAGTGTCTTTTCTTTAGTATGCCAGAATTTTACTGGAACCTCAGTCCGTATGCCTTCTGGAGTAAAGAGGATGTTGCCGGTGCCGCTGAATACTATATGGATCATATACCTGACATCATTACCCGTGTAATAGAAGATTATCCTGTCGGGGATTTCGGGAAAATTATCCTGCTTTGTGGATCCGCGGGGACACTTATTGAAACTGAGAAAAATTATGATGCCATCAACTATTTACTGGCAATTGATAATTTTAACTTCAATGCTGATGGAACACATTGCCTTTCGATGTGGCCAAAAACACAAGTCGCTACCTATGATTACGGGTACAGTGGTGGGGAACAGGAGGTTATGCACTTTTTTATGGGAATGCCGGGGCATCCTCTTGGTCTGAATGTGAATGGTCAGGGAACCAGTGTGGCCGAACATAATACTAACTCCGGCTATGGCCCCACATTTGATAACGATATTCTGCCCGACGTTCCTTTTGCCATTAGCCTGTGCGCAGATTATGCAAAAGATGATGATTTTCGAAAGGAAGAATGGATGGATAAAAAACCAAAAATTCATTTTTTAATCGCGTCAGGAATGGGGTTATCAGCATCAAGAGAATATGGTCCTTCCGTTCAATATGCTATCCGTAATGACGGATACGGGGGAACGCTGGAAAAACCACATGCCGGCGGGTGTGACGTCATGGTGGTTGAATCGGGACACATCACCCGGGGTATCAGCCCGCTTTCTGTCGAAGATGATGTTTATTTCTATGAGCTGGAGGTAGTGTAAATCCGGATATGATATTGTCGCCAATGATGCTTACAGATTGCTGAAATACCATTGCAGAAACAGTTACCTGGTATTTCCCTGATATCAGTCAGCTAAACGTTTTAGAAATACAGGTTCATAATGTTCCTGGAGAAATAAACAGGGTTAAATTATATACACCACCAAAGGCCCGAATTTCCGGGCCTTACTTCTTAAGTAACCGGCATGAGTCGTTGCCCGGATTTTTCAAATTTATTTATATTACGTGCCCGATGACCGGGTTGCCCGCCTGAGAGAATATGCAGCATACCCTAAGTAACGCAATTAGGATTGGGGGGATCGGGTTGTTAATTATCGTAAAAGCGAAGAGGCGTTCCGCACATCCAATCGAACCTCCGGCATAGCGTTCTGCTGATAAACAGCAACACACCCCGGAATCATTCTGATACTGAGTCAGAGGGGCGTATCACTTCGGAACCTGAAAAAATTCTACTCCCGGCCGGCAAAGAGTTTCCTGTGATCCGGAATCACCTCAAGTGCCGCTTCACTGTTTTCATTGAGAAATGAATGATTGCCAGCAAGTCTCCGGGAACAGGATCTGACACTCCGGGTCTCCCTCCATGATGGAGATAAACCGGCGAAATATCACTCAAAAATAATGGCGTCGCTACGTGAAATCTGATGAAAGAGCAGGGGGTAAGGTGCCGATTTTTCGCGTAGCGTCACCGGTGATTTACCTGCCTGTCTGCGGTAATCGTGGCTGACCGGGAATAAATGATCAATCTGACATCATATTTTCGGCGGTGACGCTCAATTGATGCTGACAAAAACTATTATCATCGCAATGTCATGGCTTTGCGGCGGGTGTGAATGGCAGCAGTTAATCGGGTAAGCACACGGATTTGAGGATAGACAGAGAGCAGCTTTACTCAAATTCTTCAGGAGACTCTTTTAACGGTTGAGAATTTACAGCGACGTGTAAGAGATATGTCTGACATTGCATGCTGCGTCAGACTTTCATCTTCAGACATGATGTATTATCCCTCCATGCTCCATGCTCCATGCTGAGTGGGCTGGTATTTTGTGTACAGAAGCCTGATGACACTGAATTTTCTGTTAACCTCATTTAACTTTTGACTGGACACTATGAAAAAGACCTTTGTGATGACGTTGATCCTGATAAGCCTGACGGGGTGCGTTGGGTATCAGTGGGTTAAACCCGGAACCGACAGGCAGCAGGCAGAGATGGCTGAAACTGAATGTAAAGCTCAGGCGCTCAGGGATTTACCACCTGACAATCAAATCACGGGTAAATACACCTCTAAAAATAAAAAATATAAAACGACCGATACCAGCTACTCAACGAGTGACCAAAATGCGGGTCAGCGAGGTATTTTGGTGAAAGACTGTATGTATCGTAAAGGCTGGACACGTATCAAAGTCCAGCAGTAAATAAACGATGCTTTCCGGAAGTGGCTCAGGTCGTGGACTAACTTTCGGCGGCGGCCGGCGGTAATGACGTATCAATCTGTCCGGCTAAATACTGAAGCGGTGGTATTCAGAAACCGTCGGGCATCAGGGGTATTCTCAATGTCTGTGCGGGAGTTTTAATTCTAAGGCGCGAGTAAATATGGCACAGTCGCATTAAGGAAGATAATGCCGGGTAAACCACGAATAATGCGCCACAAATAGTACCGCATCGAGAGCAGTAACGTTGCCATGGATACCGGAGATGACGGCTAATTTCATTATTCACCAGAGAACAGGATGATCTGCGTCAGCAGACAAAAGTTATATTGAGTAAAGTAACGAGTAAAGATGACGGCCGCAACCAGGAAGGTGAGGCCAGGTGAAACAACAGGATTCAGGTGCGGGTATTCAAGTTTGTGTGGGTCCAGTGATTATAATATCCTATTTAACATAATATACATTATGCGAACCAGAGTAAGCCAGGCCGGATAATGATGGTTCCGTGTAATCTTAATCGCCGGCATCTGAACCTGCCTTTGGTGATGACCGATAACTGAGATCTTCGACCATTGTGGCAAGCCGATCAGTATCCAATGTTTCAACTCAGTTTTCATAACGTTCTGCAGTAACGTAGCAAAACCCTGGCTGGCTATGTTTCAGAGCTCCTCCTGGTGCTTTTGGTTTAACCCTGCGTTGAGCAGATATCAGGGATATTTGACGGGTAAACAATGTCGCCAGTATTTCTCAGTTCATTGAGATCCCACCAGTGATAATTATCAATGACTGATTTTTCATTTTCAGTCCATCCGTGGGTGCTGATATCTTCATTATCTATTCTGATTAAATAAAATCTCTCATATGCCAGAACCTGCTCACCGCTGGGTAGCGTCATTTCAAAAGTTCTTTCAGTTAACGATTGGCCCACATCGCCAACATCAATACCGGTTTCTTCTTTGAGTTCCCTGGTGGCGGCCTGCTCAAAAGTCTCTCCTGGTTCCACACCTCCACCGGGGGTCGCCCAGTATGCTTTACCTGCCAGCGCATCATCTTCATGCCTGAACCTGAATAATAAAACCTGATTGAGGGAATTGATGATAATCAAACGTGCGGAATGACGTGTGCGCAAAGGATGATTCCTTTTCTGTTTTCAAGGTAAGACAGAATAACTGATTTTGTGGATAAACATAAAACAGGATCGATTTTAAGTCACATTTCATTGCAGGCTATCAGACGTTTCAGGTTTACCCGAAACCGGTCATCTCCGGATACACGATCAGTACCGGTAAATCCGACGTTTACTCCCCTTTCCTTCTGGTGTCGCTACGTGAATTCTGATAAATCACCAGGAGATTACCCCTGTATTTTTTACGTAGCGTCGCCAAGATTTAAGGGGGGAAATGGCTGTATACGGATATTAACCGGCAGTTAAATGTCTTTCTGACACATGTTTTTTCTGCGTAATCCTGCTTGCCCCGGTAGCGGCCCTTATATGGTATGATGTCGGCCAGACCTCTTGTTATCCAGTATTTATGAAGCCATTAAAGTATCTTCAGGGATATCCTCCTGACATTCTCCGCCAGATCCAGGCCATCGCTGACCAGGGAAAACTGGGTCGCTGGCTGACCAGCAAATACCCCGACCGGCATGATATACAGAGCGATAAGTCTCTGTATCAGTATGTCGATGGCTATAAACAGCGCTATGTACGGAACGCATCTTCGCTTTCGAAGGTGTATTACGATAATAAACAAAACCCGATCACCGGAACCTTAGGCACAAATACCTTTGTCTCACGGGTTCAGGGCGGAAAACTGAAGGCAAATAACGAAATCCGGATTGCGACCTTGTTCCGTGATGCACCGGAAGCCTTTCTTCGCATGATCGTGGTTCATGAACTGGCGCATCTTAAAGAGAAAGAACACAATAAAGCGTTTTATCAGCTGTGTTGTCATATGGAACCGGATTATTATCAGCTGGAGTTCGATATGCGATTATGGCTGAACTGGCGCGATCAGCAGGCCTGATCCCTTAGGCCTGTTGACTATTGCCGTCGGGGTTTTCACTGATTTGTACACTGCACTTTCCGACGGCTCTGTTATTTACAAAACCTCTAGTGTATGTTGTAACTAAATAGGCCTCTTACAGGCCCTGTCTTTCGAATAAAACCGTACGTTGTACAAAGGTATACGTCCCTCTGCGCGATTTTCTTCGGATTAATCTCATGGCCGGTTATTTTATGAAGTTCGAAGTCATTAAAGACACCGGCCACGCAGAACGTATATTATCTTTTTCAGGAACAGTCGTTATTCACGCCCTGAGGGACTTTATTTCAATAACGATAAGTGAATCTCACCACCCGCTATTATCTTGTCCCTGCCCGTAATATTGTATTAACCGAAGAACCTTATGCTGCTTTTTATTCTAATAAGACATTGTGTAAATAAATACAATCTGCGAAGCCTGAATAGAGTTTCCCGGGGAGTTATTTGAGCAAGTTCTCCCTGCTACAGAAACAATCGCCAGTTAACGTCCCGGGCTGCACGCCTGATGGCGGGAAGATGAACACACAAAGAACAATGTAATAACTTTGTTTCCATTGTTTACATTATGGTTACAAGCGTGATTCATTTTCTGGCTCACTGAGCAGCCGTGCGTGGATGACCACAGAACCAGTCCCCGGGGGGGGAAACATCAATCGACTGATTTATATTAGTATTTTTTATTTCACTTTAAATTCAGAAATAAACAGTTGATAAAAAAAGTAAAGGCTAATAAATTAATCAAAGAAGAGGTTTTCAAAGGAAAAATCTATCATTGATACCCTTGACTGTAAGCAGTAATTGTTTTGATACCTCTGCCCTTTATTTTCAGGTTGTCTTCTTTATTCACGGTGACTGGCAGCACGGTTCTGCTATTAGTTGAGAGTTATCATTATCTGAATTCAATTTATTAATTTCTTCGATGACTGAATGCCAATACATTTTATGCACGGAGTAATAAATGAAAATATTCAGCGTTGGGATCAATGTAGTTCTATTACTTTCCTGTTTCAGTAGTTATTCCAGAGACGGAACCATTAACTTTACAGGGTATATTTATCAGTCTGCATGTGGTTACGACTCCTATAAAAGCGTATTTAATTGCCCGAAGGCCATCCGGACTGCGGCGACTCAAACGTGGCATAGGCTGACGACCGCCACGCTTCCACCGGATTTCGGTACCAGTCAGATGAACTGGCTAAATACCACCCATTCACGGGGCATTATGACCCTTTCTTATCGTTAAACTCCCCCGCACGCTTTGCGGTTTTTTACCCCGGGCGTCACGCTTCAGGCAGGCAGATGAAACCATCGATTCATAATGCCTGCTCGTAGTGCATCTTCCCGCCCATCCGCGATCATTGCACTTTCTGCGTGCATCTCACCGTTATATACCATCTTATTCAAACCATTGATTTTACTTGCTTTATCTATACCTCGTGAATAAATCACCCTATCCCCCGGGTTGGTACAAAAGTTGCAGCCATTCCCCTGTCCGGAAAAGGAGAGAAGAATGAAAGCAATAATTATTGGCGCCGGTATTGGCGGGATGAGTGCAGCCCTGGCGCTTGGCCGGTGTGGTTATGATGCTGAAGTCTATGAAGCCGTCAAAGAGATCAGGCCAGTGGGTGCCGCCATCTCTGTCTGGCCAAACGGGGTAAAATGCCTCAATTACCTTGGCCTGCGTGATCCGGTAAAAGCACTGGGCGGCAATATGGCCTGGATGGCTTACCGTGATTATATCAGCGGGAACGATATGACCCGTTTCAGTATGGCGCCTCTGGTGTCGCGTGTCGGTGAATCCCCCTATCCGGTCGCCCGGGCCGAGCTTCAGCAGTTGCTGATTGAAAGTTACCCTGCAGAAAAAATCCACTTTGGTAAGCGTGTCTGCCGGATAGAACAGGACGCAGAAGGTGTCAGCGTCTGGTTTGATGACCAGAGTCATGCCAGAGGAGATTTTCTTATCGCCGCCGACGGCACTCACTCCGTGGTACGGGAATATGTGCGGGGTTTCCCTACCGAGCGTCGCTATGCCGGTTATGTGAACTGGAACGGACTGGTGAGCATCGATGAGTCGATTGCGCCCGCGGATCAATGGACAACGTATGTCGGTGAAGGTAAACGCGTGTCCCTGATGCCGGTCAGTGATAACCGCTTCTACTTCTTTTTTGATGTTCCGCTGCCGAAAGGCTTACAGGAAGATCGCAGTACGGTCAGAGAAGACCTGAAAGGCTACTTCCGCGGATGGGCACCACCGGTGCAACGGCTGATCGATGCTATTGACCCGCAAACCACCAACCGGGTGGAGATCCACGATATAGAACCTTTCATGGAGTTTGTTAAAGGTCGCGTGGCACTGCTGGGCGATGCTGCACACAGCACGACGCCGGATATCGGCCAGGGGGGCTGTGCAGCCATGGAAGATGCCGTGGTACTGGCCTCGGTACTGGCATCGCATTCACTGAGTCTGGAAGACAGTCTGTTACGTTATCAGCAGCGCCGGAATGAGCGCGTTAAAGACCTGATCCTGAAAGCCCGTAAGCGCTGTGATGTCACCCACGCCAAAGACCCTCAGGTCACCGAAGCCTGGTATCAGGCACTCACCCGTGAAGATGGCGTCAATGTGCTGGCCGGAATGTGTGAAACCATCGAAGGCGGGCCATTGGGCTGATAATGGGACCTGTAGCTCCGGACCCGTACCGTACCATGCCGGTTATCCGCCGGCATTTTACTCCATGATGCCGGACGTCCCCGGCATCGTCAGCAGGCTCAGTGAGTCACCGGATGTCATCGCGTACACTCGCGATAGCTGACTAAACCCGTCCCGGAATAGCTTTCCTTACAGCGTCTTTCACAGATAACTTTCTGTACCGTGAGACGCAACGCTTAAGGCTCCTTAACGGGATCAGGAAAGATACACTAAACCGGGCTACGCCTGGCAATTCTCTGCGGCCCGGTATTCCGGGCTTTCAGCGAATAAAATGGCTTAGCCGCGGTCCTTCTGGCATTCAGCAATATACACTAAACCAGGCTGCGCCTGGCAATTCTCTGCGGCCCGGTATTCCGGGCTATCAGCGAATAAAATGGCTTAGCGGCGGTCCCTCTGGCATTCAGCAATGTGCACTAAACCAGGCTGCGCCCGGCGACTCTCTGCGGCCCGGTATTCCGGGCTATCAGCGAATAAAATGGCTTAGCCGCGGTCCTTCTGGTATTCAGCGATAATTTCTCCGGCAATGGATACGGCGATCTCCGCCGGCAGTTTACCACTCACTTCGGCGATCCCGGCCGGACAACGCATCGTCTCCAGTTCTCCGGCAGTCATCCCCTTGCCTTCCAGCCGGTAGCGAAATCGCTGCCGCTTAGTCTGTGACCCAATCACCCCCAGATACCGGCAATCCCCCCGGCGCAGCACCTTCTCTGCCAGCTGTAAATCCAGGTCATGGTTATGGGTCATCACCACAAAGTAGCTGCCGGGCGCGGCCGCCGTTACCACATCGGCTAATTCCATTTCACAATAACAGCGCACCCCCTGAGGGGCATGCTGTAAATATTCTGCCCGGCTGTCCGCCCAGACCAGCTGGCAGGGTAAGGTCGCCAGTAAGGCAATCAGTGCCTGTCCGACATGACCGGCCCCCAAAACCACAACCTGCGGACGTGAATTCCACAGCGGTTCAAAAAAGACGGAAACCGCCCCGCCACAGCATTGCGCAAATCTGGCTCCCAGCGAAAACTGCTCATAACGGGGCTGGGATTCCCCCTGTTGCAGCATTTCACGGGCAATTTCCATGCAGCGGAATTCCAGCTGTCCTCCGCCGATGGTCAGCCAGCTTTGCTCTCCGGTAATGATCATCTTACTGCCGCCGCCACGGGGAACCGAACCACGTTCCCCCATCACGGTCACCAGCACACACGACATCCCCGCCTCGCGCAACTCCGCAAGCCGGGTGATCCAGTCGTCATTGTCCATTCCCGGCCTCCCGCAGTTTTTGTATCCCTGCCAGCACGCGCTCCGGGGTCGCCGGGCTGTCGGTCAGTGGATAATGGCGGTAGTCCGCCGTCGCTGAAATCGCATCCTGCAGGGCACAGAACACCGCGATTGCCAGCATAAAGGGGGGCTCCCCGACGGCCTTGGAATGGTAGACCGTCGGCTGACTATTCTCTCTCTCTTCCAGCAATTTGACCCGGAAATCGATCGGCATATCGCTGACGGCCGGGATCTTATAGCTGGCCGGCCCACGGGTCATCAGTTTACCGCTGTTGTCCCGGAACAACTCTTCGCAGGTCAGCCAGCCCTGGCCCTGCACAAATCCCCCTTCAATCTGGCCAATATCCAGGGCAGGATTCAGTGATGCACCGACATCATGCAGAATGTCTGTCCGCAGCAGGCGATATTCTCCGGTCAGAGTGTCGATGATCACCTCACAGCAGGCGGCACCATAGGCAAAATAGTAGAAAGGTTGTCCGCGACCCGCGGCACGATCGTAGTGAATTTCAGGGACTTTATAATACCCGGTGGCGGATAATGGCACCTGACTCAGCCAGGCCATCTGCGCAACATCCGCAAAGCTGTAATAGTGATCAGCGGCACGTACCACGCCATTACGGAACACGATCTCTTCGCCACGGCATTGATGTTTCTCTGCCAGCATCTCTGTCAGACGTGTACGTAAGGTGGTGGCCGCAATTTGTGCCGCTTTACCGTTAAGATCGGCCCCGCTGGAGGCTGCCGTCGGTGAGGTATTCGGGACTTTACTGGTATCGGTGGCCATAATACGGATCTTCGACGGGCTGATTTGCAGTACCTGCGCCACCACCTGAATCACTTTGGTGTTCAGCCCCTGTCCCATCTCTGTGCCACCGTGATTCAGCTGCACCGTACCGTCGGTATAAATCAGTATCAGTGCCCCCGCCTGGTTGAGAAACCCGGAAGTAAAAGAAATACCGAATTTGACCGGGGTCAGGGCCAGTCCGCGCTTCAGCCTGGTATGGCTTGCATTAAATGCACGGATGTCTTCACGTCGCCGGTGATAATCGCTGTCGCTGATCAGCTGCCGGGTGATTTCCGGCATCCGGTCATGCTTAATCTGCTGATAATAATGGGTGGTGTTACGTCCTTCGCCGCCATAGTAATTAAGCTGACGGATAGCCAACGGGTCACACCCCAGAAATGTGGCGATATGCCCCATAATATGCTCAATGGCCAGCATCCCCTGCGGGCCACCAAACCCCCGGTAGGCGGTATTAGACGCGGTATGGGTCCGGCAGCGGTAACCGGTGACACAGGCATCCCCGAGGTAATAGGCGTTATCCGCATGAAACATCGCTCGGTCCACAATCGAACCACTTAAATCCAGCGAATAACCACAGTCTGCCGCCAGGTCGATGTTCACACCGCTGAAGCGGCCCTGTTCGTCGATACCCACGTCATAACGGACATAGAACGGGTGACGTTTACCGGTGATCTGCATATCGTCACTGCGGGATAAGCGCATTTTTGCCGGCCGTCCTGTCAGGCGGGCAACCACCGCACAGAGACAAGCTACCCCGGCGGCCTGGGTTTCTTTCCCCCCGAATCCGCCCCCCATCCGGCGCATATCGATCACCACATGACTCATCGGGATATCCAGTACGGAAGCCACCAGCTTCTGTACTTCGGTCGGGTTCTGGGTCGAAGAGTAAACGGTGACACAGTCGTCCTCGCCCGGCAGAACCAGTGCCGTCTGGGTTTCCAGATAAAAGTGTTCCTGCCCCCCGATGGAAAACTCTCCCTGCAACCGGTGTTTTGCGAGGCCCAGGGCCGCCGCGACATCTCCGCGCTGGTGACGATGCGGCTCCTGCACATAAAACTCCTGAGCCAGTGCCTGACGCACATCCAGCACAGCCTCCATCGGTTCGTATTCAATTACCGCCCGCGCCGCCGCCTCAAAAGCCGCTTCACGGGTTTCGGCCGCGACCACCAGCACGATCTGCCCGTGGTAGAACACTTCGCCATCGGCCAGTAACGGATCACCGGCTTCTAACGGACCAATATCATTGACCCCCGGCACATCCTGGCAAGTGATCACCCGGACCACCCCCTCCACGTCATAACAGCGGCTGACATCCAGCGTCATAATCCGTGCACGGGCATGTCCACTGAGCCGCGGAGCCAGATGCAACGTCCCGGCCAGACAGGTTTTATCATCGATGTACAACGCATCACCGCAGACATGCTTTTTAGCACTCTCATGGATTAGCGGACTGCCGACCGTGGCCGGACTTTCAGCGTCAAACAGTGCTTTCAGGGCTTCCCGGGAGAGCGCGACAGAATTATGAGACATAGTCGGAGATCTCCGTCAGGTCAGAAGGATCGCTATAGCGGAAATACCAGCGACGTAACAGATTTGCCGCCACATCACGGCGGTATCCGGCACTGGCCCGGAAATCACTCAGTGGCTGAAAATCTTCAGACAGTGCGGCACAGGCCTGCTCGATCAGTGCCACGGTAATGACCTGCCCGGAAAGTACGGCTTCACAGTGACGCGCCCTGCAGGGCGTCGCGGCCATTCCGCCGTAGGCGATCCGCACAAACTCCACACGCCCCTGAGGGTCTGCAGAAATCGTCATTGCGGCGAAGACAGCAGAAATATCATCATCCATCCGTTTTGAGACCTTATGCAGGCTGATTTTTTGTGACAGTGTCACGGATGGAATGATCACCGAGTGTATAAACTCTCCCGGCTGAAGGCGCGTTTGCCGGTAACCGGTAAAAAATTCTTCCAGAGGCAGCTGACGTTGCTGCTCCCCGCATTGCAGTATCAGCTGTGCATCCATTGCCAGAAGCACAGGCGCACAATCACCAATCGGTGACGCGTTAGCCAGATTACCGCCGACCGTGCCCTGATTACGGATTTGTAAGGATGCGAATCGGCTGAACAGCGCCTTCGTCGCCGGAATATGTTGTTCCAGAAATGTGGCAACCGTGGTCAGGCTGGCGGCCGCACCGATGATCAGCCTCTCTCCCTGACGGTAACACTGTTTCAGCTCCGGTACATGGCTCAGCGCCACCAGCACCGGGAACCGCTGATGAGACTGGGTAATGGCCAGCGACAGATCGGTCCCACCGGCCACCAGCACGGCATCGGGATGCTGCTGACAAAGTCCGGCAAGCTGTGTCACATTCTGCGGCAGATAACAGACCCGTGCCTCTTGTTGCAGGACCTGTATTTCCGGTGTCTGTATCGCATTGAGCTGTTTTTTCGTCAGCGCCTGCTGACGCAGAAACTGATCCTGCCCCGTCCCCTGACGCATAATATCACTGGCGGCCTGCAGGATCGGGCGATAGCCGGTACAGCGGCAGAGGTTACCGGCCAGCGCCTGTTCCGTCTCTGTATGTCCGCCGGGACCCTTGTGTTTCATCAGGGCAAACAGGGACATCACAAAGCCCGGGGTACAGAAACCGCACTGAGAGGCATGGTTATCGACCATGGCCTGCTGTACGGGGTGTAGCTGCTGTCCCTCCTGCAGGTCTTCCACGGTGATCAGTTGTTTGCCATGTAAGGCACTGACCAGTGTCAGGCAACTGTTCACCGTCTGATACTTCAGTTCATCCTCTTCCAGTGAAGCCACCACCACCGTACAGGCACCACAGTCGCCCGAGGCACAGCCCTCTTTGGTACCGCACCGCTGTTTCTCTTCCCGCAGATAATTCAGCACCGTCATATTCGGGTCCAGATGACTGACCGTAATCAGCTGCTGATTAAGCAAAAATTGCATGGTCGTTCTCCTGTGTCTCACCCTGCGCCCAGACACATTCGCCGTTAACCCAGGTATGGGTGATATTACGTTCGTCTCCCAGTGTCATCAGGACAAAAAGCTGATCCGTAATATCCTGACTTCCGGCACAGCGCAGTTTCTGCAGCGGTGTGGCCTTCAGGTCAACCACAATAAAGTCAGCTTCTTTCCCCGGTGCGAAGTTACCAATAACATTATCCAGGTCCAGCGCATGAGCGCCGCCGAGCGTGGCATGATAAAAAGCTTCGCAGGCATTCAGTTTATAGCTCTGTAATTGCTGCACCTTATAGGCATCCCCCAGTGTACGCAGCAGACTAAAACTGGTTCCGGCACCGACATCGGTACCGATCCCGACCGGAATTTTCCTCGCCTTCGCTGCAGACAACTTAAACAGACCGCTGCCGAGGAACAGATTAGAAGACGGACAGAAAGCTACGGAAGAGCCGGTCTGTTGCAGACACGTCCATTCCTGATCCTGCAGATGAATACAGTGTGCAAAGACGCTGCGTTTCCCTGTCAGCCGGTAATGGTCATAGACGCCGAGGTAACTGTCATGTTCCGGGTAAAGCTCACTGACCCACTCAATCTCCCGTAAATTTTCACTCAGATGGGTCTGCATCCAGACATCCGGATATTCACGGCGCAGAGCGCCCGCCTGTTCCATCAGTGCCGGTGAGGAGGTAGGAACAAATCTCGGGGTGATGGCGTAACCCAGCCGCCCTTTTCCATGCCAGCGTTCGATCAGTTCGCGGGTCTGCCGGGCGCTTTCGGCCGGATCTTCCTGTAAAGCCGCGGGCACGTGCCTGTCCATCATGACTTTACCGGCAATAATACGCATGGCGTACTTCTGAGCTTCCCGGAAGAGCGCATCCACAGATTCCGGATGCACAGAGGCAAAGACCAGCGCAGTGGTCGTGCCATGGCTGAAAAGCTGACGGATAAAAAAGGCCGCCATCGCACTGGCATACTCACTGTCGCCGTACTTGCTTTCCACCGGAAAGGTATACTGTTCCAGCCACTCCAGCAGTTGTTCCCCGTACGCGGCAATCATCTCTGTCTGTGGATAGTGAATATGGGTATCGATAAAGCCGGGCATAATCAGCCGGCCCTGATAGTCGGTAAACACGCAGCCTTCCGGCACATCCTCCCTGCCGGTCCAGGGAGCCAGCGAAACGACCTTCCCGTCGGCAATTAATAGCAAGCCATCGGGCAGATAACGCAATTGCCCTGCAATTTCATCACTGTGGTGAGCCACTCCCGCATAATGGATAAATGCGGCACGGAATCCCTGCAGGCGTTTTTTTGACATCATAGTTTCCCGTCTCCTTTCCGGTCTCTTTCCCGAAATCTGCTGATAACCCATCCGTTATCAGGATACTATTGCAAGTAACATGCCAGAGTATTTTTTGTCAAAAAGTTATTTATTTTCAACAGGTTAACCTGATTATGCTCGGGTGTTTCCCGGGGCATGCCGCTTTACGGGTTGAAATAAAAGCAACCGGTTGCTTTTATCCGGCAACCGGTTGCGTTGATAATCATTCCCGGTGACGAACGGTTACCGGCATCAATACTGCACTGTCAGAGTGCAGAGGGGTTGCGGGTGCACAACGAAAGAGCGCATGGCTGATGCGCAGATAACCGCTACCCGCTGCCATTGATAAGCGATAGGCATGTGTCAGTTTTCAATGCTATGTTTAGGGGACATCTCAGGAAAATAAAAGGAATAAAACATGATTATTTTGGTGACAGGCGCGACAGCAGGATTTGGTGAAGCTATTACCCGTCGTTTTATCGAAAACGGACATAAAGTGATTGCCACCGGACGTCGGGCCGACCGCCTGCAGCAACTGAAAGACACTCACGGCGATAGTCTGTATCCCCTCCGGCTGGATGTCCGCGACAAAGACGCTATCGATAACGCCCTGAGCGAATTACCCGAGGCATGGCAGGCTATCGATATTCTGGTCAATAATGCCGGGCTGGCGCTGGGCATAGAACCGGCACAGAATGCCAGTACTGACGACTGGGAAACCATGATAGATACCAATGCCAAAGGTCTGGTATTTATGACCCGGGCCGTATTACCGGGTATGGTAGCCCGTAATAAAGGTCACGTGATTAATATCGGGTCCACAGCCGGTAACTGGCCTTATATGGGCGGCAACGTCTACGGTGCCACGAAGGCCTTTGTCCGTCAGTTCAGTCTCAATCTGCGTACCGACCTGCAGGGCACGGCGGTACGGGTCACCAATATCGAACCAGGGCTGGTCGGCGGTACTGAGTTTTCAAACGTCCGCTTTAAAGGCGATGACAGCAAAGCCAGTTCTGTCTATGACGGGACACAGCCGCTGACAGCCGAAGATGTGACCGAATCTGTTTACTGGGTGTCTACCCTGCCGGCCCATGTCAACATTAATACCCTGGAAATGATGCCGGTCTGCCAGGCCTATGGTGGACTGAAAGTGATAAAGAATGGCTGAGTGACCCGTGTGCCCGATCACCGCTCCGGACAGAGGCTGGCAGGTCAAGCCGTTCAAATGTTATACTGACGGAAGCAGGTACAGCTAAGGCCGGCTGTCCGTGATTGAGAGTAAAGGAACTCAATATGAAAAAGATTTCTGGAATTTTACCGGTGCTTCTGTGTGCGGTGATGGGTTGCGGAACGCTGGCAGCAATACCTGCCGCCCGGGCGGCGACTCAGCACATTGTTATTGATAACGGCGATAATGCGCTGACAAAAGAAGAAGCGCGTGAGCGCCAGCAGCAGTGGGACGAGACCCGCTCACTGCGGCATAAAGTGAATCGCAGGGTTGAGAAAGAGTTTGATAAAGCAGATAACGCTTTCGATACCCGTGATAAATGTGAGCAGAGTGCAAATCTCAACGCTTACTGGGAGCCAAACACCCTGCGCTGTTTAGACAGGCGTACCGGGCGTCCTGTCACTCCCTGATGATAATAACAATTGCGTCTTTACAAAGAAAAGGAACTACCTATGAAACGTAAAATTCTGTGGGCCGGTGCCCTGTTGTTTGCCTGCCCTTTACTGGCTCAGGCCTCCTGTGAGTCGGTCAAAGCCGATATCAGCAAAAAGATCATTGCTAACGGTGTGCCTGAATCCGGCTTCAGCCTGGATATCGTGCCAAGCGACCAGGCCGATCAGCAAGGCGGTGTGGTTGTCGGACATTGCCAGAACGACAGCCAGAAGCTGGTCTATAAGCGTCTGAGCGACAGCAACAGCCCGTCTTCCGCCGGCTAATCCGTTACAGGAGCAGGTCCCCTGCTCCTGTCTCATCTCATCTAAGCCTGTAAGCCTGTAAGCCTGTAAGCCTGTAAGCCTGTAAGCCTGTAAGCCTAAATTACCGCCTCTTCCGCCCGTGACAAATCCAGATATCGTGTCAAATCCCGTTGTTCTGCTCTGGGCAGGTACGGAATTTCGCCCAGTAAAGGGGCACCGATCTGTTTTTTCAGTACGTCAATAATACTGGCATATTCCGCCAGCCCCGGATTGATACGGTTGGCTATCCACCCGTAAAGCGGTACACCATCACTAAGGATCGCTTCGGCGCTGAGCAGTGCATGATTAATACACCCCAGCTTGATCCCGACCACCAGGATCACCGGTAATTGCTGACTGACGACCCAGTCTGACAGCGGTCTTTCGTTATTCATCAGGCAGTGCCATCCGCCGGTACCTTCCACCACCACGCAGTCAGACTGTGCACTGATGTTATTCAGTCCGGCGGTCAGAACCTCATAATCCACCCGGCACCCCGGGCTTGTGCTGATCTCATCGCCGGAAAGCGGAAACGGATTAATGACGTCATAGGGAAGCCCGACGCTGCTCGCCTTTTGTAATAGCAGTGCGTCGTTGTTACGCATCCCCTCCTCCGTCGGCCGGGCATTCTTCGCGACGGGCTTATATCCCACACAACTTTTTCCCTGTTGGGTGGCTGCCTGCAACAACGCCAGTGAGACGACTGTTTTACCTACAGCTGTGTCGGTGCCTGTAATAAACACTTTTTTCACGTAAGCTCCCTGGATGAACCATTACGGATATATCAGTTAATTGAATGTAAATCACATTTTAGGGGATCGCCGGGGGGGAGGAATTGCGTTAACGCAAGTTTAGGGTAACTTAACCTTGTAAAAGCTGAAGCAACAGTTCCCCGCTGTATAAAGCATCTTTAATCAACGCGGTTCCCGGGCGGGTGTCTGCCGGGCTAAAACTGGCAGGTCTGATGATAAGCAGGTCTCTGCGGCTGGCCACAGATTCATTTTTTATCGCGGAATACAGCGCGGGATAAAGAATTTCCGCTGCACTATTCAAGGCAGAATCTATCAATATATATTCAGGATTGAACAGATTGACCAGCATGGCCAGAGCACGACCCATCTGTTGGCCGCAGTCTCGGATGATCGCCTGTGAGGGCAGATGGCCGGAAAGTGCTGCATGACATAACCCCGGAATATCAGCTTCCGGCAACGCAGTATGCCCGGAGGCCATCCATGCCTGCTGCCAGCGCTCTGTCAGCGGACCACTTCCCGCCAGCGTATTCAGACAGCCATAATGCCCGCACTCACAACGATGGCCTCCCGCCGCCATTACCGTATGACCAATCTCTGCCTGCGTGGTGCTGTCCTTGTGCAGGAGTCTGCCTGAGCTTATCACCGCGGCCTCAATCTGCCGGCCCGCCACCAGCTGGATAATATCCCCCGAGCCGCGGGCTGCACCGAAGTAATGCTCAGCCAGCAGGCTGGCTTTGACATCCTGCTGCACATAAATCGTAAGCCCGGTCCGCCGATGCAGGATCTGCCCCAGTGGAATGTCTTTCGCATCATAATAAGGTATACGGTGTAGGGTTCCGCTGGCGGCATGGATGATGCCCGGCAACAGGAGGGTGATCGCTGTCAGGCGTTCGGTCAGTGCGTGATTGCGGGAAAAAAAGTCCCCAATCACTTCAGAGAAATAGTCGGGAAGAGAGGTCGCGGGATCGTCGGGCAAAGACTGCCGGGCACTGACCACTTCCCGGCCACTGAGATCCCGCAGCGTCATCTGCAGGAACCGTCCTGTCATCCGCAGCACCAGAAACTGCCAGCTATCACAGTCCAGTACCAGACCGGTTGCCGGGCGCCCCCGCAGGCCCGCATCGGTCAGCGCACACTCCCGGACCAGCCGCGCCTCGAGCATATCCCGGATAATTTTGGTGATACTGGCCGGCGCCAGCAGAGAAAGGCGTGACAGCTCGATTCTGGACACCGGCCCGTAACAGTCAATCAGGCGATAGACTATCCCGGCATTCACCTGCCGGATCAGGTCGATATGTCCTGGCTGATTTGCGTACACTCGCCGCCTCCCTGTATTTTCGTTACCCCCTGAATCAGAATGATTATGGGGGATTTACCGGGGGGCGGACGGCAACAAATAAGGAAATGTGATTGACTTCACACAAGATTATCTCAGGATAGCGTAGCCAGTAACTCCAGCATATGACGTAACGGGGCCGTTACCTGCCGGTGCGCTGACCAGACCATCCATAATTCAGAACGGGCATCGGTTTCGGTCAGCTCCAGCCAGACAACTTCACTGAGCCGTGCCCGGCGGAATGACCTCGGTAAGATAGACACTCCGAGGCCGGTTGCCACCAGCCCGAGAATGGCCATGGCATCCCCGACCTCCAGCGTGATGTTCGGCGTCACCTCATAGCGTTGCAGCAGGCTGAGGATTTCACTGTACAGCGCCGTCCCCCCCTGATGATCAAAGAAGATAAACGACTCATCCCGTAACTGCTGCAGAGAAATTTTTCGTTCACCGGCCAGGGGATGGTCCTTATGGACCACCGCACACATGGTTTCGGTCTGGAGTAAGCGGTACTGGAGATCATCCGGCAGCGGCGTATTACGCATGATCGCCAGATCAATCCGCCCTTCCTGGAGCGGAGTCAGCAACTGCCGGCTGTTTCTGTCCTGCAGGTGCAAATGGACATCCGGATAGCGTCGGCGAAACTGGTAGACCACGTCAGGTATTTGTTTGATAAGCGGTGCTGAAGAGGTAAAGCCGATACGTAACTCACCGCTGTCGCCATAATGCAGACGGGAAGCCCGTTCGCTGGCCTGATCCACCTGCAGCAGGATAGCCCTGGCATCGGTCAGAAACTGCTGACCGGCGGTTGTCAGCTCTACCCGCCGGTTATTTCGGACGAACAGACAGGCATCCACCGCGTCTTCCAGCTGACGGATCTGCTGACTGAGCGGCGGCTGAGAGATATTCAGCCGCAGTGCCGCGCGTCCGAAATGCAGTTCTTCCGCCACCGCAATAAAGTAGCGCAGATGCCTTAACTCGATATTCATATGTAAATCATCTTATTTGAGATTATTAATATATTAGACAACTTATTTACGGTTTCCTAGAGTATCTGCACCCGAACAACAGAGGATCTTTCATGAACAGTACGTCCCGGGCGACGACGCTTCCGTTAACGGAAGAAGAGAGCCCTGCCCAACCGCGAAGTAAATCCCCCTATATTACTCGCGGCACCCGGGCCTTCCTGCAGGTCACCCTCGCCCTGTTTTCTGCCGGCCTTGCCACTTTTGCCCAACTCTATTGTGTTCAGCCGATACTTCCGGTGCTTTCCCATCAGTTTGATATCACTCCTGCGATGAGCAGCGTATCGCTCTCTGTCTCTACCGCCTGTATGGCGATCGGTCTGCTGATCACCGGGCCGATTTCGGATGCGGTAGGCAGGAAGAAAATGATGGTCGGCGCGCTGATCCTGGCGGGGTGCTTCACTATCGCCTCTTCGCTGATGACAAGCTGGACCGGAATGCTGATGATGCGCGCCCTGCTCGGATTATCACTGAGTGGTGTGGCAGCCGTAGCAATGACCTACCTGAGCGAAGAGATGCACCCCGGGGTACTGGCATTTTCCATGGGACTTTATATCAGCGGCAACTCGATCGGTGGAATGAGCGGCCGGTTACTGACCGGGGTGATCACCGACATCGC
Organism: Tatumella sp. JGM118; assembly: GCF_018257515.1. GTDB lineage: Bacteria > Pseudomonadota > Gammaproteobacteria > Enterobacterales > Enterobacteriaceae > Tatumella > Tatumella terrea. Next base: position 318,239 of record NZ_JAERJR010000002.1, read on the forward strand.
CAGCTGGCGGATAGCCATTCTGAGCATTGGTTGCTGTGCCCTGGCCGCCGCAGTGATGTTTGCCAAAATTTTGCCGGCTTCACGCCACTTCCGCCCGGTCGCCCTGAAGCCAAAAGCGCTGTTCATTAATTTCCGTCTGCATTTCCGTGATAAAGGCCTGCCGCTGCTGTTTATCATTGGCTTCCTGGTGATGGGGGCGTTTGTCACTCTGTTCAACTATATCGGCTACCGGTTGTTAAATGCCCCGTATTCTATGAGTCAGGCCACCGTCGGGTTGATCTCCATTGTTTATCTGGCCGGTTCCTGGAGTTCACCCAAGGCCGGAGCCCTGAGTGCACGCTTCGGCCGTGGCCCGGTGTTCCTCAGTTGCGCAGGCCTGATGCTGACAGGTGTACTGCTGACACTGTTCCCTACTGTGTGGCTGATCCTGCCGGGTCTGCTGATGTTCACCGGCGGCTTCTTTGCGGCACACTCTATTGCCAGCAGCTGGATAGGCATCCGTGCCCGTCGCGCCAAAGGCCAGGCCTCCTCGATGTATCTGTTCTGCTATTACGGTGGTTCGAGCATTGCCGGTACCTCCGGCGGGATCTTCTGGAAACTTTACGGCTGGCCGGGTGTGGCCGCATTTATCGCCGTGCTCTTATGTCTGGCGCTGTTTGTTGGCTATAAACTGATGCGTCGCCTGCAACCTGTGACCTGACGACACGACCTCAGCGCCCTGTCACGGGCGCTGAACCCTTCCTGTGCCTGCCCGCCGCTGTTTCCCGTCCTGTTTAATGACTACTTCCGCCACGTTTTATCTTATACTGTCTGCTCTTTTTCGGTCCGGCCTGACACCCATATCGCGGACCCGGGTATATTAAATCTGCGGAGAAGATGATGTCCGAAAACTATCAGGGGGGTTACCACCGCTGGCAAATCCGTTTGCACTGGTTAACATTGATATTGCTGGTAATTGTGTACGCGACCATCGAGTTGCGGACCATGGCCACCCGCGGGTCTTTAGAGGGCAGGATCCTGACCGGCACCCATATGAGTTGCGGTGTGCTGATTTTAACCGCGATGGTCGTACGCCTGGCCTTACGGTTCGTCTTTAAATCGCCGCAGATTACGCCCCGCTTACACTGGCTGAATAAACTGGTTTCCTGGCTGGGGCAATGCGCGCTCTATCTGCTGTTTATCGGTCTGCCGGTGATGGGAATAACCTCACGTTATTTGCATGGGATCCCCTGGCAATTATTTGGTATTCCGATGCCACAGTCGCCGCACCCCGATGTTGTACTGAGCCATCAGATTATCCGCTGGCATGAGATCCTGGCACTGTCCGGATACTGGCTGATTGGTTTACACGCGATGGCCGCTCTGGCTCACCATTTTCTGCGTGAAGATAATGCCCTGCAAAATATGCTCCCACGGCGGTGGCGGACAGTAAAATAATCGTTCATTTCTTCAACAGACAGGACAATTAATGGTTCCATCTGCCCGGTAAAGTCGTCACAATTGTTCTATAGTGTGATTTAGATCACTTAACAGCTAAGGTAAAAAGCATTTTTTATGACAGCAGATCCGCAAACAATGCATGAAACCCCGGGCCACACCTCCAGGAAAGTTGCCTGGTTACGGGTGCTACTGATGGCTATTGCAGCCTTCATTTTCAATACCACAGAATTTGTCCCTGTCGGGCTGTTGTCCGATATTGCGGCCAGTTTTAATATGAAAACGGCGGATGTCGGGATCATGCTGACGATTTACGCATGGTGTGTCGCCCTGCTGTCGTTGCCTCTGATGCTGGTTACCCGCAATATCGAACGCAGGATCCTGCTGGTCGGCTTACTGGTCATTTTTATTGCCAGTCACATTCTGTCCGCTTTCGCCTGGAGCTTCAATGCTCTGCTGATTTCCAGGATCGGTATCGCCATCACCCATGCGGTGTTCTGGTCGATCAACGCCTCTCTGGCTATCCGTATTGCTCCGCCGGGTAAAAAGACCCAGGCGCTGAGTATGATAGCGACCGGGACCGCTCTGGCGATGGTACTTGGGGTGCCGCTGGGACGGATTATCGGCCAGACCATGGGCTGGCGTACCACCTTCGGTCTGATCGGCGTCGCCTCGTTCGTACTGATGATTATGCTGGCACGGCTGCTGCCAAAAATGACCAGCGAACACACCGGCTCCCTGAAAAGTCTGCCGGAACTGTGTCGCCGTCCTGCCCTGATGAGTATGTATCTGCTGGTCACCCTGGTCGTGACGGCGCATTACACGGCCTATAGTTATATTGAGCCGTTTATGCAGCAGATCGCGCACCAGGATGAAAACTTTACCACCCTGCTGTTATTACTGTTCGGCGGCGCGGGGATCTTCGGAAGTGTGCTGTTCAGCGCCCTGGGGAAACGTCTGCCTTCTGCATTACTGGCCGGGGCCATCGCGGCGATTACCCTCTGTATGGGTCTGTTGTGGCTGACCGCCGCCCACCCGGGTGAGATCAGCCTGTTGTGTATTGTCTGGGGGATCGCGATGATGTCGATCAACCTGGCGATGCAGGTCCGGGTATTGTCCCTGGCCCCGGATGCGACAGATGTGGCGATGTCTCTGATGTCCGGTATTTATAATATCGGTATCGGTGCCGGCGCACTGATCGGTAATCAGGTCAGTGGTCATATCGGAATGGCCGCGGTGGGTTATGTCGGTGCAGCTTTTGGTGCCGTGAGCCTGTTATGGTGTCTGTACAGCCTGCGTAAATACCCGCAACTCCGCTCTAACTTCTGAAAATCTCCCCGGCATCCCGGGGAGAGTCACTCGTTCAGCGGGCCGGAAGCTCAGTGATCTGACTTTCCGGCCCGTTTTTTTTCACCGACTCAATGCCTTTGTCCCGTGCGGCAGTCGAGCTGTAAAGCTCACTTTTCCCAATCACCTGATGATTGGCCGAACGCAGCGTAAAATAAGGTTCGCCATTTTTGGCCGTCAGATGCTGAAAATACTGATCATCGGCACTGTGTTTCTGAACCGAAGCAATCCCGTTGTGACACGCACTCTTTGTCGTATATCCCTCGCTGCTGAGGATAATCTCACCATTGGCGGCTTTCAGACGGAAATAATATTGCTGATCTTTCCCCTGGAAGACCTCATACTTTCCACTCATGTTCGCTCCTTTATCGGGTTAACCGTTTTAAGTGTTTGCCCGATTGACCAAAAAATCAACAAAGAAAAAGCAGAAAGGTTATCACCGCTCAGCGAAGCGCTGTGTCGGCTTAATCACCGTCTGCACCACTGCGGGTAATGGCGGCGTTATTCCCCGACACCCGGGCCGGTATCACTGCACCTGACTAAGCACTAAGCACTAAGCACTAAGCACTAAGCACTAAGCACAGTATCATCCGTGATCGTTATTACCACAGTGCGTTATCACAATAGTTAATAACATAACATAATTAACATTCATGGTGCTTTTATCGCCACCCCCTCCCGCCCGGACAGCATTCATTAGCCGGGGGCTTTTCCGGAGAACCGCTCTCTGTTGTCGTTCCGGCAGGCTTCTGTTTTTCTGAGAGAAACATACATCGCCCCGCTTCCGCCATCACGCGGTGCAGCCATACAACTGGCCTGGACCTCCGCTAATTCAGGCAACCACATCATCAGATAACTGCGTAATACATTTGCCGGTCCGGTCATCTCACGGGATTTGCCATGGATAATAAGAATATTACGGCCACCGCGCCGTCTGACCTCGGCGATAAACCGCAATAATTGCAGACGGGCATCTTCCGGCCGCACCCGTAACAGCGAAAGTGATCCTTCCGGCCGGTAATGCCCCCGCCGTAATTTATCCATCACACCCGGCTGGGATCCGCGACAACGATATTCCGGCTCTGCGGTTAATGGTAACAGTGTCAGGGGGGACAGCGGCAGACTCTCTGCCGTAATGCCTTCAGCCCCGTGCGACGGCGCCTGGCTTACCGGACGCGACAAATACCGTTTGTCATTGTTTTTAAGCGGATTAACGTCCGACATTGCGTTTATAAACGCTTCATGATCATCGTGAAGAGTCATTATTCCCCCTCGCCAGCCCGGAACCGGTTACCGCGGATCCCCGACGCCGCTATTGCCGGGCCGGGCTTTTATCGCAGATAACCCTGAGTAAATTCTGAATCTGTGATCACTTTAAGGTAATCTATACCCCTGCTTAACCTGTGGAGATAATTTAGTTTATACTGCCACCGGTGAATAACCTGATGAATTCACGAAATATTTTAAAAATATTTTTTAAAATTTAAAATAATTTAGTAACAGATGCCTATAAACCTGTTTTTCTTCGCGAAAAATGTTAAAATCTTTGTCAGTTAATCACTACCGGAACTGAATTATGATTCCAGAAAAAAGGATTATTCGTCGGGTTCAATCTGGCGGTTGCGCGATCCACTGTCAGGATTGCAGTATCAATCAGTTATGCATCCCTTTTACCCTGAATGAACATGAGCTTGACCAGCTGGATAACATCATTGAGCGTAAAAAACCCATTCAGAAAGGCCAGTCACTTTTCAAAGCGGGTGACGAATTAAAATCACTTTATGCCATTCGTTCCGGCACGCTGAAAAGTTATACCATTACCGAACAGGGTGATGAACAGATCACCGGTTTTCATCTGGCCGGCGATTTAGTCGGTTTCGATGCCATCATTACCAGCCATCATCCCAGCTTCGCTCAGGCCCTGGAAACCTCAATGGTCTGCGAAATCCCGTTCGAAACCCTCGATGACCTGTCAGGCAAAATGCCGGCCCTGCGCCAGCAGATGATGCGCCTGATGAGCGGGGAAATCAAAAGCGATCAGGACATGATCCTGCTGCTGTCGAAAAAAAGTGCCGAAGAACGTCTGGCCGCTTTTATCTGGAATCTTTCCCGCCGGTTTGCCCAGCGCGGTTTCTCTCAGCGTGAGTTTCGTTTAACGATGACCCGTGGAGATATCGGTAATTACCTCGGGCTGACCGTTGAGACCATCAGCCGGTTGCTGGGACGTTTCCAGAAGAGCGGTATGCTCGCCGTGAAAGGAAAATATATCACGATTGAGAACCATGCCATGCTGACCGAGCTGGCGGGTCAGACCGCCCCCTGCAGCTAACCGCTGCAGGCGCGTTCCTTCCGGATGACAGGCGTGGCCCGGAATGGCCATGCCCTGTAATAACTTTTCTTCTCCCTGCGAATAACTTAGGCTATCTTTAGTCAATCAGAGGTTTTCCGTGGAGATGTCAGAGATGTCCATCTATCAGAATGTGCTGGTCGCTATTGACCCGGAGCAGGACGATCAACCGGCGTTACGGCGTGCGGTCTATCTTAATCAGCGTATCGGCGGAAAAATTAAAGCCTTTCTGCCTATCTATGACTTTTCCTATGAAATGACCACCCTGCTCTCGCCGGATGAGCGCACCAGTATGCGGCAGGGAGTCATTAATCAGCGGAGTGAATGGATCCGGCAGCAGGCGAAAGCTTATCTCGATGCCGGGGTCAACATCGAAATCAAAGTGGTCTGGCACAACCGCCCTCATGAAGCCATCATTGATGAAGTGATGGAATACCGGCATGACCTGGTTCTGAAGATGGCGCATCAGCATGATCGGCTGGAATCGGTGATCTTCACCCCCACAGACTGGCATTTACTGCGCAAGTGCCCAAGCCCGGTCTGGATGGTCAAAGATCAGCCGTGGCCGGAGGGCGGTAAAGCTCTGGTGGCGGTGAACCTTTCCAGCGATGAACCCCACCACGATGCTCTGAACCAGAAACTGGTCCGGGAAAGTCAGCGACTGGCGGAGATGGTCAACCACACCGAAGTACATCTGGTCGGGGCTTATCCGCTGACACCGGTCAATATTGCGATTGAACTGCCTGACTTTGATCCTGAAACCTACAATGAAGCCATCCGGGGTCAGCACCTGATTGCGATGAAGGCCCTGCGTCAGCAGTTTTCTGTCGGTGATGAATTCACCCATGTGGAAAAAGGCGATCCTGAAGAAGTGATTCCGGCGACCGCGACGCAACTGGATGCCGGGGTCGTGGTTCTCGGTTCCCTTGGCCGTACCGGACTCTCCGCGGCCTTCCTGGGAAATACCGCCGAACAGGTGATCGATCATCTGCGCTGTGACCTGCTGGTCATTAAACCTGATGACTTCGTCGCCCCTGAAACGAAAAACGACCCTCAGCCAGAAAATCAATAACTCCCCTCCCGGCTTCCCTCCGCCCGCAGGGAAGCCATTCATCAGATGATCATCCTGCCGTAATATCCTGTTCAGCCATCATTGTCAGCTGTGCTGGCCGTGGGGCCGGGACATTTTTATCTCTGCCCGGCGTAATGATTAAATTGACTGAGACAGCACATTTATTACATGTAATAATCGTCGGCAAACAGGCTATTTATTAATATCCGGCATCGTTTCGACTCATTCAGGCGTAAGGGAAAGGATTATTTGTTTATGAATCTAAAGAAAACTTTTTTAGTTGCGGCGCTTTTCTCCGTAACCACGGTAAATGCTTTCGCAGCTCAGGTACTGACCCCGGAAAAAGCCGCTCAGCTGGAACCTTTCACCCGCATCACTATCACCGGTCACTTTAATTCACTGGGAGATGCCAGTGATGCGGTTTCCCGACGGGCGGATGAATTAGGTGCGGCGGCATTCTATGTGGAAGGTGTGAATGATGCCACCGGCAACAGTGGTAACTGGCGTGTGACTGCCGCGCTGTATCACAGCAATGCGGCTCCGGCCCCTAAAAAAACCGGTTTCCGTACCATTAACGGTGTTCAGCAGTTACCTAAAATGGAGGCTTACCGGCTGGTGCCTTATGATACCGTGACGGTCAGCGGCTATTTCCCGAGTCAGCCGGATGTGGTCGATGCCATTACCCGTGCCGCTAAAGCGAAGGGCGCAGCCTCGTTTTTTATCGTGCGCCAGATAGATGCCAACAATGGCGGCAACCAGTATATCACCGCCTATATCTATAAAGCCGATGCCAAAACCCGCCAGGTACAGAGCCCGGATGCCATTCCTGCAAATTCTGAAGCCGGTAAAGCCGCATTAGCGGCAGGTGGCAGTGCTGCGAAGAATGTCGAAATCCCGGGGGTTGCCTCTTCCGACACCCCGGACAGAAGTATCGGCCGCTTCTTTGAGACCCAGTCCTCGACCGGAAAACGTTACACCGTCACGCTCCCGGATGGCCGTACCGTCCAGGATCTCAGCGCGCTGACGGCGGCACAGATGACACCGTTTGATACGGTGACCATTACCGGACACTTCGGAACACCGACAGAAGTCTCGGATGCCATCGGGCGTCGCGCCGCAGAGAAAGGCGCTAAGTTCTACCACATCACCCGTCAATGGCAGAACCAGAGCGGTGGTAACCTGACCGTGACGGCAGAACTGTTTAAATAATGCCTTATCCGCCTCCGCGGGGAATATTATTTACCCGCGGAGGCCGCTGTTCCCCCGCTTTGATCCTTTTTCGCATTGCGTTCCCTTGCCCCACTCCGTAGAATCACCGCCCGGCCGTATCCGGTGATAAATTTCATCTGAATTTCATTCGCCAGCAGCTTCTTCTGCTTATCGCGTGAAACGGCGTAACAGGTACTATTTTAATCAGGAATGTCATGTCAGAGAAAAAATTAGGGTTTGGCGCATTAACAGCCCTGGTACTGAGTTCGATGCTGGGGGCCGGTGTCTTCAGCCTGCCACAAAATATGGCCGCCGTCGCCGGCCCCGCCGCGTTACTCTGCGGGTGGCTGATCACCGGAGCCGGGATCATCTTTCTTGCACTGGCGATGCTGTTACTCAGCCGGATGCGCCCCGACCTGGATGGCGGCATCTATACCTATGCGCGGGCTGGTTTTGGCGAGGTCGTGGGTTTCTGTTCGGCATGGGGCTACTGGCTGTGTGCCGTCATCGCCAATGTGTCTTACCTGGTGATCGTCTTTTCGGCCCTCAGTTTCTTTACCGACAGTCCGGGACACATTATCTTCGGTGAGGGAAATACCTGGCCTGCCATTGCGGGTGCCTCATTATTGCTGTGGCTGGTCCATTTCCTGGTCCTGCGGGGCGTTCAGACCGCCGCCAGTATCAACCTGCTGGCTACCCTCGGGAAACTGATCCCGCTGTTTCTGTTTGTCGTACTGGCGATATTTGCGTTCCGCTTTAACAACTTTGTCCATGATTTCCGCGGACTGAGCCTGGGCGTCCCCCTCTGGTCGCAAATCAAACAGACGATGCTGATCACCCTGTGGGTATTTATCGGGGTGGAAGGTGCGGTGGTGATCTCAGCCCGCGCCAGTCACCGGCGTGATGTCGGCCGGGCAACGCTGTGGGCTGTGCTGGCGGCTCTGCTGGTGTATCTGCTGGTAACATTATTATCGCTGGGAATTGTGCCGCGTACGCAGCTGGCTGAGATGCATAACCCGTCGATGGCCGGGCTCCTGTCCGCGATGATCGGCCACTGGGGCACGGTCATCATTGTGACCGGACTGGTACTCTCTGTGTCGGGGGCCTATCTGAGCTGGACCATTATGGCCGCAGAGATCCCTTTCCTGGCAGCACGCACAGATTCCTTCCCGCGTATTATCTCCCGTCAGAACCGGCATGATGCCCCGTCCGCCTCTCTCTGGCTGACTAACGGCAGCGTTCAGGTCTGTCTGCTGATTATCGGGCTGACCCATGCGGATTATAATAACCTGCTGAATATTGCCTCGGAGATGGTGCTGGTTCCGTATCTGCTGGTGGGGCTGTTTCTGATTAAGACCGCCGGGCGCAGAATGTCCGCGGCACTACTGACCGGCATCGGCGCGTCGGTCTATGGATTCTGGCTGCTGTATGCTTCCGGGCCGGTCAACCTGGTGATGTCGCTGATGCTGTACGCGCCGGGACTGTTTCTGTTTATCTATGCCCGTTATACCGCCCCGCAGAGCATTGCGCTGACGCGCAGGGATAAGTTGCTAATCACCCTGCTGCTGCTTGCTGCTCTGGGCACCGGCATCCTGCAACTGCGGGTCTGAAAGGCCGGCAACCGTTAAGGCTCAGGTAAGCACGATACTCAGACAATCGCCGGCTTGTCTGAGTATCAGCGGTTTGCGATACTCTTCATAAATCCCGGCTAATTGCCCTTCAGAGAGCGGGTAAGGCAGCTGAATATCAAAACTCACAATTTTCTGTTGTTCCGCGAGCGCAATCAGCCGTGCGATATTGATTTCATCACTGACCTGAGTTGAAATAATCTGCAGGGCCATCTCTTTAAAGAGCTCGGCATCCGTAACCTGAGGATCGTTACGCAATGTTTTGCGTGTCACTATTCCGAAAACCGGTAACACGCCATAGATTGCATCAACAAAGCTCCACTGTTTTTTACAGGATGAAGAGAGATAATCGCTGTAATTAAAACAGATGCATTGATTATGTATGCCCGAGGCTAATTTATCATCAGACACTCAACCCCCTTGTAGAAGCGTTCCTTCGGTGACTCACATATCCGAAAATAATAATGGCATATTATGTAGGGAATGCACCAGCAACAGATACCTTTTTCGTGCTAACGTATCAGATATTATTGAGGCAGGTTATTTACGTGTTAAATATAAATAATTATTGTTAATTATGAATAAAATAGTTTACGTAGAAGATGAACCGGAAGTAGGCGAATTGATCGCCGCTTACCTGGGAAAACATGATTTTGACGTGGTTGTCGAGACCCGCGGCGACCGCGCCGAACAAACTATTATTTCAGAACAACCAGACCTGGTGATGCTGGACATTATGCTGCCCGGAAAAGACGGTATGACCTTATGCCGGGATCTCCGTACCAGCTGGAACGGACCGATTGTGCTGCTGACATCGCTGGACAGCGATATGAATCATATTCTTGCGCTGGAAATGGGTGCTAATGACTATATCCTGAAGACCACACCGCCTGCCGTGCTGCTGGCCAGGTTGCGTCTGCATTTACGGCAGTCCCAGCAGAATCATTCCGTGGAGGAACATTCCAGCGGAACTGCCCCCGCCAGGCTTATCCGTTTCGGGACGCTAACCATCGATATGCTGAACCGTGAAGTGACGCTGGCGGATGAACAAATTCCCCTGTCCACGGCCGATTTTGATCTGCTCTGGGAACTTGCCAGCCATGCCGGTAAAATCCTTAACCGTGATGCACTGCTGAAAACCTTACGCGGTGTCAGTTATGACGGAATGGACCGCAGTATCGATGTCGCTATCTCGCGGTTACGTAAAAAACTGCATGATAACGCGACCGAGCCTTTCCGCATCAAGACCATCCGTAACAAAGGATACCTGTTCGCTCCTCAGGCCTGGGATACCCACTCAGAATGAAGAAATTGTTTATCCAGTTTTATCTTCTGTTGTTTGCCTGCTTTCTTGTCATGACATTGCTGGTCGGGCTGGTCTATAAAATGACCGCAGAGCGGGCCGGTCGCCAGTCGATGAATGACCTGATGGCCAGCTCTCTTTATTTAATGCGCACTGAGCTGCGGGAAATCCCGCCCCATGACTGGAATAAGACCATTGATAATCTGGATCTTAACCTGTCGTTTAAGCTGCATATTGAGCCGATGAGCCGCTACACCCTGACGCCGGAGAATATGCGCAGGCTTCGTGCCGGAGAGATTGTGGCGCTGGATGACCAGTACACCTTCCTGCAGCATATTCCGCGCAGCCATTATGTGCTGTCTGTCGGCCCGATCCCTTACCTTTTCTATCTGCACCAGATGCGGCTGCTGGATATTGCGTTGCTGGCGTTTATCGGCATGTCGCTGGCACTGCCGGTGTTTATCTGGATGCGGCCACACTGGAAAGAGATGCAGAAACTGGAACGTGCAGCACAGCGTTTTGGTCAGGGGGATCTCGACTCACGTACTCACTTCGATAACACCTCCAGTCTTTACCGGTTAGGGATTGCCTTTAACCAGATGGCTGAGAATATCAAGCTGCTGGTCGCCAGCAAAAAACAGCTGATTGACGGTATTGCTCATGAATTAAGAACCCCGCTGGTACGCCTGCGCTACCGGCTGGAGATGAGTGATAACCTGACAGAAAACGAAGCAGCCGCACTGAACCGGGATATCAGCCAGCTGGAAGGATTAATAGAAGAACTGCTGACCTACGCCCGGCTGGATCGCCCTAAAGTCGATCTGAAGATACAACATATCGACCTGGCCCATTGGCTGACCGGGCGCATCGATGATGTCCGCTCTCTGCATCCGGAACACAGCATCGAGCTCGATATACCGCAACAGGAGAATCAGGGATACGCCGATTTACGCCTGATGGAGCGGGTGCTGGATAATCTGGTTAACAACGGGCTACGGTATTCGGTACGCCGGCTGCGTATCAGCCTGTGGTTTGATGGCTCGATGGGGATGATGCAGGTCGAAGATGATGGTCCGGGTATTCCGCCGGAAGAACGTGAACATGTATTTGAACCCTTTGTCCGGCTGGATCCGAGCAGAGACAGGGCCACCGGCGGATGCGGACTGGGCCTGGCCATTGTTTATTCGATTGCCCAGGCATTCCGCGGAACGGTAACCATCGACAGCAGCCCGCTGGGTGGCGCGTCGGTACGCTTCTGCTGGCCGGTCACACAAGCCCCCCGGACGTCCCCCCCGGCACTTTTAAAAGGAAGCTCAAATGAATAACGCCTATACCCGATTGTGTCAGCGCTTTCGCCGCCTCTCCCGTTTCAGTCACCTGTCGGCGATCGCTGGCTGGGATATGCAGACCATGATGCCTGCGGGCGGAAGTGAAGCCCGTGGCGAAGCCCTGGCGGAACTGAGTTTATTACAGCATCAGATACTGACCGGTAAAGAAACCGCCGAACTGTTACAGGCTGCCGCCGATCTTTCCCTGACACCGGATGAGCGTGCCAACCTGCGGGAGATGACCCGTCAGTGGCAACAGGCCGCACTGCTGCCGGCAGAACTGGTGGAAGCTAAATCGATCGCCGGAATGCGTTGTGAGCATGCCTGGCGAACCCAGCGTCAGGCCAATGACTGGCAGGGATTTTCACAAAACCTGCGTGAGGTCGTGCGTCTGTCGCGTCAGGAAGCCGATATCCGTGCAACAGCCAATGGCACATCGCGTTATGATGCCCTGCTGGATCTTTACGAGCCCGGGATGGATTGCCAGCAGCTGGACTCTGTCTTTGATTACCTGAAACAGTGGCTACCGGAATTATTAGCCCGCGTGGTGGAAAAACAGTCCGCCAATCCGCCGCTGCCTGCGAGCGGCCGCTTCCCGGTTCCTCTGCAGAAGCAGCTCGGCCTGCAGGTGATGCAGACGCTGGGCTTCGACTTTAACCATGGCAGGCTGGATATCAGTGCCCATCCCTTCTGCGGCGGCGTACCTGAAGATGTCAGGATCACCACGCGTTATGATGAGCAACACATGCTGAGTGCTCTGATGGGGGTGATCCATGAAACCGGACATGCGCGTTATGAGCAGAATCTGCCGGCACAGTGGGCAGGACAACCTGCCGGCCTTGCCCGCTCCACCGCTATCCATGAGTCACAGAGTCTGTTTATGGAAATGCAGCTGGGCCGCAGCCGCGAATTCCTGCAGTTTATTCAGCCTCAGGCGGCGGCCATCTTCGGGCCTCAATCAGCGCTGGAAAAAGACAACTTTGTGGCATTGGCACAACAGGTAAAACCTGGCTTTATCCGTGTTGATGCCGATGAGGTGAGTTACCCTGCACACGTTATGCTGCGATACGATATCGAAAAAGCGCTGATTGAAGGTGAGATCGAGGTGGAAGATATCCCGGCCCTGTGGGATGAAAAGATGCACCACTACCTGGGGCTCGATACCCGCGGGAATTACCGTCAAGGGTGTATGCAGGATATTCACTGGACGGACGGTGCCTTCGGGTATTTCCCGACCTATACTCTGGGCGCCCTGTATGCAGCCCAGTTATTTGCGGCGGCGCAACAACAACTGCCGGGCATGTCCGGGGATATCGCCCGCGGAAATCTGCAAACTATTTCCGGCTGGCTGAACGACAATATCTGGCAGCACGGAAGTGTACTGACAACAGACGAACTGCTGATAAAAGCGACCGGTGAGCCCCTGAATCCGGCCTTTTTCCGCCAGCACCTCGAACGACGCTACTACCGCTAACCCCCTGTCCGGCGGTTGTTTTTTCCGGCCGCCGGCGTTTTCTTCCGCGTGCTTAGCGCGACTGTACAATCGGTTACACAACGATACCATTCACCAACGGACGGCCCCGATTTATTCTCATATAGTGATTTCACCGGCCCCGCAGTGGGCTAATAAATGAAAATGAATTCGAGGAATTTGCAATGAAAAAATTATTTGCACTGGTAGTTGCCGCTGCTATGGGTCTGTCTTCAGTAGCTTTCGCTGCAGACACCACGACTGCTCCTGCACCTGCAGCTGCAACCACTGCTGCTCCGGCAAAAACTGAAGCTCCAGCTAAGCATGTTGCTCACAAACATAAACATCGTAAGCACCACAAAAAATCTGCTGCTAAAAAAGCTGCAGAGCAGAAAGCTCAGGCTGCTAAAAAGCACCACCACAAAAAAGTAGCTAAGAAAGCTGCTGCACAGAAAGCTCAGGCTGCTAAAAAACATCACCACAAAAAAGTAGCTAAAAAAGCTGTTGCTCAGAAAGCACAGGCAGCTAAAAAGCATCATCACAAAAAAGTAGCTAAGAAAGCTGCTCACTAATTGATAATCAGTACCTGACACGTCAGGACTCTCCTGAACACGCGTCAAAGTGATTAAAACACCCGGTTATCCGGGTGTTTTTTACCGGAGTAACCCGCATGGTACGTCGTTATCGCTTCGAAATCATTCTGATCAGCGTAATCATTTGCGGCATTATCGCTGCCAGCTTTTTTATCTAGTATCTTCCGGTAAATACTCAATATCTCTCCCTTTTTTCTGCTGTACCGACTATATTACTCATTCTGTACCCCAACGTTTACTCTACAGACTCCTGCCATTGAGAGAATTATGCGCCTGCTGACTGTAATAATTTTAAGTACTTTTTGTTTCAGTGTGCAGGTTCACGCTGACGATGATGATGACACCCCCACTGCCAGCGAAATAAAAACCTTATTTTTTGGTAAAGATCACCGTAAAGAGATCACCGATGTCACTGCTGCCCCGTGGGATGCCATTGGTCAGGTAGAAACCGACAGCGGTAATTTATGTACGGCCACCCTGATTTCACCGCACATCGCCCTGACCGCCGGCCACTGCCTGCTGACACCGCCAGGTAAGTTCGACCCGCCGGTCGCTATCCGTTTTATGGCGTTTTCCGGCGGCTGGCGCTATGAAATTCATGATATCGATGCTCGTGTGGAACCCTCACTGGCCGGAAAACTGAAGGCGGATGGTGATGGCTGGATTGTGCCGCCCTCTGCCGCGCCTTACGATTACGGCATTATCATTATCCGTAATCCGCCGTCGGTCATTACCCCGATCCCGCTGTTTTCCGGAAGCCGCTCAGACCTGATTGCCGCATTAAAGACCACCGGTAATCAGGTAACGCAGGCAGGATACCCGGCAGATCATCTGGACAATCTCTATGCACATCAGGATTGTCAGGTCACCGGCTGGTCGCAGAAAGCCGTACTGTCCCATCGTTGCGATACACTGCCGGGCGACAGTGGATCCCCGCTACTGCTGAAGACCGACAATGGCTGGCAGATTATCGCGGTACAGAGCTCAGCTCCGGCGGCCAGAGATCGTTATCGCGCCGACAACCGGGCTATCGCCGTCACTTCATTCTATGACAAGATTCAGGCATTGAGTCAGTAAAAGGGTTTGAGGGTCAATGATGTAAAAAACCACGTTTGTGAACTCACTGGTTGATATACAGAAACCTGTACGGTTGGCCCTCGCCCCCTCTGACCGGGGTTCGCTCTTCTCTCGTTCAGTCGTGGGAACAGGGGTTAAGAACTCAGGCGGGTGCAGTGTTAAAACTGTTGCGCGTCATCGACGCGTGAACCTGAGTTTTAAACGGGGTTTGAGGTCCAATCGTGTAAAAAACCACGTTAAGAAAATTTTAGAGTGAGTCGCTCTTAAACCCGGCAAACGAACCACCGTTGGTAGCGGTGTTTTTTTGTTTACAGGGCAAAAGATTACGCGTACAAAAAAAGATCTCAGTAAGATCCTTTCTATCCCAGAGATATATCAATTTAATCAGCATGCTCACGTCGATAAATTTCAACACTCACCAAATCTAATTCAGACAAGCGGTAAAACGACACAACATCTTTACTCCGTGGAGATCGCCAACATTCAGCTTCTGTTTGACATTGTTTTTGCTGTTTATAGCCTTCGGCTATCAGGTATTCACAAATTTTACTGGTATCGGTCGTGCCATTGAACTGAATGCCATAGACAAAAGCTTGTGGTCCACTGATATTGCTATAACTGAACTCGTAATTGTCAGAGATACGAGGCATTCTTTTCAATAAATCAGGCGTGTAATACTCGTACTCCCGGGTATCCATCCGGGTATAATGGGCGCTACTGGCAAACCCCATCTGTATATGCGGCCATACGACAGCCAGTGCAAAAACACTAATGACAGCAACACTGAGCAGAATAATTATATTTCGTCTCATAACCTCATCCTGTTGTTACCAGAGCCTAAGACCAAAAAAGTCTTATCGTGCTGAGGCAGAATGACGTTTCCAGACAGAAAATCGTTATAGGGGACGACCGTTCGCATAAAAGGCGGCAGCATCCCTTTACGAGGGCGGGAATACGGGAATTTTTCAGGATCGGGGAACAGTAGCGGCTGAAATGTTTCATTCTTCCAGCTGCCGATTTTGCCGTAGTAGTCCCGGCGTTTTAGGGCTTCATCCTTGCTAACAGGCAGGAGCTGAGGAAAAGGATTCTGAATCGATACTACCCGATAAAAGCCCGGCAAAGCGGAGACCAAATCCTCACCGCTGAAACCGCTGTCCGTCACTAAATTATGGGGAAACGATCCCTGAAACGCTTCAAATTTGCGGGCCATCGTCATCATCATCGCCAGGGCAATGCTCTTCTGTTCCCAGTGAGGTCTGCCGCGCCGTATCCGCCAGGTCATCACTTTTCCTGACCGAAGTTGCCCCTTAGACCAGTCATTCCCTGTGCATACCTGACATCATAAAATTCCTTCCCTGATGATTCACCTTGAGCTATTAATCTCAAAAGCTCCCGGATATCCGGGCCCTGAGCATGCCCCAAATCCACCCATCCCAAAACTTCCGTATAAACAATACCTCTTTTCCATAAGGTGCCTGAGCACCATCAATAATTTCTGATCGCTTACTCATCCTGAGTATCCCGTCCCGTATTAATGACGGTGACCTAATTTACCATAACACCTATTTATCTCTCCGCAGCAAGTATACACAAAACCCCCGGGCAAAGTTGGATCATTAAAACCATTATGTGGGTGGTTTTTAACATATAAAACAGGATGTTATCTAATTATCGTGGTTTTTTACACGACTAGCCCTCAAATCCCGTAAATACCGCAGGGAAGCGGTAAAGGTTACCGCTGCCCTCTGGCCTTCAGAGTTCTTTCTGTTCCATCGCCTGCTGTATGCGTTTTTCCGAAACCGGATACGGGGTACCCAGCTGCTGGGCAAATAGACTGACTCTGAGTTCTTCCAGCATCCAGCGTATCGCCATCACATCTTCATCGTCACGGTGTTTCGGCGGCAGCTTAGCGCGCCATTGCTCCCAGCTCTGTCCGATGTTCTGAACCTTCAGCATCCGCGCCCGGTCACTGTGCGGGTCGACCGGCAACTTGTCCAGCCGCCGCTCGATGGCCTGCAGATAGCGTAGCGTATCCGCCAGCCGCTGCCAGCCATTGCCGGTTACGAAGCCACGGTAGATCAGCCCACTCATCTGCGCTTTGATATCAGACAGTGCCAGCGCCTGGCTCATATCCACCTTGCCTTTCAGCCGCTTATTGATCCTGAACACCGCGGTCAGTATCTGTTCAACCTGAATCGCGATGGCTACCACGGTCTCATTCAGTCCGGCACGGATGATCTCTTTCAGACGGAAAAAGTCCTGCTCAGTCCAGGCCGGGCCACCATGTTCAGCCATCAGCTTATCGATACCGCAGGAGATGCAGTCATCGATCAGTTCCGGCACTTTCCCATAGGGATTAAAATAGAGTCCCAGCTTCGATTTATTCGGTAACTTCTCATGCAGGTATTTGACCGGTGACGGAATATTCAGCCACAACAGACGACGCTGACCCCGCCACATGCTTTTCTGCTGTTCAGCCTGGCTGTCAAACAGCCGTATCGCCACACTGTCTTTTTCATCCACCAGCGCCGGCCAGGCCTGTAACTGATAAGTTCCCCGCTTTTGCTGATAGCTTTGCGGCAGGTCGCCGAAGCTCCACACATGCAGTCCCTGCTGTTCCACCCCGTCATCAGCCACGTCCGAGAGCGTTTCCTGCACTTTCTCCTTCAGCGAGGCCTTCAGGGCGGTCAGATCTTTTCCTTCCGCCAGTTTCTTATTGTGTTCATCCACAATACGGAACGTGATTTTCAGATGATCGGGCACCGCATCCCATTGCCAGTCTTCGCGGCTGACCGTGACCCCGGTCATTCGTCTGAACTCGCGTTCCAGTGCATCTGTCAGCGGTTGTCCGCTGTCGGTGACCCGCTGCAGGAACGCATCCGCATAATTCGGCGCAGGGACAAAGTTACGGCGTAACGGCTTGGCCAGCGATTTGATTAATGCGATCACCAGCTCACGACGAATGCCCGGGATCTGCCACTCAAAGCCGCGGTCACTGACCTGATTCAGTAACGGTAAAGGAACATACACCGTGACCCCGTCGGCATCTGCCCCGGGTTCAAACTGGTAACTGAGACGCAGTTTCAGGTTAT
This sequence comes from Tatumella sp. JGM118, assembly GCF_018257515.1. Taxonomy (GTDB): domain Bacteria; phylum Pseudomonadota; class Gammaproteobacteria; order Enterobacterales; family Enterobacteriaceae; genus Tatumella; species Tatumella terrea. The sequence goes on from NZ_JAERJR010000002.1 coordinate 336,143, forward strand.
CCTGATGCCAGAAATTCGGGTAATCCAGCTGACTGACCTGGCCTGCTCCTTCCCTGATCAGCATCTGCTTATCAAAGCTGAGCAGCTCCGGCTGCTCGCGGCCGGCCTGCTTCCACCACTGATCAAAATGGCGTGCCGAAACAACATCATGACCGATACGCTGATCATAGAAGGCGAACAGGGTCTCATCATCGACCAGAATGTCCCGGCGACGTGATTTATGCTCCAGATCTTCCACTTCATTCAGCAACTTGCGGTTATTACGTAAAAACGCATGCCGGCTCTGCCAGTCGCCTTCCACCAGCGCATGCCGGATAAAGAGTTCACGCGAGACCTGCGGGTCTATCTTACCGTAATTGACTTTACGTCCGGCAATCACCGGCAGTCCGTAGAGCGTGACTTTTTCCGTTGCCATCACCGCACCCTGAGACTTCTCCCAGTGCGGTTCACTGTAATGATATTTCAGCAGATGTTTTGCCAGCGGTTCGATCCATTCCGGATCAATTTTCGCCGCAACCCGCCCCCAGAGCCGGCTGGTTTCCACCAGTTCGGCGACGATCACCCACTTCGGCGGCTTTTTAAATAAACCGGAGCCCGGGAACAGGGAGAACCGCGCATTGCGGGCGCCGGTGAATTCCTGTTTTTCCACATCTTTCTGGCCGATATGGGAAAGTAACCCGCACAGCAGTGCACTGTGAACTTCCCGGTACGGCGCCGGTTCACTGTTAACCGGCAGGCGCAACTCTTTCACTACCTGCCGTAACTGGGTATAGATATCCTGCCATTCACGTACCCGCAGATAATTCAGATAGTCGGTTTTACACTGACGGCGGAACTGATTGCCGGAGAGCTGTTGCTGCTGTTCCTGCAGATAATTCCACAGGTTAACCCAGGCCAGGAAGTCGGATTCTTTATCCGCAAAGCGCCGGTGTTTTTCATCCGATGCCTGCTGCCTGTCAGACGGCCGTTCCCGCGGGTCCTGGATGGATAAGGCGGCAGTGATAATCATCACTTCACGAACACAGCCAAACTGTTGTGCGGCAAGCACCATGCGGGCCAGCCGTGGATCGACCGGCAACCGGGCCAGGTCCCGGCCCAGATCCGTCAGTTTCACCTTTCCGCCCTCAGCCGGCAGGATCCCGCCCAGCTCTTCCAGTAAACGAACGCCATCCTGGATATGACGCTTATCCGGGGCTTCCACAAAAGGAAACGCCGAAATATCCCCCAGGCCGAGCGCGGTCATCTGCAGAATGACCGATGCCAGATTGGTACGCAGGATTTCCGGGTCCGTAAACTCCGGACGATTCAGAAAATCGTCTTCGGAATAGAGCCGGATACAGATCCCCTCCGAGACCCTGCCACAACGGCCTTTTCGCTGATTGGCAGAGGCCTGAGATATCGGTTCAATCGGCAGGCGCTGTACTTTCGTGCGGTAGCTGTAGCGGCTGATCCTGGCCGTGCCGGGGTCGATCACGTATTTAATGCCGGGCACCGTGAGTGAGGTTTCTGCAACGTTAGTCGCCAGCACAATACGGCGCCCGCTGTGCGACTGGAACACACGGTTCTGTTCGGTATTGGACAAGCGGGCATACAGCGGCAGCACTTCCGTATGACGTAATTCTCTGCGGTTAAGGGCATCGGCTGTATCGCGGATTTCCCGTTCACCGCTCATAAAAATCAGGATATCCCCGGCAGGTTCGCGCATCAGTTCGTCGACCGCGTCAAACACAGCCTGTAACTGATCGCGATCACCGTCACTGCTATCTTCACTGACCGGCCGGTAACGGACTTCTACCGGATAGGTACGCCCGGAAACTTCAATTACCGGTGCATGATGAAAGTGACGTGAGAAGCGCTGCGGATCGATGGTCGCCGAGGTGATGATCACTTTCAGGTCCGGCCTGCGGGGCAGTAACTCACGGAGATAGCCGAGCAGGAAGTCAATATTCAAGCTGCGTTCATGGGCTTCGTCGATGATCAGGGTGTCATATTGCATCAGCAGACGGTCCTGCTGGATCTCTGCCAGCAGTATCCCGTCGGTCATCAGTTTGATCCGGCTGTTGTCACTGACCTGGTCATTAAACCTGACTTTATAACCGACCACATCGCCCAGCGGACTTTTCATCTCTTCAGCAATACGGGCAGCGACCGTTCGCGCCGCCAGACGGCGTGGCTGGGTATGACCAATCAGGCCACGGTTACCCCGGCCGAGCGCCAGACAGATTTTCGGGATCTGGGTGGTTTTACCGGAGCCGGTTTCACCGGCAATGATCACCACCTGATGCTGACTGATCGCCGCAGCGATGTCCTGTTGCTTCTGGCTGACCGGCAGGTTATCCGGGAATTCGATGATCTTCGGGGCAGATGCCTGCCGCAGGGCCAGGCGCGTTTCCGCTTCAGCAATATCCTGTTCAATCTTACTGGTTATTTCAGCACGCGCTTGCGGGTTCTTCACCTTTTCCGCACCGGTCAGACGACGCCTGATTTTCTGACGGTCCCGCAGCATAAGCGGTTCCGTTCTGCTGAACAGCGATGAAAGCGGTGAGAAATCCTGAGATGACATAATAATGTGTTACCTTGATTTTATATGACAATTTGACCGGCACTCTGCATCAGCGGGCAGGAAATGTCCGTCTGTCTGCGATTGCGCCTGATTGTAACATACTCACTGACGGGCTGTTATTGCCGGACAGGTTTTCGCAACAACTGACTCATTCAATTTTTTCGAATATAGCCCTCGAAATTATCAACTTTTATCTGCCGGTTTATCCCCGTACAGTGAGGTCACGTCGCGGAAGATTCCGCCCTAAATGACAGGAAAAACAACCATGAGCAAAGTACTCATTCTGAAATCCAGTATTCTGGCCGGCTATTCACAGTCAGGGCAGTTAGCCGACTTTTATGCCGAACAAGCTACCGCCAAAGGTGACACTGTCACTGTTCGTGACCTGGCAGCACAGCCGGTGCCGGTACTGGATGGCGAACTGGTCGGTGCCCTGCGCCCGTCAGACTCCCCGCTGAACCCACGTCAGCAGGAAGCCCTGGCACTGTCTGATGAACTGATCGCCGAATTACAGGCCCATGATGTGATTGTCATTGCCGCGCCGATGTATAACTTTAATATCCCGACCCAGCTGAAAACCTATTTCGACCTCATCGCCCGCGCCGGTGTGACCTTCCGTTATACGGAAAACGGCCCGGAAGGACTGGTGACCGGTAAGCGTGCGGTGATCATTTCCAGCCGCGGTGGTGTGCATAAAGATACACCGGCTGATCTGCTGACCCCTTACCTGAAATTATTCCTTGGCTTTATCGGCATCACGGATGTGAATTTTGTGTTTGCTGAAGGCTATGGGTATGGCCCGGAAGTGGGCGCCAAAGCCACGACCGATGCGAAAGCGGCTATCGAGTCGGTTATCGCTGCCTGATGTTCTGCTGCCGGTCTCTGCAGGCCGGCAACCTCTTGCTGGCGTCCTGCATCTGTGGGTTGTCTGGCACAGCGCTGCAATAGCCTCAGGGCTGACAGCCCTCCCGCACCCGCTGACTCTTACAACATCCGCATAGCACCTTCCCCGCAACCGGTGACGGATACGGGGAGTTCTGCCACAGGAAATCTGCCTTCCTTACCTCCTGCATCTGCTCCTTGCCAGCTGAAATATTCAGCAAGCCTCAGGGCTGACAGCCCTCCCGCCCCCGCTGACTCTTTTAACACTCCGCATAGCGCCTTCCCGGCAACCGGTAACGGATACGGGTCGCTCTGCCACAGGAAATCTGTCTTTGTCTGCGCATCTCTGTATCTGCGTTTATCAGTCGCTGAATTCATTCCACCGGACGGATGCTCTCTGCGCAGTCAGGCGGCAGGTAGCAGGCCTACGGATAAAGAAGGATTCATCGTTCCGTTTGCGCGCCCGGGGCTGATCACCTCTGCCGGCGTTATTATGAGCGGGTCGCAGCGATCTTCCGGCCTGAGCCGGAATGACGGGCAGCTATTGGGGTTTTTTCAACAGAGTATTAATGTCTTTATCTGCTTTAACCGTAATCTGATGATCAATTTTGACATTCATATTGATCGTAATCGGTTCTTTTGGCGCTGCGACCTCAATGCGCGGTGTACACCCGCTCAGGATCAGGCCTGACATCAGGCAGATAAGCAGGTTACCGCTTTTCATTGTTGTTTCCCTCCGCTCGCGGATATTTCAGTTGCTGCGATAACAGCGACTCCAGATTACTGCCGAAATTCAGACTCTCCCAGAGCCTGAAAATATTTTCCTGGTGAGTATAATTCAGATTCACCCGCTGATCATGGTTACTGAAACGGCTGGTGCCCTGAACGGTCGATTTCATCATAAGTTCACCGTCACTGCTCAACTGTAACGTCGCCTGCGCGCGACCAATCTCCATATACCGTAACCAGTCAATGGCCACACCGGCCGCCATATTATTACTGGTAATAGAGTCAATCATATCTTTATCCACCCGCAGGGTCAGCGGCCCGTCGTTACTGACCCAACCGTCACGGATGATAAAATGCGGATCACTGACCCATAACGGCAGCTCACCACTGACCAGCCCCGACATCGCTATCTTGCCGGGGTGTAATGCGGTAATTAAGCGGCTCAGGTTAATTTTATCGGCTTTCAGCAGTGCGGCCTGCCGCTGCGGAAGCCGCAACTCCGCCAGGCTCAGTCTGCCGCCCGAGACTGACAGACTGACATCGGATAACCGCAACGGTTTTTTCTGGCTCCAGGGATAGAACCCCTGCAGACTGGCGGTGACCCCGGACAGACCGATTTGATTGACAATGCGGTCGATGGTCAGACGGACAGGCTGGCGATAACCTAACTGCCAGCGCTGTTGCTGATAACGGAACGGTAAAGAGAAGGCGGCTCCCTGAATCTGATTGTCCGGCATCCAGGCGCTGCCGTCGGTGATCACCCAGTGACCGCCCGCCCGGAAACCACTGGCCGCCGAGGCAGAAAACGCCACCTGCGCCCGCATGTTCCCGCCGGTAATTTTCATTTTCATGTCCGGAGGCAGTAACGGTTCGACCACAGACAGTGGCTGAGTCGCCCACCAGGCCTCACCCCGTAAACGCTCGCCATCCCAGCGGCCACGCAGGGCCAGCGGTCCCAGCTTTCCGGCACTCAGGCGGGCCTGGTAGAGGAAATCCCGGGGAGAGGTGCCGGAAACCGAAAACGGCAGATGCAGTGCCGGCAGCCTGCCGCCATAACTGAAAAGTGTGTTGCCGGCCGTTAAGGCGAATGCCGCTGTCAGTTTCGGGGCGTCGGCCTGCCGGGCCCAGACCAGTGGCGAGGTCAGTCTCAGACGCGGAGAGACGACCCGCACTCCGCCGTAGCGGAGCTGATTAAAACCGGTCGACAATGTTTTCAGGGTGATCTGCTGGCCCTGCCAGTCACCGGTACCCTGCAGATCCCAGGCGGCCTTCAGCGGGAACAGATCTCCGCTACCCCAGTAACGCCACTGCCATTGCCCCTGGTCCGGCCAGAAATCCCGCGCCTGACCGGCCAGTTGCAAACGATAACGTCCGGAGTTCCGGTTGTGTACCTGCAATATGGCCTGTAATGGCCCGTTGATCCCTGCAACAGACAAGCGGACGCCGGCCAGCGGCCAGCGGGCTTCATCCACCTGGAAGGTATTCAGCAACTGACCGCGCATTCTGAGCAACGACCCGCTCAGAAAGCGGATTTCCGGTCCGGTCAGCGGCCCGGTGAGCTGCGCCGGCAGTCCGGCAAAAAACTGCAGGTCCGGGCTGTTCGCCGTACCGGTAAGACGTAATGGCAGTGCGCTGTCGGTCAGACTGAGTTTGCCCGGCCCCACGCTGAGTACCACGTTCCCTTTACCGCCGTGTCCGGAGGTTAACGCATTAAGCCGTCCGGAAATGACGCTCTTCTCGGGGCCTTCCCGCCAGTGAGTAACCTGCAGCGCAATCCCCCCCTGCAGTGGCTGGGAGGCAAAAGGCCACTGCCATTTCCCTTGTTGAATTTCAAGCTGTTGCGGCGTGGCGGTCCAGGGTAACTGCAACAAGGGTGCCGTACTCTCCGGGGTCAGGACGGTCAGCATCCCCTGCTGCTGTTGCCAGTGCAGATTAAAGGTTAGCGGCCTACCGGTCAGAGACAGTTGTCCGTGCAACCGGCCCTGTTCAGGCCATTGCCCGATCTCTGGCGCCAGCCCGACGCTGCCCTGCAGCGTGAGCGGTGGCGCGCCGCCCGGCGGTGTGAATTGCAGCCGCTCAAGGTTCAGTGTCCGTCCATCGAGCACTGCGCTCAGCTGAATATCACGGCTGTTAAAGGTCAGTGACTGCCGCTGATGCTGGTTCGTCAGTGACATACTTCCTGCATACTGACCCCGGGGCAGAATTTCAAGCTTATCGGCTTGCCAGTGACCGGCCGGCAGCAGTGCCTGCCATTCTGCCAGTGTTTTCTCCGGCGTAGTGGAGGATGAGGAAGGGATCGTCGCCAGACAGTCGGTATCAAGCCGTACATCGGAGGCATGCCATTGCCACAGGTGATCGCGATACCCCACAGAAAGACCGCTTACCGAGAGCGCCTGACAGTTCCCCGCCTGTAACGCGATGCCGGGCAGACTGAGTCTTCCGGCGTGCGGACGGATGTGACCGCTGAGCGACAACCGCGTTCCTTCCGGCAACCAGTGTTGTACCAGGGGTGGCAGCCAGACATCGATGGCAGACACTGCCAGACCGGTGATCAGCAGCCCCGGCACGATGATCGCCAGTGCTACCCGCCGCTTGTCTGTCATAGATAATTCACCGTATTCTCCCGGTACCCTCAGCGAGGAAACTCAGTAATGATTCCGTTTTCGTCATGCTCCGGCCTATACTAAAATCAGCGTGTTACACGTATGCGATCTATAGTATGTAAGATTATAACAAAACGCTAATAACACCGGCATTCCCTGCAAAGTTACTCCGGAGAACCGTCATGAATATCGCCGTCTATAGTACGAAACACTATGATCAGCTCTCTTTAGAAAAAGCCAATCAGGCCTTCGGTTTTTCATTCACTTTCTATGATTTCAAACTCGACCTGCACACCGCCAAAACTGCACAAGGTTTTGACGCCGTCTGTCTCTTTGTCAATGACCTCTGTTCTGCAGAGGTCATTGAAGAACTGGCCGCCGGCGGGGTACGTTTTATCGCCCTGCGGTGTGCCGGGTTCGATAATGTGGACCTGGCGGCCGCAGATCAACGGGGGATTCAGGTGGTCCGGGTCCCGGCGTACTCCCCGGAAGCGGTTGCAGAGCACTCGGTCGGGCTGATGCTGGCCCTTAACCGCCATATTCACCGCGCCTGGCTGCGTACCCGGGATGCTAACTTTTCGCTGGAGGGGCTGACCGGCTTTACGATGCAGGGGAAAACCGCCGGTGTCGTCGGAACAGGGAAGATTGGTCTGGCGGCACTGCGTATTCTGAAAGGCTTCGGGATGCGTTTACTGGCATTTGATCCTTATCCGTCCGATGAGGCTCTGGCGCTGGGCGCAGAATATACCGACTTTACCACCCTGTTACGGGAGTCCGATATCATCTCCCTGTATTGCCCGATGACACCGCAAAACCATCACCTGCTGAATGCGGCAGCGTTCAGCAAAATGAAAGACGGAGTGATGATCATCAATACCAGCCGCGGCGGACTGATTGATTCACAGGCCGCCGTGGAAGCGCTGAAACAACAAAAAATCGGCGCGCTGGGGATGGACGTGTATGAAAATGAGCGGGATCTTTTCTTCGAAGACAACTCGAATGATGTTATCCAGGACGATATCTTCCGCAGACTCTCCTCCTGCCATAATGTCCTGTTTACCGGGCATCAGGCCTTCCTGACCAATGAAGCGCTGGCCACGATTGCCGAAACCACCCTGAGTAATCTGCAGGAACTGTCTCTCGGTCAGACCTGTACTCACCGGGTCTGTGCCGGACAATAAACCTGTCCGCGGTGGCAGAGAAAAAAGGTCCCCTGCCGGTCAGGGGGCCGTGTGGTTAACGGGCGCAGTTACCATTGATCAGCGCCACTTCGCTGCAACGTTTGCCATTGCTTAACTCACACATGCCGATCCGGCTACCGTCAAGCTGCCGTGAATAGGCCAGAATACCGCCTGCACCGGCGCAGTCAGACTCTGCCAGAGAAGACATCACCACGGGCTGGATGTGCGCAGCCGTTGCCTGCTGCGGGGGTTCATTATCATCGTTATGGCTACTGCAGGCAGAGAGTAAAACGGTGGCACTCACCAGCATTAGGGCGGCTATTTTCATTAATCAGGCTCCGGGCATATGACTGTGGGTTGTCCAGAATATGCCAGCGACGGCGGCGGGTCGATATCTGTTACTTTTTTTTACCAAATAATTCCCGGCTAAGTGGCAACCTCGCTATCCGCCCCCGCAAAAACACGAGGCTGACGGGGGGGGGGGACGGCAAGGTTCCAGCACCGGGGGGTTCCGCTGGCCGTCCCCCCTCCTGTCGCCTGATCGTCAGGGCATTTTATGACCTTCCCTCCCGCAATACTCCGCAGTAGCCTCCGGCACAATGCCCCGCCGTCATCGTGTAAGTTCCGGCCCCTCCCGCAGACTGCGATCCACCGAATGCCGGGCGCAGGCAGTAACGCATCCTGCCGTTGTCAGCCCTGCAGAGGGTGCAAATTACCGGAATGTGCTGATGACAGGGGAATTTTTTGTATATCCACCAGAGGCGCATTAGGATAATCGGGACAGCAATAACCTTTAACCGGCAAACAATATAATTTCTGAGGTATTTATGACTAATATTGCGATCATTTATCACAGCGGCTACGGACATACCGAAGAAATCGCCAAATCGGTGGAGTCCGGGGCGGCCTCTGTCGCCGGGGTAACCACCCGACTGATTCCGGCTGGCGATGTCGGGTCGTACTGGCAGTACCTTGAAGACGAAGCCGATGCGATCATCTTCGGCTCCCCTACCTATATGGGTAGCGCCTCTGCCCCGTTCAAAGCCTTTATGGATGCCAGCTCAAAATACTGGGGAAAATGGCGCGATAAACTGGCCGCGGGATTTACCTGCTCCGCGTCCCACAGTGGTGACAAACTGGCAACGCTGCAGCAACTGAGTATTTTTGCTGCGCAGCATCAGATGATCTGGGTCAGCCTGGGACTGATGCCCGGCAATAACAATTCGAAAGGTTCTGAAGATGATCTGAACCGCCTCGGCTCTTTTTTAGGCGTGATGGCGCAGGCAGATGCCGATAAAGGTATTGAAGGGATTACTCAGTCAGATAAAGAAACTGCAAAAATTTTAGGTGAGCGGGTAGCCCAGGCCTCACTGCGGTGGAATAAATAGCGGAAAGCTGGCGGTTCCCCCGGGGCAGTTTCTCTACGGGCAGGATACCGCCTGACACCACTGCGCTCCGGCACTTTTCAGCCCCGTAATACAGAGTGACATAAGCCTTGTCACGGGGCTGTTATCCGGGCCGCCTGCTTCTTCGATTGATCCCCGCGATGTACATGGCCTTCATAGCCTCCCCGCGAATATCCCCCCTGAGACGACTAAACCGACCGGAATTGACGGGCTGGTTACCACGCAGGATCCCGTCGCGCGGCACGCTGATGTTTCTGACGCCATCCGCTGAAACACCGATTCGCTGATCGGTCGTCAGGAGAATACGGCCAGCGGAATGTAGCGCTTTCTGCGTTTCACACCGGGAGTAAACCGTTAACATGCCTGATGAAAGCAAACATAGCTGATCCAACGCACGGGTAATTTGTTATCGCCGGTTTAGAAACGACCCACCGGTAATTTAAGCTATTGCGGGAAGCGTCCTGTCGTCGCTACATCGGGAGTAAACCGTTAACACGCCTGATGAAAGCGAACATAGCTGATCCAACGCACGGGTAATTTTGTTATCGCCGGTTTAGAAACGATCCACCGGTAATTTAAGCTATTGCGGGAAGCGTCCTGCCGCCGCTGATGCCGGGGGTCCGTCGGACTGAAACCCGGCCCCTCCCGGCCCCTGTCCCGGGATCTGGCCGGAGGAAGAAACACCCTGAAACATTTATTTCGTTAACCTTACAGTCAGCGATGTGTATATATTTATCCGGACAGCCCGAACGTTAAGGGTGTTTAAATTACCGGCGTGTACGGTCCCTGAATATCAGGTCACCACCACGACTGCCGGACAGAAAAACTGCCGCAGATATCAGCCAGACGCGGCGGATCGTGGCTCGCCGTGTTTTCTTCAGGAATAAGGAATCGTCGTAATGGATGGTCATTTTTTACTAAAAGGTGTTGCTGTTATAGCCGCGGTGGCTTCGTTCTATCCGGACCTGAAGCTCCGCAGAAATAAGGAGAGTGCCTGCCCGGCTATCGCAGTGGCAGATGCGAAAGAACGTCAGGAATGGCGTTACTTCAGACGTGGGATCAGAGCTCTCAGCGTGCTGACAGGACTCTGGCTGCTCGGAACCGCCCTCAGCCTGTTCTGAAACGGCCATTTGTCCGCCCTGCTCTGGTTCAGGCGGACAAAGGATCAGGCCTGCGGATTAATAAGCCGGGTCTGATACCGGCTCGCAGCGGTCTGACACTCACGGATCTCAGAGATTCGTGACATCAATATACAGTGAATGGTCAATATTGGTCGAAGATACGGTGGCCTCGGTAAAACCATAGGCTTCACGTTCGCCTTCACGATCTAACGGCAGGTTTTCGAAATCGAACAGTTCGCGATCCGCTAACTGACTCGGGCTGACGTTCTGCAAGGACTTAAACACGCTTTCCACACGGCCCGCATCCTTTTTATCCCACTCGCTCAGCATCCCTTTAATCGCCTGCCGCTGCAGATTTTCCTGAGAACCACAGAGGTTGCAGGGAATGATCGGGAAGGCTTTGTGGTCAGCAAAACGGATAAGATCCTTTTCACGACAATAGGTCAGCGGGCGGATCACTACATTACGGCCATCGTCTGAGCGCAATTTCGGTGGCATGGCCTTCATTCGCGCCCCATGGAACATATTCAGAAACAGCGTCTCCACAATATCATCCATGTGGTGGCCAAGCGCAATCTTGGTGGCGCCGATTTTTTCGGCAAATGAGTAGAGCGTACCGCGACGCAGACGCGAACACAGCCCGCAGGTCGTCTTCCCTTCCGGGATCTTCTCTCTTACCACCGAATAAGTATCTTTATCGACGATATAGTAAGGGATGTTCAGCTGCTCGAAATAGTCAGGCAGGATATGTTCCGGAAAGCCTGGCTGTTTCTGGTCGAGGTTAACCGCAATCACTTCAAATCTGACAGGAGCCACTTTTTGCAGGCTCAGCAGGATATCCAGCATGGCAAAAGAGTCCTTACCACCACTCATGCAGGCCATTACCACATCGTTGTCTTCTATCATCTGGTAATCGGTGATCGCATTGCCAACATTTCTCCGCAGACGTTTCTGGAGTTTGTTGAATTCGAGTGTGTCTTTTCTGGTATCGGTCTGATTCATAAATTCTTTTCACCACCGGGGAGTCCGGTCGTTGATTTCCTGGTTAAAAGCCTGCATGCATGGGCGCGGATTATACGGACTTTTACGCAGGGGGGAAATCACCTTTCAAAAGATATCGCGGAACAGAGCAAAGATGCAGCAGCGGGGAAACACGGTCAGAAACGGAGAACTACGGCCGGAAAGCGGCAAAAAAAAACCGGCGTCACTAACGCCGGGGTCATAAGAATTAAATGTGCTATGCAGTAATTCAAAAGTAAGACAATGTGGAGCACAACGCCCATCGCTTGACGTTGCATTCACCTGCGGGAGAGAGTATCTGCGATTTCCGCCCGGCATGTTTTGATTCAGATCATATTTATGATTATTAATCCAATCCTATGATTTATAACCACTTACGTTGCTTAAGAAACCACGTTACCCCCAGTGCAATCAGCACCAGCACCACGCAGAACACCGCAAAGCCATAGTGCCACTGCCCACCGGGGATCCCCCCGAGGTTGACGCCGAACAGTCCGGTAAGGAAGGTCGCCGGCAGAAACACCATCGCCAGCAGGGACATAATATAGGTTCTGCGGTTCATGGACTCGGTCAGCAGGGCATCGATTTCATCGGTCAGTACGGCGGTCCGCGCGATACCCGCATCCAGATCTTCCAGTCCCCTGCCCAGCCGGTCTGAAATATCCTGCATCAGACGACGTTGTGCCTCATCCATCCAGGTGAATTTCTCACTGGCAATCCGCGCCAGCACATCCCGCTGAGGTGCCATATATCGACGCATGACAATCAGTTGCTTACGCAGCAGCGCCATTTCGCCCCGCGCTGGTGCCTGGCCTTCCAGCAACCCGTCTTCCATATCGATAATTTTATCGTGCAAATCCTCGATAAATTCACTGATATGATCCGTCAGGAAGTCACAAAATTCCACCAGCCAGTCGCCGGCACTTTCTGGCCCGTTCCCCTGCTGAAGTTCTGCCCACACATCCTCTACCGCCGCCACTTTTCGTTTGCGGGTAGAGATGATTAATTTATCACTGATAAAAATCCTGACCGCTACCAGTTCGTCCGGACGGGCGTCCTGGTTAAAATTGATACTGCGCAGAACGATAAAAAAACCGTCTGCCAGACGGCTCACTCTGGGACGCATACTCTCACCGGCTAAAGCATCCCTTACGGAATCCGGCAATAACGGGGTTTTCTGCAGCCATCCGGCGCTGTTTTCCTGGGCATAATTCAGGTGCAGCCAGCAGGGACGCTCGCAATTCACCACGTCAGTCTCACTGATAGGCAGCATTCCTCCCTGCCCGTCTAACTGACATGAAATAATCGCATCGGATATCTGCAGTTCTTTACCGTCAATGATGCTCACACATTCCCCTTAATCCTGTTCCGGTAAATCAAAACCTGCATTGTAGTGTATTGATTACCATATTTTGCATTTAAAACGTAAAGGGGCATTACACAATGGCTGCCCCGTTTGATAATAATAGCCGTAAAATCAGTCTGATAGAAAGTTAATGCCCGGATTTCTCCGGCAGCTGTTCAATCCACATTTCACGACTGTAAGCCACATCTTCAGGATTATTGATAGGATAACCTTTGACCCGCGGGCTGATCAGACGTGCATTGGTGTACTGATAGATAGGAGCAATCGGCACATCGTCGGCAATCATCTGCTCGGCCTGGTTATAGTCGCTGTTGCGGGCAGCGGCAGAGCGTTCACGGGCCGCGCGGGCCAGCAGCGCATCATATTGCGGATTGCTGAATCCTGAAATATTACCGCTGTTCCCCCGGGTCAGCAGCGCCAGGAAAGTAGAAGGCTCGTTATAGTCCGCCACCCACGAGGCGCGGATAACATCAAAATTCCCCTGATTGCGGCTATCGAGATAGGTTTTCCATTCCTGATTCTGCAGAGTCACATCCACCCCCAGATTTTTCTTCCACATCGAGGCGATGGCAATCGCAATTTTCTGATGAACTTCGGCCGTATTATATAACAGTGTCAGATGCAGCGGCCGCCCCGGCCCGTAGCCGGCAGAGGCCAGCAGTGATTTAGCCTGAGCATTCAGTTCCTGCTGGGTGTGCTGCTGAATATAGAGCGGTTGCGGATGAAACCCCTGAGTTCCGTAAGGGGTGAAGCCCCAGGCCGGTTTTTCGCCGGTCCCCAGTACCTTATAGGCGATCACCTGCCGGTCGATACTCCACGACAGAGCCCGTCTGACCCGGACGTCGGCCGTCGGGCCTTTCCGGGTATTAAACGCATAGTAATACGTACCGAGCTGCATCGGGGTATAGACCTGGCCCGGTAATTCTTTCTTCAGCAGGTGATACATATTTTTCGGGAAGGATTCGGTGATATCGATGTTCCCCGCCCGGTAGCGCTGGGTGGCTGCCGATTCTTCATTTACCGGAACAAAGGTCACTTTATTCAGCACCGTATGGGCGTTATCCCAGTAGTTCTGATCCCTGACCAGCACGATTTTTTCATTAACCACCCGCTGCTGTAACCGGTAAGCCCCGTTACCCACCAGGTGTCCGGGCTGTGTCCACTGATTCCGGGCCGTGCGGATAACGTCGCGGGGCACCGGAAACAGGCAGACATTGGCGACCAGCGACGGGAACCAGGCGACGGGATGGTCCAGCGTCACTTTAAGATGCCAGGCATCAATCGCCGTGACCCCCAGCGCTGACGGTGGCTTTTCTCCCCGGGTGATCGCGGCGGCATTTTCAATCCCCGCCAGCGCCGCAAACCAGGCAAAAGGTGAGCGTTGGGCGGGGTCCACCAGCCGCTGCCAGCTATACACAAAATCGTCGGCAGTGACGGGTTTACCGTCCGACCAGCGGGCATCGCGGCGCAGAGTAAATATCCAGGTTTTATTGTCATTACTCTGCCAGCGTTCCGCGACGCCCGGCACAATGTTCCCGACACTGTCCTGATTCGTCAGGCCCTCAAACAGATCACGGATCACCTGCATTTCCGGCAATCCCACCGCCTGAGCCGGGTCGAGTGAGGCTGGCTCATCTTTTATTTGCCGGACGATTTCCTGCCGGGCAGCTAAATGCGCTCCCGGCGGCAGTGTCGCGGCCAGCCCTATGGCTGCGGGCATCATTGCCAGCGCCAGGGCGGAAAGCCTGTACCAGTTAACCATATGTACTCCCTCTTCCTTTGCGATACTGTGGCCTGCCGTCAGTGAGATAGCCCCTGATACGGCCGGACAGAGATGATATTTCTACCGCAATATACCGTCCCTGCTCGTAAAAGGGTGCAAAATATGGGATAAATTAGAGGTTCACTTGCACTGTACGCGGTTGAACTGCGTCGCAGTCACTCACAAATGATGATAAGGAATCGCTGATGTCTCAGACTATCAATTTCAAAGGGCAGCCAATTGCTATCGCCGGTCAGTTTCCTGCTAAAGGCAGTGCCGCACCTGACTTCACCCTGGTGACGAAAGACCTGAGCGATGTATCGCTGGGAAACTATGCAGGGAAACGTAAGGTACTGAACATTTTCCCGAGTATCGACACCAGCACCTGTGCGACCTCGGTACGTAAATTCAATCAGCTGGCTTCTGATATTACCAATACTGTCGTGCTGTGCATCTCTGCTGACCTGCCGTTTGCACAGAGCCGTTTCTGCGGTGCAGACGGGCTGGATAATGTGGTTACACTGTCAGCTTTCCGTGGCAGTGATTTTAAAAAGGATTACGGCGTAGAGATCCTGGAAGGGCCGCTGAAGGCACTGAGTGCACGGGCAGTGGTCGTGCTTGACGAAAATAATACGGTGCTTCACGCGGAACTGGTGGGTGAGATCGCCGAGGAACCTGACTACGATGCCGCCCTGGCGGTGCTGAAGTAAGCTCCTGACCCGGGCCCGGCCATGATCGGACGGTCCCGGGGTATGGCCGGTAAAACGGGGTTATCCGGCCTCGTCTTCACCGGCCCCTTTTTTATTCAGCCCGTATTCCCGCAGTTTATTGGCGATAGCCGTATGTGACACCCCCAGCCGTTTCGCCAGCTTACGGGTGCTTGGATAATGGCTGTATAAACGGACCAGTACCGCGCGTTCATAACGCCCGGTGATATCGTCCAGAGACCCTTCCAGATTATCATCCACCGGTAACTCATGTTCCGCCTGCTCCGGCAGGATAATATCCTTCGGACGGAGTTCATCCCCCTCCAGCTGGGCCATGGCCCGGTAGAGCGTATTTTTCAGTTGGCGTACATTGCCGGGCCAGTTGTAACGGGTCAGATAAGCGGCCAGTTGCGGCGAAATCGCCGGCGTGGTGATCCCCCGCTCATCCGCATACCGGGAGACAAACATTTCGGTTAATGGCTGAATATCGCGGGAATGCTCACGTAATGGCGGAATGCTGAGTGTCAGCACATTCAGGCGGTAGAAAAGATCCTCGCGAAATTCCCCGCGACTGACCAGTTCCTGCAGGTTTTTTTGTGTGGCACAAATGACCCTGACATCCACGTGTACCTCGTGCTCCTCACCGACCCGGCGGAAGGTTCCGTCATTCAGAAACCGCAGCAGCTTGGTTTGCATACGCGGGGACATCTCACCGATTTCGTCGAGTAATACCGAGCCGCCGTTGGCCTGTTCGAAAAATCCTTTTTTATTCTCCAGGGCATTCGGGTAAGCCCCCGCCGCATGACCAAATAATTCACTCTCAGCCACATCATCCGGCAGCGAGGCACAATTCAGTGCCAGGAAAGGCTGCAGGTGGCGATGGCTTCGCTGATGACAGGCTCTGGCGAGCATATCTTTACCGGTGCCGGTCTCGCCGGTGATCAGTAAAGGCGCGTCATGAACCGCCAGTTTTCTGGCCTGATTCAGCAACTGACGCATCTTCGGGCTGGCCGCCACAATATGCTCAAAACCGCAGTTATCGGTAGTATTCATACGCTGAAGCTGGTGGCCCATTCTGGCCGTCGATTTCAGCATGATCATGGCCCCGACCGGCAGGAGCTGCTGTTCCTGTTCACCAGGGAGGTAGATAGGCAGGATTTCCATCAGGAAATCGCGTCCCTGGATGACCACATGCCGGGCAACAGAAGTGACAATGTCACTTTCAGCCCAGTGGGAAAGTTCTCTGTCTTCAATCAGATAGCCTATCGGCGAATGGTATATCCTCTGTTCGTCCAGACCAAACAAAGTCTGCGCCGCCGGATTGGCCAGCTCAATACGTCCTTTCAGGTCGATGGAAAGCACCGGCTCAGGCATCGCTTCCAGTAAAGAGGTAAGAACTCTGCGTTCGCGCTCCGAAGGCATATCCGTCACGGTACGGACATCCGTGACGCCCGGCGTCCGGCGTATTTCGGCCATCAGCGAGCTGAACTCTTCGAAGGCTATTGCACTGAAACGCAGATACAGACGCTCCAGCGCGACGATTTCAATACCGTGTAAATCGATATTCCGCGCGACCAGCAGATCCAGCAATTCGCGGACCAGCCCCTGTCTGTCTTTACAGAAAATTTCCAGGCGCATCAATATATTCCTGACCATCATAATAATCAGGCATCATACCGCGTCAGCCGGGCGAGCTGAAGAGTTGTGGCAGGAAAAGTTGACACTCCGGGGCGACCGTAACGGCGGCCCCGGCAAAGGACAGGCAAACCGGCGGAAAACGATGCGGACAGGATTATCCGGCGGTGCGCTTCCCGGAGGGCTCAGGAGACTTCTTCTTCAGGGTATCGCGAAGCTGACTGAGCAGTTCTGCCCTGAAATCCCCGAGTCCGGGTTTATCCCCTTCCAGCCAGGGCAACGGGCGGCAGAGCTCCATCGCTTTAATGCCCAGCCGTGCCGTCAGCAGACCGGCACCAACCCCCTGAGCCGCCCTCGCCGAGAGCCTGCCCATAAGATCCTGCGACATCCAGTCCACTCCCACTTCACGCACCAGTTCACTGGCACCGGCAAAGGCAATATTAAATAATACCCCGCGAAACAGACGGACCCGGCTGAAATAGCCCAGTTCAATCCCGTAGATGCGGGCTATCTGGTTGATCATGCGGATATTACGCCACGCAATAAAAAACATGTCGGCCATCGCCAGCGGGCTGACGGCGATGATCACCGCAGATTCCGCCGCATAACGACCTATCTTTTCGCGGGCTTGTTTATCGGCAATGGGCTGTACCCATGCGGCATAGAGCGTCAGGATTTCCCGGTCACTGTGCGTCTCCTGCAGGGCATCCTGCCAGCGACGAAAAGACGGGTGAGCCTCACCGATGCCGCTGCGCGCCGCCAGTTGTTCGCAGAAAGGTCTGGCCTTGCCGGTCCCGTGACTGTTAAGAAGTTCGCAGGCCTCATCGCGTTCCTGCGCACGGTGTCTCAGCCGGTACAGGCGGTAGCCCTCGCTGACCAGACTCGCTGCACCGGCAAACAGTACCAGCCCGAGCGAGACGGTTGCGCCGAGTGCTATCCAGTCATGCTGATGCCAGGCTGTCATCAGCCATTGTCCGGTCCGGGCGATGACCGTAATAAAAAAGATCAACAGGCCAAGCATTAAAAACCGCCCGCGTAACGATCTGCGCGGTCGTAAGGCAGCGTTCAGGATAACCTCATCATTCACCCCCGCCTCTTCTTCTGCCGGCTCCGGTGAGGCCGTAAATTCGCCCTCTTCCGGGGCAAAATACCGCGCCTCGCGCAGCGGTTCCGCCGTGCCGGTATCCTCCGGAGGGAAATCGATCCTTGGTTTAAGCGGAGTTTCGCCACTCATCGTAATTTGTCTCCGAGTAAAAATTCCAACGCACTGTCCATACGGATGTGCGGGAGGGGCCGGTCACTGTCCATCACCGGCGGCCGGAAGGCTTCAAACCGGAAACCGCCCTCCTGCCAGAAAGCCTCCGACGGAAAACGGGACGGGACATCACCCGGATAGAATGTCAGCGGGCTGCCATCAGAAAGACGATGCCCCCGCAGCGCCGGATAGTTCTGCTGGTTATGTATCATGGTCCCCGCGCCGGTGGCTCTTACTGACGACAATGCCACACAGTCCATTTTAATGCCTTCAAAGGCGGCCTGCTGCCACGCCTCCTGCACCATCTGCCGTAGCAGGGAGACCAGACTGGCATGCTGATCGGTGGTGATATGATCCGCTTTGGTGGCGGCAAACAGCAGTTTATCGATGACGGGAGAAAACAGACGACGCAGCAGTGTGCGTTGACCATAGTGAAAACTTTGCATCAGTTGTGTCAGGGCCAGACGCATATCACTGAAGGCTTCGGGGCCGCTGTTCAGCGGCTGCAGACAATCCACCAGCACTATCTGACGATCGAATCTGACAAAATGTTCTTTATAAAACCGTTTAACCACATGCTGACAGTAATAGTGATACCGTGCCTGCAGCATGCCGTAATTGCTGCTTTTATCGGCCCTGCTCAGGGCCGCCCTGTCATCCTCCGCACGGACCGGCCAGGGAAAGAACTGTAGTGCCGGTGCGCCGGCCATCTCTCCCGGCATCACACAGCGTCCCGGCTGAATAAAATGTAACCCGTGGTGTTTGCAGTCGTGAAGATACGACGTCCAGGCGTGAGAAATATCCGCAAGCTGGTTCTCATCGGCCGGGGCAAAAGGATCCAGCGACGCCGTCAGTTCTCGCCATTTGGCCGCCAGCACTGCGCGTTCTCCGTGCAGCAATCCGGTCATCTGTTCTGACCAGCCAAAATAGTCCTGTGCCAGCATCGGTAAATCCAGCAGCCACTCACCGGGGTAGTCGATAATTTCGAGATACAGCGTGGAGGTCTCTTTCAGGTAACGCAGCAACGAATCCTGTGAGCGGTAACGCAGGGCAAGCCGCATTTCACTGATCCCGCGGGTCGGGGTTGGCCAGGCCGGCGGGGAATCGAATAGCTGTGCCAGCCCCCGGTCATAACTGAAACGGGCAATTCCCATATCGCGTTGAGGGACACGCCTGACTCCCAGCAGCCGTTCATCCCGGACCACGGAGAAAAGCGGCAATGCCGCACCGTTATGAACATTAATTAACTGATTCACCAGAGAGGTGATAAAGGCGGTTTTTCCGCTACGGCTCAGGCCGGTAACGGCCAGCCGCAGGTGCTTATCCGCCCCGCGCTGTACCAGTGATGCAATCTCATTTTGCAGTCTCTTCATGCTTTTCCCTGAATAGACGAGCCGACATTTTCTTCATTATTGCAGACAATGCCGGTTCCAGCACCATCGCCAGGACGATACGTACCGGCTTACGGGCCACGCGATTCAGCACCCGGGCACTGAGGCCGGCAGGGGTACGACTGATAGCGGTGATCAGGATAAATTTCACAGCCGACTTAAGTACAGGCACCATCCGGTGCCATGTTTTCCGCTGTCCGTTATCTTTCATCATTAACCTCTTAACTGTTTACGGTGTCCCTTTTACAGTTGCCTGAAACGGCTGCGCACTGAAAAGGTTTCCGAGGTGACATAACGCTCTATATCACGTAAACGCCGTTCGTTGCTGCCGGCTTCGCTTTCCAGCGCCTCCAGCAAAGCCGAAGCATCCGCTGCTGCGGCATTCTCCCCGTCGGCCGAAGGTGGCCTTTTTTCCAGGAAGTACCCCAGCGAAAAATAGACCACAACCGTGATCATGAACAGGCCGATAAATAAAGAAATGATGACCATGATGCGGATCAGTGTCACCGGAACATTCAGGTATTCACTCAGCCCGGCACAGACCCCCATCAGTTTACCCCGCTGCGGGTCGCGCCATAATTTACGTGCTGACACACTCGGGTTCATCGCGGCTGCCTCCACTGCGGATTTTCCGCATCCAGGATCGCTTCCAGGGCATCAATACGCTCACGCATACGCCGGACATCCTGCGTAGCCTGTTGCAAACGATCCATCTCCTGTGAGGAGAGTTGATTGCCCCGGTTGTTGTAATGCAGCCATAACCAGACCGGGGCCACAAAAAGTACAAAGATGGTGAGTGGAACCATAAAAAGAATGACGGCGCTCATGAGTTCTCCTTACTGAGTCGCATTAAGACAGAAGACCATGACCTGGCATTACTGCCCGTCAGTGCGCTGCATTTTTTCTTTCAGTGCCGCGAGTTGCTGGCTTATCTCATCATCCGTTTTCAGGCTGGCAAACTGGCTTTCCAGCGATTGGGGTTTTCCGAAACGCTGACTTTCGGCTTCGGCTTCCATATGGTCAATTTTGCGCTCAAACGATTCAAAGCGTGCCATTGCCTGATCCATTTTACCGTTATCCAGCTGGCGACGCACATCCCGGGAGGCTGAAGCCGCTTGATGACGTAATGTCAGCGCCTGCTGACGGGCACGGGTTTCGGTCAGTTTATTCTCAAGTTCGGTGATCTCGGATTTCATCCGGCTCAGGCTTTCTTCCGTCTGTGCGATTTCCTGCTGCAACGCCTCAATGACGCCGCTGAGCTTTTGCTTTTCCTGCAGAGCGGCACGGGCCAGTTCTTCTTTGTCTTTACGGATAGCCAGTTCTGCTTTTTCCTGCCACTCCTGTGACTGAAGCGTGGCCTGCTCAATGCGGCGACTCAGCTGCTTTTTCTCTGCCAGCGACCGCGCGGAGGTGGTACGGACCTCAATCAGAGTGTCTTCCATTTCCTGGATCATCAAACGTACCATTTTTTGCGGGTCTTCGGCCCGTTCCAGTAACGAATTGATGTTGGCATTCACGATGTCGGTAAAGCGCGAAAAAATACCCATAAAGATCCTCCTGAAGCTGCCGGGGTTCCCGGCGATAATGGTTTACACAAATGGTTTACACAAAGGGTTTACACAAAAAGACAAAGCAAGTGGCGTGCCAGTTTTTAATATTTTGTTTTTAAAGGCTTTATTTTTATTGCCCTGCGTGACCTGGCCTGTAGAATGGTGTTATTCATCACTAATTGGTTAAATTCATCATGGAACAACGGGATCCTTTGCTGGGAGAAGCGAATAATTTTCTCGCTATGCTTGAGCAGGTTTCTGCGCTGGCGGCATTGAATAAACCGGTACTGGTCATAGGCGAGCGTGGGACCGGGAAGGAACTGATTGCCAGCCGTCTTCATTACCTGTCTCCGCGCTGGGATGGCCCTTTTATTTCTCTTAACTGCGCGGCACTCAACGAGAACCTGCTGGACTCGGAACTGTTTGGTCATGAGGCCGGGGCTTTTACCGGTGCCCGCACCCGCCATCTGGGCCGGTTTGAGCGGGCTGATGGCGGCACCCTGTTCCTGGATGAACTCGCCACCGCACCGATGCTGGTACAGGAAAAATTGCTGAGGGTGATTGAATACGGCCAGCTGGAACGCGTCGGCGGCAGTCAGCCATTACAGGTCAATGTCAGACTGATTTGCGCAACCAACGAGGATCTGCCGGCCCGTGCCGCCCGTGGTCAGTTCCGTGCCGATCTGCTGGACCGTCTGGCCTTCGATGTGGTGAATATTCCCCCGCTTCGTCAGCGGCAGTCCGATATCCTGCTGCTCGGTGAGCAATTTGCTATCCAGATGTGTCGGGAGCTTGAGCTGCCTCTGTTCCCGGGGTTTACCGCGAAAGCCCGTCAGCAGTTGCTGGACTGGCACTGGCCGGGCAATGTGCGTGAACTGAAAAATGTGATTGAGCGCTCCGTCTACCGCCACCATTCCAGTGATGAGATGCTTGACCGGATTATTTTCAATCCGTTCCGCCCCGACTTCTCTCCGGGCGATGAGCAGAAAAGTGTTCCGGAAAGCCCGCCGCCGTTCAGCGCCGAACCTGAATTGCCGCTTGATCTCAGGGGATGGCAGCACCAACAGGAATGTGCGCTGGTCGAATACAGCCTGCGAACACATCACTTTCATCAGCGTAAAGCTGCCGAAGCTCTTGGCCTGACGTACCACCAGCTGCGCGCCTTGATAAAAAAACATCAGATAGCGGTCAGTCGCTGAGGCGGCGGGAAAGACCCGTTTTCCCCGTCCGGTTCCGGGTTTCCTGAGACTTCGCCGGGCAGCACACCGCCTGAAGGCCGGTTGCCGTCAGGAATGTCAGCGCCACCGCAGCAGGATACGTCTGACCTCTGCTCCTTCCGCCCCTGCGTTGCGGATGCTGATACCACACCGCTGCGGCCTGCCGGTCACGGCCTCGTTCCACTGATGTCACCGGCCCCGGCCTGACACCGGAGACTGTCTGCAGGTAAACCGGGTCGTTTATCGCGTCCGGGACAGAGAACGCCTCAGTCAACGGCCAGGCACCCGAGACCGTTGTGAGGCAGCTCCCGGGTGATCACTGCGCGGTATCAGGCGGCAGGACTCCCCTGCAGTCAACACTAAAGTTGGGGTCCCTGCCGGGTTTACGGTACACTTCAGATAATCTGTAAATAATCTTTGAGTACTATGCTGAAATTATATTCCGCGTTGTGTCTTGCCGTTGCTCTGATCAGTAACACTGCCTCTGCGTCAGTGGCACCTGATATCCGGCAGAATGGCTTCGTTTACTGTGTAAACGGGGTACTGAATACCTTTAACCCACAATTAGCCAGTAGCGGGCTGACCGTCGATACTCTGGCGGCCCAGTTATATGACAGTTTGCTGGGGGTGGATCCCTATACCTACCGTCTGACGCCGGAACTGGCTTCCGGATGGGAAGTAAAGGATAACGGCGCGACCTATATTTTCCATCTGCGTCACCACGTCAGCTTCCAGAAAACGGCCTGGTTCACCCCCCACCGGGCAGTGGATGCGGATGATGTTGTGTTCAGCTTCTCACGGATGTTTGACCGCAACAGCCCGTGGCATGATATTGGCGGTGGCAGTTATCCCTATTTTGACAGCCTGAAGTTTCCTGATAACGTCCGCAGTATCAGAAAACTGGATAATTATACCGTTGAAATACAGCTGGCACAGCCGGATGCGTCTTTCCTCTGGCATATCGCCACCCATTACGCCCCGGTACTGTCCAAAGAATATGCCGACCAGCTCACGGCCAGCGGCCACGAAGAACAAATGGATCGTCAGCCGGTAGGCACCGGGCCTTTCCAGCTGAGTGAATATCATTCCGGACAATTTATTCGCCTGGCCCGTAACCCGGATTACTGGAAGGGCATTCCCCGCATGCAGCAGGTGGTGATCGATATCGGTGCGGGTGGTACGGGGCGTTTATCCAAACTGCTGACCGGTGAATGTGATGTGCTGGCCTATCCTGCCGCCAGTCAGCTGACCATTCTGCGGGATGACCCGCGCCTGCGAATGACACTACGTCCGGGGATGAATATCGCTTATCTGGCGTTCAATACCCGTAAACCGCCGCTGGATAATCCCGACGTCAGAAAGGCACTGGCGCTGGCCATTAATAATGACCGGCTGATGTCTTCGGTTTATTACGGTACTGCAGAGACCGCAGCCTCTATTCTGCCCCGGGCCTCCTGGGCTTATGACAGCCAGTCTGTCGTCTCCGATTATAATCCGGCTAAAGCGATGCAGGCCCTGAAGCAACTGAACGTGCACGATCTGCACCTGAGATTAATGGTGCCGACCGCCTCCCAGCCCTGGAACCCCAGCCCGCTGAAAACAGCGGAACTCATCCAGGCCGATTTGGGGCGTATCGGAGTGACGGTCAGCATCGTTCCGGTAGAGGGACGCTTTCAGGAGGCGCAGTTAATGTCGCTTAACCACGATCTGACACTGGCAGGCTGGTCCACCGACAGTAATGACCCGGACAGTTTTTTCCGCCCGCTACTCAGTTGTGCGGCGATAAGCTCTGCCACCAATTATGCCCACTGGTGTGACCCGGCCTTTGATACGCTCCTCCATCAGGCATTAACATCACAGCAATTGTCGGAGCGGATCGACAGTTATGCGCAGGCACAACAGATGCTGACCGCACAACTCCCGGTACTGCCGCTGGCCTCTTCCCTGCGGTTACAGGCCTACCGTTATGATATTAAAGGGCTGGTCCTCAGTCCGTTTGGTAATACCTCCTTCGCCGGCGTCTATCGCGATGACTCTGAGGATAACGCTCCATGATTATTTTTATTCTGCGCCGCCTGGTCCTGCTGGTGATCACGCTGTTTCTGCTGTCACTGGTCGCTTTCAGCCTGAGTTATTTTACCCCGCACGCGCCTCTGGAAGGCGCTTCCCCGGGCGATGCCTGGTGGTTCTGGTTCAGGAGTATGCTGCAACTGGATTTTGGCGTGTCCAGCGTCAACAGTCAGCCCATCACTGACCAGCTTAAAGAAGTGGTTCCGGCCACCCTTGAACTCTGCGTACTGGCTTTTCTGCTGGCACTGCTGCTGGGGATCCCGCTCGGCATCACCGCGGCGGTAATGCGTAATAAGTGGCAGGATAAACTGATCAGTGCCCTCGCCTTAGTGGGATTTTCTGTGCCTGTGTTCTGGCTGGCCCTGTTGCTGACCCTGTTCTTCTCACTGACCCTCGGCTGGCTGCCGGTATCGGGACGGCTGGATCTGCTCTATCCTCTGCAGCATGTCACCGGCTTTGTGCTGATCGATGCCTGGCTGTCGGATTCCCCCTGGCGGCATGAAATGTTGCTGAATATTCTCTGCCACCTGATTTTACCGGTAGTGACCCTGGCGGTAGCGCCGATGACAGAAGTGATCCGGCTTATCCGTAACAGTACCCTGGAGGTGCTGGATAAGAACTACGTAAAAGCCGCAGTGACCCGCGGTCTGTCACGGGTGACGGTGATCCGCCGGCATGTCCTGCACAATGCGTTGCCACCGGTGATCCCTCACCTGGGTCTGCAGTTTTCTACCATGCTGACACTGACGATGATCACTGAGGTGGTGTTTAACTGGCCGGGTCTGGGTCACTGGCTGATCGGGGCAATTCGTCAGCAGGATTATGCGGCGATTTCTGCCGGCGTCATGGTGATCGGCACCATGGTGATGCTGGTCAATGTGCTGTCCGATATTCTCGGCGCGGCACTGAACCCGCTGAAACACAAGGAATGGTACGCACTGCGTTAACACGGAGTGTGGCGGACGACGTATGACGGGAAAAAGCGTCAGGTATTGCTCTCCATGCGACAAGTGAAACGGCGGAGTGGTCTTACCTCCTGCGGCACAATTGAGGGGGTTATGACCGGCAGTAAGACGTCTCCCGG
This sequence comes from Tatumella sp. JGM118, assembly GCF_018257515.1. Classification (GTDB taxonomy): domain Bacteria; phylum Pseudomonadota; class Gammaproteobacteria; order Enterobacterales; family Enterobacteriaceae; genus Tatumella; species Tatumella terrea. The sequence goes on from NZ_JAERJR010000002.1 coordinate 361,685, forward strand.
GAGGGGTTACGATCTTTACCGGTTCTGCTATTTTTGCTCTGACATTCCTTCTGCTACGGCCATCTGAACCTGCAACTCAAGGTCAGATCGATATCCGGAAAAAGCGGCGGGGCGGGTTTATCATGCGAACGCGATGCGGGAGATTTTGTGGATAATGCGTTGCTTATTGTATGCAGCATCGTCCTCTGGCGGGCTACCTGGTGGCGATTCGCTGAATAAAAAAGAGAGTTAATAAAAAGATAAAGTAAACCGGGCTATGCCCGGTCACGCTTCCCGGGCACGGCCTTTCCGGCGGTCAGGGAATAAAATGTTCCCGTCACAGGGTTATTCCGGGTTGCTGAGACAACGATTGAGATCAGCACTGACATTATTGAATGTCCCGACGACCTGTGCCGGGTTTGCCGTTACCCAGGCACCGGATGTGGCTGATTTATCATCTTCAGGGGTCTGAGTAATCCGGCTGAAAACATAATGACGTTGTGACGCTGTCTCTGACACCTGCAGGGTAAAATTCACCACAAACGGCACTGGTGAACCCATCCGGTTGACGGTGTAAGTTGTCTGACCGCTGTAGCCGTCAGCGGCCGGGACGAGACTCTGTGCGGCGTGGGTGGCCAGTACACACTGTCTGAGTTTCTCCGTGCTCAGAGGGCTGCCTGCCGACAGGGGGAAAGATTTGATGTATCCATACTGATTGCTATTGTCTGTGTAGACGCCCTTGATGGCAGTCACTGCCGCAGACTCAGGATGGTCGGACATACTGCAGCCGGACAGGAGTACCCCGACCAGTAATACCAGACCTGCTTTCTTATTCATGGTGCTGCCTCCCTGACAAATGTGTTTTCAATCTTAATGGGAAATGAAAGGCAGTAAAAGAACAACGCTGCAGCCTGTTACAATTACACGGGTTTTCACAACATCGCTTACACGGTGCGCACAAAAACCGGTTATGCGCAGGATGCAATGATGAGCGCCCGGGCGGGCCTTGCATAATATTGTGAATTCAACGGATAATCCCGCCTTCCCCGGCACGGCACTGACCGGCAGCTCACCGGTCACTGTCACGCATTGCAGGCCGGCGGAGGCTAACGCCCCGGGCCGGCAGATCCGCTGCCGGCAGTATTGAATCAAAATAAAAAGTTATTAAGCTATGAGCCAGCGTAACGCGCTGATAATTTAAAGCGATATTACATATGTTAAGAAGAAGCAAAGCAGGTATTTATGCCCATTGATAATGTCTATCAGGAAAAACGACTGCCTGGCGCCTTCCGTCAAGCCTGGGGGAAGTTTTACCATGACACGTCGGCCATGGTCGGGCTGTATGGCTTTGCCGCATTGATCTTTCTTTGCCTGTTTGGTGGCCTGCTGGCCCCTTACGGCGTTGATCAGCAATTTATGGGATACCAGTTACTGCCGCCTTCCTGGTCGCGGTACGGCGACGTCTCTTTCTTCCTCGGTACCGATGATCTTGGCCGGGATGTACTGAGCCGTTTACTGAGCGGTATCACGCCCACCGTCGGCAGTGCGCTGCTGGTCACCCTGTTTTCCGGGGTCTGCGCGCTGCTGCCCGGTATTCTTGCCGGGCTGACCCACGGTCTTCGCTCCGCCTTACTGAACCATATTCTCGATACCTTACTGTCGATCCCTTCCATGCTGCTGGCGATTATTGTGGTAGCCTTCGCCGGTCCCGGCCTGTTCCATGCCCTGGTAGCGGTCTGGCTGGCGTTGATGCCGCGGCTTATCCGCGCTATTTATATCGCCATCCACGAACAGATGGATAAGGAATATGTCATCGCGGCCAGACTGGATGGTGCCAGCCCTTTTATTCTGCTGCGTGATACCATTTTTCCGAATGTACTGCCCTCCGTGATCAGTGAGCTGACCCGGGCGCTGTCGATGGCCATTCTTGATATTGCGGCTCTGGGTTTTTTAGGCCTCGGTGCACAGTTACCCTCACCGGAGTGGGGAGCCATGCTGGGGGATTCGCTGGAGCTGATTTATGTGGCTCCCTGGACGGTCATGCTGCCCGGGCTGATGCTGATGCTTGCGGTGCTGATTATTAATTTATTCGGGGATGGCGTCCGCCGTGCCATTGAGGCTGGGGTAAAATAATGCCATTACTGGATATCCGTAACCTGACCATTGAGTTCTTCTCGTCCGAAGGCCCGGTGAAAGCGGTCGACCGTATTAATCTGACCCTGACAGAAGGCGAGATCCGCGGCCTGGTCGGCGAGTCCGGCTCCGGGAAGAGCCTGATAGCCAAAGCTATCTGCGGTGTCACTTCCGATAATTGGCGGGTGACCGCCGACCGGATGCGCTTTAATGATATCGATCTGTTGCGCCTTTCTCCCCGCGAGCGCAGAAAAATCATCGGCCATAATATCTCGATGATTTTTCAGGAACCTCAGTCCTGTCTGGACCCGTCTGAAAGTATTGGCCGTCAGCTGATGCAGGCCATCCCCCGCTGGACCTTTAAAGGGCGCTGGTACCGGCGTTTCTGGTTCTGGCGTAAAAAGCGCGCCATAGAGTTACTGCACAGGGTCGGTATTAAAGATCACAAAGATATCATGCGCAGTTTTCCCTATGAGCTGACAGAAGGTGAATGTCAGAAAGCCATGATCGCCATCGCGCTGGCCACCAAACCGCGCCTGCTGATTGCCGATGAACCGACCAATGCCATGGAGCCGACCACCCAGGCACAGATATTCAGGCTGCTCAGCCGGCTGAACCAGAATAACAACACGACCATTCTGCTGATAAGCCATGACCTGCGTACCCTGGGCCAGTGGGCGAACCGGATTAATGTGATGTACTGCGGACAAACCGTCGAAACGGCCGTCAGTGAGGAGCTGATCTCTGCCCCTCATCATCCCTACACTCAGGCGCTGATCCGCTCGATGCCCGATTTCGGGCGTTCACTGCCGCATAAGAGCCGGCTGAACACCCTGTCCGGTGCGATACCCTCGCTGGAACATCTGCCAATGGGCTGCCGGCTCGGTCCACGCTGCCCTTATGCACAGCGCAAATGTATCGAAGCCCCGGCACTGACCGGTACCAAAAGCCACAAATACGCCTGTCACTTTCCATTAAATAAAGAGCTGTAGTTCCATGGAAACCTTACTCGAAGTCCGCGATTTGTCGAAAACCTATCGCTATAAAACCGGCCTTTTCCGTCCTCAGCATGTGGATGCGGTCAGAAATGTCAGTTTTACCCTGCGTGAAAGGCAGACCCTCGCCATCATCGGCGAAAACGGCTCCGGTAAATCGACGCTGGCCAAAATGCTCAGTGGCATGATCGAACCCAGCGCGGGTGAAATTATTATTAATAATCATCCGCTAAGCTTCGGGGATTACGGTTACCGTAGCCAGGTCATTCGCATGATCTTCCAGGACCCGGGCACTTCGCTGAATCCCAGACAACGCGTCAGTCAGATCCTCGATCTGCCGTTGCGGCTGAATACGTCCCTGACCCCGGAGGAACGGGAAGCACGCATCATCGAAACCCTGCGTAAAGTCGGTCTGCTGCGGGATCATGCCGGCTATTACCCGCATATGCTGGCGCCGGGCCAGAAACAGCGCCTGGCACTGGCCAGAGCACTGATCCTCCAACCACGGGTCATTGTTGCCGATGAAGCTCTGGCCTCACTGGATATGACCATGCGGTCACAGCTGGTGAACCTGATGCTGGAATTACAGGACAGGGACGGACTATCGTTTATTTATGTCACTCAGCATATCGGCATGATGAAACACATCAGTGACTGTGTGATGGTCATGCACCAGGGAGAGGTGGTTGAGCGCGGCGGAACGGCCGATGTGCTGGCCTCTCCGTTACATGATCTGACCAAACGGTTAATTCAGAGTCATTTCGGCGAGGCTCTGACCGCCGATGCCTGGCGAAGGAATGACCGTTAATTCACAGAATTACGTCCTGTTTCACCGTAACTTTACCTGATAACCCATTGTCGTGTTAGAATCCCCGGATTGAACATCGCGGACAGGTTGTTAATTATACAATCGCCGCCGCCACAATAACTATTTTTAAGGATTACAGCTATGGGTTTTCTTTCCGGTAAGCGCATTCTGATCACTGGCGTCGCCAGTAAATTGTCTATCGCATGGGGTATTGCCCAGGCAATGCACAAGCAGGGTGCGGAACTGGCATTCACTTACCAAAACGAAAAATTAAAAGCGCGTGTTGAAGAATTTGCCAAAGATCTGGGTTCTGACATCGTGTTACCTTGCGATGTTGCTGAAGATGAAAGCATCAAAAGCCTGTTCACCGAACTGGAAAAAGTCTGGCCAAAATTTGACGGCTTTGTTCACTCTATCGGTTTCGCACCAGGCGACCAGTTAGATGGCGACTACGTAAATGCCGTGACCCGTGAAGGCTTTAAGATTGCCCACGATATCAGTGCCTACAGCTTTGTTGCGATGGCAAAAGAGTGCCGTGCGATGCTGAACCCGAATTCAGCACTGTTAACCCTGTCTTACCTGGGTGCAGAGCGCGCTATCCCTAACTACAACGTGATGGGTCTGGCGAAAGCCTCTCTGGAAGCCAACGTGCGTTACATGGCTAATGCGATGGGTCCTGAAAGCGTGCGTGTTAACGCCGTCTCTGCCGGCCCTATCCGTACGCTGGCGGCTTCCGGTATCAAAGATTTCCGTAAGATGCTGTCGCATTGTGAAGCGGTCACCCCGATCCGCCGTACCGTCACCATCGAAGATGTGGGTAACTCTGCAGCCTTCCTGTGTTCTGACCTGGCCGGCGGCATCACCGGTGAAGTCGTTCACGTTGACGGTGGCTTCAGCATCGCCGCAATGAACGAACTGGAACTGAAATAAGTTCTGTCAGCAGGCGGTATCAACCGCCTGTTTTTCTTCCTGCTTTTTTCTGCCACCGCCCCCCTGTTTATATATCTGCCCGTTATTAGTTAGTCTGTAACATTCCTTCTCCCTGAACCTTCTGTCAGCCACTATAGGCGCAGTGATTTTGCGCAGGCCCCCACGGGTCAGGCATGATATCAGAGGATTGTGTATGGAATTACGACGTCATAACCATCCCACCGCAGGGGATAACAGCGAGCCCGTCTTACGCCCGTCCACCCCCGCCGTCTGTCACCGATCTCCTGCCGTCAGGCAGCACCGTGATCTTCTTGCCGGACTGGCACAGCACCCGGTGCCGGATAAAAAGTTTCGCCAGCCACTGCAGCCCTTATCCCGGCACTCTGCGGCAATCTACAGCAGGCTGTTCCCGGAAAGTCCCTGTCCTGAGCCACACGGCAGCCTCACCCTCTATGAACGTCTGACCATCGCACTGACGGTCGCTCAGCTGACAGAAACCGGAGCCCTTAGCGACTTCTACGCGGAGTGGCTCAGCCCCTTACCGGGCCCCGCAGGGACCCGTGAAAATAATCTGCGGCTGACCACGATCACCGAATATACCCGTTTACTGACCTGCTCCTCGGCAGCAACCCCCTCCCCGCAGCGGGCGGGCCTGCAGCAATCGGGCCTGACTCTGGCGGATATCGTTACCCTGCACCAGTTATGCGGTTTCGTGGGCTGGCAGGCACAGTGGATTAGCGGAGTGATGACACTGGCGGCTGACGGAGTCACATCACATTACAGTAACCCCCCGCTCCCCCCCTATCCTGACCTGCTCCCCGGCGGGATCAGAGAGCCTTTAGCCAGGCTTAAGGTGTCCGGGCCCGTCACCGCCCGGCGTCACCTGTTGCGGGACATCAGGACTCTGGGCCAGCCATCGCTGAACGCGGAGATTATCGGTCAAGCCCCGGCGGCAGCCCGTGCCTGGCTGATTCTGAGAGCGTTATCCGGCCCGACGGCCGATGCCGGTCACCTCTTTACAGAGAGTACTGCCGTGCCTCCTGATTTTCGCCGGCGGACTTCCCCGCTTTCCTGCCGTGAACTGGAGGCGCTGAAACGTCAGGATCGGAAAGCTGACGATCTGCTGTCGTTACTGGGCAGGATCGCCATGAATATCTGGGATTACCGGCTGATTCAGCTGGCCGTCGTGTGAGTCATGACCGGCAGCGCCCCGCGCGCTTCATCGAAGAAGTGCTGAACCAGGGGCGTGGCTTTACCCGCGCTGGCGATGACCATCGCTCCCTGGCGGTTCATCGGTGGCATATCGACCGGGCTCTCCCCGAGCCCGTTCAGCATCGCCGGCAAAATATGACCTTTCGGGGCCAGCATCACTCCCATACCGCGATGGACACTTTCCAGCAGTTGCGATACGGAAGCACTTTCGATAATGGTGCGGAAGGATAACCCTGCCTGCCGGAAGCCATTATCCAGATAACGCCGGAAATAGCGGGTCTGTTCGGCCAGGCAGAGCGGCAATGCTGCCACCGTTGCCAGCGGCAACCGCTCACTGCCCGTCAGTTGCGCAAAGGTGTTGCGGCAATAGAGCGCCACCACGCCTTCGTCGGCAAAGAAGGCAGCCTGAAACTGTAACTGACGCAAGGTGATCAGTTCGAAAAAACCAAAAGCCACATCGACGGTGTGACCGTTGATCGCTTCCAGTAACTGGTCTGCACTCATCACATCAATCCGGTAATTAATTTCAGGATAGCGTGCCGATACCGCCTGTAAGACCCCGGTCAGTGAAATACTGCACTGCGGAACCACGCCCACCCGCAGTGTGCCCTGAATACCATGTTTCATGGCATCGACTTCCAGTTTCAGTCCCTGATACACAGAGACCATTTCCCGCGCCCACGAGAGTACCCGTTCGCCTTCCGGCGTGAACCCGGAAAATGTATTAGTCCGGTTAATCAGAGAAACGCCCAGTTCATGCTCGAGGTTCTTCAGCCGCATGGAAAGTGTCGGCTGACTGACAAAACTGGCTTCGGCGGCCCGGCCAAAATGTTTTTCCTGTTCCAGGTTACACAAATAGACCAGTTGTTTTAAATCCATGTGCTGTCCTTCCGGTACTAAAGCATCGATCATCTGCGTCGCTGACTGGCCCCGGGCGCAGCCGGGAGCGTATGAATTAAGGGTGGCCGCATTTAAGCCAGCTTGCAAGCGGCTGACGATAAACAGGCTCTATCGCTCGTTAATTGTAATCAATTAGACACCACGAAAACATAAAAGCACAATTCTGTTCATATAATGAGTACAATTATTCAACATCACCTAACGGAAGCGGCATCCACTATGAAATTTAAACGTCAGATTAAACCGTACCATGCGGCAGCCGGTGGCTGGGGTTCGCTGGAAGCCACGACCCGCTTCGTTTTTGACAGTAAAGCGGCACTTAAGAATATGCGCAACCTGATGCGTATGAATAAAGCCCGCGGGTTTGACTGTCCGGGCTGCGCCTGGGGCGATGATAATAAGAGTACCTTCAGTTTTTGCGAAAACGGTGCCAAAGCGGTGACCTGGGAAGCTACCCGCCGCACCGTTGACCCTGACTTTTTTGCACAGCATAGCGTCAGCCGCCTGTATGCCGAAAGCGACTATTTTCTGGAATATCAGGGAAGGTTAACCCACCCGCTCTCTTATAACCCGGAGACCGACCATTATGAACCCGTCAGCTGGGAAGATGCCTTTACTCTGATTGCTCAACATATTCATGCCATGGATAATCCGGACCAGATTGAACTATATACCTCCGGGCGCGCCAGTAATGAAGCCTCATGGTTATATCAGTTATTTGGCCGCATGCTGGGCACCAATAATTTCCCTGACTGCTCCAATATGTGTCATGAAGCCAGCGGTACCGGTCTGAAACGGAGTATTGGTGTCGGTAAAGGCACTATCCGGCTGGATGATTTTGACAGTGCGGATGCTATTTTTGTTTTCGGACAGAACCCCGGCACCAACCATCCGCGTATGCTGCACAGCTTACGTCATGCCGCCGATCACGGGGCGAAGATCGTTACCTTTAATACACTGCGTGAACGTGGCCTTGAACGGTTTGCCGACCCGCAGAATCCGCTGGAAGTGGTGACCCCGATGGCCGGGAAGATCAGTTCGTCTTATTACCAGCCCCGCCTCGGTGGCGATATGGCGGCCGTGCGCGGGATGGTAAAAGCCCTGCTGGAAGAGCATCGCCGCCAGCTGGCGCAGGGTGGCCAGGGTATTTTCGATATGCAGTTTATCAGTGAACACACCCACGGGGTGGAAGCCTATCTGGCGGCGGTGGATGCGAGCGGCTGGGAGATGATTATTGCCGGGTCCGGCCTTTCCGAAGAGGAGCTGCGCCAGGCGGCGGCTATCTATCAGCACTCAGAACGGGTGATTTGTACCTGGGCGATGGGCATCACTCAGCATAAACATTCGGTCGATACTGTACGTGAGATCGCCAACCTGCAACTGTTGTTCGGCCAGCTCGGGAAAAAAGGGGCCGGCCTGTGTCCGGTACGCGGGCACAGTAATGTGCAGGGAAACCGGACCATGGGCATCGACGAAAAGCCCGGCGCCCCGTTTCTGGACGCGCTGGGCGCGCATTTCGGTTTCGAACCGCCGCGCCGCGCCGGGCATAGCACCGTGGAAGCCATCGAAGCCATGCTGCGTGATGAAATTCGTGTACTGATCACCCTCGGCGGAAACCTGGCGGCGGCGGCACCGGATTCCCCGCGCACCGAAGAAGCGATCCAACGCTGCGGTCTGACCGTACATATCAGTACCAAGCTGAACCGCACGCACCTGGTCCCGGGCTATGAGAACAGCCTGATATTACCGACCCTGGGCCGTACCGAACGGGATATGCAGCGCAGCGGCTCTCAGTTTATTACGGTTGAGGATTCTTTCAGCATGGTCCATGCCTCTGAAGGTGTCGGTATTCCGCTGTCAGAGCATCAGCGTTCCGAAACCGCCATCGTGGCCGGGATAGCCAATGCCGTGCTCGGCAGAGAAAAAGCCGACTGGCAAGGCATGGCCGACGACTACTCGATTATCCGTGACCATATTGCCGCCACCCTGCCGGGTTTTGACGATTTTAATCAGAAATGCGAGCAACCCGGCGGATTCTATCTGGGGAATGCCGCTGCCCGGCATGTGTTCGGGACCCCGTCGGGGAAAGCCGAATTCAGTGCTGCCCCTCTGCCGGGAACACTGTTCCCGCAGCTTGGCGACGCGACGGTGCCTTTTGTTTTACAGACACTCCGTTCTCATGACCAGTACAACACCACCATCTATGGGCTGGATGATCGCTATCGGGGGGTTTACGGCCAGCGCAGGGTGGTATTTATTCATCCGGAAGATATGGCTGAACAAGGGATGCACGAAGGCGACCAGGTGGATATCGAAACCCTGTGGAATGATGGCATTACCCGGCAGGTGCACGGCTTTGTGCTGGTGCCCTATAACATCCCCCGCGGTAACCTGGCGGCGTATTATCCGGAGACGAACCCGCTGGTCCCGTTATCCAGTTACGGGGATGACAGCGGTACGCCAACCTCTAAGTCGATACCGGTGAAACTGGCCCTCACCCGGCAGCAGCCGTCATTACGTATCGCCTGAGGAAAAATCACGCAGAAAAGCCGGGGGATGAGTCCGGCTTTTTTTATCTTTCTCGGTTTGGCTATTGCCCGGCAGCGATGATTCGCGTAAAACTGTCAGCCGCTGTTAGGCCACGAAACTATAAAATTATGTTCCAGGATAACCCGCTGCTGTCGCAGCTGAAAGAAACACTTCATGCACAAACTCCCCGCGCGGAAGGTGTGGTAAAAGGTACCGATAAAGGCTTTGGCTTCCTGGAAGTCGATGCCCAGAAAAGTTACTTTATTCCGCCGCCGCAGATGAAAAAAGTGATGCATGGCGACCGTGTGGTTGCTGTCATCCAGACCAATAACGGAAAAGAAAGTGCCGAACCGGAAACCCTGGTGGAGCCCTTCCTGAGCCGTTTTGTCGGTCGCGTCCAGAAAAAAGATGACCGGTTATCGATTATTCCCGATCATCCGCTGCTGAAAGATGCCATTTCCTGCCGGCCCGCCCGTCACCTGGAACATGAATTTCAGGCCGGAGACTGGGCGGTGGCTGAGATGCGTCGTCACCCGTTAAAAGGTGACCGTAGTTTTTATGCCGAACTGACCGGGTTTATTACCTTCGCTGAGGATCATCTGGCCCCGTGGTGGGTGACACTGTCACGCCACAATCTGGAACGTGAAGCGCCGGACGTTGGCTTCGGTGAGATGCTCGATGAACAGTTGACCCGTGAAGATCTTACCGCGCTGGAATTTATCACCATCGATAGTGCCAGTACGGAAGATATGGACGACGCCCTGTACACCGAAGAACTCCCGGACGGTAAGCTTCGTCTGACGGTGGCCATTGCCGACCCCACCGCCTACGTCCCGCAAGGCAGTGAGCTGGATAAACTTGCCGCACAGCGCGCATTTACCAACTATCTGCCGGGCTTTAACATTCCGATGCTGCCACGTGAGCTGTCTGATGATGTCTGCTCACTGCGTCCCGGCGTACGCCGCCCGGTACTGGCCTGTCATATCGTTATTGATAAAGACGGTACACCGGAAGCGGAGACCCGTTTCTTTGCCGCATGGATCGAATCAAAAGCCAAACTGGCTTATGACGATGTTTCCGACTGGCTGGAAAATAGCGGTGACTGGCAGCCTGCCAGCGATGCGATAGCTCAGCAGATCACCCTGCTGCAACGTTTTTGCCTGGCCCGTAATGAATGGCGCCGTAAGCATGCCCTGGTATTCAAAGACCGTCCGGATTACCGCTTTATTCTGGGTGAGAAAGGCGAAGTACTGAAAATCGTTGCAGAGCCACGCCGCATTGCTAACCGCATGATCGAAGAAGCGATGATCACCGCCAATATCTGCGCGGCTAACGTGCTGGGTGAGGCGCTGGGCTTTGGTATCTACAATGTCCATGCGGGCTTTGATGAAGCGAATGCCGAACAGGTGACCGGGGTTCTTGCGGGTCATGGCATTACGGTCGATCCTAAAGAGATCGCGACCCTGGAAGGCTTTAAGGTGATGCGCCGCGAGCTGGACAGTATGCCGACCCAGTATCTGGATAGCCGTATCCGTCGCTTCCAGTCATTCGCCGAAATCAGCACCAAACCAGGCCCCCATTTTGGTCTGGGGCTGGAAGCCTATGCCACCTGGACCTCGCCTATCCGTAAATATGGTGACATGATCAACCATCGTTTACTGAAGGCGATTATTCTGGGCCAGCAGGCTGAACTGCCGGCAGAAGAGCTGACCACCATTATGGGTGAGCGTCGCCGTCTGAATCGCATGGCGGAACGGGATGTCGGGGACTGGTTATATGCCCGTTATCTGGCCCCCTATGCCGGTACCGACCAGAAGTTTGCGGCAGAAATCATTGATATTTCGCGCGGCGGTATGCGTGTCCGTCTGACGGACATTGGTGCCGTAGCCTTTATCCCGGCGCCGTTTATCCACAGTGTGCGTGATGAACTGGTGTGCAGCCAGGATAGCGGCACCGTACAGATCAAGGGTGAAGAGCGCTATCGCGTGACAGATCTTATTGAAGTCACCATTGCAGAAGTCCGTATGGAAAACCGCAATGTAGTCGCCCGTCCGGTCGTCTGATGACCGCAGCATACTCCCTGCGGGGAGTATGCTCTTTTCTTCTTTGCTCCCTGTCTCTGACCGTTAACGGCCCTGCCGTGACTTCCTCGATGTTGCCTTTTACTGTGATTCTCCTTAACAGTTTACCGCGTTGCTGGCCCACCCGACGGTTAAAAGACCGGCAAGGCATGACTGCGGATCTCAATGGGGCCGCTGAATGACGGCCGGGAAGCCCCGACGCCTCCGAAAAGCAGACCTTTCCCCGGATTTGCAAAAAGATTCAGAATATTCACGCTATTCCTGTCCGCGGTTTTCGCTGTACTCTCTCAGGCAACGGCTGCCGGATGGCCGTCATCCCTGCGACGGGCCGTTATCCGGTCCATCACAGGTTACAAGATTTTAGTCGTTTTATTCGCCGTCAACGGCAATAAACTGAGGAGCTGACCGTGATCATCACAAAAAAAACGATAACGTCGATGATTGTTATCACACTGCTGGTCGGAAGTGTTACCGGATGTTCTAACTGGTCAAAACGGGACAGACATACCGCTCTGGGCGCCGGGATCGGCGCTATCGGCGGGAATATACTGACGGGCGGGAGTACTCTGGGGACCTTAGGGGGTGCAGCCGTAGGTGGCGTTGTCGGCCATCAGACGCACTGATCCTATGCGGAAAAAGGGCCAGTCATGGCCCTTTTTTTATGGCAGAGAGATCAGCCACCCGCGAGTTTGACTGTTAACCCTTTGGCTTCCAGCAGCGATTTCAGTAAATCGCGCTTATCCCCCTGAATTTCGATATCGCCTTCTTTGACCGCGCCCCCGCACCCGCATTTCTTCTTCAGTTCTGCGGCGAGTTTAGCCAGTTCGGCATCCGGCAAATCCAGGCCGGTAATAATGCATACTCCTTTGCCTTTACGGCCACTGGTCTGACGCTGGATCCTGACAATACCGTCCCCTTTAGGGCGCTCTGTCACTGCTTCAGCCGGCCTGATACGTCCGCTCTCCGTGGAATACACCAGATTATCCCGGGCCATTATACCCCCTGTAAAGATTGCAGAATCGATGCCAGCGCCGCCGCCGGGTCGGCGGCCTGAGTAATCGGACGCCCTATCACCATATAGTCTACCCCGGCCTGCTTAGCCTGTGGCGGGGTCATGATGCGGCGCTGATCCTGTGCGGCACTGCCTTCGGGGCGAATCCCCGGTGTCACCAGAGCAAAATCATGCCCCAGCTGCTGTCGGAAACTGACCGCTTCATGTGCAGAACAGACCACACCATCCAGGCCACATTCTTTGGTCAGTCCCGCCAGATGCAGTGCATGCGCGGCAGGGGTTCGATCTATACCGATATCGCGTAAATCACTGGCTTCCATACTGGTTAATACGGTCACCGCAATCAGTAGTGGCGCATCGTTGCCCATCGGGATCAGGGCTTCACGCGCAGCATTCATCATTCTTGCCCCGCCACTGGCGTGCACATTGACCATCCAGACGCCAAGGTCGGCTGCCGCAGCGACGGCATGGGCGACGGTGTTCGGAATATCGTGAAATTTAAGATCGAGGAAAACATCGAATCCCCGGGATTGCAGGGTCTTTACCCATTCCGGCCCGAAACGGGTAAACATCTCTTTACCCACTTTCAGCCGGCAGCGTTGCGGGTCGATAAGGTCTGTCAGCGCTAATGCCCGATTGATATCGTCAAAGTCGAGTGCAACCAGCACCGGTGAAGTAACAGAAGATGGCGATACAGCAGTCATGGCAGTTTTCCTTTAAATAACAAAAGAGCATCGGGCTTGGCTGATAAACGGCGCTTATTCTACCTGCCTGACTTTCGTTGTCACCTTTTTTGCACGGTGCCGCGGGCTAAGTATTAACAACCTAGTGTATGTTGTAACTAAATAACAGCACAAAAAACAGAGCCTGCGCTCTGTCCGGGGTTATTGTCCGTCCGTGCCGCGGATCGGTTTAACCGAAGCCCAGGTGCGGCATGAAGGGCAATGCCAGTAGATGGCATGGGCGGTAAAACCACATTTTTCACACCGGTAACGCGGTCGGGTGCGGATCTGCTCGCCGACCATATTACGCAGCACCGCCAGGCTCTGTTTCGCCCGCCCGTCTTCAGCATCCTGCAGATAATAGTTGATCAGACGATGGAACCCACGTGTGGTCGGATGCTGGTCCAGTCGCTTCATCAGGAACAGCTGAGCCGGTTCAGTGCCTTCGGTCGAGTCGATGATATCGGCCAGATAAAGCTCCGCAGAGTTCCCGGTATTTGCGGCGACACAGCGTTGCAAAAACTCCACCCACTGGGCCGGCGTATTCAGACGCTGATAACATCCTTCCAGCAGTGGCAAAACTTCACTGACGAATTCAGGGTCCTGCTGCAGTACACGTTGCATGCTCTGTACAGCTTTCTGGTCATCCCCTTTTTCGATAAAGATCCGTCCCATCATGATTGAGATCCGGGCGCAGTTTTTATCGGCAGATTCCCCTTTTTTCAACAGGCTAAGCGCCTTATCCAAATCGTCGCTGCTCATCGCCTGCAGAGCCAGCTCACAATACAGATGCGCAATAACCCGCTTCTGCTTATCCTGCCCCAACCGCACCAGCCGCTCAGCGGTATCGATCGCCTGACTCCAGTCACTGGTCAGCTGATAGATCTGTAATAACTGCGTGAGGGCACCTTCGCGGAAATCGGTCTCATCCGTGAGCTGGGCAAACATATCCTCGGCGCGGTCATAAAGGCCAGCCGCCAGATAGTCCCGGCCCAGCTGCTGAACCGCCAGCAAACGCTGATCGTAGTCCAGAGACGTACTTTCCATTAAGGACTGGTGGATACGGATCGCCCTATCCACTTCCCCGCGGGAACGAAACAGATTACCCAGCGTCAGATGCGCTTCTATCGCCCCGCTATCCTCTTTAAGCATATCCAGGAACAGGTCGACCGCTTTATCCTGCTGATTTGAAAGTAAAAAGTTTACGCCGGTCACGTAGTCCCGGGAAAGGCGATTGGCTTCCTGTTGTTTGTCCTGATGCGCGCTACGCCGTCCCATGTACCAGCCATAGGCCGCTGCAACAGGCAATAACAGAAACAACAATTCGAGCATAGCCGATTATTCCTTCACCACGGATTTATCCCTGGCTGTGGTGACTGAAGTGGCCGGGGTGAATTGCGTCTCAAGACGCTTAATCTTACGCCGGGCGTGGGATAATGCCAGACGCATCCGCAGCCAGAACAAGCCACAGATCACCCACCCGAGAATAAAACCGGCACCGAATAGCGTTGCCAGCAGCGTGGAAATACGGAAATCGCCCTGAGCGAGCAGATAGTTAAAGGTCACTATCTGATCATTTTTGGCTCCCAGGGTAATTGAGATGATAAAAATGACCAGTACGACTAAAAAAATCAGTAAATATTTCACAATGCATCCTGTTATCGTCTTCTTTTTCTCATCAGCCGTAAAAACAGCGACGCCCGACCGACGGAAAATACTCCGGGTTAACCGCATCATTCTATTATGGGGATGCTGGCTGTATTTACAATATTACTTTTCTCTTAGTCACATAAATTACCCCTGCCGGTCATGCCCGGTCAGAAGCCGCCTGAATATAGTACAGGCCACCGTCAGCGTAATACCGGCGACCATCACTGACATTGTCACATCCCACGGCCAGTGCATACCGAGTGCCATCCGGCTCCACATCACCACCATCGCCCAGACAAAGGTCGCAATGACGGTAATATAATGGCGTTTAACACCTGCCAGTACCAGCATCAGCAGTGCCCAGCAGGCCGCAAACATACTGTGCCCTGACGGGAAGGAGTAGCCAGTCTCATAAGCCCAATGTTGCCGCAGCCAGCCGGGGATCACCTGCTGCTGCCCGGCCACCCGCCCGACCAGCTGTCCGCGCTGCTGACGGGAAAGATGATAAAAGTTGCCGACCGCGGTACCGGACTCCTTGCTTATCCATAAGGTATAAGGCCTGGGTTCCTGCACGTAATGCTTGATAAGCTTGTTGACCCCCTGCCCGCCCCAGACTACCAGCACCACCAGCACTGCCGTCTGCGCGAGCTCACGGAGGCCCGCACCATCACCATAACGTAACCACAGCAGCCACCCGCCAAGCAGTAACGTGGTCAGTATACCCCAGGGCCTCGTCACCGTCTCAGTAAAGGCAAATAATAGCGGCTGAAGAGGCAGCGTATTACCGGGCTGCCAGTGCCAGCCCGATACCCAGACCAGCAGAGGCAGACAGAGTAATATCAGCACACCGGCACTGACAGATTTTAAAACCATAAACATCGGATATCCTTTTTCTGCCTGTCGTTAGTGAAAATTATCATTTTCTGCGCCTGCCGCAATACGTTATTCTCCCCGCTTGCCTGATTGTGCTTTCGCGCCGGCATGAGCGGCATAATATTACGTTACGATGCACAATTATGGCACAATACAGAGATAACCTCTGCCGTTCAGAGTGCTGATAATAATACAGTTTTAGAGTAACGGAGTTTACATGCAACTTAAGCGGGTGGCGCAGGCCACACTACCCACACCCTGGGGTGATTTCCTGATGGTGGGGTTTGAAGAAATTAAAACAGGTAAAGACCATGTCGCGCTGGTCTATGGCGATATCAGTGGTGAGACGCCCGTCCTTGCCAGAGTTCACTCTGAATGTCTGACCGGGGATGCGCTATTCAGCTTACGTTGCGACTGTGGTTTCCAGCTTGAAGCAGCACTCAATGCCATCGCCACCGAAGGTCGGGGTGTCCTGCTGTATCATCGTCAGGAAGGCAGAAATATTGGCCTGCTGAATAAAATTCGTGCATACGCGTTGCAGGATCAGGGGCTGGATACTGTCGAAGCGAACCTCAGACTCGGCTTTGCCGCCGATGAGCGTGATTTTACGCTGTGTGCCGATATGTTCAGTTTACTGGACGTTCACGCTGTCCGCTTGCTGACCAATAATCCACGGAAGGTCAAAGTACTGGCCGATGCCGGGATCAATATTACCGAACGTGTCCCGCTTGAAGTCGGGAGAAACCCGAAGAACAGCGGTTATCTGGATACGAAAGCCTTAAAAATGGGGCATTTACTGCATCCGCACAATGATGACTGATCCCCGTTCGCAGTAAACCCGTCACTGTCTGATCTACGTTACCCGTGATCTGCTGCCCGGCAGCAATATGGCTCACGGGCAACGTTCAGTCACCTACCAACGATACCGCTATCGGGTCAGTTCAGCAGCTGCAAAATAAGGAAGATCACCCCTGCCCAGAAGGCCAGGCAAAAAAGCAATGCCAGTCCCCAGACTCTGCAGCGATATCGGCAGAGAGAAGTTCCGGATGAGGTTTCTGATAACGGAGACCCTTGCGGGCGGGTACGAAAAGAAAAATGCATAATACATCCCTGTTTGCCTGACAAAATACTTCAGCGGTCTTATCACCAGTGGCTGATATATTCTGTCGCCGGTCATCCATGACCGGCATGATAAAGATCAAAGTTAACATCAGCCACGTCGGGCCGATGTCACGTTCCGGTTATTTAACCGGTAAACGGATATCTTTAAACATCGCTTCAATATCTTCATTCGAGCGTAAAGCAATCGCCGCATCCACCACATCCCGGGTCAGATGAGGGGCAAACCGCTGAATAAAGTCATACATATAGGTTCTGAGGAAACTGCTGCTCCTGAAACCTATTTTAGTGGTGCTGTAGGTGAAAATATCAGACACATCAATCTTCACCAGATCGGTTTCCGTCACCGGGTCGATAGCCATACTGGCAATCACCCCAATCCCCAGCCCCAGACGAACATAGGTTTTAATGACATCTGCGTCGGTGGCGGTAAAAACAATCTTTGGTGTCAGACCGGCCTGATTGAAAGCAGAATCCAGTTCTGAACGGCCGGTGAACCCAAAGGTATAGGTCACCAGCGGAAACTCGGCCAGGTCCTGGATAGTCACCCGCGCTTTTTCGGTCAGCGGATGTCCCGGCGGAACGACGATGGCACGGTTCCAGTGGTAACAGGGCAGCATCACTAAATCATCATAGAGGTGTAACGCCTCGGTCGCGATAGCGAAGTCAGCATTGCCTTTTGATACCGCTTCCGCTATCTGCGTCGGCGACCCCTGATGCATGTGCAGGGATACCCGCGGATAACGCTGGATAAAACCTTTGATGACGGGGGGAAGCGCATAACGTGCCTGGGTATGTGTGGTTGCGACGTACAGAGATCCCTGATCCGGCCAGGTATGCTCACCGGCGACCGATTTTATCGCTTCCACTTTGGATAATACTTCACGCGCAATACGAATGATTTCATCGCCGGCCGGGGTCACCTGAGTCAGGTGTTTACCACTGCGGGAGAAGATTTGCACACCGAGCTCATCTTCCAGCATACGAACCTGTTTACTGATCCCCGGCTGGGAGGTATAAAGCCCTTCCGCAGTGGAGGAAACATTCAGGTTATGGTTAACGACTTCGACGATATAGCGTAATTGCTGTAATTTCATAGCCCACCTTTTCGGGACAAAAGGTACTTATTGCCTGCATTCCTGCAAAAAAGTTATCTGATTAATTTATATTTATTAACAGGCTATCTATTGCTGTTAACTATAACCACTATAGCATTAATTTATAATTAACAGAACAAATAGCTATATCCGTTAAATTAAAAAAGCCAGCAAATGCTGGCTTTTTTGAGACAAAAAATACTACTTTTTCACTTCCTGCCACTGACCATCAATAAAGAACATTGACCAGCCGGTCGCTTTACCGTCTTTTTCCGAAGACACATATTGCTGTTTAGTCTTACGACTAAAGCGGACCAGCGTTTTATTCCCATTGGGATCAACGGCCGGCGCCTGAGTCAGATACGTAAACTTCTCCGGCAGACGGTCGCTGAACCGCTGTAACTCTTCCACCAGCGGCGCACGTGTCTCGCGGGATTTCGGGAAGGTGTTGGCGGCCAGGAATATACCCGCGGCCCCGTCACGCAGCACAAAATAGGCGTCAGACTTCTCACAGGTAAGCTCAGGTAACGGCACCGGATCTTCTTTCGGCGGAGCCACATCGCCGTTACGCAGGATCTTGCGGGTATTTTTACAGTCGTCGTTGGTACAGGCCATGTATTTTCCGAAACGTCCCATCTTCAGGTGCATTTCGCTGCCACATTTTTCGCATTCCACGACCGGACCATCATACCCTTTAATCCGGAACTCACCTTCTTCGATTTCATACCCGTCGCAGGAAGGGTTATTACCGCAGACATGCAGTTTACGTTTCTCATCGATCAGGTAACTGTCCATGGCGGTACCGCATTTACGGCAACGGGGACGCGCACGCAGGGCGTTAGTTTCCGCATCTTCACCTTCCAGAATATTCAGGACTTCATTTTCCGGGATCAGGTTAATCGTCTGCTTACAACGCTCTTTTGGCGGCAGTGCATACCCGGAACACCCAAGGAAGACCCCTGTGGTGGCAGTACGGATGCCCATATGCCGCTGACAGGTCGGACATTCGATCGAGGTCAGCACCATCTGATTCGGTTGCATGCCACCCTCTTCCGGATCTTTGTCTGCTTTCTGCAGCTGATCACTAAAATCGGTGAAGAAATGATCCAGAACGGCACGCCACTCGGCCTGATTATTCGCCACCTGGTCAAGGTTGTCCTCCATCCGCGCGGTAAAATCATAATTCATCAGCTCGCGGAAGTTATCTTCCAGACGATCGGTGACGATTTCCCCCATCTTTTCTGCATAGAAACGACGGCTCTCCACCCGGACATACCCCCTGTCCTGGATGGTCGAGATGATGGAGGCGTAGGTCGAAGGACGACCGATACCGCGTTTTTCAAGCTCACGGACCAGCGAGGCTTCACTGAAGCGGGCCGGTGGCTTGGTGAAGTGCTGCGCCGGCAATACTTCCAGCAGCGCAGGTGCATCACCCACCTCAATAGCCGGCAGCGTCAGATCATCATCGTTCTTGCGTAAGGCCGGCATAACACGCGTCCAGCCATCAAAACGCAGCGTACGTCCTTTCGCTTTAAGACGGTAATCTCCTGCCATCACCGTCAGGGTGGTGGAGTCATACTTTGCCGGCACCATCTGACACGCCACAAACTGACGCCAGATCAGCTGATATAACTTCTGCGCATCGGCTTCCATGTCTTTCAGTTGTTCGGCCAGGATATTGACATCAGACGGACGAATAGCTTCGTGCGCTTCCTGAGAATTATCTTTATTGGTATAGATATTGGCATTGTCCGGCAGGTATTTATTACCGAAATTACTGTCAATATAGCCCCGGGCCATTTCGATCGCGTCCTGGCTCAGGTTGGTGGAATCCGTACGCATATAAGTAATGTGGCCGCTCTCATAGAGTCGTTGTGCCAGCATCATGGTTTTCTTTACACCGTAGCCCAGACGGGTACTCGCCGCCTGTTGCAGAGTCGACGTAATAAAAGGTGCGCCAGGTTTACTGCTGGTCGGTTTATCTTCCCGCTCAGTGACCTGATAGGTCGCTTTTTCCAGCTCAGCGACCGCCGCCGCGGTGGTCTCTTTATTGACCGGACGGAAGGCTTTGTCGTGATGATGCGACACACGCATCAACAAATCGACCCCCTGCGGGGTATTCAGCCGGGCATCCACTTCCCAGTATTCTTCCGGGACAAAGGCTTTGATTTCACGTTCACGTTCGACCACCAGCCGCACAGCCACGGACTGGACACGACCGGCAGATAAACCGCGCGCCACTTTTTTCCACAACAGAGGTGAGACCATGTAACCCACCACACGGTCCATAAAACGACGTGCCTGCTGGGCATTCACACGGTCAATATTCAGTTCACCCGGCTCTTCAAAGGCCTGGCGGATCGCATTCTTAGTGATCTCGTTAAACACAACGCGGCTGAAGCGCGAATCGTCTCCACCGATGACTTCACGCAGGTGCCAGGCAATCGCCTCTCCTTCGCGGTCCAAATCCGTTGCGAGATAAATATGGTCAGCATCGGCTGCCAGGGTTTGTAATTCAGAAACGACTTTTTCTTTACCCGGTAAGATCTGGTAATTAGCTTTCCAGTTGTGCCACGGATCGACACCCATGCGGTTCACCAGAGCAGCTTTCTCGTCTTTTTTTCCTGACTTTGCTGTTTTGGCCTTGCCGGCTTCTGCCGTCTTCTTAGCCAGGGATCCGCTGGTCGGCAGATCCCGGATGTGACCCACGCTGGACTTAACGACAAAGCCACTGCCAAGGTATTTATTAATAGTTTTAGCCTTTGCCGGTGACTCAACAATAACGAGTGCTTTACCCATAGATAACTTTACCTAATAAAAACGTCCTGAAGAACGGGAGAGGAGAACTCCCCTGATTTGCAACAACGCTACTTGCTGCTGACTCCCGCGGTTCACGCCATGATCGGTTGATAACTGATAATAGCCCGGAAATTAACAGTATGATTAAAATAATCTTTTACTTTAGTTTTCCGGCCGGCCGTGAAGCGGGCTCCCTGATTCGCAAATCGTCCACACTCTACCTGATAAAATTTGAGACGCAACTTTATTAGCATCCTGACGAATTTCCGCCCGGCTTCACCGGCAAAAATTTTGTGGTGGCCGGGAAAAGCGCTTACAATACCCACATTCTCTGTCATGTCTTTAACAACGATGAGGAAAACCATGTCTGAACACCCTGAATTTATGGATAAAACAGCGCTGCTCGACATCGCGAATCAGTTTATACGCGGGCATGATGACTACTTTGCGGCAATGCAGGTGACCGGCGTTGATGAAAAAAACGGACACCTGATATTCAGCGGTCCGCTGTTCACCGATGCGCAGGGTTTACCGACACGCCAGACGACCGCGGTGTTTAACGTCTTTAAATTCCTGACGCTGAACTTATCATCACGCTACCGTCTGAAACACTAACCCCGGGAAATCCCGGGGTTAGAGGTTGTCATCAGAGCCACTGACGGTGGTTAAAGTAGCGGTTTTTCTCCACGTTGCCACCATTTCTGCAGCATACGTTCAGCGACCTGCGCACCGCTCTGAGTAAAGCGTTCAATGATGCTTTTCTTTTTACTGTAGCCGACCGACAGAATATTAAACTTATCCATCTGGCGGATGATCACTTCATCACTGGTTGCGATTTCATCAACCAGGCCATTTTCCAAGGCCTGGCGACCATACCAGTGTTCGCCCGTGGCGACGGACTCGATATCCAGCCCGGGGCGCATCTGATGAACAAAGGATTTAAACAGCAGATGCGTTTCGTTCAGATCTTCACGGAATTTCTCGCGCCCTTCTTCCGTGTTTTCACCCAGCAGCGTCAGAGTACGTTTATACTGTCCGGCCGTGTGAAGCTCAATATCGATATCATTGCGTTTCAGCAGACGATTAAAGTTAGGCACCTGGGCTACCACCCCGATAGAGCCGATGATCGCGAACGGCGCCGCGATGATACGTGAAGCGACACAGGCCATCATATAACCGCCGCTGGCAGCCACTTTGTCAACCACCGCCGTCAGGGGAATACCGTGGTCACGCAGACGTTGCAGCTGCGATGCCGCCAGGCCATAGCCATGGACCACACCCCCCGGGCTTTCCAGACGTAACAGAACTTCATCTCCGGCAGAGGCCACCGACAGGACAGCAGAAATTTCTTTACGCAATGAGGCTACCTCACCCGCATCCATGCTGCCTTTAAAATCGAGCAGGAAAAGAGTGTTTTTGGTCTCTTCACTGATCCCCTGTTTTGCCTTCGCCTTACTGGCTTTCGCTTTCTCTTTACGCTGTTTCTTTTCCGCTTTCAGGAAGAGCTTTTGTTCATGCTCCGGCAGTTTTGCGACCGCCAGCGTTTGTTTCAGGGTCTGATAATCTTCCCCCGGGTGCCCTAACTGAAGCTGACCCTGTCCCCCTTTCTTACGGGAAGAGAGGCTCACAATGGCCACTGCCAGCGCAATAATAGCCACGACAACAGTGACAATTTTCGCTAAAAATAATCCATATTCTGCAATAAAACTCACTCAGTCCACCTTAGTCAATTTCGGTTAAACGCATGTTTTCCTGGCCGGCCTGAGGTACTGAGGGGCGCTAAAGCCGGCCGCTAAGCTGGAAATTAACAGCATGTTATTCTAGTGTACCATAGGATAATTTGCGGCATAACTGCATGAAATTTTAAAAACAAAGGACCCGCCTGTGAATGCTCAGCAACAAAGCAACCTGTTGAAAAACCGTACACTGTTAGTCACCGGCGCCTCGGACGGCATTGGTCGTGAAGCCGCCCTGACCTATGCCCGCCAGGGCGCCCGGGTACTGCTGGCCGGCAGAAACCGGCAAAAGCTCAATCAGGTCCGTGACGATATCGCTGCCGCGGGACTGACTCCGGCTGCAGTACTGGTACTGGATTTTGCCACCGCCAGCGCTGAAGACTGCCGGCAATTTGCCGCAGAAGTTGCCACGCTCACCCCGCAGTTAGACGGCGTACTGCATAATGCCAGTATCCTCGGTACCCTCCAGCCGATGGCAGAGATCCCGCCCGCCGAGTGGTCTCAGGTCATGAAGGTCAATCTGGATACGACGTTTTTTCTGACCCAGGCCCTCCTGCCGCGACTGTTAACGTCACCTGCACCGTCACTGGTTTTCACCACCTCCAGTGTCGGGCGTGAAGGTCGGGCCGGATGGGGAACCTATGCCGTTTCCAAATTTGCCACCGAAGGAATGATGCAAATCCTGGCTGCCGAATATAAAGACACCGCCCTGCGGGTCAACTGTATTAATCCGGGGGGGACCCGTACTTCAATGCGTGCCAGCGCATTTCCGGAAGAAAATGCCGCACGGCTAAAAACCCCGGCCGAGATTATGCCGATCTATCTGTATCTGATGAGTGATGAAAGTCTGGGGAAAACAGGTCACAGTTTTGATGCTCAGCCCGGCAGAAAAGCCGGTCCGGCTGAATAGACAGGTAAAGCGCTGTCGCGGTGTGTCTCTTTTCACCGAACTGATCAGCCGGGATGTTCCGGAAGGGGGATTCTTCCGGCTATCGCCTGACAGAACGAATGATCCCCCGCACCGGGCATGGGGTAATGGGCAATAAATAGCCTCCGGCAGAGCCGGAGGCCTTTCAAAGGTGCCTGTCAGGCTCTCTTACCCACAGCGCCCTGACAGGCGCATCGCAATCTGACATTGGCAGGTTGGATGACTTACGACCCGTAAACGGGTTTCCCGGATAAGGGATACAGTAAAAGACCACCTTCTTAGAAGGTGGCTTTTGAGAATGCACCCTGTAAGGGGGGCTACTTTCACCTTCCGCTTACTACTCTAGCAATTCCATCTGTTGTTCATGTGTTTGTTCCGTT
>NZ_JAERJR010000030.1 GCF_018257515.1 Tatumella sp. JGM118
TAAGCGGAAGGTGAAAGTAGCCCCCCTTACAGGGGGCATTCTCAAAAGCCACCTTCTAAGAAGGTGGTCTTTTACTTTCCGGCGCTCAGAAGGCTGCAGTTCCGGACTATTTATTGGTAAATCTTTAATCACCCCCCACAAACAGGTGAAGATCTGGTAAACTGTGGGCCTGATTTATACCTGTCAGCAAGAGCGATACCCCGGGGGCCTGAGGGTCCATAGCTGGGTATCTGAGCAGACTGACAGGTTTTATGCATACTGGCTAGTCGGCTGTTGTTGGCTATTCGTAGTATCTTTTTGAGCTAAGTGGAGGTTTTCATGGCTGTCGCTGCCAACAAACGTTCGGTAATGACACTGTTTTCCGGACTCAGTGATATTTTCAGCCATCAGGTACGTATTGTACTGGCCGAAAAGGGCGTTAGTGTGGAGATCGAACAGGTCGATATGGATAACCTTCCGCAGGATCTGATTGACCTGAATCCGTATTGTACCGTGCCGACTCTGGTTGACCGTGAACTGACGTTGTATGAATCACGTATTATCATGGAATACCTGGATGAGCGTTTCCCTCATCCGCCATTAATGCCTGTGTATCCTGTTGCCCGTGGTGAAAGCCGCCTGATGATGCATCGCATTGAGCAGGACTGGTACAGCCTGTTGTTCCGTATCGAGAAAGGAACCGCTCAGGAAGCTGATGATGCCCGTAAACAACTGCGTGAACAGTTACTGGCCATTGCACCTTTATTTGCCCGTACTCCTTTCTTCATGAGCGAAGAATTCAGTCTGGTCGATTGCTATCTGGCTCCGTTACTGTGGCGTTTACCGTCAATGGGCGTAGACCTGAGCGGCACTGGCTCTAAAGAGCTGAAAGGCTATATGACCCGCGTCTTTGAACGTGATTCTTTCCTGGCCTCTCTGACCGAAACTGAACGCGAAATGCGTTTACAATTTCGGGGCTGATTATGGAAATGACTGAACTGAGTGCACGTCGTCCTTATCTGTTGCGGGCATTCTATGAATGGCTGCTGGATAACGATCTGACGCCACATCTGGTGGCTGACATTAATCTGCCGGGCGTGATGGTTCCGCTGGAATATGCGCGCGATGGACAGATCGTACTGAACATTGCTCCGCGTGCTGTCGGTAATCTTGAGATGACCAATGACGCCGTGCATTTCAATGCCCGTTTTGGGGGTGTTCCTCGTCAGGTGATGGTGCCGATGAATGCGGTGATGGCTATCTATGCCCGCGAGAATGGTGCCGGAACCATGTTTGAACCTGAGCCTGCCTATGACCAGCTATCAGAAGATGATGCTGAGCCGCAGGCTGCGCCGTCAGAAACTATCATGTCAGTCATTGAGGGTGATTTGCCTGAGGGCACGACCGACTCAGAGACCGATGGCGATGATGAACCCCCTCATCCTCCGCGCGGCGGCGGACGTCCGGCGCTACGTATCGTTAAGTAAGCCATCAGCATCTCATGAAAAACCGGCCCGCAGGCCGGTTTTTTTATGCCTGAAACACTATTGGGCGGTATATCCGCCATCGACCAGCAACGATGCACCATTGATAAAACCGGCCTGAACACTGGCAAGAAAAAGCACGGCAGCGGCCACTTCCTCCGGACGACCCAGGCGGCCCTGTGGATGAAGTTTAATTAACTCTTCTTTTTGGGGGGTGGATAGCTGGGTGAGTAGCGGGGTGTCGATATACCCCGGACAAACAGCATTCACACGGATGTTTTTACCGGCATAATCTGCCGCCAGTGTTTCGGTTAACAGCTTCACTCCGCCTTTAGCGGCGGCATACGCCGTGACATGACGTTTACCGACAAAGCTATGAATAGATCCACAGTTAACGATAACCCCGGGGAGATGATGTCCGGTCCAATGCCGGATAGCATATTTATTACTGAGAAAGACCCCGGATAAATTGATATCAATCGTTTTCTGCCAGTCGGTGAATAAGAGATCTTCTGCCGCACCATCACGGGCGATACCGGCATTAGCAAACACAATGTCCAGCCTCAAAAAGTGCCGGAGCGTCGTTTCGATCAACTGTTGCTGGTCCGCCTCACTACATACATTTGTCCGGCAGAAGATCACCGGCATTCCCTGTTGCTGAAGTTCGCGGGTGATCTCTTCGCTGCCGGGTGCAATATCGGCAATAACCACAGACGCCCCGGCAGAAGCAAACGCTTTAACCGTTTCAAGACCAATACCGCTGGCTCCGCCGGTAACAATGACGACCTTTCCTGAGAAATCCATATCAGTTCCTTTTCCTGGCTACGGGATATTCCGTAAGCAAGAGACAGGATAGCCGAAGGCGTTGGTTGAATTCTGTGCATAAAAGCCCGTTCCCGGGCATCGGCCGCCAGAAATCACCGGGCTCGGGCGAAAAAAAAGGCACAGTATTGTGCCTTTTTTCGGGGAACACTGACGGCCGGTCAGACCTCCAGGTAATCCATAATACCTTCAGCCGCCTTACGACCCTCAGCGATAGCGGTAACGACCAGGTCAGAACCACGGACAATATCGCCACCGGCAAATATCTTAGGATTACTGGTCTGGAAAGCATTATCGCTGTTCTCAGGCGCAATAATACGTCCCTGAGTGTCAAGTTCGACACCAAAGCTCGCCAGCCACTCCATACCATGCGGACGGAAGCCGAATGCCATCACCACGGCATCCGCCGGGATAATATGCTCAGAACCTGCGACGATCTCTGCACGGCGGCGGCCGGCAGCATCTTCAGGGCCCATTTCGGTACGAGCCATCTTAACGCCACAGACCCGGCCCTGACTGTCGATCTCAATACCCAGAGGTTGCAGGTTAAACCGGAATTCGACCCCTTCTTCACGGGCATTTTTCACTTCGCGGCGCGACCCTGGCATATTCTCTTCATCACGACGGTAAGCACAAGTCACATGACTGGCCCCCTGACGAATGGAAGTCCGCACGCAGTCCATCGCCGTATCCCCTCCGCCGAGCACGACAACACGTTTCCCCTGCATGGTGATGTAAGGCTGTTCTTCCAGTGGCTCAAAGCCCATGGTGTGACGCGTATTCGCAATCAGGAATGGCAGGGCATCAAAGACACCCGGCGCATCTTCGTTTTCCAGGCCACCGCGCATCGACTGGTAAGTCCCGACGCCCAGGAAGACAGAATCGAATTCATCCATCAGGTCGCTGAGCTGTACATCACGTCCCACTTCCGTATTCAGACGGAATTCAATGCCCATTTCGGTGAACAGTTCGCGACGTTTGATCATCACTTCTTTTTCTAACTTGAAAGAAGGGATACCAAAGGTCAGCAAGCCACCGATTTCCGGGTGACGGTCAAAGACCACCGCCTGCACACCATTACGGGTCAGGACATCGGCACAGGCCAGCCCGGCCGGGCCGGCACCAATCACCGCGACACGTTTACCGGTCGGGGTGACATGCGACATATCCGGCTTCCAGCCCATCTCCATCGCTTTATCATTGATATAACGCTCAATGTTACCGATGGTGACAGCGCCAAACTCCGCATTCAGCGTACATGACCCTTCGCACAGGCGGTCCTGCGGACAAACGCGGCCACAGACTTCCGGCAAACTGTTGGTCTGGTGCGACAGATCTGCCGCTTCCATAATCCTGCCTTCATTGGCCAGCTTCAGCCAGTTAGGAATATAGTTATGGACCGGACATTTCCATTCGCAATACGGGTTACCGCAGTCCAGGCAACGATCGGCCTGAGCTTTGACCTGCCCTTCAGAGAAGGGCTCATAAATTTCGACAAATTCAATTTTCCGAAGTTTCAGCGGTTTTTTCGGCGGATCAACACGCTGCAAGTCGATAAACTGATAAACATTCTGACTCATCGTGACCTCTTACTGCGCCTGAACCCGCAGTTCTGCTGCGGAGCGACTACGGTGGCCCAGTAATGCTTTGACATCACTGGACTTAGGTTTAACCAGGGTGAATTTAGCAGACCATTTCGGCCAGTTCGCCAGGATCTCTTCGCCACGGCCGGACTGGGTGTACTGAACGTGTTCAGTAATCAGCCCACGCAGGTGCTCTTCGTGAATAGGCAATTGCTCAACATCCAGCACTTCTACCAGTTCAGCATTCACACGTTTACGGAATTCACCGTCTTCATCCAGCACGTAAGCGAATCCGCCGGTCATGCCTGCGCCAAAGTTAACGCCGGTGCGACCCAGTACGCAGACAATGCCGCCGGTCATATATTCACAGCCATTGTCACCGATACCTTCAACCACGGTAATGGCACCGGAGTTACGGACGGCAAAACGTTCGCCTGCACGGCCCGCGGCAAAAAGTTTACCGCCGGTGGCGCCATACAGACAGGTATTACCGGCAATGGTCGCTTCCACGCTGCGGAAGGCAGAACCTACCGGCGGACGGATGGCCAGTAACCCGCCAGCCATGCCTTTACCGACATAGTCGTTAGCATCTCCGGTCAGGATCATTTCCAGTCCACCGGCATTCCATACCCCGAAACTCTGACCGGCGGTGCCGGTAAAGTAAACGCGGATAGGATCTGCCGCCAGCCCCTGGTCTCCGTGAGTCAGGGCGATGGCACCGGAAAGTGTGGCGCCGACGGAACGATCGGTATTCCGGATATCGAAATAGAACGTTTTACTCTGACGCTGTTCAATGAACGGGACCGCCTGATCCAGTAACGCTTTGTTAAGCACGCCTTTATCAAACGGCGGATTGCTTTCGGTACAGTACATGGCTTTGCCTGGCATTGGCTGTGCCGTCTTCAGCAGTGAAGACAGATCCAGCTTCTGCTGTTTTGCCGTAAATCCGTCCAGTTCCTTCAGCAGATCGGTACGGCCGATCAGGTCAGTCAGACGGGTTACCCCCAGTGAAGCCATAATTTCACGGGTTTCACGGGCAATAAATTCAAAGTAATTCGTCACCTTGAACGGTAAGCCATGGTAATGGTTGGTACGCAGCTTATCGTCCTGAGTCGCTACCCCGGTAGCACAGTTATTCAGGTGGCAAATACGCAGGTATTTACAGCCCAGTGCGACCATCGGGCCGGTCCCGAAACCGAAGCTTTCGGCCCCCAGGATCGCGGCTTTAACAATATCGAGGCCGGTTTTCAGGCCGCCGTCGATCTGTAAGCGGATTTTATGACGCAGGCCATTGGCTACCAGTGCCTGCTGAGTTTCGACCAGCCCCAGTTCCCAGGGACATCCGGCATATTTAACCGAGGACAACGGACTGGCACCGGTGCCGCCATCATAGCCGGCAATAGTGATCAGATCGGCATAGGCTTTTGCTACCCCGGTCGCAATGGTCCCGACACCCGGTTCGGAAACCAGTTTGACCGAAATCATCGCCTGCGGGTTAACCTGCTTGAGATCGAAAATCAGCTGCGCCAGGTCTTCAATGGAATAGATATCATGGTGTGGCGGAGGTGATATCAGTGTGACACCCGGTACAGAGTAGCGGAGCCTTGCAATATACGGCGTCACTTTGTCGCCGGGTAACTGTCCGCCTTCACCCGGTTTCGCCCCCTGGGCGACCTTGATCTGAATAACATCCGCATTCACCAGGTAGGCCGGTGTGACACCGAAACGCCCGGAAGCGACCTGTTTGATCCGCGAGACTTTATTGGTGCCGTAACGTGCAGGGTCTTCACCGCCTTCGCCGGAGTTAGAGAAGCCGCCGATGCTGTTCATGGCTTCCGCCAGTGATTCATGTGCTTCCGGGCTCAATGCACCGATAGACATTGCCGCACTGTCAAAACGTTTAAACAGCTCACTGGCAGGTTCAACATCGTCGATCACGATGCTGTCAGTGCCGGGCTGTAACTGTAACAGGTCACGCAGCGTGGCTACCGGACGGTTATTGACCAGTTCTGCGTACTTCTTATAGTCATCGTAATCGCCGCTCTGTACCGCCTGCTGCAACGTACCAACCACATCCGGGTTATAGGCGTGGTATTCACCACCATGGACGTATTTCAGGAGTCCCCCCTGTTCCAGCGTCTTACGCTGCAACCAGGCGCGTTTTGCCAGATTCGTTAAATCCTGCTGGAAATCACTGAAGCTGGCACCGCCGATCCGGCTGGTGACATTCTGGAAACAGAGACGGGTCACATCCTGATGTAAACCGACGGCTTCGAACAGCTTCGAACAACGGTACGAAGCGATGGTCGAAATGCCCATTTTTGACATGATTTTGTACAGGCCTTTATTGATGCCATTACGGTAATTCAGCATCACGCTGCGGTAATCTTTGCCGATAATCCCGCTGTCTGACATCTGTGCCAGAGACTCATAGGCCAGCCACGGGTAGACCGCTGTTGCACCAAAGCCGAACAACACTGCAAAATGATGCGGATCACGGGCCGACGCCGTTTCAACAATGATGTTGGCATCGCAGCGCAGACTTTTTTCAACCAGCCGTGCCTGTACTGCCCCGACAATCATCGGCGCCGGGACCGGCAGACGGCCGGCGCTGATGGCCCGATCAGACAGAACCAGCAGAACGGTCCCCTCACGCACCAGCTCTTCCGCCTGATCATTCAGACGATGAATAGCCTGTTCCAGCGTTTCGTTTTCCGGCTCGAAAGTACAGTCCAGGGTATCGGCACGATAGTACTTACCTTCCAGCGTCGTCAGCTGAGTAAAGTCAGAGTAAAGCAGGATAGGGGATTTAAAACTCACACGGTGAGCCTGTCCTTCCGCTTCACAGAAGACGTTCATCTCCTGACCGATACTGGTTGCCAGTGACATCACGTGGTTTTCACGTAACGGGTCAATCGGCGGGTTGGTGACCTGCGCAAACTGCTGACGGAAATAGTCATAGATAATGCGCGGGCGGCTGGAGAGGACGGCAAAAGGCGTGTCATCACCCATTGAGCCCACAGCTTCCTGACCATTTTCGCCCAGTACCCGCAGAATGCTGTCCAGTTCTTCACTGCTGTAACCAAACTGCTTGTGGTAGGTTGCCAGCATAGCATCGCTGAGGTGACGTTTACCTACCTGGTCATCGGTCAGCTCTTCAAAAGGCACTAAGCGTTTAACATTCTTTTCCATCCACTCTTTATAAGGATGGCGGCTTTTCAGGTCGTTATCGGTTTCTGAGGAGTGGAGGATACGGCCTTCACGGGTATCGATCACCATCAGCTCACCGGGACCGACACGGCCTTTCTCCACCACTTCATCGGGCTGATAATCCCAGATACCGACTTCAGAGGCGCAGGTGATTAATTTATCACTGGTAATCACATACCGGGCCGGTCGCAGACCATTACGGTCCAGGTTACAGGCCGCGTAACGTCCGTCAGACATGACTATCCCGGCCGGGCCATCCCACGGCTCCATATGCATGGAGTTGAAGTCAAAGAAGGCACGTAACTCAGGATCCATATCCGGATTGTTCTGCCATGCCGGTGGCACCAGTAAACGCATCGCACGGACCAGGTCCATCCCCCCGTTAAGGAACAGCTCCAGCATGTTATCCATTGAACTGGAATCCGACCCGGTCTCGTTGACAAACGGAGCGACGGTCTGCAGATCAGGGATCAACGGGGTATTGAATTTATATGCACGGGCACGTGCCCACTGCCGGTTACCGGCAATGGTATTAATTTCACCATTATGCGCCATGTAGCGGAAAGGCTGGGCCAGTGGCCAGCGAGGCACCGTATTGGTTGAAAAGCGCTGGTGGAATAAGCAAATAGATGATTCTAAACGTAAATCCGCCAGGTCGAGATAAAACCGGGGCAGATCAGCGGGCATGCAGAGCCCTTTGTAGATATTCACCTGATTGGAGAAACTACAAATATAGAAATCACTGTCATTCAGGGCTTCGACGCGTTTTTCTATCCGGCGGCGAGCCATGTACAGGCGGCGTTCCATATCACGCGGACGCCATCCGGCCGGGGCGTTGATAAACACCTGCTGGATCCCCGGCAGTGACGACAGGGCAATCTCCCCCAGAACGTCCTGATTGGTCGGGACTTCACGCCATCCGGCAACAGAAAGTGTCTCACGGAGAATTTCTTCTTCAACAATAGCCCGGGCAGCACTGGCCTTTGCTTCGTCGGTGCTCAGAAAGAGCATACCGACAGCGTAGTTCTTCGCCAGACGCCAGCCTTTTTCTTCCGCGACAATACGGAAGAAGCGGTCAGGCTTCTGTAACAGAAGACCACAGCCGTCACCGGTTTTACCGTCAGCCAGAATTGCACCGCGATGTTGCATTCTGGCGAGTCCATGAATGGCCGTACGTACTACTTTGTGGCTCGGTTCACCTTCTATATGGGCGATCAGTCCAAAACCACAGTTATCCTTTTCAAGGGATTTATCATACAACATTGAGTGAACCTCCCCGGGCTCTAGAGACTCTTGTTATTCCGGCAGTCAGACATGCGCAGCAGCCGCGTAAGAATGAGGCATCCGCAGATGCACAAACATGTCTTAATCGCTGCTTCTGCCATGGCGGGCTTCATCGATGTGACAAGTGTCGGGAACTTGTTACAGGGAACCTCTGCTACTGCATAAATATGGCGGACAATGAATCCGCACAGAAAGCTTCCAGTGGATTTCCAACTTATCGGGAAAGCGAGGTCAGGTCAAATAGCGACTCTTTCTGTGACGGGGGAGGGTGTTTTTTTATATATTATTGAATATTAAGTATTTACTGGTTTTTTTATCCGGTTGTGCACACTCAGGATGCATAGGCAATTGTGAACTGTCTCACTATAGTGCGGCTTCTCAATGCCTGCACCATGCTGGTGCCGGAGTGATTTTTAGCACAAAATTCCGAGTATACGAAGATTGCTGCATGATATCTCTGTTTTATCCAAAATCCTTATTTTCTGCGCGGACTCAGGGATCATTAAAAATATTAATAGGCTTACCTGCTGCGTTAAGATTCACTTCTTATGAATTTATATTCATTCTGTGCTTTATGTGATGATCTCTGACCGTCACGCAGTCGCGGATGAGGATGACGGTGTCGTTCGGTAAAACACGTCAGTGGTTCCTGTCAGCCTGTTTCTGCGTTAAAAAGGTAGGATATGATGGGAGTTCACAGTCAGGGAGTGTATATGAAACAGATCAGATTACTGGCGCAATACTATGTAGATTTGATGGTCAAACTTGGCCTGGTCAGGTTTTCTTTATTACTGGCCTCAGCCTTAGTGGTACTGGCCATGATTGTCCAGATGGCCGTCACACTGGTGTTGCAGGGCAGAGTGGAGAGTATCGACGTCGTCCGTTCGGTATTTTTTGGATTACTGATCACGCCCTGGGCCGTGTACTTTCTCTCTGTGGTGGTTGATCAGCTGGAGGATTCCCGTCAGCGATTAGCCCGGCTGGTGGATAAGCTGGAAGAGATGCGTCACCGGGACCTGCAACTCAATCAGCAGCTAAAAGAAAACATTCAGCAACTCAATCAGGAAATTAACGATCGTAAAAATGCAGAGCAGGCCCGTGAACATGCCATGGATAAGCTCAAGGATGAAATGGCCAGCCGCGAAAAGACGCAGATAGAACTGGAACAGCAGTCCAGTTTCTTACGTTCGTTTCTTGATGCTTCTCCTGATCTGGTCTTTTATCGCAATATTGATCGCAAGTTTTCCGGTTGTAACCGTGCCGTGGAGTTACTGGCGGGGAAAAATGAGAAACAGCTGGTCGGGTTGTCTCCGCTGGATATCTATGATGCCGATACCGCAGCCAAAATACTGGAAACGGATGAGAAGGTCTTTCGTCATAATGTTGCGCTGACCTATGAACAATGGCTGCAGTATCCGGATGGTAAAAAAGCCTGTTTCGAAATCCGTAAAGTTCCCTATTACGACCGGGTCGGCAAGCGTGCCGGCCTGATGGGCTTCGGTCGTGATATCACCGAACGTAAGCGTTACCAGGAAGCGCTGGAAAATGCCAGCCGCGAAAAAACCACCTTCATCTCGACCATCAGTCATGAGCTTCGCACGCCACTGAACGGCATTGTCGGTCTGAGCCGTATCCTGCTGGATACCGAACTGAGTCAGGAGCAGCTGAATTATCTTAATACCATCCATGTATCGGCGATCACTCTGGGGAATATTTTTAATGATGTGATCGAAATGGATAAAATTGAACGCCGCCGGGTCAGGCTCGATAATCAGCCTATCGACTTCACCGGCTTCCTGGCGGATCTCGAAAATCTCTCCGGCCTTCTGGTTCAGCCAAAAGGCCTGAAGTTCGTGATGTCCGCGCAGCAACCCTTACCCGAAACGATCGTGGCCGACGGAACACGGTTACGTCAGATCCTGTGGAACCTGATTGGTAATGCCGTGAAATTCACCCGTGAAGGCGAGATTATCGTCACCGTCACCTATGATGATGCCACGCAGAAACTGCGCTTCGATGTCAAAGATTCCGGTATCGGCATTCCGAAAAGTGAGCAGGACAAAATTTTTGCCATGTACTACCAGGTGAAGGACCAGCATGGGGGAAAACCGGCGACCGGCACCGGTATCGGCCTAGCGATTTCTTACCGCCTGGCACAGGCGATGGGAGGGGATATCACGGTCAGCAGCCATCCTGGAGAAGGCGCTTGTTTCAGTGTGGTGATTGATGCGCCAGCCCTGACCACTGTGGAAGAAGATACCGATGAACCGGACACGATGCCTCTGCCGGCACTGCATATCCTGCTGGTTGAAGATATTGAACTGAATGTGGTCGTTGCCCGTTCTGTACTGGATAAACTGGGATGTTCCACCGATGTGGCGATGACCGGTGCAGAGGCGCTGGAGATATTCGATCCCCGGGAATTCGATATGGTACTGCTGGATATTCAGCTTCCGGATATGACCGGGCTTGATGTCGCACGCACATTACATCAGCGTTTTGCCGGACAGGACCTGCCTCCGCTGGTGGCACTGACCGCCAATGTGCTCAAAGATAAGAAAGAGTATCTGGAGGCCGGCATGGATGATGTGTTAAGCAAACCCCTGGCGGTGCCGGCCCTGACCGCGGTGATCAGTAAATACTGGAATCCGCATCAGGAGGAGGAAGAGTCGATCCCTGAACCGGCCTCTTCTGCTGAGCAGAAGCACCTCGATATCGTCATGCTGGAACAATATCTCGAGCTGGTGGGACCAAAACTTATCTACGACAGTCTGAGCATGTTCGAAAAAATGATGCCGGGCTATCTTGATGTTCTTGATTCCAACATGATGGCAAAAGATCAGAAAGGCATTGCAGAAGAGGGCCACAAAATTAAAGGGGCGGCAGGTTCTGTCGGCTTAAAATATCTGCAGGAGATTGCGCGGCAAATTCAGACGCCGGAACTTCCGGCATGGTGGGACAACGTCCAGGAATGGATCGATGAACTACGACATGAATGGCGTCATGAAGTGGATACGCTCAGGAAATGGGTAGAAAGCAGAGAAGCAGAAAAGTAAGTGGCCGGCAGAAAAAAATGACCCCGGGTAAACCGGGGTGCGCGAAGATTGCGCCAACACCAGGGAAACGGTCACGTTGTAGCCGGATACGTAAAGTCGTTCTCCGGTAAGAACCGGGGCTACAGCGGGTATTGGATGACTGCTGCACTTACCTTAACAAAAACTGAGGTCACTTTGCCACAATTCATTAAGATTTATGATGTTGAAATCCGGCAGACGGACCGGCTATCTGCGGAGGTTTATCTTCGCTGCACCTTTTAAGGGCAGTTAACCTCCGGGCGGAAGCCGCCTGTCTGTTAAAGGAGAAAAGTGATTAACACCCTGTTTATCTCCCGAAAAAACCTTTCAATTGATGGTGTTTTTATCTGCGATTGATCTGAAACGGGATTTCACGGTTATTTATTCATAAAAACAATAAGTAAGATACCTGACACTGGCCGGCATCTCCCCCCGGATAGGTCGTCCGCTACCCGATGAAAGGCACTTCCGCACGGTGATCACGGAGATTACCCGGAACCCGGTAGATCGATGTCAGGGTGACCCGGCACCGGACAGAGGCATCCCGGGGCAGGCCAGCCTCCGTTTTTTCCCACTGAATAATAATTTATATTTAATTTATTGTTAAGTAAGTGATCAGAGGTAAACCGGATTAAACATTAATTTATCTTAACATTTAAACGAAGCCTAAACAGACTGGAACCGATTCCTTAGTGGCGTGAAGTGATTGATGTTATTGATATAATTATTATATCCCTTAGTAATTTTTGCCATATTCAGGATATTATTCACACTGAATAATGAGATTTTTCAGAAAATAGGATTGGAAAGTTTATACAAACCACCCGCAGGATGATCATCAATGAACCGCGGTTATATCAGAACAGACCTGCTGCA
Organism: Tatumella sp. JGM118; assembly: GCF_018257515.1. Classification (GTDB taxonomy): domain Bacteria; phylum Pseudomonadota; class Gammaproteobacteria; order Enterobacterales; family Enterobacteriaceae; genus Tatumella; species Tatumella terrea. The sequence continues at coordinate 12,313 of NZ_JAERJR010000030.1, forward strand.
GGAGCCGATTCATGACAAGTAAAAAGGGATTCCGGTACAGACTCAAACGACGTTTATTGCTGACAGTCACCGGGATTATTGCCACGGTGATTGTGGCAATCCTGGTTTTTTCGGTAGTCCCGGTGCCCTTTTCGGCAGTGATGGCGGAGCGTCAGGTCAGTGCACTCGTCTCAGGGGATACGGATTACCGTGCCCGTTCCCGTTGGGTCAGCATGTCGGAGATCTCTCCCTGGATGCCGCTGGCTGTGATTGCCGGGGAAGATCAGAAATTTCCGGAGCATTGGGGATTCGATTTTGCGGCAGTACAGTCGGTGCTGGATAGTCGTCAGCGGGGAGAAATGCGGGGCGCTTCGACACTGTCTCAGCAAACGGCGAAAAATATGTTTCTCTGGGACGGACGCAGTTGGTTACGTAAAGGGCTGGAGGCCGGGCTGACCGTCGGACTGGAAACCCTCTGGGGTAAGAAAAGGATACTGACGGTCTATCTGAATATTGCTGAGTTCGGACCGGGGATTTTTGGAGTGGAAATGGCCTCAGAAACCTATTTCCATAAACACGCCAGCCAGCTGACCCGTCAGGAAGCTGCATTACTGGCTGCTATCTTACCGAATCCTATTCTCTACCATGCCGATGCTCCCTCGGTCTATGTCCGTGGACGGCAGCAGTGGATCTCCCGGCAAATGGAACAGTTAGGCGGTACCGGTTTTCTGGAAAAATATCATCTGTACTGACCTGATGCCGGGTTAATCTTCATCAAACCCGGCGTTGAACAGTTCGACCACCGCCTGCAGTGCCCGCGCTTCATCCGGTCCGCTGGCTTCAACTTCAATCTGTCCGCCTTGTGCCGAATCCAGCATCAGCAGGGCGATAACACTGCTGGCATCGGCCTCGGTACCCGCTTCGTTACGCAGGATCACTTCGCAATCAAAACTCTGGACCAGTTCGAATAATTTCATTGCCGGCCGGGCATGCATCCCCAGCTTATTTCTGATTTTTACTGATTCTTTCACTGTCATATTTTTTTCTTTTCCAATGTGCGATGCCGTGACTGAACATTCTTGCCACGTGAACGGAAATAGGCTGCCAGTTGCTCTGCAATATAGACGGAACGGTGTTTTCCGCCAGTACAACCGATAGCCACTGTCAGATAACTTCGGTTGTTGGTTTCCAGCATCGGAAGCCAGAGCTCAAGATAACTGCGGGTCTGATAAATGAAATTATGGACTTCAGTATGGCGGTCAAGAAAATCGATCACCGGACGGTCCAGGCCGGTGAGGGGTCTCAGCGCCGGGTCCCAGTGAGGATTCGGCAGAAAGCGGACGTCGAAGACATAATCGGCATCGATTGGAATACCGTATTTAAAACCAAAGGATTCGAACACTATGGTCAGCTCACGCTCACGTTTACCCAGCAAGCGCGCCCGCAGCATTTCGGCCAGTTCGTGGACCGACATTTCAGAGGTATCGATGATCAGGTCGGCTCTGGCGCGCAGAGGCTCAAGCAGATTGCTCTCCTCGTCGATGGCATTTTCCAGCGACAGGTTTCTGCTGGAAAGCGGGTGCAGCCGCCGGGTATCGCTGTAACGGCGGATCAGCGTATTGCGGTCAGCGTCCAGAAACAGTAATTGCGGAGTAAATTTGTCAGACAGATGACTAAATGTGTGTTCGAAAATTTCCGGAGATTCCGGCATATTGCGGACATCAATACTGACAGCCGCAGAAATATTCTGCTTCGCCAGTGAATTGGCCAGCTCAGGCAGTAAATCGACGGGCAGGTTATCGACACAATAAAAGCCCATATCTTCAAGGGCGCGGAGTGCGACAGATTTTCCCGACCCGGAACGCCCACTGACGATCATCAGAACCATGACCTTTCTCCCGTAATGATCCCGGATAACAGTAATACGTGGCCGGAATTATTCTTCCGTGCGCTGCTGCTCATCCATAATAATGTCATAGAGTTCCTGATCGCTTTGTGCCGCCCGCAAGCGTCTGCAGATATTCTTTTCTGCCAGGCGTTTGGCTACCTGGGATAATGTGTGCAAGTGCGTTTTGCATTGGTCCGCCGGAACCAGCAGGGCAAATAACAAATCAACCGGCTGATTATCAACGGCATCGAATGAAATAGGATGCTCAAGGTGGATGAACACACCAATGGTTCTTAATGTGTCTTCTTCCAGTTTGCCATGGGGGATAGCAATGCCATTGCCGATACCCGTGCTTCCCATCCTTTCACGATTCAGGATCGTTTCAAAAATGGTCTGGTGTGGCAGATTCAGCTGTGCTGCAGCCAGCTCGCTGATAATCTCCAGTGCCCGTTTTTTACTCTGGCAGTGCACATTGTTGCGTGTACATTCCGGTGTAAGCACCTGGCTAAGTTCAAGTGTCAGTTCACTATTCATATAATTTCACTTGCAGATTCATCTGGCCACTATTGTGGTTATCGGTTGCCCTGTATGCCGCCACAGTGACAGACCGGGGTCTGTCTGTAAACGTCAGGACAAAAACAGCCGCGGAGTTGTCTGGACTGTTGCCCTTTACTGCACTGCGCCGGACTGCCTGTACGGCTGCAGCATGTCTTGATTCCGGCTTACCTGCCGTAGGGGCTTCCCGGCGGATGCCGGCCACCGCTCATCCGGGGGACATCCGCCGGGGGGTACTGTACACCGCAGGCACGATGTTCTCTGTGACTGAGTGAACACTGACCACCGCGGATCGCGTTAACCCCGGGCGATTCTTCGGTAAACCCTGCCACAGCGTAGCAAACCTTTTTTCGCTAAACTGATGCGGAGGTTCCGTTATTTCTTCCCGGTGATCGCTACCGGTGGTGACACCGGCCCGCGAGACTGTCACGTTAAAGCAGCTGTTTACGCTGGTTTGACGGTGGGATAGATAATGATTCGCGATACTTAGCGACGGTTCGCCTTGCCACCATAATGCCCTGTTCAGATAACATAGTGGTGAGTTTACTGTCACTCAAGGGCTTTACAGGGTTTTCCGTTGAAATTAATTTTTTCACCAGGGCCCTGATCGCCGTGGAGGATGCTTCACCGCCACCTTCAGTATTCACATGGCTTGAGAAAAAGTACTTCAGCTCAAAGATGCCCCGTGGACTGTGCAGGTATTTCTGGGTCGTCACGCGTGAGATAGTGGATTCATGCATTTCTACGGCCTGGGCAATGTCTGCCAGGACCATTGGCCGCATATATTCTTCACCCTGCTCGAAAAAAGCCTGTTGCTGCTCGACAATACAGCGGGAAACTTTCAGCAGTGTATCGTTACGGCTTTCGAGGCTCTTAATCAGCCAGCGGGCTTCCTGTAAGTTATTACGGATAAATTGATTATCGCTGTCGTTACGGGCACCGCCGCTCATGGCGGCATACTGCTGATTAATGCGTAATCCTGGCAGGCTGTCGGTATTGAGTTCGACGGTCCACTGGCTGCCTGACTTACGCACCAGGACATCGGGGATCACATACTCTGACTCACCGGTATTAATAGACTGGCCCGGTCGCGGGTCCAGAGACTGGATCAGCAGCATCGCCTCTTTCAGCACATCTTCTTTGAGCCGGGTCACGCGCATCAGACTACGGAAATCATGGTTCGCCAGAAGATCCAGATGCCCGCGGACAATCAGGCGCGCCTCTTCCAGCATCGGGGTTTCAGGAGCAAACTGAGAAAGCTGAATCAACAGACACTCTTTTAAATCTCTGGCGCCGACACCGATAGGGTCGAAATGCTGGATACGCTTTAAGACTGCTTCGACCTCTTCAGGGGTCAGTTCGTCATCACCCATACTTTCCAGAATGTCATCCAGCGGAACGGTCAGATATCCCGTGGTATCAATCGCATCAACAATAGAGGTCGCTATCGCGCGGTCAGTATCACTGAACGGCGTCAGTTCCATTTGCCATATCAGGTAATCCTGCAGGGATTGTGTCGTTTCGCCCTGATAGAGAGGCAATTCATCATCCTGATAGTCTGTGCCTGTTCCGGAGGGCGTCCCTGCAGTATAGATTTCATCCCAGGTCGCATCCAGAGGAAGCTCTTCCGGCATATCTTTTTGTTCCAGGGCTTCCCGTGTATCCAGGGATGCGCTTTCACCTGACTCCTCAGCATCGACCTCGTTGAGTATCTCTGTTTGTTCCAGTAACGGATTACTTTCCAGAGCTAATTGTAATTCTTGTTGTAACTCGAGCGTCGACAGTTGCAACAGCCGTATCGCCTGCTGCAACTGGGGGGTCATTGCCAGTTGTTGGCTGAGTCTGAATTGCAAACTTTGCTTCATAGTGAGGCGTGCATTTCCTGAAAAAATATCAATAAGAACACATTACCAGAATCAGAGTCGGAACTCTTCACCGAGATAAACGCGTTTAACCTGCTCGTCGGCCAGAATATCTTCCGGAGTGCCGTGAGCGATTAATTTACCCTGACTCACGATATAAGCGCGTTCACACACCGCGAGTGTTTCACGGACATTATGATCAGTGATGAGTACGCCCAGACCGCTGTCACGCAGATGCTCAATAATTTTTTTGATATCAATGACCGAGATAGGGTCAACGCCGGCAAAAGGCTCATCGAGCAGGATAAATTTGGGGTTAGCGGCCAGTGCCCGGGCAATCTCAACACGGCGACGTTCCCCGCCGGAAAGGGCCTGTCCCAGACTGTCGCGCAGATGTTCAATATGGAACTCTTCCATCAGCTCGTTAGCACGATCTGCCCGCTGCTCTGCGCTCAGATCCTTACGGATCTGCAGCACCGCCATCAGGTTATCGTAAACACTCAGGCGACGAAAAATAGAGGCCTCCTGGGGAAGATATCCGATACCCCGGCGGGCCCGGGCGTGCAGTGGCAGTAAACTGATATCATCACTATCGATAACAATCCGGCCTGCATCGCGGGGAACAATACCGACAACCATATAGAAGGTGGTGGTTTTCCCGGCCCCGTTAGGGCCCAGCAAACCGACAATTTCACCGGAGTTGACTTGCAGGCTCACATCCTCAACCACACGTCGGCCTTTGTATGCTTTTGCCAGGTTCTCTGCAATTAAAGTCGCCATAAGTATTATTGACTCTGTTTAGGGGATTTCGTGGTTTTAGGGTTCTGTAATTCAGAGGGCACCAGTGTGGTGGTGACACGTTTTTGTGGCCCCTGGCTGTCAGCCTGCATTTTTTGCAGTTTCACCAGATAAGTAATGCGGTCACCCTGAATATTGCTGTTCAGCTGCTGGATATACGCATTGCCGGTCAGTTCAACCATATCTTTCGCCAGATCATAATGTAATTTGGCGGCATGACCTTTGACCGGTTTACCGTTGTCCTGCATCTGATAAAAAGTCGCCGGATTACCGTAGGCATCTACCAGGGTTTTTTTACTATCTCCGCCCGGACGGGTGACCACCACCTTATCCGCAGTGATCCTGATCGTTCCCTGAGTAATGATCACATTGCCGGTAAAGGTCGCCACATTGCCCTGCATATCCATTGACTGGTTTTCCGAGGTGACATTCACCGGTTTATCGGAATCCCCTGTCACGGCCAGTGCAGGCAGACTACAGGCCAGCAGTGTACTGATCAGCAACAACCTGATGCTATTAGTGTTGGTTTTGAATTTCATAGTAGGTTTTGACCTTTTCAATTAATTCGGCTGTTTTTGCGCGTAAATTACCCCGCATCTTCATCCCTGTAGAGTGGAAATCCTGGCCGTAAAGAGTGACCTGGTCATCGGAGGTCACATCCTGAGTGACGAGGTTAATCTGCGCATTATCCGTCGTCATCCGTTCAATTTTTGCATTCGGGCTTAAGGCCCGCACTTCCACGTGCCCGTACAGATACAGCATCCGGTTTTGGGTTAATTTTGCTTTATCTGCTTTGACTGACCATGCCGGCGCTTTTTGCGGGTCAAACGTCGTCATGACAGGGTTATCAAACCAGCTGACGCGGGCCGTATCAAAATAAGCCACTTTTGCTGAATCCAGCGTATAGGCGAGCCCGCCCTCCGGGTTATAGACCACCGTATGGGTGCTGGCGGTGGTATAGGTCGGGCTTTGATCATCTGCGACCACTGCGGGTGAAGATGACTCCTGATTTGTCAGGTTCCAGCCAATCAAGACCACTGCAATAATGGCCAGCAGCAGGGTGATCCAGCGTCTGGTTTTACTCATATCGATAACCCTTTGGCATCCTCGAATTTGTCTTGTGCCATCAAAATAAGATCACAAATTTCCCTTACCGCGCCACGGCCACCGTTGATACGTGTGACATAATCTGCACGCTGGAGTAATAAGGGATGGGCATCCGCCACCGCAACACTGAGACCGACCTCTGCCATGACCGGCCAGTCGATCAAATCATCGCCAATATAGGCGACCTGGTCCGGACGGAGCGACAGTTTATCCAGAAGATCGCGAAAGGCCAAAATCTTATCTGATTGTCCCTGGTAGAGGTGGCCGATGCCGAGTGTACGGCAGCGATCTTCCAGTAATCCGGCCTTACGTCCGGTAATGATCGCCACTTCCACCTCATTGGTTAACAGACAGCGGATCCCATAGCCGTCACGGACATTGAAGGCTTTCAGTTCTTCTCCGCTGTTCCCCATATAGATCAATCCGTCAGACATCACACCGTCAACATCACAGATCAATAATTTTATTCCGGCGGCAGCGGTCATCACGGCCCGACGGACAGGCCCGTAACAGGTTTCAACGGGTAATTCAGTATTCATTCTCTTATCCTGCTCAGACGACACCGGCACGCAACATATCATGCATATGTACCACACCCACCAAACGATTGTTATCCGCAACCAGTAACGAGGTGATATTTTTACTTTGCATAACATTTAGCGCATCAACAGCCAGCATATTAGGTGTTACGCGGATCCCCCCCGGGGTCATGACATTATCTATCAGCGTTGACTGGAAGTTGATCCCCATATCGATGACCCGACGTAAATCACCGTCGGTAAAGATACCCGCTATCGTCATATCCTCCTCAACGATCACCGTCATACCCATTTTCTTACGGGTGATCTCCAGCAGGGCATCACGCAGTGAAGCATGGCGCGGAACGCAGGGCATTTCCGTACCGGCATGCATCACATCGCTGACGTGCAGCAAAAGCTTTCTGCCTAATGCCCCGCCGGGATGCGAGAGGGCAAAATCATTGGCCGTAAAACCGCGGGCTTCCAGTAAGGCAACGGCCAGCGCATCTCCCATTACCAGCGTCGCCGTGGTGCTGCTGGTGGGGGCCAGGCCCAGCGGGCAGGCTTCCTGAGGAACCCTGACGGTTAAGTGCAAATCGGCGGCTTTCGCCATGGCACTTTCCGGCCGGCTGCTCAGGCAGATTAACGTAATTTTCAGTCGTTTGATCACCGGGACCAGCGCCAGGATCTCGTGAGACTCCCCGCTGTTGGAGATGGCGAGTACCACATCCTCCGGGCCGACCATGCCCAGGTCGCCGTGGCTGGCCTCCGCAGGATGGACAAAAAACGCCGGTGTACCGGTGCTGGCAAAGGTCGCGGCCATTTTTCGGGCAATGTGGCCGGATTTCCCCATTCCCATCACCACGACTTTACCTCGACAATGGTAAAGGATGTCACAGGCGCGGGAAAAATCCTCGTTAATATACTGGTCCAGTTGTTCAAGACCTTCGCGTTCGATACGCAGAACGTTTTTTCCGGCTTTTCTGAAATCAAAACCAGAGCTTGTCGGTTGTTCAGACATTCCAGAGTCCTTTTATTGATTATTCATCATCGGATAAACCCAGAGCATGGCGGCCCAGACAATAAATCCGCACAACAGAAAAGCTCCGGTGAGACGACCGATACGCCGGTCCTTTCTCAGGCAAATGACCGCAAAAAGTGTACTGACCCCGAGCATGACCCAATAATCCCGCGAAAAAGCATTACTGTCGATACTGCCCGGACTGACCAGTGCCGGAAGCCCCAGAACAATGGCCGTATTGTAAATGTTAGCACCCAACAGGTTGCCGACGGCGATATCACCTTCTCCTTTCAGAGTACCGGCAATGACGGTGGCCAGTTCCGGCAGGCTGGTACCGATGGAGATAAAAAACAGCGACATCAGCAGTTCACTGATCCCCAGATAATCTGCCACCACTGTCGCGTTATCCAGTATCATCCGCGTGGCCACCGGCAACAGGACCAAAGCGACCCCGAGCCACAGGCAAGCCACCGTATTACCGGCATCTTCGCCCGGCAGTTCGGCTAACTGCTCACGCGTCAGTGAGTCGCCGGTGGCTGCCTGGGTTTTGTTGGCCAGCCGGATAATACCCCACAGATAAATGACAGCCATGGCTAACAGACAAAAACCTTCGCTCCGGGTCAGAAAATTATCGGCCAGTAATAGCCCGCAAAGCAGCGTCACCAGTAACATCAGGGGCAGTTCCCGGCGCAAAAGGGCCGAGTTGATTTTCAGAGGATGGAGCAATGCAGCCCCCCCCAGAATTAATAAAATGTTGGTAATATTGGAACCCAGGGCGATGCCGACAGAAAAGTCGCGTAATCCATGCTGTACCGCAGATAACGAAAGAATGATCTCTGGCAGTGAGGTCCCGATACCGACGACCGTCATACCAATAATCAGCGGGGGGATCCCGAGAGACCGACATAAAATGGAGGCACTGAATACCAGCCGGTCGGCGCCATAAGCCAGCAGCAGTAAACCAAGAACCAGCAGGACAATCGCGACAAGCATGGGTATTCCTTTGCCAAAGTGGCCGTGATACCGGAGCGCGGTGTCAGGGCAAAAACAGGGTTCAACATTATCAGGGGCTGATTTTGACTGCCGGAAGGCGAAAAGTAAATTTTATGACTGAATTACACAAACCTGGCCTGTAATTTTCTGTAAAAATAGCGTGGTGCTATCCTCATGGCTGGCATCATAATCAATTAAAAAGCCCGAACACCTGTAAGGGGTCACTATGGTTCAGCAACACAAAGGATTAGTGGAAATCCGCGGGATGAGTTTCTCCCGGGGGAACCGCAAAATCTTTGATGACATTACCCTGACGGTTCCTGAAGGGAAAATTACCGCCATTATGGGGCCGTCAGGTATCGGTAAAACGACATTATTGCGCCTGATCGGCGGGCAATTATCGCCGGATAACGGAGATATTTTCTTCCGTGATGATAATATTCCGACATTGTCCCGCAGGAAGTTATACGACGTCCGTAAAAAGATGAGCATGTTATTCCAGTCAGGGGCACTGTTTACCGATCTCACTGTCTACGAAAACGTGGCCTGGCCTTTGCGTGAGCATACCCGGTTACCCCCGGAATTATTGCATACCACGGTGATGATGAAGCTGGAGGCCGTCGGATTGCGGGGAGCTGAGGAGCTGACCCCGGCAGAGTTATCGGGTGGTATGGCCCGGCGTGTTGCCCTGGCGCGCGCGATCGCGCTGGATCCTGAACTCATTATGTTTGATGAACCTTTCGTCGGGCAGGATCCCATCACGATGGGGGTGCTGGTGAAACTGATTGATGAGCTTAATCATGCACTTGGCCTGACCTGCATCGTGGTTTCTCACGATGTGCCTGAAGTACTGAGTATTGCTGACTATGCTTATATTGTGGCAGGACAGCATATAATTGCGCAGGGTAGCCCCGAAGCATTACGGGAAACGCCTGATCCCCGTGTCCGTCAGTTTATCGACGGCCATGCGGATGGTCCGGTACCTTTCCGGTATCCGGCCGGTGACTATCTCACCGATTTGCTAAGCTCCGGGAGGCATTAACGACATGTTGTTAAAGGCAGTAGCGTCATTAGGACGTTGGGGAATTAAGAGCTGCACATCGTTTGGCAGGGCAGGCCTGATGCTGTTTCACGCGCTGGTGGGCAAACCGGCGTTTGTTAAACACGGCCGGCTGGTTATGCGGCAGATTTACAGCGTGGGTGTGCTTTCTTTGCTGATTATTCTGGTTTCCGGCCTGTTTATCGGCATGGTGCTGGGGCTGCAGGGGTATCTGGTCTTAAAAACCTACGGCGCAGAAACCAGCCTGGGTATGGTCGTTGCGCTCTCGTTATTGCGTGAACTGGGACCGGTCGTTACCGCATTACTGTTTGCCGGACGGGCCGGGTCAGCATTAACCGCTGAAGTCGGACTGATGAAAGCGACAGAGCAGTTATCCAGCATGGAAATGATGGCCGTGGATCCTCTCCGGCGTGTGGTGGCTCCCCGCTTCTGGGCCGGGGTCATCAGTATGCCATTACTGGCCATCATGTTCACCGCGGTCGGTATCGCCGGGGGGGCTCTGGTAGGTGTGGACTGGAAAGGGATCGATCCCGGTTTCTTCTGGTCAGCCATGCAGGGTGCCGTCGATTTCCGCGTGGATATCATTAATTGTGTGGTGAAAAGCATCATCTTCGCCATCGCAGTTTCATGGATAGCGTTATTTAACGGCTATGACGCTGTTCCGACGTCTGAGGGGATCAGTCGTGCCACCACCCGTACGGTAGTACACTCATCCCTGGCCATACTTGGGTTAGATTTTGTGCTGACAGCACTGATGTTTGGGAATTAACGCAATGCAAAGTAAAAAAAGTGAAATCTGGGTAGGTATTTTCCTGTTGCTGGCACTGGTCGCTGCGCTGTTTCTCTGCCTGCGCGTCGCTAATCTGAAATCCTTTGGCACAGAACCGACGTGGAAATTATATGCGACCTTTGACAATATCGGGGGCCTTAAAGTCAACTCTCCGGTGAAAATCGGCGGTGTGGTCATCGGCAGAGTCACCAACATCTCTCTGGATGACAGCACGCTGTCACCGAAAGTTACGATGGCGATTGATGATGCGTATGCCGGAAAAATTCCGGATACCAGCTCGCTGGCGGTACGTACACAGGGTCTGTTAGGCGAGCAATTCCTGGCGCTTAACCTCGGCTTCAATGATCCGGATTTGGGTTCTGCTATCCTTAAGAATGGCGACACGCTGCGTGATACAAAATCGGCAATGGTGCTTGAAGATCTGATTGGACAGTTCCTGTACAAAAACGGTAACGGTAGCAGTGATAAAGATCAAAGTGCTTCGCCTGACAGCAATGGCCCATCAGCGCCGGCGCCAACTCACTAAGAGGAAAGTTTATATGTTAGTCAAACGTCTGTTAATGGCAGCGATGCTGGTAACACTGCCGGTAGCAGCGGTGAATGCCGCTGAAACCACCCCGGCGAGCAGCCAGGTTGATCAGAGTAACCCTTACACACTGATGGATCAGGCGGCCGCAAAAACGTTTACCCGTCTGAAGAATGAACAGGCGAAGATTAAGCAGAACCCGGATTACCTGCGTGAAATTGTCCAGCAGGAACTGATGCCTTATGTCCAGGTAAAATATGCCGGTGCGCTGGTACTGGGCCGTTTCTACAACCAGGCGACCCCGGCACAACGCGACGCTTATTACAAAGCTTTCGGTGATTACCTGGATCAGGCCTACGGCCAGGCCCTGGCGCTGTATCACGGACAGACTTATCAGATTGAGTCCCCGCAACCACTGGGCAATGCTAATCTGGTCGCTATTCGTGTCACCATTATCGACCCGAATGGCCGTCCGCCGGTCCGGCTGGATTTCCAGTGGCGTAAAAATTCCCGCACCGGGGCATGGCAGGCCTATGACATGGTGGCAGAAGGGATCAGCATGATCACCACGAAACAGAATCAGTGGGGAGACTTACTGCGCACCCAGGGTATCGATGCGCTGACTGCACAACTGAAACAGTACGCAGCCCAGCCCATTTCACTGAATCAGCAAAACTGATGAGTGATACGTTGCATTGGCAGCAACAGGACCGCGCGTTGCTGCTCAGTGGCAAACTGGACCACGAAACACTGCTCCCGCTGTGGGAGCAGAAAGAGAAGGTGGTGCAGGGGGTGTCAGAGATTAATGTGTCCGGGTTAAAACGGGTCGATTCGGCGGGACTGGCGCTGCTGGTTCACCTGCAAAATATTGCCTCCCGTTCCGGTCAGCCGGTAGTATTTCAGGGTATCTCTGATAAATTACAGTCACTGATCACACTGTATAATCTTCAACAGATTATTGTTTCTGCTGAAGAAAGCCGATAAATAATGCGGCACTGATGAAAAGCCCCTGCCTCAGGCAGGGGCTTTTGTGTATTTAAGATAAAGCTGCTTTCTACTAAGATATGGGCTGATTATGATTAACGGAAGCTGAATGCAATGGAAAATAATGAAATTCAGGCAGTATTAATGCAGGCCTTGTCGCTGGATGAAGTCCATGTCAGCGGTGACGGTAGCCATTTCCAGGTGATCGCCGTCGGTGAACTTTTTGAACCGATGAGCCGGGTAAAAAAGCAGCAGGCTGTGTATGCCCCGTTGATGGAATATATTGCGGATAACCGTATTCATGCGTTATCCATAAAAGCATATACCCCTGCTGAATGGGCCCGTGATCGTAAGCTGAATGGTTTCTGATTCAGGCTGCGTAATTACAGGCTGGCAGGTCTTGCCTATTATGATTGTTAATTGAGAGCCGTGTTAATGGATAAGTTTCGAGTACAGGGTCCCACCCGCTTAAGTGGTGAAGTTACCATTTCCGGTGCGAAAAATGCCGCACTACCTATTCTTTTTGCCGCATTGCTGGCAGAAGAACCGGTAGAAATAAAGAATGTCCCTAAACTGCGTGACATTGATACCACCATGAAGTTGCTAAGTCAGCTTGGGGTAAAAGCAGAACGCAATGGTGCTGTCCATCTGGATGCCAGCGGGGTTAACATTTTTTGCGCCCCTTATGACCTCGTAAAAACCATGCGTGCGTCTATCTGGGCTCTGGGACCGCTGGTGGCTCGTTTTGGTCAGGGACAGGTCTCCTTACCCGGCGGATGTGCTATCGGGGCTCGGCCGGTAGACCTGCATATCAGCGGCCTGGAGCAGCTGGGTGCGGAGATCAAACTGGAAGAAGGCTATGTCAAAGCATCTGTGAATGGGCGTCTGAAGGGTGCGCATATTGTGATGGATAAGGTCAGCGTAGGTGCGACCGTTACCATCATGAGTGCCGCGACCCTGGCTGAAGGGACGACGGTGATTGAAAACGCCGCGCGTGAGCCGGAAATTGCCGATACTGCCAGCTTCCTGAACACCATCGGTGCCAAAATCTCCGGTGCCGGAACGGACCGGATTGTCATCGAAGGTGTTGAGCGTCTGGGCGGCGGTAGCTATGAAGTGGTACCAGACCGTATCGAGACCGGAACCTTCCTGATTGCTGCGGCGATTTCCGGAGGAAAAGTGCTCTGCCATAAAACCCGTCCCGAAACGCTGGATGCCGTCCTGGCCAAGCTGCGTGAAGCAGGCGCGGATATCGAAACTGGTGCTGACTGGATAAGCCTGGATATGCACGGGCGTCGTCCGAAAGCGGTCAATATCCGTACCGCGCCGCATCCCGGGTTCCCGACCGACATGCAGGCACAGTTCACACTGCTGAATCTGGTGGCAGAAGGGACCGGTGTTATTACCGAAACCATCTTCGAAAACCGTTTTATGCACATTCCGGAGCTGATCAGGATGGGAGCCCATGCCGAGATCGAGAGTAACACCGCCATTTGTCATGGTGTGGAAAAACTCTCCGGTGCGCAGGTCATGGCGACCGATCTGCGGGCTTCCGCCAGTCTTGTATTGGCAGGATGTATTGCAGAAGGTGAAACGCAGGTGGATCGTATTTACCATATCGACCGTGGGTACGAGCGCATTGAAGATAAACTGCGTGCGTTAGGTGCCAATATTGAACGCGTACATGGTGATGAAGAGTATCCCCACGCGGAATAACGGGTGATAATCTCTGAAAAAGGCCTGACTTTCCTGTTCAGGCCTTTTTTTATGGCGTCTCCGCGAGGACGGCGGGCCTTTTCGGGCAAGCGGCCTCGCGGGGCTACCCCTGCTGGCGCGTTAGCTCACTGGCGGGGCTGCAAGCGTTATGGTGTGCTGTTGGTGGCCGGCGGAGTGGTGTTCCGGTCATGATGAGGCAGACGGCGCATCAGTTTTTCCCGATCCAGTAGCTCATGGGTCACCGGATGATAATACCGGCTCGGCCAAATCTCGGCCGGGTGGATATCAATGGCGCGGGCGATCAGCCACTCTCCTTTAGGCCAGGGACGGGATAAGGCATTGGCCAGGGTGGAAGAGCTTAGCCCGGCATTACGTGAGACTTCCGCCAGTGAAGTCCCTTTTTTTCTCAATGCGGCAATAATGTCTGCAGTGTGCCAGTCCGTTTTTTGCGTATTCATCCTCTCTCCTTTTCAGATGTTAGTGATGCTATCGAAATATGTATCGCATCTGCTTACGCGATAAAATTACACCTCTTTTGGAAATAGGTATATCAAAAACAGTCGTATAATTTTATAAAAGTAGTCATAAAAACTGCTGATTTGGAGTGTGAGTCGCAAAAATCGAGAAAATATAATGATAAATATCTGGAGCTTTCCGGAACTTTATCTGAAAGAAAGACCGTAACTGACTGTCCAGGGACGAAAAAAAAGCCCGTACAGGGCTTTTTTGTTGTCACTGACCCGTCCTGAATAGTGTTGACACGTTCCAGACTTAAATCCGGAGAACGTGATGATGACTGAGTTCAAACGCACC
>NZ_JAERJR010000031.1 GCF_018257515.1 Tatumella sp. JGM118
TATAAGTATTGGCCGAATTCAGCGTATTTTTCGCCGAATCATCGGTATAGGTATTCGCCGAGCTCAGTGTATTTTTCGCCGAGTCGTCGGTGTAAGTGTTGGCCGAGTTCAGCGTATTTTTCGCCGAGTCATCGGTATAGGTATTGGCCGCACTCAGCGTTTTCTCTGCAGAGCTGTCGGTATAAGTATTGGCCGCGCTCAGTGTTTTCTCCGCAGAGCTGTCGGTATAGGTGTTGGCTGCACTTAACGTACTGGCGGCTTTTTCATTCAACTGATTAACATTCACTGCATCAGTATCTTCAGTACCGGCTGCGACATTGGTAATCTGGCGTTCATTTCCTGAGCTACCTACAGATACCGTATTGGCACGATCAGCAACTGAATTGGAGCCTAAGGCGACCGATTGATCAGCACTTGCGGTGCTTCCGGAACCCACAGCTGTTGAATTTGTGGTGCTCGCCGTCGAGTTTGAACCAATGGCAGTTGCCTTGGATGCTGTTGCATTTGCTCTGAAACCGTTTGCAACAGCATTATTTGCCGTAGCAGAAGATGCAGCTCCGGTGGCTGTACTATTTGTTCCGGTTGCGGTACTGCTGGCACCCGTAGCTGTACTTCCCTGGGATGTCGCTTTGCTCGCATATCCTGTCGCCAGGCTATTATCTCCGGAAGCATTACTTTTATTGCCCATAGCTACGCTGTTAACACCGCTGGCATTACTCGCCTGTCCTGTTGCGGTACTTGATTGCCCTGTCGCCGAGCTTGCCTGTCCTGTCGCCGTACTGCTGGAACCACTGGCAGTACTTGATTGCCCTGTAGCTGTACTGGAGTAGCCGGTAGCATTGCTATTCTGGCCTGTTGCTGTGCTGTTAGTGCCATTGGCTACGCTGGCATTTCCTGTAGACGTATTATTGGTATCATCTGCGTAGGCAGCAGTTATAGAGAACGATAAAAAGCTAAGAATAAGAAGTGATAACTTATTTTTGTTATACATAACATAATCCAGTCATGACCAAATAATGGTCTTAGTGAAATAAAACGGACGAGCGACATTTCGTATGAAACTGAGGAACGATTTGTCATGCCCTTTAGCTGGTGAGCGGGAAAGCCTGTTTTAAGAAAATTTTGATTATTAGTGCTAATTTCCGGAAGAGAATGTAACAAATTAAAAAAATTTAACAATAGCAATTAACTATTGCAGCAATGAGATTGATAGTTAATTGCTATCGATGGTCTCTTGACTGTATAAATTTATCTAATGTATTTGGGGCGAAGGCGATCAACGAAATCCCGAACTTAACTACGATAATGAAGGATAATCTGCACATTAGCGGTACTTGCAACTTCTATGGGGGAGGTGACCGGGTATTTTCATAGAAAGATTATCTGATTGAACCAATTTTGACCCTGAATCAATTACATGCGCTGACAAGTGTGGTGGAAAAGGTCTCGCGGTGAAAAAATAGAGGTAATACAATTAAATGAAATACTATAAGCTGCCAGATCTCACTATCAGCTATCGCATTATGCGCTCTTCGGAGTACTGTGTTCAGAGGACAGAATGGAAAACACAAATAAGGTCGTTAAATCCACCGTTGCCAGCCTGATTGCCGCAATATTGCAATGGGTATTGAATATTGGTCTGATCATCCTGGCCATTATCCTGGCGATTTTCTTAGGAAAAGAAACATTACACCTGGCAAATGTGTTATTTCATACCGGAGAGGAGTCTTCCTCGTACCTGCTGATTGAAGGCATCGTGATTTACTTTCTGTATTTTGAGTTTATTGCGCTGATCGTTAAATATTTTCAGTCAGGTTTCCATTTTCCGTTGCGCTATTTTATTTATATCGGCATTACTGCCATCATTCGTTTAATCATTGTTGACCATAAAGACCCGCTGGATACGTTATTCTACTCCGGTGCGATCCTGATTCTGGTCGCCACATTATGGCTGGCAAATACGAAACGGCTGAAGCGGGAGTAAACCGGTTCGTCCTGTCGCCCCGGTCGGACGGATTTCCGGGGCTTTACACAGAACACCCTGCTTCATCAGCGCGAGTCTGTTATAGTTCAGCCCTGAAATGCTCTGCGTTCTTTCCGGCAGCGCAGAGGAGTATTCACCGGCTTTCTGAGAGTAACAATGTCTGCACAGGAATTGCACAAGCTGTATCAGCTACAGTGGTTACCACTGTCTTCTCCGAAACTCACCCCTGAGATAGCTGACTGGCTGTCAGAAGAAACCTCGATGACCGTGCGTCTGGAACGTTATTGTCGCGAACTCACGGTGGAAGTGGTCAGAGAAGGATTTGTCGGCAGACAGGCATTGCTCGGGCATGAAACCGGATATTCCGGCTTTGCTGACGAGACCCGATTCTGGTTACGTGAAGTGATTCTGTACGGAGATGGTCATCCCTGGCTGGCCGGGCGAACCCTCTTACCGGAAGATACCCTGAGCGGGCCGGAAGAATCCCTGATGAGTCTTGGGGAATCCCCGCTGGGACGTTACCTGTTTTCCTCCCCCTTACTGAGCCGGGATTTTATTGTCCCGGGACACAGCGACGATCTCCGGGGGCGGTATTCATTGTTACGGCTCTCAGGAAAACCCCTGATATTAACCGAGCTATTTTTGCCACATTCACCCCCCTATACATCCCGGGCGAAAGGATAACCAACCTCGTGCAGGACACCATGAAAATCACCAAACTGCAGGCCTATCAGCGCCTGATGCGTATCGATAAACCTATAGGGACACTGTTACTGCTCTGGCCGACGCTTTGGGCCTTGTGGTTATCGGGAAGGACCTTGCCGCCTTTTCAGGTGCTGGTCGTCTTTGTGCTGGGCGTGATTGTGATGCGTGCCGCCGGGTGCGTTATCAATGATTATGCCGACCGGAAAGTGGATGGTCATGTGGAGCGTACCCGGCAGCGGCCTTTACCTGCGGGGCTTATCAGCGAACGTGAAGCGAAAGGTCTGTTTGTGGCGCTGGTGCTGGTGGCGTTTTTGTTAGTCCTGACCATGAGTGGCATGACTATTCTGCTTTCGGTCGGCGGCATCCTGTTGGCCAGTGCTTATCCCTTTATGAAACGTTATACACACCTGCCGCAGGTGGTACTGGGGGCAGCCTTTGGCTGGGCTATTCCGATGGCATGGATGGCAGTGAGTGGGGACTTACCCCTTTCCTGCTGGCTGGTATTTCTGGCGAATGTTTGCTGGACAGTGGCCTATGATACGTTTTATGCCATGGTGGACCGCGATGATGACCTTAAAATCGGCGTGAAGTCGACCGCGATCCTGTTCGGGAAATATGATTGCCTGATTATTGGCGGGCTTCAGATCGCGACCCTGGCACTGCTGGCGCTGGCGGGCCGGTTATTACACCTGAATGGCTGGTATTATTTGTCGTTAGTGGTCGCTGCCGGTTTCTTTATCTATCAGCAACGTCTGGCGATCGGCCGGGAACGTCAGGCCTGTTTCCGCGCCTTCCTGAATAACAACTATGTCGGACTGGTGATTTTTGTCGGTGTGGTACTCAGCACACTGCCTTTTATTAATCTGATGTAAGCGTCACGGCTTTGCAGTAAAAAAAAGGGCGTTCCTCAGGAACGCCCTTTTTAATGGCCAGGGATCAGGCAGAAGGTTCTGCCTCAGATTCAATGGCATTTTCAATGGTCTGACGGACATCGCGGGTCGTCAAATCCAGTAATATCTGACGCATGCCCCGGGTTTTTTCCGGTTCGGCATCATCTTTATCACTGATATAGCCTTCATCACGCAGAGTGAGTACTAACCCCGTGAATACAGCCTTATCGAAGAACTCCGGCGCATTGATACCGTGAAGCACCGATAACCGTTGTGCCAGGGTACGGCTTTCTTTCTCAAGTGTGCCGCGATTAATCGTCGGCCTGGCATTCAGGATAGCAAAGGTGATCGCGTAGCGTTGCAGCGTCTCCCGCACTCCTGCGGCCAGTAAGCCGAGCACCCGATGGCGTGCCGGCTGAACAGAATAGTGTTCACCGTCCTGAGTGATCAGCGACTGATTGACCAACTCTCCGCACAGACTGTCCAGCACTTCCGGTAACTCCGTCTTATCCCAGCGAAGGAACAATTCACTTCTGAGCATCGGATAAATCAGGGAAACCTGACGCAATAATTCCTCTTTATGCAGTGTGCCATGTTGCTGAATAATGGCGGCGATCAGGGAAGGCATCACCAGCAGATGCAGAATATTATTGCGGTAGTAGGTCATCAGTACCGCCTGCTCTTTTGGCAGAATAATCATGTCACCGATATTATCCTGCTCGGTGGTGAACTTATTCATGCTCATCGCGTGATCAAGCAGGGCCTCAACGCTCATATCCGGCACAGTACTGCCTTCGGAGTACGGAACATTACGCAACAGACCGGTATAACAGGTCAGCTGCTCAAGCAATTGTTCACGCGTCAGCGAGCGTTGTGGTGATGCCAGTAATGCCGTGACACAGAGGTTCATGGCATTTGCGGCACCGGCGTTATTAATACGGACCATAATCTGTTGTGCGACATCATTGACGACCGGGGTCATCCATGCCGGACGCTGTGATTCTATCGGGTCGATAGAATCACGCCACTCAGGAACATGGGTATTCAGGTAACTGACCAGCGGCAGAGGTTCACCAAAGTTTACATAACCCTGACCGAGGTTACGCAGCTTACGGAGCCCGCGCAGCATCTGCAGCAGACTCTCTTTCTCTTTGGTGGCACCGCGCAGCTCTTTAGCGTAAGTGGCCACTTCCATCACATGCTCGTAACCGATATAGATAGGTACCAGGGTGATAGGACGATTCCCTCCGCGTAACATTGCCTGCAGGGTCATCGTCAGTGTCCCGGTTTTCGGGTCGAGCAGACGCCCGGTACGGGAACGGCCACCTTCGACAAAATATTCAACCGAGTAACCACGGCTGAACAGTTCACCCAGATATTCACGGAAAACGGTGGAATAAAGCTTATTACCTTTAAAGGTCCGTCGGATGAAGAATGCTCCCAGATGACGGAAAATCGGTCCGGCAGGCCAGAAGTTCAGGTTGATACCGGCCGCGATATGCGGAGGAACCAGTCCCTGATGATAGAGCACATAAGAGAGCAGCAGATAATCCATATGACTGCGATGGCAGGGCACATAGACCAGCTCATGACCGTCCTGGGCTAGCTGGCGGATACGTTCGCCCCCGCTGACATTGATCCCTTTATATAACCGGCTCCACAGCCAGCCCATGACGCGGTCGGTAATGCGGATAGCTTCGTAGCTGAAGTCCGCCGCGATTTCTTCCATCATGGCGACGGCATTTTTTCGGGCCATCTCGTGAGAGATTTTCTTACTGCGGGCCTCGTCCTCAACAGCCTTCGCAATCGCTTTGGATTGCAGCAGCTTGTTGAACAGGTCCTGGCGGGCCGGCAGACGCGGGCCAACGGCAGCCAGACGCTGGCGGGAAAAATGAATATGGGCCACCCGTGACAGCTTCTGGGCTATCGACTGGTCGGTGCCGTGCTCATCGGCCATCTGGCGTAAGGACATTTTAGGGGAGAAGCGGATAAAGCTATCCCGTCCCAGCCAGAGAATGGCGCAGAATTTCTGTAACCCGTTGAGTTCACGGAGTAAAGGTGCCTGCGTCCCCTGTGTCTCTTTGCCCGGAGCCCGGCCAAACATCACCGATACCGGCACCAGCTGGACATCCAGCGCCGGATTGTTCCTGTGCAGATCCAGGTAATCGTGGAAAATCTTCACGGTTTCCTGATTCGGGGTGAAATAAGGTAATAACCGCGGACCGTCATGAATAAACACATGACGCGGTAGCAGACTGCCGTCGATTTCCAGAGGTTCTAACGGGTCGGGCAGATCATGCTTCAGGCATTCGGTACGGAGTGCCAGCAGATCTGCTTTGGAATCATACGGAAATACATAGATAATAGGGCGGGTAGGGTCCAGACCGAGTTCGGTCACAGGATCGCCCGGGATCACCTTGCTCTTTACCAGCAAAGATAATGGAATACTTAGTAATTTATAATAAAGTTTACGCCAGCCTGACATAGATAAATCCGGAGCCTCTTTTGATAGCAAAGCGGCGCAATCATACCAGAAACTGCAAAGAAGATCTGTGGCCAGGTGCACTATTGAAAATTAACAGGAGAACGGCCGATGGCAGGAAGGACAACGGGATGGCGGCGGCTGGTGAAGGCCACCGGCTATTCATGGCAGGGGCTGCGGGCCGCCTGGCGGCATGAGGCGGCCTTCCGCCAGGAAACCGTAGTGACTATCGTGGCAATAGTAATTGCCGGCTGTCTGGATGTGGATGCAGTTTCACGCATTCTGCTGATTGGATCGGTCGTACTGATTATGATCATCGAAATTATCAACAGCGCGATAGAAGCCGTGGTTGATCGTCTTGGCACGGAAATACACCCCTTATCCGGCCGGGCGAAAGACCTGGGATCGGCCGCCGTATTGCTGGCGATCCTGCTGGCGGTGTTTGTCTGGGTAACAGTGCTCTGGCAATGGTGGTCACTGGCGGGATAATGACCGACAGTTGTTTGTTTTATGACGGTTTTTGGTTTTCATTTATGAAAGACCTGTATATACTCACAGCGACTGTATAAACAACCAGGGGGCGGGATGAAAGCATTAACCAGCAGGCAGCAGCAGGTCTATGACCTGATTCGCGACCATATTCAACAGACGGGTATGCCGCCGACACGTGCGGAAATCGCTGCCCGCCTCGGTTTTCGCTCCCCGAATGCGGCAGAAGAACACCTGAAAGCTCTGGCACGTAAAGGTGTTATTGAAATCGTGTCCGGTGCCTCACGGGGCATCCGCCTGCTGATGGAAGAAGAAACGCCGGAAGGTCTGCCGCTGATCGGCCGGGTTGCCGCCGGTGAACCTCTGCTGGCCCAGCAACATATAGAAAGCCACTATCAGGTCGATCCGGGACTGTTTAAGCCGGGTGCCGATTTTCTGCTGCGCGTCAGCGGGATGTCGATGAAAGATATCGGTATCATGGACGGTGATCTGCTGGCGGTCCATAAAACCCAGGATGTCCGTAACGGGCAGGTGGTGGTCGCCAGAATCGATGACGAAGTCACGGTGAAACGCTGGAAAAAACAGGGGAATACGGTACAGTTATTACCTGAGAACAGCGAATTCTCTCCGATTGTGGTAGATGTCCGCGAACAGAGCCTGACGGTTGAAGGACTGGCGGTCGGTATTATCCGCAACGGAGAATGGCTGTAACTGACGGGCCGTTGTCCGTCAGCCGGTGACCGGGAGATCTGACTTCCGGTTGTTAAGATTCACCCTGCACCTTATTACACTACGCTGATCGGCTGCTGCCGCCACCGGCGTTTGTCCGCCGGAAATCCTCTCCCGTCCGGCGGAGACACTGCGCCCTGTCAGGAAAACCCATGTCTTTTTTGAATACCACCGATAAAAAACTCTGGCGACTGGCATTACCGATGGTGTTATCCAACATTACGGTTCCGTTGCTGGGACTGGTGGATACCGCGGTGATCGGACACCTGGACAGTGCTATCTATCTGGGCGGGGTGGCTATCGGCACCACGGTCACCAGCTTCCTGTTTATGCTGCTGCTTTTCCTGCGTATGAGTACCACGGGGATGACGGCTCAGGCATGGGGAGCCGGCGATTCAGCCGCCCTCGCCAAAGCCCTGGCTCAGCCCCTGATCATGAGTCTGGCGGCCGGGCTTCTGTTTATTGTGGTACGTGACCCGGTCAGCCAGCTGGCCAGCGGATTTATCGGCGGTGATGCCGGTACGCTGGAACAGGCACGTGTCTTTATCCGTACGCGCTGGCTCAGTGCGCCAGCGACCTTCGCGAATCTGGTGATCCTTGGCTGGCTGCTGGGCGTTCAGTATGCCAGGGCTCCGGTGATCCTGCTGGTCGCAGGTAACCTGGTGAATATTTTGCTGGAGGTGTGGTTTGTTCTGCACCTGCATCTGGGAGTCCGGGGAGCAGCGGCCGCTACCGTGATCTCTGAATATGTCTCGCTGCTGGTCGGTGTGCTACTGGTGTTGCAGGTTTTCCGGCGGCGTAGGATGTCTGTCCGTTTACTGCTGGAAGGCTGGCGCGGCGATATCAGACGTTTGCTGGGCCTGAACCGCGATATTCTCCTGCGGAGTTTACTCCTGCAGATCTGCTTTGCTTCTCTGACCTTCATCGGTGCCCGGATGGGGGCTCAGGTCGTTGCGGTGAATGCGTTGCTGATGATGTTCCTGACTTTTACCGCCTATGCGCTGGATGGATTTGCCTATGCGGTGGAGGCGGTTTCCGGAGAAGCCTACGGGGCGCGTGAAGCCGGAAAATTGCATGAAGTCTGGTACGCCTCCTGCCGTCAGGCCGGTATTGTCGCTCTGCTTTTTTCGCTGGTGTATGGGCTGGCCGGGCAATACATCATTGAGATGATGACCTCATTACCTTCCCTTAGCCAGCTGGCTGACCATTATCTGATCTGGCAGGTCATTCTGCCTCTGGCAGGTGTCGGCGGGTATTTACTGGATGGTTTGTTTATCGGTGCCACGCGCGGACGGGAAATGCGTAACAGTATGGCGATTGCCGCGGCAGGCTATGGCCTGACATTGTGCAGTGTTCCCTGGCTGGGTAATCACGGGCTTTGGCTGGCGCTCTGTGTTTTTATGCTACTGCGGGGGATCACACTCTGGCATTGCTGGCAGCAGCATCAGCGCAGGGGAACCTGGTTTGATCACTGACCCGTCACTGAACCCCGGGAAAATTAGCGGCCGGCCCGTTTTTTAACTTCGCTGCTGTGGTCGTGCTGGCACTGTTCCTGATTATCACAGGCCGCGATCTCAGCACATTTCACGCACAGACCATGGGCTTCAATCACACTGTGGCGCAGCAGAAAGCCCGCCTGCTTTGCCTGGGTGACGATCAGATGTTCCACCCCTTCAGCATGACGCTCGCTCACCGATGCACAGTTATCGCAGACCAGCATTACCGAGGTATGAGACGGGTGTTCAAAGTGCGGGCATACCACATAGCTGTTATTAGAGGCGACCCGGTGAATAAACCCCTGCTCCAGCAGAAAATCCAGCGCACGATAGACGGTCGGTGGCTTGGCCTGCGGCTCACTGATGCGCAGTTTATCCAGCAGATCATAGGCGCTGATGGCCCCCTGTTCTTCGGCCATCAGACGTAACACTTCTGCGCGCTGGGGCGTCATACGTACCCCACGTTTCAGGCAGAGACTCTGTGCCTCGGCAAGAATCTGAGCGGGAAGTTGCTGTTGCATGATGGCTTTCTCCAACGAATAATCTGCGGTAACGGGCTATCTTAGCATGGCTGGCGCTTTAATGCTGATCCTGTATGGCGAAGTGCGACAGGCGACGGAAAGCGGTCCCTGCCGGCGGGGGGGCCTGATTTCGTGACATGGCGGAAGCTGTGCGGTCACCCCCGGACTGCCGTTTTTCTATGCTATAGTAGGGCATGCTTTTGTCCCTTTTTTCAGTCCTTCCTGTCACGCCCTGGTGCGAACGGGGGCTGTTTTACCTGATGATATAAAGAAAAATGCACGAAAATAAAGAAACCTCCAACCTGCACCAGACCTCTCAACCGCAGGCCGTATCGCCTGAATACCCTGCCGGGCGTTTTTCCGTCGCGCCGATGCTCGACTGGACCGATCGTCATTGCCGCTATTTCCACCGCAAACTGACCGGCCAGACGTTGTTGTATACCGAGATGGTAACCACGGGCGCAATCATTCATGGTAAAGGCGATTATCTGGCGTATAACGATGCAGAACATCCGGTGGCGTTGCAGCTGGGCGGCAGTGACCCTGCGGCTCTGGCACAATGTGCCCGGCTGGCAGAGCAACGGGGCTATGATGAAATCAACCTGAACGTGGGTTGCCCGTCTGACAGGGTGCAGAATGGCCGTTTCGGTGCGTGCCTGATGGGGGAAGCGGCATTAGTCGCGGACTGCATTAAGGCGATGCGTGATGTGGTGTCGGTCCCGGTGACAGTGAAAACCCGTATCGGTATTGATGAGCAGGACAGCTACGCGTTCCTGTGCGACTTTATCCGTACCGTGGCAGAGCAGGGCGGATGTGATTCCTTCACTCTCCATGCCCGTAAAGCCTGGCTGTCGGGCCTTAGCCCGAAAGAAAACCGTGAGGTTCCGCCGCTGGATTACCCGCGTGTTTATCAGTTAAAGCGTGATTTCCCGCATCTGACGATGGCGATTAACGGAGGAGTGAAGACCCTGCAGGAAGCCAAAGCTCACCTGCAACATGTGGACGGGGTGATGATGGGGCGTGAAGCCTACCAGAACCCGGGGATCCTCGCTCAGGTGGACAGTGAGATTTTCGGCAGCACGTCGGCCAGTCCGGATCCGTTTGAGGTGGTGCGCTCGATGTATCCGTATATAGAAGCAGAACTGAGCCAGGGCACGTATCTGGGACACATTACCCGCCATATGCTGGGGCTGTTTCAGGGGATCCCGGGGGCCCGTCAATGGCGCCGTCACCTGAGCGAAAATGCGCATAAAGCCGGGGCCGATGTCCGGGTGGTAGAGCAGGCGCTGTCACTGGTCGCTTCCCGTTAAGTCCGATGCCGGGGAGGTGCCCCGGCAATATTCCATACTGCGAATTACGCCAGTTCCTGGTTTTTTTCACCCTCTCCGGCGGGAAGGTATTTTCATTATTATCTTGTAATTCATCATGTTAAATGAATGGCATGATTCTTGTATCGGTCACGGCAGATGCGTTAATCGCTAACTTATTCTCCTGTGATGGAAGAGGTATCATGGAATTCTTCTTTGTGATTGGTTTTTTTGTGGTGTTGTTACTGACCGGCGTCTCGGTGATCGGCGTACTGATCGCGTTATTTGCCGGTGCAGTGCTGCTGATGTTCTCCGGTTTCTTATTGCTGGCGATTAAACTGCTCCCCTGGTTACTGCTGGCGGTCGCGGTCGCCTGGATCTATCAGACCTTTATTGCGCCGCCATCGTCGTCTCCGGTCACACGCCGCTTTGATAAAACCATGGCTAAAATCAACCGGATGAACAGGCGCGGGTAAACGGCAACCAGGGGCGGGACTCAGTTTCTGACGTCAGGGCGCGGAAATGTGAATTACCCCGTATTTTCGGCAGACCGGTTCTGCGATGATACCGGTGTGCTCTGGCGAATAGCTGTCGCTCTGTCCCTACACAAGTACCAAAAATAATAAAAAAATAAGGGCTTCCTGCGGGAAGCCCTTTTCTGTGCATTACACGGGACCCGGTTCAGGGGATGAGCAGGCAGGAACCACGGGTAGCACGGCTTTCCAGTTGCTGATGGGCAAGGGCGGCATCTTTCAGAGCAAACTTCTGGTTTTCCGGGACCTCCGTCTTAATGGCTCCGCTGGCCAGCAGAGTAAAGAGCTCGTGGCTTGCAGCATCCAGTTCCTCCGGCGTGGTAATGTAACCAAACAACGACGGACGGGTGACAAACAGGGAGCCTTTGCGGGTGAGGATCCCCAGGTCCACACCGGTCACCGGACCTGAGGCATTGCCGAAGCTGACCATCAGGCCGCGGCGTTGCAGACAATCCAGTGAGGCTTGCCAGGTATCTTTCCCTACCGAATCATAGACGACCGGCACTTTCTGACCGTCAGTCAGTTCGCTCAGGCGGGCGGCAATATCTTCCTCGCGGTAGTTAATCGTCGCCCAGGCCCCTGCCTGACGGGCCGCCTCTGCTTTTTCCGCCGACCCGACAGTCCCGATCAGTTTAGCTCCCAGGGCTTTTGCCCACTGGCAGGCAATCAGTCCGACGCCCCCGGCAGCGGCATGAAACAGAAAGGTTTCTCCGGCCTTAATCTGATAGGTCTGGCGCAGCAGATACTGGACCGTCAGCCCTTTCAGGAAAGAAGCCGCGGCCTGC
Source organism: Tatumella sp. JGM118 (assembly GCF_018257515.1). Taxonomy (GTDB): domain Bacteria; phylum Pseudomonadota; class Gammaproteobacteria; order Enterobacterales; family Enterobacteriaceae; genus Tatumella; species Tatumella terrea. The sequence goes on from NZ_JAERJR010000031.1 coordinate 11,922, forward strand.
TCAAACGAAATTGCGTCCGGCAGGATAGCTAGCCTGTCCTCGTGAACAATATGGCTTTCACTGTAGGCTCCGGCCGCTGACTGCGCGTAGACCACCCGATCGCCCGGCGAAACCCGGCGGACGCCCCGGCCGGTGCTCACCACAATCCCGGCGGCTTCGCTACCGAGACCTGCGGGCAGGGAAGGCGGCGGATAAAGTCCGCTGCGAAAGTAGGTATCGATGTAATTGATACCTATTGCTTTATTTTCCACCACGACCTCATGATCGCCGGGTGCCGGCGGTGTAAATGAAGTCCACTCCAGAACTTCCGGCCCGCCGTGGCGGCGATACTGAATCCGGTTTGACATAGCAGCTCCTTGAAATCGTCTGGTTTGCCCGGGACAGGGCGACAATGCAGGTAAAAAAAAAGTATACTGTGACGCCCCTTGTTTAACACTGGTAATGACATTCACTATGGCAGGAAAGACACCCGCGAACAAATCCAACGAATCCCGTGATCGTCAGATGGAAGGCGTGAAGATGCCCCCCCACTCTGTCGAGGCAGAGCAGTCCGTTCTCGGGGGATTAATGCTGGACAATGAACGCTGGGATAATGTTTCCGAGCGAGTGGTGGCTGGCGATTTCTACAGCAGACCACACCGGCTGATTTTCTCAGAGATGCAGCGCTTGCTGGAACTCGGTCAGCCCATCGATCTGATCACCCTGTCAGAATCCCTGGAAACCCGCGGAGAGCTGGACATGGTCGGGGGGTTCGCCTATCTGGCGGAGCTGGCCAAGAATACCCCGAGTGCGGCGAATATCGGTGCCTATGCGGATATTGTGCGCGAGCGTGCCGTTGTCCGTGAAATGATCTCGGTGGCGAATGAGATAGCGGATGCCGGTTACGATCCTCAGGGACGCAATAGTGAAGATCTGCTGGATCTGGCGGAATCCAGCGTGTTTAAGATCGCTGAAAAACGGGCGAACAAAGAAGACGGTCCGCAAAATATTGAGCAGGTTCTGGAAGCGACCATCAACCGTATCGAATCACTGGTTGGCACGCCACATGACGGGGTCACCGGAGTGGATACCGGTTACCAGGATCTGAACAAGAAAACCGCCGGCCTGCAGGGATCCGATCTGATCATCATCGCGGCCCGTCCTTCAATGGGTAAAACGACCTTTGCCATGAACCTGTGTGAGAATGCGGCGATGGTTCAGGATAAGCCGGTACTGATTTTCAGTCTGGAAATGCCCAGTGAACAGCTGATGATGCGTATGCTGGCCTCGCTGTCCCGTGTCGACCAGACGCGTATCCGTACCGGCCAACTGGATGATGAGGACTGGTCGCGTATTTCCGGCACCATGGGCATTCTGCTGGAAAAGAAAAATATGTATATCGACGACTCCTCCGGTCTGACACCGACCGAGGTGCGTTCACGTGCCCGACGTATTTTCCGTGAAAATGGCGGCCTGAGCATGATAATGATCGATTACCTGCAACTGATGCGGGTACCGTCGTTGTCTGATAACCGTACCCTGGAAATTGCAGAAATTTCCCGCTCACTGAAAGCGCTGGCAAAAGAGCTGAATGTGCCGGTGGTTGCTCTCTCCCAGCTGAACCGTTCACTGGAACAACGTGCCGACAAACGACCGGTCAACTCCGATTTGCGTGAATCCGGCTCGATTGAGCAGGATGCGGACCTGATCATGTTTATCTACCGGGATGAGGTCTACCACGAAAACAGTGATCTGAAAGGGATTGCAGAAATTATTCTGGGAAAACAGCGTAACGGCCCGATCGGCACCGTCCGTCTGACATTTAATGGCCAGTGGTCACGGTTTGATAACTATGCCGGCCCGCAGTACGACGACGAATAACGACGCCAGTGGCCTAATAACTTACTTTCACCGCAAGGCAGCGTCTGTCTGCTTTTTTGTCAGTCCGGGGAACGGAGCACCGTATGGATCGTATTGATGATCACGATATTCACATCCTGAGATTATTGCAGGCTAACGGGCGTTTAACCAATCAGGAACTCAGCGAACTGGTCGGGCTGTCGGCGTCCCAATGCTCACGACGTCGTATTCAGCTGGAACAGACCAGCAAGATCCTCGGCTACTATGCCAGACTGTCACCCGAGGCGTTGGGGCCGGAGATTACCGGTCTGATAGAAGTCCGGCTGATGAATCATACCCCCGATTATGTGGACGATTTCCATCGTCGTATTATTAATGATCCTTCAGTTATCGATGCCTATAAAACGACCGGGGATGCCGATTATCTGTTAAAAGTGACGGTTTCCGACCTCAACTCTCTGAGCACACTGATCAGTCAGCTGGTGGCTGGCTATCAGAGTGTGGCGCACGTGAAGACCTCAGTCGTGCTGAACCGCATCAAAGAAGGCGGCCGGATACTGAATACCCCCGGCGAATCCGCATAAATTTTTCCGCAAGACCGTTCCGGATCGTGCATTTTATCTCAAATAATGCATAAATAGTGCGTCGGAGTGGTTTGTGATGCATGTTATGCCTTTTGCCGGCATGCCTGCACACCTCTTTCACCGCACCGGTATTTTCATGAACACAGTAATGTGACCCTTTCAGATTGCCGGAAAGGGCTTTTTTGTTCTGACTGACTGTTTTGTTACGGGGGGAATATGTCATTAATGAAAACCGCTGACGCGGAGAAAATTCCGCACAGCCTGGCAGAAGATGCACTGGCCATACTGTTCGGTACTTTACTTGTTTCGTTCGGGATTGTGATGCTGAAACAGGCGGGCGCGCTGACCGGCAGTACGGCGGGTATCGCTTTTTTAATCAGTTATATTTCACCCTTATCCTTCGGTGCCGCCTTTTTTCTGATTAACCTGCCATTTTACTGGCTGGCGGTGAAGCAAATGGGCTGGGAATTCACCCTGAAAACCTTCAGTGCGGTCGCGCTGGTTTCGCTGTTTACGCATCTGCATCCATTATTTATTCACTTTTCGTTGCTTAACCCTTTCTATGCTGCCCTGTTTGGTAATATTGTGATGGGCATGGGGTTCATTGTGTTATTCCGGCATAAAGCCAGCCTGGGAGGCGTGAATATTCTTGCGCTCTGGCTTCAGCAACGGATCGGACTACGGGCAGGAAAATTACAAATGGCGGTGGATACCTGTGTGGTGCTGGCGTCTTTGTGGGTCGTGTCTTTACCCATGTTGCTGGCGTCAGTCTGCGGTGCTGTGATACTGAATCTGATTATTGCGATGAACCACCGTCCCGGTCGCTACAGTGTGTAAGCCTGCCTGCGACCCTTTACATTGATTAATGATGGAGAAGTCCACTGTGTTCCAACATGTCGATGCCTATGGCGGCGATCCTATCCTCACTTTGATGGAAAAATTCAAAGAAGACCCTCGGGCAGAGAAAGTGAACCTGAGTATCGGTCTCTACTATAACGAACAGGGAATTATTCCTCAGCTTCAGGCCGTTGCAGAGGCCGAAAAGCGCTTACAGGGCACGTCCGCAGAGGCTTCGCTCTACTTGCCGATGGAAGGGATGACCGCCTATCGCCAGGCTATCGTTGAGCTGTTATTTGGCACGCAGGCGCCGGCCGACCACGATCGTATTGCCTGTATTCAGACACTGGGCGGTTCCGGTGCACTGAAAGTGGGTGCGGACTTCCTGAAAGCGTATTTTCCGCACTCTGACGTCTGGGTAAGCGACCCGACCTGGGAAAACCATATCGCGATTTTCTCCGGGGCAGGCTTCAATGTGCATCGCTATCCGTGGTATGACGCCTCTACGGGGGGAGTGAATTTCCCGGCCTTTATTGATGCCATCCGCGCACTCCCGGAACGCAGTATTGTTCTGCTGCATCCTTGCTGCCATAACCCGACCGGTGCCGACCTGACGCCGGCACAATGGGATCAGACCCTCGACGTGCTGAAATCACGTCAGCTTATCCCGTTTATGGATATCGCTTATCAGGGCTTCGGTGCCGGGGCAGAAGAGGACTGTTACGCTATGCGCGCAGCGGCGAAAGCCGGATTGCCGGCCCTGGTCAGCAACTCCTTCTCGAAAATATTTTCACTGTACGGTGAGCGCGTCGGAGGCTTATCGGTTCTCTGTGAAAGCAGTGATGAAGCGGGTTGTGTGCTGGGTCAGCTAAAAGCTGCGGTGCGTCGTAACTATTCAAGCCCGCCGACGCACGGGGCAAAACTGGTGATGACCGTGCTGAATGACAGCGGATTACGTGCACAGTGGCTGGCTGAGCTGGAGGCCATGCGTTTACGTATTTTGGAGATGCGTCAGGCCCTGGTTGAGACCCTGAGTCAGGCATTGCCGGGCCGTGATTTCAGCTATCTGGAGAAGCAGCGTGGGATGTTCAGCTATACCGGACTGAGCGCACAGCAGGTGGACAGATTACGTGAAGAGTTCGGTATCTATCTGATAGCGAGTGGTCGCATGTGTGTCGCCGGGCTTAACCGCAGCAATATTCATCGTGTTGCGGAAGCTTTTGCCGCAGTGATGTAAGTTGCTGTCAGGGTCACCGTACCGGAGGTACGGTGACCCTGAACATTCTTTGCTGCCGGGAGCGCTGGCTGATCTTCTGGCTGTTTAAGAGATTTTCGGCACTCAAAGGTAATTGATATCAGACGATTATAACGTGCCCGTCATATACTGCGCTTCGCCATAACCAAAGCTCCAGTCACCTTTGTTATTGCTGATAAATGAGATCATCAGGTCATTCCCTTCAATCCCACAGACGGAGCGGAGTTCTTCTGCCAGTCGTTTCATAAAGAACTGTTTTTGCTCATCGCTGCGCGGGCTGGTGAAGACCCGGAGCATCACGAATTTTTCACTGCGTTCAAAGCCGAGTCCGGTATCCTGGAAGACCATCTGCCAGGCTTTATTTTCATGAACAATCTGATAACGGTCACGTTCAGGGACGCTGAAGGCTTCCAGTACGACCTTATGCGTCGTATCCAGCAGTGTTTTGACTTCTTCTTCGCTACGACCTTCAATAATATCAAACTGTAGTAATGGCATTTATCTTCTCCTGAACGGTTGAGTTTTAGTATTCTGGCCCGTAAATGGCGGAAGAAAAAGCGCTGTCAGTGAAATGATTGTTTAACAGGGTGAACAATAGTGATGAAAAAGAGCCATGCCGACGCATTATGGGTTCATCTGCACTGGCTGATTGTACTGGCCGAACAGCAAAGTTTTACCCGTGCGGCTGAACAGCTGGAAGTCAGCAAAGCGGCGGTCAGCCAGAAGATAAAACAACTGGAAGCCCTGGCCGGTGTGTCGCTGGTACAGCGAACGACCCGCAGTGTACGCCTGACAGAAGCCGGTAAAAAGCTGGTGGAGGAACTGCGTCAGCCTTTTGAACAGATTGAACAGCATTTTAATGCTCTCCGGGATGCCAGCGGACCGCTGCGTGGGGTTATCCGCGTGACAGCACCGGTGGCCTTTGCCAGGCAACAGTTGCTTGAACCGGTACGACAGTTTTTGCGTCAGTATCCGGAGGTTCGTATTCAGCTTGAAGTCTCTGATCAGCTGTTATCGCTGGCCAGTGAAGGCTATGACCTGGCTATCCGCCATAGCCATCGGGTGCCGGACACCCATGTAGTGTTGCCCCTGTGCGATACCAAAACCGTGCTGGTCGCCGCCCCGGAGTACCTGAGGCAAGCGGGCAACCCGCAGCATCCGCAGGATCTGGTCCGCCACGATTGCCTTTACTATCCGCGGGGGAATGAGCTTCCGCACTGGAAACTCAGCCATCCTCAGACAGCCGGGTCTGTTTCTGTCGCAGTTAAAGGCGGATTTGCCACCAATAACAGCGAATCGATTCGTGATGCCGCGATCCGTGGCCTGGGGATTGCGATGTTACCCGATTTCAGCGCGCGTGCGGCGCTGGCCAGCGGACAACTGCTACCGGTACTGGAAGACTGGCAGGTTGACGGCGGATTTGCGGATAAAATCTGGCTGGTACGGCCTTATTCGGCCCGGGTTCCGCGGGCGGTCACTGTCTTCAGCCACTGGTTGCAGGAGTGTTTCCGGGCGCAGCGACACCCGGCAGGATAACGGCGTATACCCTCGGGGGAAGGCGATCGATAGCGTTATCCGGCGGCCATTTTTTCGAACACTTCGGGATAGCGTGACCCGGCAATATTTTCGGGACGGAAAGCCTTTTCAAGCGTCTCCCGCTCTTCCCGGCTGAGGAGCAGGCTGGTGGCCGCGATATTCTGTTCGATATACGGGATCCTCTTCGCCCCCGGAATAGGAATAATATTGTCTCCCTGTGCCAGTACCCAGGCCAGCGCGACCTGTGCCGACGTGCAACCTTTTGATGCTGCGATAGTGGCGAGGATATCCAGGTACTGCTGATTGATTGCTGCATTTTCCGGCTTAAAACGTGGCAGGGATTTTCTGAAATCATCGTCCTGCAGGCCGGCCGAAGAAGAGACAGTACCGGTCAGGAAGCCCCGGCCCAGCGGGCTGAAAGGAACAAAAGCGATCCCCAACTGTTGGCAGGTTTCCAGCACACCGTTAGTTTCAACATCGCGTGTCCACAATGAATATTCGCTTTGCAGGGCAGAGATTGGGTGGATGGCATGCGCTTTTCTCAGGGTCGCCGCAGAAACCTCGGACAAACCAATCATCCGGACTTTGCCTTCTTTCACCAGCTCCGCCATGGCACCCACGGTTTCTTCCACCGGTACGGCCGGATCGACACGATGCAGATAGAAGAGGTCAATGACATCGGTCTGCAGGCGTTTCAGCGAGGCTTCGGCGACTGCCCGGGCATTGTCCGGGTGACCATTAGTTCCGGTAATTTCACCAAAATCAGTCCGTTGCGGGTTAAAGGTAAAACCGAACTTTGTCGCAATCGTGACCTGATCCCGGCAGGATTTCAGTGCCTTTCCCAGCAGTATTTCATTGCGATACGGGCCATAGACTTCAGCGGTATCAAAGAAAGTTATTCCGAGTTCGACGGCCCGATGCAGAGCCTCCACAGAGTCTTTTTCATCCTGAACCCCGTAAGCCTGACTCATTCCCATACAGCCCAGACCGATCGCCGATACTGTGGTATCACCCAGCAGACGTTTTTGCATTATGTTCACCTTTGTCATTCATGTGTGCTTAAAATCATCATAGACCGGTTTATTGATGCTGATAACCGGTATAATCGTGACAAACCTGAACTATTATTTAGAACAATGAACCGGACACAGCTCTCTCAGTTAGTTGTATTTGTGACCGTGGCGCAAACCGGCAGCTTTCGCGCTGCTGCCCTGCGGCTGGGTATCGCTCCCTCGGCGGTCAGCCATGCCATTTCTGCGCTGGAAACCCGGATGGGGATCCGTCTGCTGGCCCGTACAACCCGCGCCACGAAACCCACTGAAGAAGGTTATCGGTTACTTTCACGGGTCAATGGGCCGCTCGAGGAGATTACCCGTGCGTTAAGTGAGTTGCCTGAACTGACCGGGGTTCCTGCCGGTCCGCTGAGGATAACTATGCCTGCGCTGGCGGCAGAAGAACTGATCATGCCGCGTCTGGCAGAATTTATGGCGGAGTATCCGCAAATTGAACTGGATATCCGGACTTCGGATGTGTTTGAGGATATTGTCCTGAGTGGCTGTGATGCCGGGATCCGGCTGGGCGAAAATCTGCAAGCGGATATGATCGCCGTGCCTCTGGACGGGGCTCGCCGTAGTCTGATTGTTGCAACCCCGGAGTATTTTGAAAAATACCCTGAGCCGCAACACCCACGGGATCTGCGGGATCATAACTGTATCCGCCGTCGTTTTGAGAGTGGCCGTCTCTACCGGTGGGAACTGGCGCGGGAAGGGCATACGCTCAGTATTGAGGTCAGCGGGAATCTTATCCTGCCTCAGCAACAGTTAATTCGTCGTGCCGCGCTGAAAGGTCTGGGACTGGCTTTTCTGTTTGAAGGATCGGTGGAGACGGATATCAGGGAAGGGCGCCTGCGCGCGGTGATGGAAGCCTGGTGTCCGGATTTTAGCGGGTTTTATCTCTATTATCCGTCACGCCAGCAGATGCGGCCGGTATTACGCGTGTTTATCGATTTTTTCTGCCATCAGCGCCGATCCCGGCAGGGCTAAGCAGGGGCATGTTACGCTAAGTGCCAGTGTCTATAGTATTTTGGGCCTGGCAAAAAAGCCCGAGCCCTGGCGCTTATTCAGATGGATTTCCCGGGATTATTACCGGAAAGCTGAAACTATAAGCAGAACAAAACTCACGATGAAAATTGTGGGTTATGGTGTAAAAGCAAAGGTCATTTTTGACCTTTTGGGCACAGATAACTCCTGCACTTAACGTCGATGAAGTCTTTGATAACGCCAACATCTATAGGCAAGCACTGGCGGTTGTACAAATATCGCCACCGCAATAGCGCAAAGCAGCCCGACTGAGCCAGAGAAAAGGATTTCGGCTGAACCAAACAGAACCAGCAAAACGAATACGGTAAGGCAACCCGCGACTACAGACAGGGCTATGACAAAGCGATTCGCCAGATCCCGAAGGGTATCACCCATAGAACCCCCGAAATTTTCCACATTGCTTTTAATTTTCAGGACATCGGCAGGACTGAAGCCGGACTCCAGGAGTGTTTCTTCGCTGACTTTCATGAATTTTCATCCCTAAAATTCATCAGAACATCACCGGTTAGTTTACATCGGGATCAGGTAATAAATCGCCACCTGCAAACCCGGTTTTGACACCGATGATTTTATAGACAGGTTTATGCCGTTATCATGGTTTGCACGATTGGATATAAAACCCTTATCTGTCGTTGTCTTTTCCACTTCATACCCATAGATTATTACCGAAAATTCAGCAGGTTAAGTCGTCCGAAGCTCACCATGAAAATAGCCGGATACGGCGTTAAGGCTAAAGTTATTTTCGATCTGATAACAATTACTGACCGCCCTCACTCCGGGTAGCATATTGCTGATACCGCCAGGCTTTAAATGCGAGTCTGGCGGGTGTTAAATACCAGATTAGTGGCAATCCTGCCATTAACGCAAAAGTCAGAGAGAGAGTGTTATTTTTTGTCGATAAAAGAGAGGTCAGCGTCAGAATGACAAAGGCAACAAGGGTTATCCATTTAGCGACATTAAATCGTTTTGCTAAATCCTGAATTGCTTCATCGGGAGTACCCCCGAAATTTTCCACATTGCTTTTAATTTTCAGGATATCGGCAGGACTGAAGCCGGACTTCAATAATGTTTCTTCGCTGACTTTCATGAATTTTTATCCTTAAAATTCATCAGAACATCACCGGTCAGCTTACCTAAAATCGGGTGATACATCACCACCGAAAACCCGGTTTTGACATTATCCGTCGCGCCAGCAGATGCAGCCGGTATGACGCGCGTTTATCGATTTTTTCTGCCCTCAGCGCTGCTCCCGGCAGGGCCAGGCCGACGGCGGTGTAGCATGCTGGCAGCCTGGCTGCCAGCATAAGGGGCTCAGATAACTCAGGCCGCGGTGCTGTTTCTCAATGTATTGATATCAATAACAAAACGGTATTTTACGTCGCTTTTCAGCATCCGTTCATAGGCCTCATTGACCTGTGCAATATCGATTAGCTCAATATCGGAAATAATATTGTGCTGCCCGCAGAAATCGAGCATCTCCTGGGTTTCGGCGATCCCGCCGATCAGTGATCCTGAGACACTGCGACGTTTAAAAATCAGGCTGGCGATGTCGGGGGCCGGATGGTTATGCTCAGGGACACCCACCAGTGTCATATTCCCGTCCCGCTTCAGCAAATTAATAAAGGGCGTCAGGTCATGGGTGGCCGCGACCGTATTAAGAATAAAATCAAAACTATGGGTGTGTGCTTCCATCTGTTGCGGATCTTTAGAGACGACGACCTCATCTGCCCCCAGGCGTTTACCGTCCGCAATTTTTGAGGCAGAGGTGGTAAACAGAACGACTTTTGCGCCCATGGCATGAGCAAGTTTGACGCCCATGTGCCCCAGTCCTCCCAGGCCGACGATCCCGACTTTCATGCCCGGACCGACTTTCCAGTGTTTCAGTGGGGAGTAGGTGGTGATCCCTGCGCACAACAAAGGAGCGACGCCCTTAAGATCCAGATGCTCCGGCACCTTCAGGACAAAATCTTCATGTACCACGACCCCTGTCGCATAGCCGCCGAAGGTTATTTGATTATCAACGCGGTCTCTGGCGTTATAGGTGGCGGTAAAACCTTCTTCACAATACTGTTCCACCCCTTCTTCACAGCTTTCACAATGGCGGCAGGAATCGACCATACACCCAACACCGACCAGGTCACCGATGCTGAATTTATGGGTTTTTGCACCCACTGCTGTGACGCGGCCGACAATTTCATGGCCCGGTACCATGGGGAAAATACTGTTGCGCCATTCATTACGGGCCTGGTGCAGGTCGGAATGGCAGACGCCACAGAACTCAATTTCGATCTGAACATCGTGGTCACGTAGCTGTCGGGGTTCATAACTGAAGGGGGCAAGGGGAGAGTTTTCGTTCTGCGCGGCGTAAGCATGGATAATCTTCATCATTTCTCCTGTCAGACAGATCACAGATAACCCCCGGCGATAATACCGGGAGTGAGGAACCTGAAATAAGGATAGTCAGAGATACGGCAGAGGGATACCGCCGATCGTGGTGGATCCCTCCGGGCCTGACCCTTTTCAGGATCAGGTCCGGTACGGAAATTACTGCAAGGTTCTGATGTTAAACAGATTTTAGTAATGGTTTCAGGAAGCGAGCGGTATGTGATGCGTCACATTCTGCAATAGTTTCCGGGCTACCGGCAACCAGGATCTCGCCACCACCGCTGCCGCCTTCCGGCCCCAGGTCGACTATCCAGTCTGCGGTTTTAATCACATCGAGGTTATGTTCGATAACCACAATGGTATTCCCCTGGTCCCGTAACTGATGGAGCACGGCCAGCAGTTGCTGGATATCCGCGAAGTGGAGGCCGGTGGTCGGTTCGTCCAGAATATACAGCGTCTGACCCGTTCCGCGTTTAGAAAGCTCGCGAGCCAGTTTCACCCGCTGTGCTTCCCCGCCCGACAGCGTGGTCGCTGACTGACCCAGACGGATATAGGACAAGCCGACATCCATCAGGGTTTGCAGTTTACGCGCCAGTGCCGGTACCGCTTCGAAGAAGTCACGGGCTTCTTCGATGGTCATTTCCAACACTTCGTGGATACTCTTGCCCTTGTATTTTATCTCCAGTGTTTCGCGGTTATAACGTTTACCCTGGCACTGGTCACAAGGGACATAGATGTCCGGCAGAAAATGCATTTCCACCTTAATCACCCCATCTCCCTGACAGGCTTCGCAGCGTCCGCCACGCACGTTAAAACTGAAACGGCCCGGCGTATATCCACGGCTGCGGGCTTCCGGCACGCCGGCAAACAGTTCACGTACCGGGGTGAAAATCCCGGTATAGGTCGCCGGGTTGGAACGCGGTGTCCGGCCGATCGGGCTTTGATCGATGTCGATGACCTTATCGAAATGCTCCAGTCCTTTAATATCACGGTACGGCGCCGGTTCGATGACGGTGGCCCCGTTTAACTGGCGCTGAGCCAGCGGGAACAAGGTGTCGTTGATCAGGGTAGATTTCCCGGAACCGGACACCCCGGTCACGCAGGTAAACAGACCCACTGGCAGCGTCAGCGTGACATTCTTCAGGTTATTGCCGCGGGCGCCGGTCAGGGTCAATACCTTATCCGGCGACCCTTTTACCCGTTCGGCCGGGACTTCAATACTGCGCTTGCCGCTAAGGAATTGTCCGGTGAGGGAGTCCTCATTGGCCATAATCGCGTTAACATCCCCTTCCGCGACGACCTGACCGCCATGAACCCCGGCACCGGGGCCGATATCGATCACATGGTCAGCGGCGCGGATAGCATCTTCGTCATGCTCGACCACAATGACGGTATTCCCCAGATCACGCAGGTGCACCAGGGTACTCAGCAGGCGTTCATTATCACGCTGATGTAAGCCGATTGAGGGTTCATCCAGCACATACATCACTCCGACCAGCCCGGCACCGATCTGGCTTGCCAGACGGATACGTTGTGCTTCACCCCCGGAGAGGGTATCCGCAGAGCGGGAGAGCGACAGGTAATTCAGACCGACATTGACCAGAAAGCTCAGACGTTCGCTGATCTCTTTTAAGACTTTTTCGGCAATTTTTGCCCGCTGACCTTCCAGTTGCAGCTCATCAAAGAAAGTTGTCGCGTGACCGATACTCATCTCTGAAATTTCCGGCAACGTTGTTTCTGCGACAAAGACGTGGCGTGCTTCTTCCCGCAAACGGGTGCCATGACAGCTGGTGCAGGATCGGTTACTGATATATTTTGCCAGCTCGTCCCGGACGGCATTGGATTCCGTCTCTTTGTAGCGGCGCTCCATATTATGCAGCACCCCTTCAAACGGATGACGACGTACAGAGGTGTCTCCGCGGTCGTTCACGTATTTGAATTCGATGTTTTCTTTACCGGAGCCGTAAAGAATGACCTTTTTGACCTTGTCACTCAGGGTATTAAACGGCGCTTCCACATCGAACTCATAATGTTCGCCCAGCGAGCGCAGCATCTGGAAATAATAGAAATTACGACGGTCCCAGCCACGGATAGCACCGCCGGCCAGCGAGATATCTTCATTCTGTACCACGCGCTGCGGGTCAAAAAATTGCTGTACCCCCAGGCCGTCACAGGTCGGGCACGCCCCGGCCGGGTTATTAAAGGAGAACAGACGCGGTTCAAGCTCACGCATACTGTAGCCACAGACCGGACAGGCAAAGTTCGCTGAGAACAGTAACTCCGCGACGCTGCTGTCATCCATATCGGCGACGATGGCTGTGCCGCCGGAGAGTTCGAGTGTCGTTTCAAAGGATTCCGCCAGCCGGGTGGCCAGGTCATCACGCACTTTGAAACGGTCGACGACGACCTCAATGGTGTGTTTCTTTTGCAGTTCCAGTTTTGGCGGATCAGACAGGTCACAGACTTCACCGTCGATCCTGGCGCGGATATAGCCCTGCGCGGCCAGGTTTTCCAGGGTTTTACTGTGCTCACCTTTACGGTCTTTGATGACCGGCGCGAGCAACATCAACCGGGTCCCTTCCGGCTGTTGTAATACCTGGTCGACCATCTGGCTGACGGTCTGGGCCGCTAACGGCACATTATGTTCAGGGCACCGCGGTTCACCGACCCTGGCAAATAACAGGCGCAGGTAGTCATGGATTTCGGTAATGGTACCGACCGTCGAACGCGGGTTGTGTGAAGTCGACTTCTGCTCAATAGAGATAGCCGGCGACAGCCCTTCGATATGGTCGACATCCGGCTTTTCCATCAGTGATAAAAACTGACGGGCATAGGCGGATAATGATTCCACATAACGGCGCTGACCTTCGGCATACAGTGTGTCAAACGCCAGCGACGATTTGCCAGAACCTGATAACCCGGTGACAACGACCAGCTTGTCGCGAGGGATAATCAGATTGATGTTTTTCAGGTTATGGGTGCGGGCACCCCGTACTTCTATCTTATCCATTCACCTTTCCCGGAGTATCAGCGTCGTCCATGCCTGCTGAGGAGACATGGGGAGAATCAAACGAACCATTATGGCATAAAAAATAAACTGATTAAATATCCAGTAGTCTGACGAAAGAACCGGTCACCGGCAGAGGCAGGTCAGTCCCGGACGTGCTTATCTGTTTTTCGTCAGTGACTGCCTTTTACTATAGATGATTTATGTCAGCCTGCCGTGTTGTGGGGTGTGGTGCACGGCTGTCTGGCGGAATTTCCGGCAGAAAAAATCCCGCCGGCTGTTTTTTTAAACAGTCCGGGCAGGGGAGTATCGGGGTTTTCGGTGTCCGCCCGGGGCGCAGGGTGAGATGTGTGACATTACGGCTGGAAAGCGGTTCGAAAGTATCACTATCGGTACGTGACGTGGTATGATTTACCGCTTAGACTTTGAGTAATTATTCTTCAGGAGAGACCTCTATGGCCAGTCGCGGCGTTAACAAAGTGATTCTTGTCGGGAATCTGGGACAGGACCCGGAAGTCCGTTATATGCCAAATGGTGGTGCGGTTACCAACATTACACTGGCCACCTCTGAAAGCTGGCGTGACAAGCAGACCGGTGAAAACAAAGAAATTACCGAATGGCACCGTGTGGTTCTGTTCGGCAAACTGGCTGAAGTCGCCGGTGAGTATCTGCGTAAAGGTTCTCAGGTTTACATCGAAGGTCAGTTACGTACCCGTAAATGGCAGGATCAGGGTGGCCAGGACCGTTACACGACCGAAGTAGTTGTTAACGTCGGGGGCACCATGCAGATGCTGGGTGGCCGTCAGGGCGGTAACGGCGGAGCACCTGCCGGCGGGCAGGGGAATAATAATGGCTGGGGTCAGCCACAGCAGCCGCAGCAGTCACAGGGCGGTAACCAGTTCAGCGGCGGCGGTTCAGCTCCGGCAGCACGTCCGCAACAGAACAGCGCCCCTGCCAGCAGCGAACCACCGATGGATTTTGACGACGATATCCCGTTCTGATCATCGTCTGATCGAAGAAATTCTGTCTGCTGAAATAATAAGGCCCCGTAGCACGGGGCTTTTTTTATGCCAATGACCCGTCCTGAATAGTGTTGACACGTTCCAGACTTAAATCCGGAGAACGTGATGATGACTGAGTTCAAACGCACC
>NZ_JAERJR010000032.1 GCF_018257515.1 Tatumella sp. JGM118
TACGCTTTTCACCTCAGGAGTCAACCACTATTTCGTGATTTTTTCTCCCGGACCGAATCACTTCAGTCCCTGTCACGTCGCTGCGCATCGCGCTTTGCCGTGTCAGTGGGAGCGCATTATAGGGAGATAATTTTTCCTGACAAGGGTTTATTTCAAATAAATTTCTGAGTGTCGATTTTTCCGCCAAAGGCGTTATTTATAGAGCGATTTGTCGGTTATTTGCACGAATTCCCGGGCAAACTCCGCCAGTTGCTCCCAGTCCGTGTACTCATACTCTTTCGACGTATCCGTTTCCCCCCCGGTCATCTTCATGATCAAACGGATCATTTGTTTATCTAACCAGCCATAACGTGGGTAACGTAGTGCACCTGCCGCCACCAGACAACGATCCGGTGTCCAGGGTGACTGCTCCAGAAACTTCCGTGTATAGACATTTGTCTCCGGGGTATTCTTATCCGCTTTGCGGGCGGTCAGATTCACCGAAATAAATCCACTGGCCCTGGACTGCAATAAAGGTAAGTGGCCGGCGATAAAGCGATTCACCTCCGGCGCATAATGTCCGTAACGAATAGATGCCGCGATCAGCACCCGATCATACGCCTGCCAGTCAACTCCGGAAGCTGAGCCGATATCCACCACATCGCAGACTTTAATCTCACCGGCTTCGTTCGCCACAAAATCCGCAATTTTCCGCGTCTGTCCATCCCGGCTGGAAAACAAAATCAGCATCTTCATTCTTTCTTATCCTTTAATCATCACTCATTCCCGCCAGAAGGTCGGGGTGAACAGAACTAATAGTGTAAAGACTTCCAGACGACCAAACAGCATGGTCGAGATAAGGATCCATTTCGCCGTATCATTCATTGAAGCAAAGTTATCAGCCACCACTCCCAGTCCCGGCCCCAGATTATTCAGTGTTGCCGCGACTGCCGCAAAGGCAGAGAAATTATCAACACCGGTAGCAATGATAGCCAGCATACTGATCAGGAAAACCAGTGCATATGCAGAGAAGAATCCCCAGACAGCTTCCAGAATTCGTTCCGGCAGCGCACGCTCCCCAAGCTTGATGGTATACACCGCATTCGGGTGTACCAGACGTTTCAGTTCCCTCGACCCCTGCTTGCAGAGTAACAAAATGCGGATCACTTTCAGTCCGCCCCCGGTCGACCCTGCACAGCCCCCGATAAACGCAGAGCAAAGTAACAGGATTGGCAGGAAGGAAGGCCAGTGAGAAATACTGTCTGTGGTAAAGCCGGCGGTTGTTGCCATGGAGACAACCTGGAAGAAAGCCTGATTGACCGTCTGCAATACGCTGCCATAGGTGTGATGCAATAAAAGGATCAGTGTCGCAATCACCACCAGCGTTAACTGTACCCCGATAAAGACCCGGAATTCAGGATCGCGCCAGTACCCTTTCAGACTGCGGCCACTCAGTAACGAAAAATGGAGCCCGTAATTACAGCCGGAGATCAGCAGGAAAATCGCAATAATGCTGTTAATGGTTGAGCTGTGGTAAAAGCCGATACTGGCATCGTGCGTCGAAAAACCGCCAATGGCGATGGTCGAGAAACTGTGTCCGATGGCATCAAACAGCGGCATACCGGCAAGCCACAGAGCCAGTGCGCAGGCTACCGTCAGCAGGACATAGATAAGCCAGAGCGTTTTCGCTGTTTCCGCGATCCTCGGGCGCATCTTATGGTCTTTCAGCGGGCCCGGCATCTCAGCACGATAGAGCTGCATGCCTCCGACACCCAGGATAGGCAGAATAGCCACCGCCAGGACAATGATCCCCATGCCCCCGAGCCACTGCAGCATCTGCCGGTAAAAGAGTATCGCTTTCGGTAATGAATCCAGCCCCACCAGGGTCGTCGCACCGGTGGTGGTTAGCCCGGAAAAGGATTCGAAGAAGGCATCAGTCACTGAAAGGTGGGGTTGCTCGGCGAAAATAAACGGCATAGCCCCGACACTGCCCAGTACGGTCCAGAACAGCACCACAATCAGAAAACCTTCGCGGGGCTTCAATTCACTTTTCTGTTTGCGGTTAGGCCACCAGAGCAGAGACCCAATCACCAGCGCCAGAAGAAACGTCTGGCTGAATGCCCTGCCGGCGCCATCCCGATAAATCAGCGCAACCAGCCCCGGCACAATCATGGTGACGGAGAAAATAATAATTAATAAACCCACAATACGGGTAATGGCACGAAAATGCATTATGCCTGTCCTTAACTCAATAAAGGTGGTTATTCTGCCCGCTGAAGCGTCAGCGCACCGCGGCTGAAGTCCGAGAGATGTTGTTCAAAGTCACCGACGCTGCCGTACGGTAATGCCAGGCATAATGCCACATCGGCCTGATACTCACTGTGCGTAATCTTGCCGGAATAGCGTTCAACCATGCGTTCTATCTCTGTCAGTTGCCCGTAATCACAACGCAGAGTGAATGGCTGCATCGGCACTTTCCTGCGCCGGGAAAGTGCCTGTAATCCCTGACGGACCCCTCCGCCATAGGCTTTTACCAGCCCGCCGGTCCCCAGCATGATGCCGCCATAATAGCGAACCACCACACAGGTGACCTCACCGATCCCGCTCCCCATCAGTTGGGCCAGCATGGGTTTTCCCGCGGTGCCGGAAGGCTCACCGTCATCCGAAAAACCCAGCTGCTGTGAATCATCGGGAGCACCGGCCACCCAGGCCCAGCAATGGTGCCGGGCATCGGGATGGTTATCTCTTATCTGCTGAACGAAGGAGCGTGCAGCTTCACTGCCTTCAGTATGAGCCAGATAAGTAATAAAGCGGCTTTTCTTTATGGTTTCTTCCGTGATGCAGACATCCGCAGCCGGAATATCATAGGCGTCCATCAGGCCAGGTTCAGATCACGGGTCATATTCTCAACCCCTTCGCCGGTGATGATCACGTTATCTTCAATACGTATGCCGCCACAGGCTTTCAGCTGGTCAATAAGCTCCCAGTTGAAGTGCTTACTATAGCGGCCTTCCCGCCACGGGGATAATAGCGATTCGATAAAGTAGAGTCCCGGTTCAATGGTCAGCACCATACCGGCGCTCAGCGTACGGGTGCAACGCAGCCATGGGTACTGTGCCGGAGGGGCCTGATGCGTACCTTTATCATCCTGCATAAAGCCGGCCACATCATGTACCTGCAGCCCTAAGGGATGACCGACGCCATGCGGCATAAAGACCTGAGTAATATTCTCACTGACCAGCGCGTCTTCACTCAGTCCGGTCACAATGCCGAACTCACGCAATATGCTGGCAATACGCTGATTCATCTGCAGATGATAGCCGACATAGCTCTCACCTGCCCGCAACGTACCGATCAACTCCTGTTCATGCTTATCCACCGCGCTGACCAGCCCGGCAAACAGTGAGTTTTTATCCCACGCATATGTGCGGGTCAGATCGGCCGCATAACCGTTAAACTCTGCACCGGCATCGAGCAGAAAACTGTGTGGCTGCTGTGGTGCTTCTTTTTCCAGCCGCGTGTAATGCAGAATGGCCGCATTTCCGTTTAATGCAACAATATTGCCGTAAGGAACATCGGTATCCCGCTGCCCTGTGGCCAGCAGATATGCGGCATTAATTTCAAATTCACTCTGCCCGGCAAAAAATGCCTCTTTCGCCGCACGGTGACCGGCAACAGCGATTTTCTGAGCTTCGCGCATACACCAGAGTTCATAATCGGTTTTAAAGCTGCGATGAAAATGGAGATAATCCAGTACCGGCTGCGGATTAACGTTTGTCTCTGCAATCCCTAACTGTCCTGCACGCTCTGCGACCGGCCCGATATAAGCCACGTTCTGTCTGTCTGCCGGCAACTGCTGCCCGATAGTGTGACTGTCCCTTAATGCGATAATGTCTATCTCATCGGTCCAGAAACTTTCCGGTAATGCATCGGTTTTATGCCAGTAATCGACCGGAGAATAGAACCACAACCGTGGCTTGCTGACCCCGTCGACCCATAACCAGCAATTCGGGGTCTGAGTGACCGGCACCCAGGCTTTAAAATGTGCATTGGTTTTAAAAGGATAGTGATGATCATCAAGGAAGACACTCAGTAATTCGCCGGAATGGATCAATAAGGCATCCAGGTGATTCGCGGCAAGTACCTGTCGGGCACGATGCTGTAGTGTCGCCAGGTGTGTTTTATATAATTCATTCAGTGAGTTCATCTCTACCCTCGTTGGTATCAGCATTTTGGCGCATTTTATCACAGCTCGCCCCGGGATGGCGTCCCCGCCTCCGCGGCACGCCTTCCGGTGACGTAAAAACCTGATATCCCCCGGCCGCTATCCGGTGATTACCCGGTCTGCACTTTTTCAGCATTGCGGGATAGCGTATGTCCTTTCGGAAGATATACCGCCGGGGGATGCCTGACCGTGAATAACGCACCCGCCACTGTCCGGACAGTATTCCGTTTTTACCGTTCCGGCGACCGGATCCGCCATTTTGCCCGGGATGGACTTCAGTGAGCCACAGCCGGTCATTAATGTCCGCGGAAGGCAGCCTGCCGGCGCGCGCCTCTCAGAAGTAAGGCAGATAAACAGCAAAATATCCCTGTCACCACACATGCCCGGGGAGATGGGCATCCGGACCAGGGTTCAGGGACAAAAGAATAAACACGGTCTGCACCGCTGAAGCTGATGGCAGGCGGAAATCCGGGTATGGGTAAACCGGTTCAGTGAGCAGATAGCGACAAGGATATTACCGGCATCAAGGTGTGCAGAGGCGTGACGATCACCATCACGCCCCGGTGGAGCGGTGGAGATCAGATAAAGGCAAATGCATCGCCATAAATCTGACTGCTGACGGCTTCACGTTCAGCACAAAAACGTTCTCTGGCCACTTTTGCCATTTCAAAACGTCCGGCGATATAAATATCGTAGGGTTTCAGCGTCGAATGATCCTGGATAACCGCAGGCAGTACGGTGCCGGTTCTGCCCTGCCAGTCCGCATCGGGCTGCTCCACGACCGGTACGACCGTCAGATTCGGATGACGAACCGCCAGGGCATTCAGCTCTTCAAGATCATACAGATGATGCGGCTCCCGCCCGCCCCAGTAAATGGCGATTTCACGGTCCGGGTTTTCTGACAACGCGGTCAGCAGGATAGATCGCGCATAAGAAAAACCGGTGCCCCCGGCGATCAGGATCATCGGACGATCACTGTCCTCACGCAGCGCGGCGTTACCGTGAGGCATATCGACCGTAATGGTCCGCTGGTCACGAATTTTTTCCATGACAGCCATCGCATACAGGTTCAGCTCTGAAGCGCCGATATGCAGTTCAATAATATCTTTTTCCATCGGGGTCGATGCCAGCGAAAAAGGACGTTTATCATTCTCGTCCATCACCACCATCAGATACTGACCGGCACGAAAGCTAAACTCAGTCTCCGGTACTAACCGGACCCGATAAACCGTGTCGGTAATGCTCTCTACGGAAATAACTTTACAGCTTAATGTTGTCATTCGTTCCCTCTGTCGGGTCATCGGATAAAAGACAATGGTCGTCGGTTAACGGGAGGACTGAGGGCCAAAGATAGCCAGCTCATCCCAGATTTCGTCAATCCGCGCCGTGATTTTGGGATCTTTAACGATAGGACGGCCCCATTCACGGTCTGTTTCACCTGGCCATTTATTCGTTGCATCCAGCCCCATTTTGGAACCCAGTCCGGACACCGGAGATGCAAAATCCAGATAATCGATCGGCGTATTATCGACAATCACGGTATCCCTGGCGGGATCCATGCGTGTGGTAATCGCCCAGATGACATCATTCCAGTCCCGTGCGTTTACGTCATCATCGCAAACGATCACGAACTTGGTATACATAAACTGGCGCAGGAACGACCAGACCCCAAACATAACGCGTTTTGCATGCCCGGCATATTGTTTCTTCATGGTCACCACCGCCAGACGGTAGGAACACCCTTCCGGAGGCAGATAAAAATCGACGATTTCAGGAAACTGCTTAATTAATATCGGCACCAGAACTTCATTGAGCGCGACACCCAGGGCCGCCGGTTCATCCGGTGGCCGGCCGGTGTAGGTCGAATGATAGATAGCATCACGCCGCCTTGTTATGTGCGTAATGGTAAACACCGGGAAATCATCCACTTCATTATAATATCCGGTATGGTCACCGTACGGACCTTCCGGAGCCATATCACCGGGCTCAATGTAACCTTCCAGGATAATTTCTGCGGTGGCAGGCACTTCGAGATCATTCGACAGGCATTTAACCACTTCGGTTTTGGTGCCCCGTAACAGGCCGGCAAAAGCATACTCAGAAAGACTGTCAGGCACAGGAGTAACCGCCCCCAGGATGGTGGCCGGATCGGCACCGAGCGCCACAGAGACAGGGAACCGCTCACCGGGATGTTCTTTGCACCACTCCTGGAAATCCAGCGCACCGCCGCGGTGAGAAAGCCAGCGCATAATGACCCGGTTTTTACCAATCACTTGCATACGGTAAATACCGAGGTTCTGCCGTTCTTTGTGAGGGCCGCGGGTAACCGTCAGGCCCCAGGTGATGAGGGGGGCAGCATCTTCCGGCCAGCATGTCATGACCGGGATGGCGGATAAATCGACCTCCTCTCCCTGCTGAACCACATCCTGGCAGGGGGCACTTCGCAGGCGCTTTGTCGGCATATTCAGCACTTGTTTGAAGCGCGGCATCTGTTCGAACAGATCACGGAAGCCTTTCGGCGGTGTGGGTTCTTTCAGGAAAGCAAGTAACTCTCCGACATCGCGCAGCGCACTGACTTCTTCCTGACCCATCCCCAGGGCAACCCGTTTAGAGGAACCAAACAGATTACAGAGTACAGGCATGTCGTACCCTTTCGGGTTTTCAAACAACAATGCCGGCCCTCCGGCCCGGAGTGTACGGTCAGCGATTTCCGTCATCTCTAAAAACGGATCAATCGGATAACTAATACGTTTTAATTCACCACGCTGCTCAAGTTGTCGCAGGAAGTCTCTTAAGTCCTGATATTTCATGAGGTTTTTACTTTATTGCCGGAGTTAATCTGGCCATTATAGGGGGGATTGTTGCAAGATGCCGGGATTTATTATGTGCTGCGGCCTGTCTGCTGCCATAAACCTGTCTTACGTCGGTGGCTGCGATACTTTTATGATTTCTATTCTCTGTGCGGGTGAACAGAATCATCAGCCCCCCACCGGGGCGTCCGGGGGCGGAATCAGATGCTGTGAACTATGCCTCACGGGAGAGTTTTGCTATCCTCTGCGGCTGTTTATAGGGAGCAGTTATGGAATCCTGGTATCTACTATTTTGCAAGCGTGGTCAGTTGTTGCGGGCGCAGGAACATCTTGAGCGTCAGGGCGTCAGCTGCCTGAGTCCGATGGTTACCGTGGAAAAAACCCTCCGCGGAAAAGCCGCGACCGTGAGTGAGCCACTTTTCCCGAATTACCTGTTTGTCCGGTTTTCCCCGGAGGTTATTCATACCACAACTATCAGCGCCACCCGCGGTGTCAGTCATTTTGTCCGCTTCGGCGCCCTGCCTGCGACGGTACCGCAAAAGGTTATCGAGAGTCTGGCGCAACAGGATTTCCAGAGCAGCGTCATCTCTTCCCTGCCTCAGCAGGGAGATGAGGTGGAAATTACCGCAGGGACATTTGAAGGATTACGGGCCATTTTTGCGGAGCCGGAAGGCGAAACCCGTTCTGTCTTACTGCTCAACCTGCTCAATAAGCAGGTGAGCCGCAGTGTCGATAATCGTCAGTTCCGCAAAACCTGATCAGTTAAGACCAAACAACTGTCTGGCATTCCGGTTAACCTGGCTTGCCAGTTCCGTGGCATCCTCATTACGCCATCCTGCAACCTGGCTGACAATGTGTGGCAGGAAGCAGGGTTCATTACGCCGGGAAGGCGGACGGGGGTGCATGTCTCTCGGTAGCAAATACGGAGCGTCCGTTTCCAGCAGTAAACGCGCTGCCGGAATCATCGGTAATAGTGCCCTCAGATCCAGACCACGACGTTCATCACAGACCCAGCCGGTGATCCCCACCGATAACCCGGCATCCAGACATTCCTGCAGTTCCTGCCCGCTACCGGTAAAACAGTGCACGACTGACGCAGGCAGTTTATCCAGCCACGGACGGAGAATAGCGATAAAACGCTGATGTGCTTCACGGCAATGCAGAAAAACCGGGAGCTGCAATTCTGCCGCTAAGCTCAGCTGAGCTTCAAAGGCATATTCCTGCTGATTATGATCGGAAAGGTTACGATTGAAGTCGAGACCGCATTCGCCGATAGCCACCACTTCCGGCTGACTTGCCAGCCTGCGTAGTGTGCCTGCGGTTTCCTGTGACCACTCACTGGCATGGTGCGGATGAACACCGGCCGTAGACCAGCAATAACCGCTATGTTGTCTGGCCAGCGACAACGCCTGCTGACTCTCCAGCGCGTTGGTTCCGGTGATTAACATTCCGGTGACGCCGGCTTCGCGTGCACGGGTCACCACCTGTTTACGGTCTTTCGCAAATTGCGTGCTGGTGAGGTTAACCCCAATATCAAACATGTTATTTCCCAAAAGCTAAACCACCCTGGCCGGGTGGTTTTGGTGAACATTTCCCATCATGACGGGAACCTGAGTTCGGGATCTCAGGACTCTGTATCCTGATCATTATCCTTATCCCAACGTCCTTTCCCTACATAGTAACGTGAGAAGAATACGCCGACTTCAAACAGGCAGTACATCGGAATAGCGAGCAAAGTTTGGGAAAAAACATCCGGAGGGGTTAAAAGCATACCGACCACGAAGGCTCCGACCAGCATATAGGGCCGTTTTTTACGTAAATCCTCCGGAGAAGTGATACCGGTCCAGCATAATAAGACGATAGCCACCGGCACTTCAAAAGCCACACCAAAGGCCAGAAACAGGGCCATCACGAAATCCAGGTAATTACTGATGTCGGTCGCTATCTGGACGCCATGCGGTACCGTTTTAGCAAAAAAGCCAAAGGCTAACGGGAACACGATAAAGTAAGCGAAAGCCACACCGATATAAAACAGCAGAGAACTGGAAAACAGCAAGGGCATAATCAGTTTTCTTTCGTGCCGATACAGCGCTGGCGCGATAAAGGCCCAAAGCTGGTAAAGGATCACCGGGACGGCCAGAAAGATGGAGACAATGATCGTCAGTTTTATCGGCGTAAAAAACGGTGATGCAACATCGGTGGCTATCATGCTCGCACCCACCGGCATCTGTTTGATGAGCGGTGCGGCCACTAACTGATAAATATCGTTAGAGAAATAGACCAGAACTAAAAATATCACCAGTACCGATGAAATACAGTAAAGCAGGCGTTTACGTAGCTCAATCAGATGGCTTATCAGCGGCTGAGTATCTTGTACATCCATGGTTATCGTTCTTCGCTTACCGGTGAGGCAGGGCTCTTTCCGGACTCTGAGGCCGGAGGGATGCTGCCGGATGACGTCGTTGCCTGCCCGGGGGTCGCTGCCACCGGCGTCGCCGGCGCGTGAACCACTGAAGGATCAGGCTGTTGCGCAGGCGATGAGCTTTCGGCTGCCGGAGAAGAGACAGACTGCCCCTTCTGTCGTTCGGTCGCGAAAGGTACCGTCTCAGAGACCGTCTCTTGCGGAGTCACCGCAGGGGATGCGGCCGCCGTGGCTTTAGCATTCGCCACATCGTCAGCATGCTCTAAATCGGTCGCTTCGCGGTAAGTACGCTTCATGGAGTCTGCCGTTTTGCGCAGTTCTTCCATAGACTCCTTCAGTTCAGGGGAGAGCGTTCCTTTTCCGGCTTCTTCGACTTTTTTAAGGCTATCCTGCAATTCCTGCAGCTTGAGTTCCTGAGCCAGTTCATTCTGTACATTTGCGGCCAGAGAACGCATTGCGCGGATCCAGCCGACGACGGTTTTAACCGCCACGGGTAAACGCTGAGGCCCGAGAACAATCAGACCTATCACGAACACCAGTAAAAGTTCACTAAAGCCAATATCGAACACGGTTTATACCTGGTCGTTGTGTTTCCGGGCCTCTTCTTTCTGAGAAGAAGTCTGCGGGTTATCAGTAATGGATTTCGCAGAGAAATCGGCATCCTGCTCTTTCTTGTCGTCATCTTTCATCGCTTTTTTAAAGCCTTTGATGGAAGACCCTAAATCTGAGCCAAGATGACGTAACTTATTGGTTCCGAACAACAGCACCACAATCACTGCAACAACGAGTAAGTGCCCGATACTAATACCGCCCATGTTAACTCCTGAATTTCGTGACCCGCTACAGGGGATCTGATGAAAATAGTTCAGTCTTACGACATTAACCCGTTTAGGATGAGACTGACAATCAGTTTGTTTTTCGCCAGCCGACAATCCATGTTAACACACCTGCAACAATTAGAAATCCTGAAGCTAACTCCCATTGCGGACGGCCAATAGCCAGAGCCGTACCACAGATAAGAAAGACCGTTCCCATACCCAGCAAATATCTGGCCTGACCGTGGCGTGTCCGCTGCTCTTTCATATCAAAGACCAGTTTATCTACGCTATGTTTCAGTAACTTATGATGGCGCATTCCGTCATAAAAGAGTTCAGGAAGCTCAGGAAGCTTTTCCGCCCAGGAGGGGGCTTTCGACTTCACTGCGCGCCAGATCGCCGGTAAGCCTATCTGATCCTTAATCCACTCTTCCAGGAAAGGCTTCGCGGTTTTCCATAAGTCCAGCTGTGGGTAAAGCTGACGACCTATCCCTTCCACATACAGCAGCGTTTTCTGCAGTAATACCAGCTGAGGCTGCACTTCCATATTGAAACGCCGCGCGGTATTAAACAGATTCAGTAATACATGCCCGAAAGAAATTTCGGCTAACGGCTTTTCAAAAATAGGTTCACACACCGTACGGATGGAAAACTCAAAATCTTCCACATTGGTGTCCGGCGGTACCCAGCCGGAATCTACGTGCAGTTCGGCGACCCGACGATAATCACGATTAAAAAATGCGATAAAGTTTTCCGCCAGATACCGTTTGTCCTCTTTGTTCAGTGAACCGACAATACCGCAGTCGATACCGATATATTGCGGGTCTTCAGGGTGCTCATAGCTGACAAAGATATTCCCCGGGTGCATATCTGCATGGAAGAAACTGTCGCGGAAGACCTGGGTAAAGAAGACCTGTACTCCGCGTTCGGCCAGCAGTTGCATATTTACGCCATGCGCCCGCAGAGTATTCGTGTCCGAGATAGGAATCCCGTAAATCCGTTCCATGACCAGCATCGTCTCGCTGCAATAGTCTGAATAGATGAACGGCACATAGAGCATGTTATTGTCTTCGAAATTACGACGCAGCTGAATCGCATTTGCCGCTTCACGCAGCAGGTTCAGTTCATCAATCAGGGTCTTTTCATAATCCCTGACCACTTCGACCGGACGCAGACGCCTGCCATCGGGAAGCAGACGCGGCACCCAGCGTGCCAGACGGTAAATCAGCCGCATATCGGCTTTAATCACCGGCAGAATATCGGGGCGGATCACCTTAATCACCACGTCCTGACCATTTTCTTTCAGCGTGGCCGTATGTACCTGGGCGATAGAGGCGGATGCCAGGGGTTTGATATCAAAATCATCGAACCACTGTTCGACCGGACCGCCGAGAGATTTTTCGATTTGAGCTTTGGCCTTAGCGCCGTCAAAAGGCGGGACTTTATCCTGCAGTGCCGCCAGCTGGTCCGCAATTTCCGGCGGAAAGAGATCCCGGCGGGTCGACAACATCTGTCCGAGCTTGATCCAGACCGGGCCGAGTTGTTCCAGCGCCAGTCGTAAGCGCACACCCAGCAGTTCATCAGGATGACGATTCGGGATCCAGAAAACACAGCGGCGCCAGAAACGTAGCAGTAAAGTCAGGCGTGTCTTCGGGATAAGTTCATCCAGGCCATAGGACAAAAAGACACGAATAATGAAATAGAGTCGCCGAATCTCTCCAACCGTCATTTCTTCTCCCGTTGAGCCAGCCGCGCTTCCAGCAGGGCCAGCTTTTTGTCCAGAGCCTGAGTTTCTTCACAAAACCAGGCAACTTCAAGGGCACCGGGCGCAGCCTGCCACTCCTGAGTCAGTAGTTCCCCCAGTTGCTGCTGTTTACCGGTGATCTCTTTACGCAGGAAAGAGAAAACACGCTGACCTGCCCGGCTGATCCCCTGCGCAGCCACATCCCCCACCAGAGGAGCGAGATATTCCGCGGGATCCAGTTCTGCCATATCGAGCAATGCAGAAAACTGCTGAATGACCTGCAAATCGCCCTGCACATCCAGCCGCTCCTGCTTAATCAGGGCCGTCAGATTCTGACGGTCCCGTAATTCCGGTACGACCGAGAATGCCAGAGAGACCGTACAGTCACTTTCATCCTGCCAGTCGGTCAGCACATCCAGCTGATGTTCACTGAATACCAGTACCAGCGGTTTCGGTAATTCACTGAATTTCAGCGTCAGCACTTTGCCTTTCAGCCGCTGGCGTGCCGCTTTCATGCCCCGGTCCTGATAAAGGAGTCGGTTCAGTGCGCTCTCAGCGCTTGCCGCCAGTAACAGCATGGGGTTCATCGCCATCGACATCAGAATTTATATCCGCGATGAAGGGCAACGATACCTCCGGTCATATTGTAATAAGAGGTATTTTCGAAACCGACATCATTCATCATGCCCTTCAGGGTTTCCTGATCCGGATGCATACGGATAGATTCTGCAAGATAGCGGTAGCTGTCTGCATCGCCAGCCACGATCTGGCCAATACGCGGTAACAGGTGGAATGAATAAGCATCGTAGGCTTTGCTTAATGGCTCAAGCAGGGGTTTGGAAAACTCAAGGATCAGCAGGCGGCCACCCGGCTTCAGGACACGGAACATGGAGGCCAGTGCCTTCTCTTTTTCGGTCACGTTGCGCAGGCCAAAAGAGATGGTGATGCAATCGAAATAGTTGTCAGGGAAAGGCAGCGCTTCTGCATTCGCCTGCACATAACTGACATTGCCGGAAACGCCTTTATTACGCAGTTTCTCCCGGCCCATTTTCAGCATGGAGCTGTTGATGTCTGCCAGTACAACCTGACCGGTTTCACCGACCAGACGGGAAAATTTTGCAGTCAGATCACCCGTGCCCCCGGCCAGATCCAGCACGCGCTGACCGCGACGTACGCCACTGCAATCAATGGTAAAACGCTTCCAGATACGATGGATGCCCATCGACATCAAATCGTTCATCAGGTCATATTTTGCTGCCACGGAATGGAACACGTCAGCAACTTTTTCAGCCTTTTCATTTTTAGCTACGGTCTGAAAACCAAAATGTGTTGTTTCCTGAGATTCATCTGCCATCGGTATTACCTGTTCTGTGATCAATACTGTCTGAAGTGTATCAGAGTCCCGAAGGCCGGGCACCTTACGGCGCCACTATTCAGAAACTCCCCGGGGATTTTCTTCATTGTCCCACGTATTCTCCGGGCCGACCAGTGAGGTTTCATTATCACCGTCGGTTTCCTGCGTCCCGGCATCGAAAGAGAGCGCTTTTTCGGTGACTTTAGGATTGATCGGCCGGCGTATTTCCACGCCCAGATGACGGAATGCTTCCGTCCGCGCGACCAGATTACCCCGCCCTTCCGAGAGCTTCTTCATCGATTGCTGATAACTGTCACGGGCCTTATCAAGATGCGCTCCCAGGCTTTGCATATCATCGACAAATAATCGCATTTTGTCGTACAGCCGCCCCGCTTTTTCCGCAATATGCTGGGCATTCTGGCTCTGGTGTTCATAACGCCAGAGATTACTGATGGTACGCAGTGCCACCAGCAACGTGGTCGGACTGACCAGCATAATATTTTGCTGCAGGGCTTCGCTGATCAGTTCAGGCTGCCGGTCAATCGCCAGCAGAAAGGCCGGTTCGACGGGAATAAACATCAGTACATAATCCAGCGAACGCACACCGGGCAACTGCTGATAGTCCTTACGGCTGAGTAACCGGATATGCTGTCGTACCGCGGTCAGATGCTCCTGCAAGGCCAGCTCACGCACCGTCTCATCGTCGGCATTAAAGTAACGCTCATAGGCTACCAGCGTCATTTTGGCATCGATCACGACATCTTTTTTCTGCGGAAGATGCACAATCACATCCGGCTGATAACGTCCGTCACTGCGCTGAATGCTGACCTGGGTTTCGTATTCATGACCTTCCCGCAGACCGGAGGCTTCCAGTACACGGCCGAGGACCACTTCCCCCCAGTTACCCTGAATTTTGTTATCCCCTTTCAGGGCACGAGTCAGGTTAACGGCTTCCTTCGCCATTTCGCTATTGAGTTTTTGTAACTGACGGATTTCATGTGTAAGCGTATGCCGCTCACGGGCTTCATGACTGAAACTTTCGTTGATTTGACGGCGAAACCCATCCAGCTGTTCACGCAACGGGGTCAGTAATCCCTGCAGACTCTGGCGGTTTTGTTCATCAAACCGGCGGCCGCTGTTTTCGAAAATCCGCCCCGCCAGGTTTTCAAACTGCGCGGCCAGCCGCTGCTCACTGTTGAGCAGTAACCGCTGCTTTTCCTCTGCCGCCAGCCGGGTATCTTCTAACCGGGTCGTCGCTTCACGAAGCTCGGCTTCCTGAACGCGGTTGATTTCTGACTGATGGCGAACTTCAAGGGCCAGTTGCTCACTTTGCTCCCGCCAGTAAGCCAGCTGGTTCAGTTGCTCCTGCCGGGCACTCAGTGTGCTATAGACCTGTCGTAACTCCTGGTCTTTTGCCTGCAGACGTTGTTGTTCTGTAGCCAGGTCCTGATACAGCTGCGCCATCGTTTCCTGACGCACACGTAATTCGGCATCATTGGCGGCCAGCTGGTGACCTGTTCGTAATCCCGCGACTAACCAGCCCAGGCCTAAGCCTCCGGCCAGTAAGGCGATTGAAATGATAAGCTGCGTATCCACCCGCGTCCCCGTTATTCAGACTCACAGAGAAAAGGTAGAGTGGCACTGTATAGATGTCCAGATATTTCTGTTCTGCGACCAGAGACATCTGCCGGAGAACCCCGGCAGATGCTGTAAAGGAGAGGTCAGAGTAAGGCTTTGGCGGCCCTGACGACAATGCTCACGGCCTGGCTCTCTGTCTGTTTCATGGTGGCGCTATCCGGGATCTCTTTTTGTGTCCGGTTAACGATAACTCCGGCAACCATGCCGGCACGTAATCCCTGACTGGCACACATGGTGAGCAGAGTGGCCGATTCCATCTCATAGTTCAGCACACCCATCGACTGCCACTCTTCCATAGAACCACGGAAAGCCTTCACGACTCTGCCGGAATAGGTGTCGTACCGTTCCTGGCCCGGGTAGAAGGTATCGGAAGATGCAGTCACTCCGATATGGGTGGTGGCGCCGGACTCATGGGCCGCATTGACCAGTGCTGTCGTACAGGTGAAGTCCGCCACGGCCGGATATTCCAGCGGTGCAAAGTGGAGACTGGCACCATCCAGTCGTACTGAAGCCGTGGTCACCAGGACATCACCGACGTTAATGCCAGGCTGGATGGCCCCGGTGGTTCCGACGCGCAGAAAGGTGCGGACCCCCAGCTGAGCAAGCTCTTCTACGGCAATAGAGGTGGAAGGCCCGCCAATCCCCGTGGAGCAGACTACCACCGGTTTGCCCCCGATAAAGGCCAGCCAGCTGGTGAATTCACGGTGGGACGCCAGCTGACGGGGCTCGTCCATCAGTTCAGCAATTTTTCTGACGCGTTCAGGATCGCCGGGCACAATCGCTAATGTGGAGCCCTGAAGATCGGCTTTCGTCAGCCCCAGATGGAAAACATCGGATTGCGACATATTAACCTCAATAAGCTACAGTGAATTATGCTGAAGATTGTACGCCAGAGGCGGTAAATTTGCGTGACAGAAATCAACCCGTCCGAAAAAACAGGCCTTTTCTGTCGCGGCCGGAGCGAATTAAGCTCCGGCTGGCGATGGCATTTAACGGGCGCCTGCGAATAGCGTATTTTTGGATGGCGGTGCAGTTTCTTTTGTTGAGGCAACGTTTTTCGCCAGATCCAGACATTGCTGACGACGCCATACCCCGGTTTTCACACGCTGAGTGATACTGTCAAAAATCACTTTGTACTGGCAGATAATATGATTTTCTGACTGCGGTAACTGCAGGTTAATATCATATTCCCACTGTGTCCCACTATCGTCCTGATAAAGGGGTTTACCTAATAAAGCGGTGACTTGCTCACGGGTCATCTCCGGCCGGATAGCACCGACCGCTGATAATTGCTGCTGAGTTCCCTGACGAACAAATTTTTCATCCAGCCGGGTGGGGCGTTTACTGACATCATGATAACTGTAGTGATCCGGGTTAGAGCGGTTATCAACAGGGTTATCATGCCAGAGGTTCGCACATCCGCTTAAAAGTAGTCCGAATGAGAAGCACAGGGCTCCTGCGGGTAGTCGCATAACGTTTTTCATTATTATCTTCCTGGTATCGTCAGATTAGCGCTCATGCAGAGCTTCATTCACTTTATTCAGCGGTTTTGTCAGGTAGTCCCAAATGGTTCTGCTTCCCGTTTTAATATCCGTTGAAGTCACCATACCGGGAACAATCGGGAAATGTTTCCCTTTTGCATTCACTAAAGCATCGGAATCCGTCAGAACAAATACCCGATAATAGATATTTTCAGGTTTCACTTCGTCACGAATGGTATCCGGAGAGATGGTCACTACTTTCCCCTTTAACCCGCCATAAATCGAATAGTCATAGGCAGTGACTTTGACTTTTGCTTCCAGTCCCGGGCGAATAAAGGCAATATCTCTGGGAGAAATTCTGGCCTCCACCAGAAGCTGATCATCAAGAGGCACCATACTCATCAACGTGCCATTGGGTGGGATAACGCCGCCGATAGTCGTGACATCCAGAGATTTAATGATTCCGCGCACAGGTGCACGTAATGTCAGTTTATTCACGCTGGCCTGACGCCCGGCAACCACCGGTTGAAGCGCTCTGACCTCGGCATCCGCTTTCGCGAGTTCTTCCTGCGTTTTCACCTGATAACCGGTCTGAGCATCCGATATTCTGAGCTGCAAATCAGCACGGTCGCGTTCTTCTTTCAGTAAATCTACCTGACTGGCGGCGCCGCTGTTCAATAAAGAACGGGTAATATTGATTTGTTTAGTCAGATAACTCAGCGAGTTATTCAGTGACGACAGAGTATCCGCCAGATTCTTACGTCTGGCATTAAACAGCGCTGTTTCGGACTGTATCAATTGCGGGTATTCATTTAACTCTGCAGGAAAAACCGGATGATCGGCCCCGGTCGCTTCGGCCCGTAAACGCGCACCGGCAGCTAATGCAGCCCTGTAGCGGGCGGCTGACTCTTCAAGGGAAGATTCACCTTGTGTAGGATCTAATTGCGCAAGAATGCTGCCCTTATCAACAATTTCTCCTTCATGAACATAGAGATCCGTTAATACGCCGCCATCGCGGGATTGAATTTTCTGATCCCTGAGCGTAGGGATCACCTGCCCGGGGCCATTAGAGACTTCATCGACCTTACAAAACCAGGCCCAGATAAAAAAAAGTAACAGGAACAACGTAATAGTGATAATCATACGGACTGATGAGGTCGCCGATACTTCAGAAAAAGCGTCATCCGATGTTTCTTCTGCTACAGAGCGAAAACGGAATAATTTCATTTTTTCTCCCCTGCTGCAGACGTGGGCGTACCGCTTAACCGGCTAAGAACCTGATCCCGGGGTCCATCCAGCACTATTTTTCCGTTATCAATCACAAGAATTCTGTCTACTATCTGCAATACCGCCGGACGATGAGTTGCAATAATCAATGTACTGCTACCGGACATCGCTTTTAACTGCTGCATCACTTTCTTTTCTGCGATCTCATCCAGTGAGGCTGTCGGCTCATCCAGTAACAATGTTGAGGGGTTACGGAGCAATAAACGGGCCAATAACAGTGATTGCTTCTGGCCTCCCGATAATCCCCCTCCCCCTTCTGCCACGACGTGATCCCAGCCATCCTGTAAATGGGAAATAAACTCCCACGCACCGGCGGCTTTTAATGCCGCAATCAGTTCAGCATCGGTGCCCTGAGGGTAGCCCAGTAAAAGGTTTTCACGGATCGTTCCATAAAATAATCGGGCATTTTGTGTCAGAAAACTCACATCACGACGAACATCCGCCGGGTCGAGATGTGACAAAGTCACCCCATCCAGGATCACTTTTCCTGAGAAAGGTTCGATTAACCCCGCCAGGACCTGCAGTAATGTTGATTTCCCTGCACCATTTCGCCCTAAAAGGGCAATTCGTTCGCCCTGCCGGATATCCAGCTTAGCGACATTTAATACCGGACTCTCCGGAAGATAACCGAAGATCGCTTCACGAATTTCATAGTTACCACTCAGAGACGGACGGCTGACCCTGGTCGAGTTCTCCGGGTTATCTATCGGCATCTTCATCAGTTTATCCAATGCCGCACTGCCCATTTTTGCCTGTTGCCAGCGATTCAGTAACTGGGCAATGCCCGACAACGGCGCTAACATTCTGCTGGATAATATCGAACCGGCAACCAGTACACCGGTCGTCATCTGACCGGAGATGACATGGGGAGCACCTAAGAACACCACAACGGCAAACGTACTGCCCTGTACGGTCTGGATCCAGTTGTTTAATTTGCTGAGTAAATCCCTAAGCTTCAGCCCTGCATCGGCATTGACCGCATTATAATAATTCCATTTATTCAGAAAGCGCGGCTCAGCCTGAAGAATTTTTATATCCTCCATTCCTTGTACCGTCTCTACCAGCATCGCATTGCGTAATGAAGATTCTCTCATGCCGGCACGTACCAGTTCCCGAAGCTTGGGTTGTAATAAGATGCCAGGCAGCAGCAGCGCAACAAAAGCTAATAAAGGAACCACCACCAGCCACCCGGCAATTGACCAGAACACCAGAGAGAAGAGAATAAAGAATGGAAGATCGGCGACCGCAGCAATGGTGGTCGACGTCATCATGTCTCTGACGGATTCAAGCTCTTTTAATTGGGAGATAAATGCACCGGTCGACTGGGGACGGGCACTGCTTCGGATACGGAGGGCATGGTCAAAAACACGGTCTGAAATCCTGAGGTCTGCTTTCTTCCCTAATAAATCGGTGATCCTGGTCCTTGCGCTGCGCATGACCCACGCAAACACTATCGATAACAATACACCGCCAAATAAGACATACAGCGTAGGCTCTGACTGCGCCGGGATCACCCGGTCGTAGACCTGCATTGAGAAGAGTACCCCTCCCAACGCCATCAGGTTGGTAATAATCGATGCCAGGAAAATGTAGCCGTAGGATTTTTTATCCGAAAATACAATATCTCTGATCCAGTGTTTCTTAACCGGCTCCAGATAACTGTCTATCCGTGCATCGGCAGGGATATCCATAGGCCGCAGGATGGCAAGACGCCTGACTGAAGCCTGTAAGGCACCTATTTCAGTAACGGTTTCAGTCCCCTGATCACCACTGAATATCAGTGTCATCTGGTCCGATTTGACCCCTGTAATGACAGCGACCTGCCCATCGGTCAATTCAAGTACTACAGGTAAACGCCAGCTATTAATGACGGTCAGATCTGGCTCAATAAACCGCATTTTTAAGCCACTATGCTGAGCCAGTTTCCTGAGTTCTTTTTCATCATAGAGGCCCGTTATCCAGCGAGCTTTCACTCTCAGGTTTTCAGGGGAAACACTCAACTGAAAATGGATTGAAACATACTCCAGCGCATCGACCCATCCATCGATCAGTTGCGACTGAGATTTTTGGGAAGGCTCGTCCGTATATTCCGGATCTGATTTACTATTCATACTGTTACTCATCTTGAGAGTATTCACTAACCTGCATCAAACGACATGTTCAACTGTCTCTGAACGACTCACCAGAGTCGTCAATATCCCCTCCGGCATAACACCGGAGGGGGCGGCTGAAAATTAAACCGTATTATTATTCGAGGATAATTCATCCTCTTTGGCCAGCAATGCAGACGATGTTTCACTGGTCGTATGCAGGCTGTCGGTTGCCGACGACGATGAACCTGTCGTGGAAGATGCTGACGTCCCGGTCGATGACGTGGTTGTCGAACCGGTACTTAACAGAGACTGCAAGGCCGGTAACGTCTCTGTCGTAGACGATGTATCTGACGCCGACGCCAGATCACTGACATTTTCCAGAGAATAGGTACTCAGCAAAGCATCTGTCGTGGTCGTCTGCGTGTCCGCACTGTAACCCGGCAGATCGCCCGACGACGCAGAGCCCGTCACATTGATGTCAACGGTTTCGGTATTACTGTCTAACTGCCCATCATTCACCGTCACCGTTAACTGCCGGGTCCCTGAATCACCCGTCGTACCGAAGCGCAGACCCTCCAGTAAACTATTCCAGTCACTGCTGCTTAATGATCCACTGGTTCCTGCCTTGAGGGTTAATGTCAGAGTACCATCGCCATCCGACGTCAGTGAATAAGACGCTTTGCCTGCTGTGTGAGTCGTCGCGTCCATTCCATTAATCCACAGCTGGTCACCACTTTTTCCGGACAACGTTATCGTGGCAGACTGAATAGTGTCATCTCCGTCACTGTCGCTGACACTGATATTAGGCAATACCGCCAGTTGTGAACTAGTGCTATCCGTACCTGAAGACGTGGAAGGATCATAAGTCAGGGTATGGCTATCACTGTCAGAAGTCGTTTCGGTCACCTGAGAAACACTGACTCCGGAAATCTGAAAGTCATCCGCAGGGGTGCCGGGGGCATCCCAGTTCAGGACCAGATGATCACTGACTCCTGTCTGCATCCCTTTCACCAGAATATGGGAGAGATCACTGTCGGTGACCGTTTGATCTTTCTGATACAAACGCCAGGTTTCAAACGGGATCGCCGTCGAGCCATCCAGCCAGGTTTTCCCGCCATCCAGTGAGACTTCTATCCCCTCAGAGAGCGTGATATAGGCATATTTCTCCGCATCGGCATACTCTGTTCCGGGCGTTGTTCCCGTGGTCGACTTACCTGGTGTGGTAATCGAAAATAAGGTCTGCGTTCCATAGGAGAATGAAAGCACGGCAGAGCTACCATCGTCCGTCCCTGACCAGCCATTATTCCAGCCAACCGTCAGATCCAGGACATCATTCGTGTTGAATGTCGTCGTAGCATTCATCGTGCCGGTATATGACCCCCCATCCGCGCTCAGATTCACCAGGTGATTAGTACTGTCATAGCTCGGCCACACACCTTTCCAGCCGGCGCTGGTCCAGTTGTTTTGCCAGGATGATGAGTTAAAACCACTGATATCAGTCCCGGGGGTGTAAGTCACTTCTGTGGACTGCGTAATTTCAATGGCCGGCGCATGATCAAAGATCACTGAGGCTTCTGCCGTCGACTGACCATCAGATATGGTATAAGTCGCTGCAGGTATCGCTCCAACGTAGCCACTGACCGGCGTAAAGGTATACGCACCGTCGCTGCTAATGGTCAGGGTACCCACACCGCTGAGTGTTGCGGTCTCCCCCGCTTTCAATGTCTGACCGTCCACAGAGAACTGCGTCACACTCAGCGTATCACCGTCTTTATCCGTATCATTGCTCAGCACATTACCACTGACCGGTGAATCCTTATCCACCGTGACATAATCGTTAACAGCCACCGGTGGCGTATTAATAGCCGTAAAGCTTAATACCGCCGAGGCCGTTGCCTGGCCGTCGGTAATGGTATAGGTGGCTGACGGCACCGGTCCGGTATAGCCGGTGACCGGCGTAAAGGTATATGCCCCATCGCTGCTAATCGTCAGGGTACCCACACCGCTGAGGGTGGCGGTCTCGCCTGCTGTCAGTGTCTGCCCGTCCACGGTGAATCCGGTCACCGTCAGAGTATCACCGTCTTTGTCGGTGTCATTACTCAGCACATTACCACTGACCGCCGTGTTTTCTTTCGCGGTTGCCGTGTCATTATTGGCTACCGGCGGTGTATTGATGGCACTGAAACTCAATGTCGCGGAGGCTGTCGCCTGCCCGTCGGTGATCGTATAGCTGGCAGAAGGCACAGCACCGGTATAGCCGGTGACGGGTGTGAAGGTATAAGTCCCGTCACTGCCGATGGTCAGGGTGCCGACACCGCTTAGGGTCGCAGTCTGTCCCGCGGCCAGCGTCTGTCCGTCCACCGTGAACTGCGTCACCGTCAGGGTGTCACCGTCTGTATCCGTGTCATTGCTCAGCACATTGCCGCTCACCGCGGTATTTTCTTTCGCCACCGCACTGTCATCATTGGCCACCGGCGGTGTATTGGTATACGTTTGAGTAATATCCTGAATAGTCAGCGTAGCCGTTGCCTCTGCCTGGCCATCGGTAACGGTGTAAGTTGCTGACGGCACAGCTCCGGTATAACCGGTGGCCGGGGTAAAGGTATAGGCACCATCACTGCCGATAGTCAGGGTACCCACGCCGTCCAGTGTCGCCGTTTCGCCGGCTTTCAGAGTCTGACCATCGATAGTGAACTGTGTCACCGTCAGCGTATCACCATCTTTATCAGAATCATTACTCAGCACATTACCCGTCGCAGGCGTATTTTCCTGCACGCTGATGGTGTCATCCTGAGGCGACGGCGGCGTATTGACGATATTACTGAAACTCAGTGTCGCGGACGCTGTCGCCTGCCCGTCGGTTATTGTATAAGTGGCTGACGGTACCGGCCCGGTGTAACCGGTCACTGGCGTAAAGCTATAAGCACCATCACTACCAATGGTCAGGGTGCCCACGCCACTGATCGTGGCGGTCTGTCCCGCGGTCGCCGTCTGCCCGTCCACCGTGAAATTCGTGACAGTCAGCGTATCGTGATCTTTATCGCTGTCGTTGGTCAGTACATTCCCTGTCGTTGTACTATTTTTCTCCGGGGTCGCGGTATCATTTTCCGCAACCGGCGGCGAGTTGATCGCACTGAAGCTCAGCGTCGCCGAGGACGTCGCCTGCCCGTCGGTGATGGTATAGGTCGCAGATGGCACCGCCCCGGTATAACCGGTCAGCGGGGTGAAGGTGTACGTCCCGTCACTGCTGATGGTCAGGGTGCCGACACCGCTGATCGTGGCGGTCTGTCCTGCGGTCACCGTCTGGCCGTCCACAGTGAACTGCGTCACCGTCAGGCTGTCACCATCCTTATCCGTGTCGTTGCTCAATACATTGCCGCTGACCGCGGTGTTTTCTTTCGCCACCGCACTGTCATTATTGGCCACCGGCGGGGTGTTGATCGAGCTAAAGCTTAGTATTGCCGAGGACGTCGCCTGCCCGTCGGTGATGGTATAAGTCGCGGACGGCACCGGGCCGGTATAACCGCTCACCGGCGTAAAGGTGTACGCCCCGTCACTGCCGATGGTCAGGGTACCCACACCACTGATCGTGGCGGTTTGTCCCGCGGTCACCGTCTGCCCTGCAACAGTAAACTGTGTCACTGTCAGGCTGTCACCGTCTTTATCCGTGTCATTGCTGAGTACATTGCCACTGACCGGGGTATTTTCAACTGTGGTCGCGTGGTCATTTACCGCTGTCGGCGCTGTATTCTTAATATCACTGAAATAAACGGTTGCCTGTGACGTTAGCTGGCCATCTGATACCGTGTAGGTCGCTGCCGGTACCGGACCCACATAGCCTTTCACTGGCGTGAATATATATTGCCCGCCGGCGCTGAAAGTCAGCGTACCTACACCGCTGATGGTCGCAGTCTCACCAGCCTTAAACGTCTGATTGTTAACTGTAAAGTCAGTGATCATTAACGCATCACCATCTTTATCACTATCGTTACCCAACGCATTACCACTCAGAGTGGTATTTTTTTGTACCGTCGCATGATCATCAACGGCGTCAGGCGCATTATCAATGATGTTGGTAAAGCTCAGGGTTGCCGACGCGCTACCTTGTCCATTAGTGATAGTGTAGGTCGCGGCCGGGACGGCTCCCGCATACCCGATTTCCGGAGTAAATGTATAAGCACCGTTCGCATTGATCGTGAGCACGCCGACACCGGTAAGGGTCGCGCTCTCGCCGGCCGTCAGCGTCTGACCGTCGACAGTAAATCCTGTCACTGTCAGACTGTCGCCGTTTTTATCTGTGTCGTTGCTCAGTACATTGCCGGTCACTGCACTATTTTTTTCCGGGTGCGCAATATCATCCGTCGCCACAGGCGGCGTATTGATCGCACTGAAGCTCAGTGTTGCAGATGCAGTGGCCTGCCCGTCGGTAATGGTATAAGTCGCCGTCGGGATCGCCCCGGTGTAGCCGCTTACCGGCGTGAAGGTGTAATGACCATGACTACCGATGGTCAGGGTGCCGACACCGCTGAGGGTCGCGGTCTGCCCCGCAGTCAGTGTCTGCCCGTCGACCGTGAACTGCGTCACCGTCAGGGTGTCACCGTCTTTGTCGGTGTCATTGCTCAGCACATTGCCGCTCACTGGCGTGTCGCCATCGGTCACTGCATGGTCCGCTATCGCCACCGGTGGCGTATTAATTGCGCTGAAGCTCAGTGTTGCAGATGCAGTGGCCTGCCCGTCGGTAATGGTATAAGTCGCGGACGGCACCGGGCCGGTGTAACCGGTTACCGGGGTGAAGGTATATGCCCCGTTACTGCTAATGGTCAGGGTGCCGACACCGCTGAGCGTCGCGGTTTCACCGGCTTTCAGCGTATGACCGTCCACCGAGAACCCGGTCACCGTCAGAGTGTCACCGTCCTTATCCGTGTCATTATCCAGTACATTTCCGCTGACTGCCGTATCCGCTTTCGTGACCGCATGATCATCTTCAGCTACCGGCGACGTATTTGAACCTGTCGCAATATCGGTAAAGTGCAGAACCGCAGTTGCCGTCGCCTGGCCATCGGTGATGGTATAGGTCGCTGCCGGTACCGCCCCGGTATAGCCGGTCAGCGGGGTAAAGGTGTAATCACCATTACTGCCGATGGTCAGGGTGCCGACGCCGCTGAGGGTGGCGGTCTGTCCTGCGCTCACTACCTGCCCGTCAACCGTGAACTGCGTCACCGTCAGGGTGTCACCGTCCTTATCCGTGTCGTTGGTCAGCACATTGCCGCTGGCCGCAGTATTTTTTTCAGGGTATGCGATATCATCGGTTGCCACCGGCGGGGTATTGATCGGACTGAAGCTCAGGGTGGCCGAGGATGTCGCCTGCCCGTCGGTAATAGTATAGGTCGCCGACGGTACCGCCCCGGTATAACCGGTCAGCGGCGTGAAGATGTAATGCCCATGACTGCCAATGGTCAGGGTGCCGACGCCGCTGATTGTGGCGGTCTGGCCCGCAGCCACCGTCTGACCGTTCACCGTAAACTGCGTCACCGTCAGGGGGTCGCCGTCCTTATCGGTGTCGTTGGTCAGCACATTACCTTTAACCGCGGTGTTTTCCTGTGCGGTTGCCGTGTCATCATTGGCTACCGGCGGGGTATTGATCGGACTGAAGCTCAGGGTGGCTGAGGACGTCGCCTGCCCGTCGGTAATGGTATAGCTGGCGGACGGTACCGCGCCGGTATAACCGGTCACCGGGGTAAAGGTGTACGCCCCGTCACTGCCGATGGTCAGGGTACCGACGCCGCTGATCGTGGCGGTCTGTCCCGCAGCCACCGTCTGCCCGTCCACTGTGAACTGCGTCACCGTCAGGGGGTCGCCGTCCTTATCGGTGTCATTGGTCAGCACATTGCCTTTAACCGCGGTGTTTTCCTGCGCGGTTGCCGTGTCATCATTGGCTACCGGCGGGGTATTGATCGGGCTGAAGCTCAGGGTGGCCGAGGACGTCGCCTGCCCGTCGGTAATGGTATAGCTGGCGGACGGTACCGCCCCGGTATA
>NZ_JAERJR010000033.1 GCF_018257515.1 Tatumella sp. JGM118
CCACTGATCCCCATCCATTGATCGAGTAATACCCCCAGCGGTGCGCCAATCGCCATAGCCAGATAGGCCGCCACCCCAGCCACCACCGCCGCCACCACCGTGACCGCCGCCACCGCCGCCCCATCCTCCTCCGGGAGGCGGGAAAATACAGCCATTCAGCATTACCACGACGCCCAGAACAGCAGCAATTTTTAACAGTCGTACCATAGTTGACCTCTATTCGGGTTGTTTCTGCTTCCGGCCTTCAGTATATAACCAGCCTTGCTCAGAAAAATCCGTATCCTCCTTCTGTTTATTCACTGAAACCAGCCTTAACAGTTTTCTGACACTAATCCTACAGCCCGCTTTCGTAGTCCCACGGTTCCTGACGGCAGAGATCACTGTTTCAGCCGCAATAGATCCGTGTAATGTTCCCCTGCGCATCCGCCATAAAATTCAGGCGACGCAGATTAAAGTCCATGCTGACGACAGAGTTATAGGCAATCGCCCTGGACTCAGTACCGAATCGCATGTTCTCTATCGAAGTCAGTGGCTTGCCGATAAAGCTCTGAAACTGAGAGGCCCCGCACATATCATCATCCGGGACATACGCCTGGTCCTGCGGATGCTGACGGGCTGACTGGCAGGAAGCCAGCAGTACTATTCCGCTTAACAGCACGAGCTTTCCGTAAAATGTCATAACAACTCCTTAAACGCCTCACAGAGACTCCCCTGCGGACTTTGCTTAGCGCAGAAATACCGGTCCGGGTCACGCCTGTGCTGATTTAATAATGAAATGCCACCTGCGGCACGGAAAATTATCCCCCGGCAGCCATACTGTTTACTGTCACGGGTTTCTGTCGCAAAGCGACCTGTGTATCTCACTGCCAGGCCGCCGCTACGGGTGTTTACCGCGGGTCAAACGACATGCAGGCCCTTTGTCTTCACTGAGGACAGCACACCGAATCCTCCTGAGTGACAGCAATGACCTCTGCGATTATCGCCGATGACTCGACAGTGATCTGTACCATTGATACTATTCAGAAGATTCTTAACTCCGGGCCACCGATGAATACACATTCAGATAAAATCACACTTACCGCGTTTTATCTCGGAAGTTTTGTTATCTACTATCTGATAACGCTGATGATAACGCTGTTTCCTGACTTTCTGGTGCTGCGGACCAGTGGTTTGCTGGTGCCGGTGATCTGCCTGTTTGAATTCGCGGTGATTTATCCGTTGTATCGTTTTTATTGTCAGCGCCGGGACGACATTCCTTTCGGTCAGCTAACGCTGGTACAGACACTCCTGTTCACCGCGGCATTACTGATCCTGATGCTGGCGGAAACACAATATTTGCTGCCGGAGGTCTGGCTGTCAGAGCAATCGTCACAGGCCCGAAGTTCACAATTAATATTGCTGATCACCGCCGTTTGTCTGGCCCCGGTATTCGAAGAAGTTTTGTTCCGCGGGTTTCTGCTGCAGGCCTTTCTGTTATGGGCCCCTGAAAGCAGACTGGCCTGTACCTTACTGACCTCGCTGCTGTTTGCGGCCATGCATACACAGTATGTCCACTGGCAGTCCATCGCGGCACTGACGCTTTTCTCCCTCTTGCTGTGCTGGGCCAGAATGAAAAGCAAAGGGCTTGCCTTACCGGTGTTTTTACACACCCTGAATAATCTGATAGCCCTGGTGC
Organism: Tatumella sp. JGM118; assembly: GCF_018257515.1. Lineage (GTDB taxonomy): Bacteria > Pseudomonadota > Gammaproteobacteria > Enterobacterales > Enterobacteriaceae > Tatumella > Tatumella terrea. The sequence continues at coordinate 1,676 of NZ_JAERJR010000033.1, forward strand.
CGGCGCTGTATCTTACCGCCTGGTAGCGCGGGCAGTCCGTTGCCCGCACCGCGTATTGCCTCTCACGCCCCTGCGTCAGATTCCTGCTCAAAATGGGTTTTGAACTGTTCATAAATCGACAGCATATTTGAGGCATCTCCCTGTAACGGGCTCAGTTTACCGGCACGCACCAGCTCAATCACAACCTGTAAGGCCGCCTGTTTAGGGTTTTCGGAAGGGCTGGCGATGGGTTCATTCATTATCTTGTTACCTGTCATCATTGAGGGAAATCCTGCAGAAAAATTAAATTGTAACGCAGCAACGCCCCCGCTTGCAGAAAAACCTGTAATGCCGGTCTCCGTCATCATCGCGTTATCTGTAAGAGTGCTATACTGGTTCACCCGGCAATCACGACATGTGCTTACTGGTATAAGGAGTTAGTCATGTTAATCGGATTCGTGCTATTAGTCAGTGCCTGCGGTAATGATGCCTGCGATGCATTGCCGGTTTCTGAACATATTTTTCCGACGCAGAGTAGCTGTGAGGTGATGGCTCAACGTATTCGTAAGGTCCGTCCGCATGTGGTATTGCTCTGCGGTGAGGTTCATCGAGGCGGCGGATCAGAGTCAGAATCAGAGTAGGTATTAATGTATGACCTGCAATACTGCCCGGCCGGCCAAAGCCCGTGGGATACGTTGTTACCCCGGATAGCGGATAGTTTATGAAGCTTAAAAAAAATAAGCGACCACGTAAACCCGGGGGACGCTGGATCTATTACTTGCTGTATCAGGATATTATCTGGCCCTGTCCCGTGCGCTGGGAATGGGAAGCGGGATATGGCGGATGGTTGCCGTTCTACTACGCGCCGACATTAGAATTTATTGCCGCAGATCCGGGCCGGGTGATCCGGGTTCCGCGCGGTTCAGCATCCCCTGTCCTGCCTGCCAGCGGCCGGCACGGAAAAAAAGCGGATACTGACGGGAGGCCGTAGCCTCCCGGGAAATGACACCGCTGAATTAATTTTCCAGTACGTAATCCAGTGTAATTTCGGTATTCAGCAACTGAGAGACCGGACAGCCCGCTTTAGCTTTATTGATGATCTCTTCAAATTTTTTCTCATCAATCCCTGGAAGTTCGATAACACTTTTCAGTGCCACTTTGGTGATGGCAAAACCTTCACCCTTTTTATCCAGAGAAACATCGGCGGTCGTATCGATGCTTTTCGGCGTATGCCCCGCCTGGCCCAGCATCAGAGAGAGTGCCATGGAGAAACAGGCTGCATGCGCTGCGCCAATCAACTCTTCAGGATTCGTGCCGGGCTTATCTTCAAAGCGGGTGTTAAAGCCATAAGGTTGCTGACTGAGTGCACCGCTTTCAGTGCTGACAGTCCCTTTACCTTTAATATCGCCTTCCCAGTGAGCCGAACCTTTCTTATGAATCGTCATACACTCCTCCGTAGTAAGTTACTCAGCATTCAGTATAGTCGCTCTGTCAGTATTGGCTTGTTTTGCTGTGTTACAGGCTATGTTTGCGAATTATCCGGGTCACTGGAGGTTAGCCAGTAAATCACGGTTTATCTCCTGAACCGATTTGGCGCCGGTCAGGGTCATGGCGACCCGCATTTCATTAGCGATCAGCGTCAGCAGATTCTCAACTCCCTGCTGCCCGTGAGCCGCCAGCGCATAGATAAACGCTCGTCCCAGTAAAACCGTATCCGCCCCCAGCGCCAGCATACGTACAACATCCAGTCCGTTACGGATACCACTGTCTGCCAGCAGAGTAAGGTCGCCTTTAACGGCATCGGCTATTGCAGGCATGGCCCTGGCCGTGGACAGTACGCCATCCAGTTGTCGTCCGCCGTGGTTAGATACCACGATACCATCGGCACCAAAACGCACGGCATCCTTAGCATCTTCCGGGTCGAGGATACCTTTAATCACCATCGGACCGTCCCAGAAATCCCGGATCCATTCCAGATCCTTCCAGGAAATAGACTGATCAAAGTTATTCGCCAGCCAGCCAATATAGTCTTCCAGTGCCGTCGGCTTGCCGAGATACGCTGAAACATTCCCCAGGTCATGCGGACGGCCCATGACCCCCACATCCCACGCCCAGGAAGGATGCTGCACGGATTGTAAATAACGGCGGGAGGCCGCAAACGGACCACTCATCCCGGAGTGAGCATCACGGTAACGCGCCCCCGGGGTCGGCATATCTACCGTAAAGACCAGCGTGGAACAGCCCGCGGCTTTGGCCCGTTCCAGTACGTTACGCATAAACCCGCGGTCACGTAAAACATAGAGCTGGAACCACATCGGACGGTCAATTGCCGGGGTCACTTCTTCAATCGGACAGACAGAGACGGTGGATAAGGTAAACGGGATCCCTGCCTTTGCTGCAGCTTTCGCGGCCTGTACTTCCCCTCTGCGGGCATACATTCCCGTCAGGCCTACCGGCCCGAGCGCAACCGGCATCGATAAGGTCTCATTAAACAGCTTTGTTTCCAGACTCAGCGAGGACATATTTTTTAATACCCGCTGACGCAGAGCAATACCGGATAAATCATCGGTATTACGTTTCATTGTATATTCGGTATAGGCCCCGCCATCGATGTAATGAAACAGGAATGGGGGTAAACGTCGCTCCGCGGCGGCACGATAGTCAGATGAAGCAGAAATAATCATGATCAATTCTCTGTGCTTTGCAGAAGGCTGTCAGGCAAGCGAATAACTCTGAGTTGTCTGGCATAGTCTTCATCAAGTTGTTGTGTTGTCCTGTGCACGAAACTGAGATGGCAGTTAGCGGCATTACGTGCTGCCTCAGCATCACCCCGGAGGATCGCCTGCAACAGATGAAGATGTTGTTCCGATAACTGGCTGACAATATCCTCGCTGGAAAACATTTGCTGGCGACTCTGTAATACCGAGCTGTGCAATAAATCAAACAGTCCGCGCATAGTCTGTAACAACACAGCATTGTGTGACGCTTCAGCAATCATCAGATGAAAGCGGGCATCGGCCTGAGCCACCAGGCCGGCATCGCCACCTTCCTGTAACTCACACATGGCATCAAAGCAGTACTGTAACCGTTGCTTATCTTCGGCAGTGGCTCTGAGTGCCGCATGCCAGGCCGTTCCCGCTTCCAGCGTATGTCTTGCTTCCAGAATATCTGAACGGTAGCCGGGGTTATCCATCTGAGCCAGTAAAGGCTCGACGATCACCCGTTGCGACCAGGGCGAGAGCGCTTTACACACATAGGTTCCGCCTCCGCGGTGCGTGGTGACCACTCCGGCACTGTTCAGTTTCTGTAGTGCTTCCCTGACCGATGCCCGGGAAACCTGCAGCTCCGCCGCAAGTTTACGCTCTGAAGGTAACCGCATTCCGGCCGTCAGTGACCGTTCCCTGATCAGGGTTTGCAGGCGTCTGACCAGCAAATCACTGAGTTTATCTGACGGTTTTTCCATGTTTCCCTCCGGCGCGAGCCCCTGTTTCAGACGATTATCCCGAACGCATGATCTCCTGAAGTTAACGCTGTGTTGTCGGGAATATCCTAACGACAATGTAAAAGTGTTGTTAAGTTTATTCGAAACAGATCACAGAATTAGTATCAGAAGTGTGATTCAGCTTACTTTACAACAAAATCCGGTCTGACCAATTTAACCGAAAACAGACTCAGTCGTCCTGCGGCTTTGGCGGAATTTTTTACAATGCGGGGCAGTGATTGTCATTTTTCTGTGACGAAAAATTATCTGAAGCCAAAAAAAAGCCCTGACCTTTCGGTCAGAGCCTGTTTTAGTCGTGGGGGGGTTAGTGGTCGTGTGAACAGAAGTCGATCACCATACGGCCTTTGATTTTCCCCTGCTCCATCTCGTGGAAAATATCATTAATGTCTTCCACTTTACGTTTTTCAACTTTCGGCACCACTTTCCCTTCCGCCGCGAAACGGAAAGCTTCACTCAGATCTTTACGGGTACCCACCAGCGAACCGACAACTTCGATACCGTCCAGAACCAGGCGAGGAATATCCAGACTCATAGACTCCGGAGGCAGACCGACCGCCACCACACGTCCGCCTGCACGTACACAATCGACCGCTGAGTTAAAGGCAGATTTAGCGACCGCAGTCACTACCGCGGCATGGGCTCCGCCACATTTTTCCTGCATCACTTTCGCTGCGTCTTCATTTAACGGGTTAATCGTCAGATCGGCGCCCATCTCTTTGGCAAATTCGAGCTGATTTTCGTTGACATCGACGGCGACAACTTTCGCATTAAAGACATTTTTTGCATACTGCAGCGCCAGGTTCCCCAGGCCGCCCAGACCATAAATCGCAATCCACTGCCCCGGACGAATGTTAGATACTTTGACCGCTTTATAGGTCGTCACCCCGGCACAGGTAATGCTGCTGGCGGCGGCAGAATCTAATCCCTCCGGGACTTTCACGGCATAATCTGCAACAACGATACATTCTTCAGCCATCCCGCCATCGACGGTATAACCGGCATTTTTCACGCTACGACACAGGGTTTCATTACCGCTGTTACAATACTCACAGTATCCGCAGCCCTGGAAGAACCAGGCGACACTGGCACGGTCGCCCGGCTTCAGAGAAGTCACGCCCGGGCCGATTTCTTTAACCACCCCGATACCTTCATGGCCCAGAATAACGCCGGTTTTGTCACCAAAGTCGCCGTTTTTTACATGAAGATCCGTATGGCATACCCCACAGTACTCCATCTTTAACAGGGCCTCTCCGTGCCCGAGGGGACGCAGTTTCTTATCAACAATGTCTACACTATGATCTTTAGTTACGACTGCTGCTTTCATGGAAGAACTCCTTAAGACGGGAACAGTGAAAGTGGATATCTCTTACACCGGAGTGTATCGATTTATCAGGGTAAAAGAGTTGATATTCATCAGAAAACATTAAATATCCCTGACTATTTTTAACACAGTTTTATGACGGGATCGCCCTGTTGTTGTTATTACCGTAAAAATCAGACCCGTTACAGGTGACGGTTCTGACAGGAAAACATATCGGACGGGGAGAATCCCCCTCGCCACCATCAGAAAAGAAACACGACTAAACCCTTTGATACTATCAATCATATTTGTTACTTAGTATCCGGAGGTATTATTTCTATGGAAAGCATACCCTGTCGCTCAGACAGGCAAACACCTTACTTCCCCCTGCGGGATTAACGGGGATATTTTCCTCTCACGAAGGAGACGATATGTCGCAAGGTTTCAATGAACTGGCCGAAAAACGCAGAACTATCTATGCCCTGGGTCCGACGCTGCCGCTGGCAGAGGACGAGGTGATTTCTCTTATCCGCACCGCTATCCGGAATGCGCCCTCGGCTTTTAATTCCCAAAGTTCGCGGGCGCTAATCCTGCTCGGCGAGGAACATAAAAAATTCTGGGCGCTGACCCGGGACCAACTGAAAAAGCGGGTGGCTGCTGATGCCTTCGCTAATACCGAAAAAAAATTGGCAGGCTTTGCGGCTGCGGCAGGCTCGGTGCTGTTTTTTGAAGACCAGCAGGTCGTCAGCGGACTTCAGCAACAGTTTCCGTCCTATGCGGATAACTTCCCTGTCTGGTCCGAGCACAGCACCGGCATCGCTCAGTATGCTGTCTGGCTGGCATTGGCAGAGAAAGGTATCGGAGCTAACCTGCAGCACTATAATCCGCTGGTCGACGAGGATGTGCAGAAAGCATGGAATATTCCGGCCAGCTGGAAATTGCGGGCGCAGATGAACTTCGGTGCCATCGAAGCCCCGGCAGGAGACAAGACCTATATTCCTGACAGTGAACGCTTTATCGTTGCACGCTAAGCGTTCAGCGCTATGCCGGCCTGCCGGCCGGCATACAATGCATTATGCTGACAGAGAGTCCAGCGCCTGTTGCAGATCGGCAATCAGATCGTCCGGATGCTCGATGCCGATAGAGACGCGAACCGTAGTATCGTAGATAGCAAAGGCTTCGCGGGTTTCTTTTGCGACACCGGAGTGCGTGGTGGTCGCCGGATGACTCGCCAGCGATTCGGTCCCCCCCAGACTGACAGCCAGCCTGAAAATTTTCAGGTGATTCAGGAACCGGAAGGCATCTGCCTGTGTCTGTCCGACATCAAAAGAGAATGTGGACCCGGCCCCCTGACACTGCTGCTGATACAATTTACCTTCCGGGGTTTCCGCCCCTTTGAAAGGCAGGTAATTGACCGCCGAAATCCCGGGGTGCTGTTGAAGAAATTCGGCCACTTTCCGGGCATTATTATTCGCTTTTTCCATGCGTAACTGCAGGGTTTCCAGAGAGCGCCCCAGCATCCAGCAGGAATGCGGGTCAAGCTGAGTCCCTATCGCACTGCGCATCTGCCTGACCGGCGCCATCAGCGCACGGCTCCCCATCGCTGCGCCCGCCACCAAATCAGAATGCCCGCCGACATATTTGGTCAGAGAGTAAACACTGATATCGGCACCCAGTGCCAGAGGACGCTGAAACACCGGACCGAGCAACGTATTATCGCAGACCACCGGCGGACGGAAGCCCTGTAACTGCTCAAGTTCATCAGCGAGCCTGGCAAGCAGACGAATATCCGCCAGCGAGTTGGTCGGGTTAGCCGGTGTTTCCACAAAGATGGCAGCCACACGACCGGTGCTGAGCGCGGCCTTACCGGACGCCAGCATCGGTTCATACGACAGCGCATCACTTAACGGATGGCTGCTGATCCCTAAGCGGGCCAGGGTTTTATTAAACAGGGTTTCTGTGCCGCCGTAGAGTGGCTGGGTTTTCAGCACCACATCCCCTGGCTGACACAACGTCAGTAATACTGAGCTAATCGCCGACATCCCTGAGGAAAACAGGGCACAACGTTCAGCGCCTTCATACAGCGCCAGACGGTCTTCCACAATTTCACTGTTAGGATGGTTAAAACGGGAATAGACCAGCCCTTCGCGCGTCCCGTCCGGAGCCGCCTGACGTCCGCTGGCGACATCGAAGAAGGTTTTCCCTTCTTCTGCGGTACGAAAAATAAAGGTTGAGGTAAGGAAAACCGGAGGCTTCACCGCACCTTCAGATAACATCGGGTCATAACCATAACTGGTCATCAATGTTTCCGGATGCAGCTGATGCTCTCCCTGTCGGGTTTTAATGGTTTTACCGTCACTCATAACATGTTCCTGTCGTCGTCAGTCCCCGTTTTTACGGGCGCCGGGTCGTACAGCATCAGACAATCTGACCTGCAACCGCGGCTGAATGAACACATAATAACATTTCCGGACGAAAAGTGATGTCAGTCCCGTATAAATCCCTGTCCGGCCGGAGCTGTGATATCAGTTATCCCCGGGGATGCAGTGGCTGATGAGGGAACAGGCCCCCCCGGGTAGTCAGAGGCTGTGGTCAGGAGGCATTCAGTTAATGAATAAGGTCAGCGATGACCTGCCACCGGATTCAGGGAGAGTCCGGTCAGTTATTGCAAATAGACTCATACACCTGAGACCGGGAATCATCCTGACAAATCCGGTCAGCGCCAGGATTAGCGAAGTCATCAAGCGGCTGATCGTGAAAGGCCCTTTACGGGGCGGATGATTTTTCGGAAAACCGTGAGGAAGGCTGTCAAAACTGGCATCTCCCGACAGTAAACACTTTTAAAAATTAAACCTCCGTAATAGCCTTACCTTTGCAAAATTCATATTCACGATTAAAAAGGATTTGATAATGAATAAGGATGAAGGGCTTAGTTTCGTTTTATCGCCCACACAATTGGCTGCTATGGTTCGCCACCAGACAGTAAGCGAAGGTGAGATACTCAGTAATCGCCTGTGGGGAGGTTTAGGTGTCGTTGGCAGTGTTGTGGAAATCTTCGGTGCCGGCGTGTTATGCATTGTGCCTGAACCTACCATGATCACAAAAGCAGGTTGTATTGTTGTGGGCGCTCATAGTCTTGATGCTCTTTATGCCTCTCTAAGGCAGGTTTGGAGCGGACGTCGTTCAGAAACAGCGACTTCCCGATTAGCCGAAATAACTGCAGGGCAATTTGGCGCTGATTCTGCCACGGCTTACAGAGTGGGTATAACCGTTGACCTTACCGTTCCCTTTGTTTTCGCTTCTGCTGCAGGAGTAGCAAGAGTCGCCTCAGTATATTTTGGTCGTATCAGGCTGGCAGAGCATGAAGGGGGAAGTCTGGGGCATACAATAGCCCGTCACGTCGGTCAGACACCAGAACAACTGATTGCCCGTTTATCAGAACCGCGTGCCCCGCCTATTTCAGCCAGCTTTAAAAATATGAGACAAGCTGAGCTGATTATTTCTGAAGTACTTTCTGTTAAGAGCCGGCAGATTGAATATGCCCTGAAATATACACATTCCCGCGCCACACTCGTTTATGCACACAGATTTAATTCTCAAACAGGGACCTACGTTGAGCGAGGGGCGACTGAGGTTAAAAAAGCCTATGGTGTCCGGCTCGTTATCAGGCCAGCAACATTCAATGGCAGACAATATTATCTGGTGACGGCCTTCCCTACGCCATAAGGAGTGATATGGATACTGATATGACCAAATCCTGTGAGATGGATAACCTCGTTGTGGCGTACTACGGCCAGGATTGTGATATTTTCGATCCCGGGTGTAATTTCGATAACTTACTGAATGAATATATAGCCACTTCATCACCCTTCCATCTGAGAATGCTGCTGGCTAATATTCAGGAATTTGAGCAGGAACCGCTGGGGCTGAGGTTTTTTACCGTGCGATACCGCGTTGATTTTTCGCCCGACAGATGGGATATGACAGCCGCTGAGTGGCTCAGTGCCGTTAAAGTGAGAGTCATCGACTACCTTCACGCGAATGGCTACTCCTCAGAATTATCAAAATTTTAAGAGCACGGGGAAAAGAGAGTGCTTAACCGGGTCCGTTAAACAGAACTCTGCTGTATCGTCATTCCGAAAATACCGGCACCAGGCTCCCCAAAAAATCTGCAATATCGTTCTCTTACGCAGGTAATACGCTGACTTTCCTCCCTGCCAGGCGACTGCCCGCAGGCAAAAAAAAGGGGCTGGCCACTGGCCAACCCCTTTCTGCTATTAACTTTCAGATGTCGCGTTAGCGATACCTTAGTTAAGACGCTCTTTGATACGAGCAGCCTTACCAGTACGCTCACGCAGGTAGTACAGTTTGGCCTGACGTACAGCACCACGACGTTTAACAGCAATGCTGTCAATTACTGGTGAGTGAGTCTGGAATACACGCTCAACACCTTCGCCGTTAGAAATCTTACGAACAGTGAATGCAGAGTGCAGACCGCGGTTACGAATAGCGATAACCACGCCCTCGAATGCCTGCAGACGTTTTTTAGAACCTTCAACGACCCATACTTTCACTTCCACGGAGTCACCCGGACGGAATGAAGGTACATCCTGTTTCATCTGTTCTTGTTCAATTTGTTTAATAATGTTGCTCATAATTAAATCTCTTATCCTGGGTAAACTGATATTCAGGGAAGATTACTCTTCCGTATCATCATGTTGTTGCTGCTGGTGTTCCTTACGGAACTCACGCAACAATTTAGTTTGCTCTTCAGTCAGAGCCAGGTTTTCCAGAAGCTCAGGTCTTCTTAGCCAGGTACGGCCCAACGACTGCTTCAGACGCCAGCGGCGAATTTCAGCATGGTTTCCCGACAGCAGAACCGGCGGTACCTCCACACCTTCTAACACTTCAGGTCGGGTATAATGCGGACAATCCAGCAATCCGTCAGAAAACGAGTCTTCTTCCGCCGATGCCTGTTTCCCGAGCACTCCCGGAATAAACCGGGCGACCGAGTCGATCATCGTCATTGCCGGCAGTTCCCCGCCGCTGAGCACGTAATCACCGATTGACCATTCTTCATCAATTTCGGCGTCGATTACCCGCTCATCAATACCTTCATACCTGCCACACACCAGAATTAGCTTCTGATCTGCGGCGAGTTCGCAAACGCCCTGTTGGTCCAGTTTGCGTCCCTGAGGTGACAGATAAATCACCTTAGCACCTTCACCTGCCGCTGCTTTCGCTGCATGGATAGCATCCCGTAAAGGTTGCACCATCATCAGCATTCCCGGCCCGCCCCCATAAGGACGGTCGTCGACAGTACGATGCCTGTCATGTGTGAAGTCTCTTGGACTCCAGCACTGAATGCTGAGCAGACCGCTTTTTACAGCCCGGCCAGTTACCCCGTAATCGGTAATCGCACGAAACATCTCTGGAAACAGGCTTATCACACCAATCCACATAGCGTTCGCCGTTGGTTTACCGTTATGTCCGGAGATCAAAAACCAGGATCCCAATCTACTTCAATTGTGCCAGCAGAGAGATCGACTTTTCTGATAACCTGTTCATAAAGAAACGGGATTAACCGCTCTTTAGCGCCAAAAGCATCTTTCAGGTTTGCCTTCACGACCATCACGTCGTTCGACCCGGTTTCCATCATATCAATGACTTTCCCCATCGCGTAGCCTTCAACGTTAACCACCTGGCAACCGATAAGGTCTTTCCAGTAGTAGTCACCGTCTTCCAGCTCGGGCAACTGCGTCGAATCAACCACAATTTCGCAATTCGTTAATTGAGCCGCCGCATCACGATCATCAATGCCTTTGACTTTGATAATCATGTCCTGATTGTGATTTTTCCAGCCTTCCAGTTCAACCTGCTGCCATTGACCGGCACGCTGAATAAACCAGGGTTGGTAATCAAAGATACGCTCAGCGTCTTCAGTGGAAGAAAACACTTTGAGCCAACCACGAATACCGTAGGCCGCTCCCATCTTTCCTAACGTAAGAGAATTAACAGGAGGTTGTGCGGTAGATTTTCTGGTCATGCTCATGTTCGCCACCGTGACAGATTAAGCTGCTTTTTTCGCTTCTTTAACCAGCGCGTGAACGCGGTCAGAAACAGTTGCGCCTAAGCCAACCCAGTGTTCGATGCGATCCAGATCCAGACGCAGTGCTTCAGCCTGACCAGATGCAACCGGGTTGAAGAAACCAACGCGCTCAATGAAACGACCATTACGCGCATTACGGCTGTCAGTAACGACAACCTGATAGAATGGACGCTTTTTAGCGCCGTGACGTGCCAAACGAATTGTTACCATAACATCCTCTTTAGTTAATAAAACAACCGGGCCCCATCGAGGAACGGGGCCCGGGTGCAATATAAAAAGCCCGAAAATTTTACTCATTTTGGCGCAAAAAGCAACCTGTTAAGTGAATCAGACGCCGGGCTTTTCATTATTCCGGCTTAACGGCCTGGAAATCCTGGCGGCATCGCCCCTTTCATGCCACGTAACATCTTGGCCATGCCACCTTTTTTCATCTTTTTCATCATCCGCTGCATATCATCAAATTGTTTCAGCAGGCGGTTAACGTCCTGAACCTGTAAACCACACCCGGTCGCAATACGACGCTTACGCGACCCTTTGATGATTTCAGGCTTCTCGCGCTCTTTGCGCGTCATGGAGTTGATAATGGCTTCCATACGGACCAGCACTTTATCATCCATCTGAGATTTTACGTTATCAGGTAACTGCCCCATACCTGGCAGTTTACCCATCAGGCTGGCCATGCCACCCATATTACGCATCTGTTTCAGTTGCTGCAGGAAGTCATTGAGGTCAAAACCATCGCCGGTTTTCAGCTTCTTCGCCAGCTTTTCGGCCTGATCACGGTCAACTTTGCTCTCAATATCTTCGATAAGCGACAACATGTCCCCCATGCCAAGAATACGTGAGGCAATACGTTCCGGATAGAAAGCTTCCAGCGCTTCGGTTTTTTCGCCCATCCCCATAAACTTGATCGGTTTACCGGTAATATGGCGAATAGACAATGCAGCCCCGCCGCGGGCATCACCGTCCACTTTGGTCAGGATAACCCCGGTCAGAGGCAGGGCTTCGTTAAAGGCCTTCGCGGTGTTTGCCGCATCCTGACCGGTCATGGCATCGACAACAAACAGGGTTTCTACCGGGTTGATCGCGGCATGAACCTGTTTGATTTCATCCATCATCGCTTCATCGACATGCAAACGACCGGCGGTATCCACCAGCAGCACATCATAAAACTTCAGTCTGGCTTCATTTAAGGCCTGGCTGACAATATCTACCGGCTTCTGAGAGATATCCGACGGACAGAAATCCACGCCCACCTGTTCGGCCAGGGTTTCGAGCTGTTTGATCGCCGCAGGGCGATAGACGTCGGCAGAAACCACCAGTACTTTCTTCTTGTGTTTCTCTTTCAGGAATTTACCTAATTTCCCGACGCTGGTCGTTTTACCGGCCCCCTGCAAACCCGCCATCAGCACCACGGCCGGGGGCTGTGCAGCAAGATTCAGGGTGTTATTTTCAGCGCCCATGGCTGCCACCAGTTCATCACGAACTATCTTGATGAACTCCTGGCCCGGGGTCAGGCTTTTATTGACGTCGTGCCCGACGGCGCTCTCTTTAACCCTGGAGATAAAATCACGGACTACCGGCAGGGCGACATCGGCCTCCAGTAATGCCATGCGCACTTCACGCAGAGTGTCTTTAATATTGTCTTCTGTCAGCCTTCCGCGGCCGCTGATATTGCGCAGTGTTTGCGACAAACGATCGGTTAAATTATCAAACATTATCTATCACTCAGAATATATAGCGAAGCCGCCTGTGCGACATTTTCCGGGCAGTATAACATGAAGCGTCAGCGATCTCTGCAATTGACCATCAGATCGTTTGGCGCAAGTCGCTGCTAACGCTATACTGCCCTTTCTGAACACTCACTGATGGCTAACACGAAACCTTTTATGTCAGTTTTTGCGATTTTGGCGCTATTCGCCTATTCACTGAGTCTCGCCTTGATTATTCCAAGCCTGCTGACACGGGGCAGTGGCTGGCGGCGTATGGCTATGCTTTCGGCGGTTATCGCGCTGATATCGCATGGCGTCGCTATTGAACAACGGATTTTCCTGCCAGGCTCAGTACAGAACTTCAGCTTACTGAACACAGGATCACTGGTCAGTCTGATGATTTGTGCGGTGATGACGATTGTCGCGTCCCGTAACCGCGGCTGGCTGCTGCTGCCCTTTGTCTATAGTTTTTCGCTTATTAACCTGACGTTTGCCACCTTTGTCCCCAATGCTTTCCTGACTCATCTGGAAGCCACCCCCGGTATACTGGTTCACATTGGTCTGGCTCTGTTTGCCTATGCGACACTGATCATTGCTGCCCTGTATGCACTGCAACTGGCATGGATTGATTATCAGCTGAAAAATAAGAAGCTGGCTTTCAGTCATGATATGCCCCCGCTGATGGTGATTGAACGTAAAATGTTCCATATCACGCAGGTCGGTGTGGTGCTTCTGACGCTGGTGCTGTGTAGCGGCCTGTTCTATATGCATGACCTCTTTTCAGAAGACAATATTGATAAAGCCGTCCTTTCCATACTCGCCTGGTTTGTCTATATCGTACTGCTGTGGGGACATTACCGTGAAGGCTGGCGTGGTCGCCGGGTGGTGTGGTTCAACTGCGGCGGCGCTGTGCTGCTGACGATGGCCTATTTTGGCAGCCGTACGATCGGATACCTGTTAACCCGCTAATTTATTAAAAAAGGAAATTTCGCGTTGGATCATGTTTCAACTTCTACGCTAATTATCACACTGGTCATCATGATCCTGGTCTCCGCCTGGTTTGCCGGCTCCGAGACCGGTATGATGACGCTTAACCGCTATAAACTGCGCCATAATGCACGCAATGGTAACCGTGCAGCCAAACGGGTCGAGAAGCTGTTATCCAAACCTGACCGCCTGATCAGTCTGGTACTGATCGGTAACAACCTGGTGAATATTCTGGCCTCCTCGCTGGCAACCATTGTCGGTATCCGTCTGTACGGAAATACCGGGGTCGCTATTGCCACCGGGATCCTGACCTTCGTCGTGCTGGTCTTTGCCGAGGTACTGCCAAAAACGATTGCTGCGCTCTATCCGGAAAAAGTGGCCTACCCGAGCAGTTTTTTACTGGCACCGTTACAGATTATTATGATGCCCATCGTCTGGCTGCTGAACTCCATTACCCGGGTTCTGATGCGGCTGGTCGGTATTCGTACCAGCGGTGCGGTTAACTCTGCGCTCAGTAAAGAAGAGTTACGAACCATCGTCCACGAATCGCGCTCGCTGATGTCGCGCCGGAATCAGGATATGCTGCTGTCCGTGCTGGATCTGGAAAAAGTCACCGTCGATGACATCATGGTGCCCCGGAATGAAATTGTCGGTATCAACGTCAATGATGACTGGAAATCCATCATTCGTCAGCTGACCCACTCCCCGCATGGGCGCATTGTTTTATTCCGGGATACGCTGGATGACACCGTAGGTATGCTGCGGGTCCGGGAAGCCTGGCGCATGATGACTGAAAAGAAAGAGTTCACCAAAGAAAACCTGCTGCGTGCGGCCGATGAGATTTATTACATTCCTCAGGGGACGGCATTGAATATGCAGCTGGTGAAGTTTCAGCGTAATAAAAAGAAAGCGGGCCTGATTGTCGATGAATACGGTGATATCAAAGGGCTGGTGACCATTGAGGATATTCTGGAAGAGATCGTCGGCGACTTCACCACCTCGATGTCTCCTTCTCTGGCAGAAGAAGTGATGCCACAGAATGACGGGTCGGTGCTGGTCGATGGCAGTGCAAATGTCCGGGAAATCAATAAAGCCTTTAACTGGACGCTGCCGGAAGATGGCGCACGTACCATTAACGGTATGTTGCTGGAAGCGCTGGAAGAGATCCCTCAGGTACAGAGAAAAGTACAGATTGGCCACTACGCTGTCGAGATCCTCGACGTTCAGGACAATATGGTTAAACAGACGCGGATCACGCCCCATACGACGCTCGAAGAATCGCTGGGGTAAACCTGCAGGAATCAAAAAAGGCGGCGGAACCGGAAGGTCCGCCGCCTTTTTTATTTCAGCCGCCTGAAAGCGGCGCCTGACACTCTGAGAACTAGATGTGTAACTCTTTCAGCGTTTCCGCAGGCAGAGCCAGTTCATCATTGTGGTTCACGCGAACATCATGGCTGATGATGTGACGAGCGATATCCTGGGCTTCTTCCAGAGAGTGCATCTCGTAAGTACCGCACTGGAACTCGTTCAGTTCAGGGATCTTGCGCTGGTCAGTCACTTTCAGCACATCTTCCATCGCCGCTTTCCAGGCATCTGCCACACGCTGCTCGTCCGGCGTACCGATTAGACTCATATAGAACCCTGTACGGCAACCCATCGGTGAAATATCGATAATTTCCACGCCCTCACCGTTCAGGTGATTACGCATGAAACCTGCAAACAGGTGTTCAAGGGTGTGGATCCCGCGCTCAGGCATCACTTCTTTGTTAGGAATGCAGAAACGCAGATCGAACACAGTGATCGTGTCGCCATGAGGTGTATTCATGGTCTTCGCAACACGAACCGCAGGCGCTGCCATACGGGTATGATCAACAGTAAAACTATCCAGCAATGGCATATCGTTACCTCTTTTAAAAAAATTTTCGGGTTTTATGAAACTTTTCCGCCAGGCGTGCGTCTGAGTATATGAAAGACGCGCATTTGTTATCATCATCCCTGACAACAGAGATGTTTATTTGGCCACAGTGATGTGGCCTTTTCTTTTTTCAGCCTTCCCTGCCCGCCAGATAGTCTTCGAAACTAAGTGTATCACCCGCTTCAATGCTCTTCTGTGCGAGAACCGATGCTTCCGCCTGGCGACGGAACTGCTCATCAGTGAGTACCTCCAGGGGTTCAGACACTAACATCTGATGATAGTGCTCTGCCAGCGTAATACCTGCGCCAGCCAGACCCTGTTGCTGCATATCCTTCAGGATACGCGCAGAGTAAGTCTGCTCCGGGTCTTCCACCGAACGTAACAGGTTCCGGCAGACCTGCTGATAATGGTCGCCTTGCCCGGTCGAATCCAGAACCTTCGCGATACGCTCAAGTCCGTCAAACATCCCCAGCGCCGCCTCTTTAAGCGGATACACAAATTCTCCGCAACCTGAACGCAGGGTAAGCCCGGGCTTACGTCCTTCCATCACCACCCGGTTCCAGTTACCCCGGGTGCATTGCAGTTCGTCTGCACTCATATCCGGAGCCTCCGCCAGCGCACACCAGATCAGGAACATATCTAAAAAACGCACCTGTTCATCATTGATACCGATTGGTGTAAACGGATTCACATCCAGAGAGCGGACTTCAATATATTCTATCCCACCCCGCTTCAGAGCCTCGGACGGTGCTTCTCCGGAACGAATTACCCGTTTCGGGCGAATGGGTGCATAAAGTTCATTCTCAATCTGCAGCACATTCGTATTCAACTGAATACGACGGCCCTCACTGTCCTTAACACCTAGTTTAGCATACTGCGCGGACGGGGTTTTTATCGCCTTCTTCAGCGCTGCAACATACTCTTCGAGTGAATTGAACGTAATGCCCAGAGCACTTTGTGATTTATTTGTATATCCCAGGTCACTGAGACGCAGAGACGTTGCATACGGCAGCCATAACGTACCTTTGCCATTGTCTTCCAGCGGCAGGTCGCCCCCGCCCTGAGGCAGAAAACTTTCACAGATCGCCGGGGATGCCCCAAACAGATAAGGAATGATCCAGCCAAAACGATAATAATTACGGATAAGTTGCAGATAGCCGTCAGAGACCTCGTCTTTACCCGGAGCGGCATTCTGCTGGCCGGATTTTGCTTTCCAGAAAGCTTCCGGCAGAGAGAAATTATAATGCAGCCCTGAAATTACCTGCATCAGTGAGCCATAACGATGTTTAAGCCCCTCACGATAGACCGTTTTCATCCGTCCGATATTTGAGGTGCCATACTGTGCCAGAGTGATATTTTCAGGATCCGGGATGATGCAGGGCATACTGAACGGCCACAGACGCTCTTCCCCCAGCTCACGGCTGACATGACGATGGATATCCCGCAAAAAAGCCAGCAAATGCGAAACATCACGATCCACAGGGGTGACAAATTCCAGCAACGATTCGGCAAAATCGGTGATGATCCACTCATGAGTCAGTGCTGAACCCAACGTGCCAGGATGCCCCTGTTGTGATAGATGCCCGTCAGGCTGAACCCTCAGGGTTTCACGTTCAATACCACGACCAATGCCGGTTAAGGCTTCAGGGTGCTTTTCCAGCCAGCTTAATGCTTCAGATACGTCAGGTATCACTGTCACCTCCCACGGTGATAATAATGTCTTATAGTTCTGTTCACAGTCGCAGTGTAGCAACGAACCAGGATAAACGAAAAATCCAAACAGCTGTCACTGCGGCCCGCTCCGGGCCACAGATGATCATTCTTGCAGATTATCAGCAATTCACGCCGGACAGACCCGCGTTTACACCGAAAGCGGCACGACGGTCTGCATGACATTGTCTGTCAGAGCGTACGCACATCAACCGCATCCATGCCCGCCGCTTTTGCCGCACGCAGACCAAAATCAGCATCTTCAAACACCACACATTTCTCAGGTGTCACTCCCATAAGCCTGGCACATTCCAGGAAAGTCTGCGGGTCAGGTTTATGGTGCTGAACATCATCTGCACCGACCAGCACTTCAAAAAGATGCCGGACACCGTGGTGAGTCAGCAGACGGTCGGCCATGGCATGGCTGCTTCCGGTACCCACGGCCAGCGGCAGACGTCCGTGATAATGTCTCGCAACGCCGATCAAGGGCAACAACGCGGAATTTGTCAGTAATATTTTATCCAGATACCGCTCTTTTTCTGCGGCTAACTGGGAAGAATCGAGTGTTACGTCATTCGCAACGATGATCTGGTGGGCAATTTTCCAGGACGGGGCACCGTTGAGTGCGATCATTTGTTCAAAAGAGAACGTCAGACGGTGCTTTTCTAACACCTGCGTCCATGCCTGTCGGTGTGCCGGCTCACTGTTTACCAGCGTGCCATCCATATCAAAAATAAGCCCGTCATAATGATCGTACATAGTGACTCCAGACTAAACCGGTAAGTCGTTACTTTATATTAATGCAGGTGGATTGTCGCCGTCCTGAGTAAACCGTAAATGCTAATGCAAAAATCCAGCTAACGAACTGATGCTCAATAGGAATCCCCCTGCCATTCGTCATGCAGTTGTCCGGCGAAATACTCTTAATGTCAGTCAGAAGCCGGAGATATTGGCCAGGAAGGGTCCCTGCTTAGCGGGCAGGCTTTGGGCAAAGCGTAAGGATCCTGCCTGACTCACAGAGAGAAGGACTGACAGACAACGGCGGGAAAAATAGTGCCCGGGAATAACAGGGGATCGATGTACGGCGGGAAAGACGTGAAAATGCCGATCACAAGCAGTAAGCAGTAAGCCGTAAGCAGTAAGCAGTAAGCAGTAAGCAGTAAGCAGTAAGCAGTAAGCAGTAAGCAGT
>NZ_JAERJR010000034.1 GCF_018257515.1 Tatumella sp. JGM118
GGTAGTCTTCCGTAAGGTTTTGCGCCGGGCTGTTGGTTGGCTGGCTGGCTGGGCTATTGACCGGGGTCGCGGGAATACCTGCCCGCCAGGCCGGCCGCCGATCCTTACGCGATCCCCGGGCGAGGATCCCACCGATCCGCAGAAACCTTCCGGGGGCACGATCCCCGCAAATATTACGTCCGCGCCGGGTCCCTGTCGTCCGTTTGTTATCCCGGGCAGGCGAAAGCACGCGCAGTGACCTGAACAACGGCAGCGGCTCTCTGATACTGGCGGAAAGCGCCGGGTGAGGATGCCGCATCGCGCCGGCAGCCGGCAGCCGGCAACAGAGGATACCTGCCACGGCTATGTGAATATCTCTGCGCAAACTGCTGGCCGTGGCCGGAGTACCTCCGCAGGTATTCCGTCACCGGTAGTACATTGACAGGGATTTCACTCCCGCCGGGACACTCTGACCACCGGCAGCGATGGCGCAATTCAGTAAACAGTCCGGCCTGAGAACGGTAAGTCCGGGGGTTCGGGTAACGATGACCAGAGCGGCCGCAGACGCTGAAAAGCCTGTTGTAAAGTGACCTCATCGGCACTGAAAGGCATGCGCAGATAGCGGTCAAATGCGCCGGAGATCCCGAAGCGTGTGCCGGTGCCCAGCAGAATACCCGCGTCACTGGCCCGGGACGCAAAACGGGTCGCCAGCATCCCCGGCAGTTCGACCCAGAAAGATAATCCCCCCGCCGGTACCTGATATTTCCATTCCGGAAACCAGGTCTTCATCAACTGATCACAGGTATCCCGGCGCTGTTGCAGCATCTGCCGGCGCTGCGGTAAAAACTGATCGCTGTTGTCCAGCAACCACTCACAGACGATTTGCTCCGTGATCGGGGAAGCGAGGTCCAGTGAATCACGGATCTGCACCAGAGAAGCAATCTGTGACGCGGAGGCACGGATCCAGCCAATCCTTAATCCTCCCCAGTAACTTTTCGACGCCGAGCCGAGGCAGATCACCTCCCCCGGCCGGGCAAATGCTGCCACCGGCGGCGGCGGAGGCTGCTGATACCATAACTCTGCCAGCGTCTCATCGATTACCAGCGGCGTCCGGTAACGGGCTGCCAGTGCGGTGATTTCCGCACGGCTCTCTTCCCCCATACAGTACCCGGTCGGATTATGGTAATCCGCAATCAGGTAAGCCAGCCGAGGCGAGGTCTGTGCCAGGGCAGCGGCCAGCCCGCCGTGATCCCAGCGGCCCTCCGGCAAAGAAACACCGATCGGCTGGCAGGAAGCCCCGCGGATAGCCGACAACGCAGAAGGGTAAGTGGGATGATCGACCAGCACCCGGTCACCGGGCCCGGTCAGCCACCGGAGAACCAGCGCCAGTCCGCTGACAGCCCCGTTCACGACCATCACTTCATCCGGCCGGGTGGGTAAACCCCGGCAACAATAACGGCGTGCAATCGCTTCTCTCAGCGAAAGTAACCCGCGGGGATCATACCCTGTCGCCAGCGAATACTCAGGGTAGCGCAGTAAAGCCTGACGAAATGCCTGATGGATCTCCGGTCCGGCACTCAGGGAAGCCGTCGATAAATCCAGCGCACTCCCCGCCGACATCGCCCCCGGAATATGCACAGCGCTCTCCGGCAGTGTGATTCGGCTTCCGCTGCCCTGCTGGCTGTGTACGAAACCTTGTTCCCGCAGCAGGGATAAGGCACTGCTCACCGTCGTACGACTGATTTTCAGTCCGGTCGCCAGTTCACGTTCACCCGGCAGACGGGTCCCCTGTACCAGTCGCCCATCCAGGACCAGCAACCGCAGGGCAGAGGCCAGTTGCTGCCACAGCGGGATCCGGGAAGGGCTTTGCTGCCAGTTTCCCAGCATCTCAATCAGAGAGTGATGACCAAGGCGTCTCAGAGACATAGCGATCCACTTTATATAAACTGGCTATTAATTATCGATCCATTTCAGATAACAATCATTTTGCTGTCAACCTGCCACCGGAAAAAATGATGCTGAAACGACTGATACAACTCTATTGCGGATTAACGATATACGGTATTTCCTGTGCCATGTATATCCATTGCGGACTGGGGGCCGACCCCTGGGATGTTTTTCATCTGGGCGTTGCCCGCTGGCTTTCGGTGAATGTCGGCACCGTGATGATTGTGACCGGCGCGCTGGTATTGCTCTTCTGGATCCCTCTGCTGCAGCGTCCTGGCCTGGGGACGCTGAGTAATGTTGTCGTTCTCGGACTGGCTGCTGACGCCGCCCTGGCGGCCATGCCTCCGCTCACCTCGCTGACAGCACGTTGTCTGATGCTGGCAGCGGCCATTATTCTGAACGCGATTGCGACCGTCATGTATATCTGTGCCGGTTTTGGTCCCGGTCCCCGTGATGGCCTGATGACCGGTATACACCGTCGCACCGGTATTTCATTACGGCTGATCCGTACCGTTATCGAAGTCACGGTATTACTGACCGGCTGGCTGGCGGGCGGGACGGTGGGGCCCGGCACCCTGATTTATGCCCTGACCATTGGCCCGTTAATTCAGTTCTTTTTACCCTGGTTCCGCAACGGCAATACTGAACTGGCACCGCGGAAACCTGTGACAAAAGAGCCTGTCTGAGTCGCTACGGCCGTTACCGGCAATGCCGGTAAGTCATCGAAAATAAAAAGGCTGCAAAGTAATGAGCCGGTATAAACCATGGTTTTCTGCCGGCCTTTATTTATCAGCAAGGGATTGTTCCCGTCGCGCCATGACCGGGATGCGTGTCACTCTCCGGAGAGATACTGCGCTAAGAACGCCAGTTCAGTCTCAGAATACTGAATAAAAAGCAGTGGTCCCTATGCCCGTCACAAACTGCCCTGTTTATACCCGCGCCGCGATAAAAAATGCGTGTATACAGAATAACGTTCTGAAATATCTGTCCGGCTAACCGGAGTATTACACGATTAATTATAAATTTAGCTGATTAATAATTACTGCTAAATATATCGTTATCTCTGATTATAGATATTCGTAAACTTTGCCGCTAATATAATAATAATATCAGGGAGGCTGCGTTTATGAATTCATTTACCCGTGATCTGCTGGACTGGATAGAGAACAATCTCACCGGAAAACTGACGATCGATGATGTTTCGGTGAAAGCCGGCTACAGCAAATGGCATTTACAACGCATTTTCAGGGAAGATACCGGCTTTCATCTGGCCTCTTATATTCGTTACCGTAAACTGAATAAAGCGGCGATGATCCTCAGAATGACCCATATGCCCGCGGTGGAAATCAGCGAGTTACTGGGGTTCAGTACCCAGCAGACATTTACGCGATCGTTTACCCGGCATTTCGGAGCCGCCCCTGGCAAATACCGGGATGCCAGTGAGTGGAATTTTCGTGGCATGGTCGCGAGAGCCAGCCCGAATCTGTCAGACCTCCCCGAAGCCGAAACTGTCACTCAGGGGCCGGGCATCATCCCCGGCCTGAGCCTGAGCTATCTTTGTGACTACAGAGAACTGGAAGATGTGAATTATCACTGCGAACAACGTAAGCACTTACTATCAAAAGCGGTCTCGGTATTCAAGGGAACTTTACCCCAGGTTGTCGCTGAAAATTTCGAGCCCGACACGGATTGCGGACGCGTAAAGTTCACCCTGACATTCCAGCGCCATTTGCAGGAAGTTTGCTACCGGAACGCTTCCCCGGACAGGTTTCTGCGCTTTAGCTTTTCCGGCACCCGCCAACAGTTAATCAATATGCAGGCGGATATCTATCAGTATGTGATGCCTTTCCGCCCGGAAGCCCGCCGTCAGGGGCACGATTTCTTTGTCTGTCATCCGCAATTGCCTGTTATTTCTCCTGAACTGAACGATACCTTCTCCGGGTCGTACTATATTCCTGTCTCGGTTTCCCGTAGTGACCCACTGCCACCCTGTATGTAAGATATCCGGCACAAAGCCATTATCATGGGAAGGGATGAACCGCATTGGCGGCCCGGGGAATACCCGGCACTTTCCCATGATCAACACCAGGAGTTGCCGTGAAATTTCGTTCCACGTTATGTTTTGCTGTTCTTACTTCAGCCATCAGTTTTACCGCTGCAGCCCAATGGCCACCGGAAACCGGTGCGAAGGTACCGGGCAATGCCCTGGAGTATCCCACCCGCCTCTCTGCCGTTAACAGTTCACTGGAACAGATGCTGGACCAGGGCGGAGTGATCATTTCCTCGACCCTCGGGACTGACGGGCCGATCGTGACCCTCAGAAAAGGCAAACATTACATTTTTTGTGTGCTGAAAGGTGCCGGTAGCGGTTCAGATCAGAATGTGGCCACGTCGAAATGTTATGCCATGAACTGAGATTCAGATGACCGTCCCCCCAGTCATGCAGAGCAATGTCCTTTTCCGGACCGGAGAGCTGCCCGCAGTTTCCGGCTCAGGAACGATGGCCGGTGGCAGCGTCCGTTGAGCGTTCAGGAATAAGCATTCGGCAGTGCAAGTGCAGGGCTGCCGGTTCAGGTGCAGTTTTCAGAAATACCGGGTCATCCACCGTCAGTGGCCCGCGACCAGGATAAAAAACGTTTTGCAGACGCCGGTACGCCGGTTTCCGGGACTGACATCAGCACAGCGTTCCGGGCGACTCCCCGGCGATTCCGGACGGGTAGCAGCCGGAGCTCGAACGTCAGGGCCGTTATAACGCTTAACGGCCCTTCAGAGCCGCAGCCCGGCAGACGGTATCATGCACTGCTGTTCGCGACTTACAGCGCCGCAGCACAGGCGGCAGCGGAACTCCAGGCCCACTGGAAGTTATATCCCCCCAGCCAGCCGGTCACATCGACCACTTCGCCGATGAAAAAGAGCCCCGGCACATCACGCGCTTCCATGGTCCGCGAGGAGAGCTGGTCGGTATCGACGCCCCCCAGTGTGACTTCGGCAGTACGGTAACCCTCTGTGCCGTTCGGCTGCACTGACCAGCCGTTCAGCTGCCCGATCAGCTGTTGTTGCTGTTTGCTGTTCAGTTGCCTGAGCGTCAGGTCCGGCACCACTTCCAGTTGCTGCAATATCTCGGTCAATCGTTTCGGCAGCAGTTTTGCCAGACAATTCTTCAGGCTCAGGTTTGGGTGCGTTTCACGCTGCCGGTTAAGGAAGTCTTCCAGCGGCGTTTCAGGCACCAGATTTATCTCCAGGGCTTCTCCCGGTTGCCAGTAACTGGAAATCTGCAGCATGGAAGGGCCTGAAAGGCCACGATGGGTAAAGAGCATCGCTTCTTTAAACTGCTTTCCATCACTCGCTGTGACCGTCACCGGTACCGCCACGCCCGACAGAGGTTGCAGCTGTTCCAGTAACGGCTTATGCAAGGTAAAGGGTACCAGGGCTGCCCGTGTCGGCAGGACACGCAGTCCGAACTGTGCGGCAAGTTTATAGCCGAAAGGGGTGGCACCCAGGCCCGGCATGGATAAGCCTCCGGAAGCGACAACAAGTTTGCGGGTACTTACATTCGTTCCGTTAAGCTGTAACCGGTACTCACCGTCCGGGGTCCGTTCGGTCTGCAGGATCTCTGTGCGCAAACGCAGAGTCACCTTAGCCGCCTCACATTCCGCCAGCAACATATCGACGATCTGTTGTGCCGAGTCATCACAAAAGAGCTGGCCGAGTGTTTTTTCATGCCACGCGATCCCATAGCGATTGACCAGCTCAATAAAATCCCACTGTGTATAGCGAGCGAGTGCTGACTTACAAAAGTGTGGGTTTTGGGAAAGATACGCGCCGGGTTCGGTATACAGGTTGGTAAAATTACAGCGACCGCCCCCGGACATAAGGATTTTGCGTCCCGCTTTTTTACCATTATCCAGCACCAGCACATTCAGGCCACGCTGTCCGGCCTGAGCGGCACAAAACAGGCCGGCAGCCCCCGCTCCGACGATGATTACGTCAAACTTTTCCATGCTTCCCCCGGCTAAAAACGGCTGATTGTAATGAGATGGTGTTCCGGACTCCAGAATGAAAATTTCTTATGCAGAGGGCATTAGCATAACTAATTAATTTAAAAGATATTTTATAAATTAATTTTCCCTTAATCTGGCTGCAGGCACAAAAAAAGCGATATTTTCCTTTCCTGAACGCACCTCTCTCGCTGATAATGCGCCAGGTTCATGTCCTCAAAAAATGGCGTAACGTTATGCTACATCTTTTTGCTGGTATCGATATAAGTACTGGCCTGTTACTGGTAGTGGCTCTGTTGTTTGTTTTGTTCTACGAAGCAATCAACGGGTTTCATGATACCGCTAATGCAGTTGCAACGGTAATCTATACCCGCGCGATGCGTGCGCAGCTTGCTGTCGCAATGGCCGGTATCTTTAACTTCTTAGGGGTTCTGTTAGGCGGACTCAGCGTAGCTTATGCTATTGTCCATATGCTGCCGACCGACCTGTTGCTTAACGTGGGATCTGCTCACGGGCTGGCCATGGTCTTTTCCATGTTACTGGCAGCAATTATCTGGAACCTCGGTACCTGGTATTTCGGTTTACCCGCATCCAGTTCTCATACACTTATCGGGGCTATTATCGGTATAGCACTGACGAATGCGTTAACCACCGGCACGTCGCTGGTTGAAGCACTCAATATCCCGAAAGTGGTCAACATCTTTATGTCTCTGATCCTGTCACCGATTGTCGGTATGGTATTAGCGGGCTTATTGATCTTCCTGCTGCGTAAGTACTGGAGCGGTACGCGTAAGCGCTCACGCATTCATATGACGCCGGCAGAACGCGAGAAGATTGACGGTAAGAAAAAACCGCCGTTCTGGACCCGGATTGCACTTATAGTCTCGGCGATCGGTGTCAGTTACTCCCATGGTGCTAACGATGGCCAGAAAGGTATCGGCCTGATTATGCTGGTGCTTATCGGGGTTGCCCCGGCCGGATTTGTGGTGAATATGGGAGCATCCGGATACGATATTACCCGTACGCGGGATGCCGTTGACCATCTGGAGCAGTACTATCAGCAGAACAGTCAGTCGTTGCAAACCATCATTGCCCCGGCACTGACGCCTGCTGCGATGAGTACCCCGGTTGAAGAATTCCACTGCAGTAACGAACGTGCACTGGAAGCGGTAGCCCATGCCCGCGGTATGCTTACCAATCTGACCAGTTATGATCAGTTAACCCCGGAAAATCGGGCCCAGTTACGTCGTTTACTGCTGTGTATCTCGGATACTGCAGATAAAGTGGCAAAACTGCCGCAGACCAGTGCGCAGAATCAGCGTTATCTGGGTGACCTGCGTCATGATCTGCTGGGCACTATCGAATATGCCCCGATCTGGATTATCTTTGCCGTTGCTCTGGCGCTCTCTGCCGGCACTATGGTCGGCTGGCGTCGCGTTGCCACGACTATCGGTGAGAAAATCGGTAAGAAAGGAATGACCTATGCCCAGGGGATGTCTGCTCAGGTGACTGCCGCAGCGTCTATCGGGATTGCCAGTTATACCGGGATGCCGGTCTCTACCACGCATATTCTGTCATCTTCGGTGGCCGGAACGATGCTGGTTGATGGCGGTGGCCTGCAAGGTAAAACGATCAAGAATATTGCGATGGCCTGGATTTTAACCCTGCCGGTCTCTGTTCTGTTATCCGCATCGTTATACTGGATTGCCTTACAGATTATCTGATGCTCTTACCCTGAAAGAACAGGCTGCCCACGGGCAGCCTTTTTTTATGCGTTTTGCGTAGCCATCAGGGGATGAAGGTTTTTCTGGCCTATGCTATTTACTGTGGACAATGCCGCCCGCCTCAGGAGCCGGATCCACCGGTAGTGATATGTCATCCTGCCTGTTACGGCTTTCAGAACGGCAATGCCAGTCTCTGACCTGACTGTCATCAATGCAGTATCAGCAGCCCCGCCAGGGCAATGACCACAGCGGCACAGAGGGCACTGGTCAGAATAAACTGGCGACGCACCTGCTCACACCGGAAGATAAATTCATATTCCTGATGGCCGCGGTAACGTCGTTCATAAAGGTATCGGGCCAGTTGCAGTTGCATGGCCGGACGCCCCCGCGGAGTAAAAA
This sequence comes from Tatumella sp. JGM118, assembly GCF_018257515.1. Classification (GTDB taxonomy): domain Bacteria; phylum Pseudomonadota; class Gammaproteobacteria; order Enterobacterales; family Enterobacteriaceae; genus Tatumella; species Tatumella terrea. Next base: position 8,048 of record NZ_JAERJR010000034.1, read on the forward strand.
AACCTGCCCCGTCTACCTGTTGATACAGATGAGGGTCACAGGTCCGCATGACCGCCAGTAAGGTCCGTAACGCCGAAAAGTACCGCACTATATTTATCGCACAGACAATACAGGTCGCGGTAAAAAGTGCCATGATTATGATCATCCTGCTTCTCTGCCCCTCCCCTGAGACTCATATTAGGCGGCCTGTCAGAACCTCGCGCGCGCAAGCACGTCCTGCCGCCGCGATCGGCTGTCATAATTTTTAAGGCCGGAGGAACGGGTTATATCACGTCCTTTTGAGCTGCTTCACACTTCCCGCTTACCGGCCGGCAGACAATACTTCTATACTCAGTTGAAGAGCCGTATGGTAGGATAAATCCACAGCACACAACAGAAAATCGTCATCGTGGTCGGCGGCTTACCCGCTCAGGTGTGTCACCTTACCTATGCTGCTGACCCTTACTTTTTCCGCTTTAAGGAGTCTGTCATGTCTTATAAACATATTCTGGTCGCAGTTGACCTTTCACCGGAAAGTCAGCTGCTGGTTGAGAAAGCGGTCTCTCTCGCCAGCCCCTATGAAGCTAAAGTCTCTTTAATTCATGTAGACGTGAACTATTCAGATCTCTACACCGGACTGATTGACGTAAACCTCGGTGATATGCAAAAACGCATCTCCCAGGAAACACAAACGGCCCTGACCGAATTATCGACCAATGCCGGCTATCAGATCAGCCAGACACTGAGCGGCAGTGGCGACCTGGCGCAGGTGTTGCTGGACGCGATTAACCGTTATCAGGTGGACCTGGTTATTTGCGGCCACCACCAGGATTTCTGGAGCAAACTGATGTCTTCCGCACGTCAGCTCATCAACACCGTGCATATCGATATGCTGATTGTTCCTATGAAGGATGACGAATAATCGTCGCTGAACCGGCCCAGTCCTGCGGGACAGGGCCGTTTTCTGTCAGTCCGTGTTCTCTGTCACCGGATCCAGTGACGGATAAATATCGAACCGATGACTTTTGGTCACCACCGCGGAGCTGGTTGCCACACCATCCAGCGGTTCGGCGTAGTCCGGACGTTTAACCACTATCCGTTTTTTTGCCAGCCACCTGGCCGGTGTCAGCAGAGAATCGGCATCCTCATCCGCCCCCACCAGCGACTGAAAGACCCGCATCTCTTTTTTCACCATGGCGCTTTTCTGCCGATGGGGATACATCGGGTCCAGATAGACCACGTCCGGGCGCGGGCTGATTTCTGTCAGTGCCTGCTGACTGGTCGCATGGATCAGTGTCAGACGCTGCTGTAACCAGTGACCGATTTCCGCATCACGATAACCACGCTGCAGACCGTCGTCGAGTAACGCGGCCACCACCGGATGACGTTCCAGCATTCTGACCCGGCAACCGGTCGCCGCCAGTACGAAAGCATCACGGCCTAATCCCGCCGTGGCATCCACCACATCAGGCAGGTAGTTGCCTTTAATGCCGACGGCTTTCGCCACCGCTTCTCCACGCCCGCCACCGAATTTACGGCGATGAGCCATCGCGCCGGACACAAAATCGACATAGATACCGCCGAGTTTGGGCTCATCACGCTTTCGTAATTCCAGCCGCTCCGGTGTCATCACCAGCGCCATCGGGGCGGTTTCGTCGTGGGTTAACTGCCAGCGCTGTGCCAGAACAGATAAGGCGCCGTCTCCGGCGCCTGTTTCGTCAATCAGACAAATGTTCACCCGGAGTTATCCCTGGATCCCGTAATGCTCAAGCATCGCATCCAGCTCCGGTTCACGTCCGCGGAAACGGGTGAAGAGCACCATCGGTTCTTCAGAGCCTCCGCGACTCAGGATGTTATCGAGGAATGACTGACCGGTTTCGCGGTTGAAAATCCCCTCTTCCTCAAAGCGTGAGTAAGCATCGGCGGCCAGCACATCCGCCCACAGATAGCTGTAATAGCCTGCGGCATATCCGCCGGCAAACACATGGCTGAAGGCATGCGGGAAACGTCCCCAGGACGGAGAAGGGACAACCGCAACCTCTTTCTTCACTTCCTGCAGGGTTTCCAGCAGTCGTGCGCCTTTCGCCGGGTCATAACCGGCGTGCAGACGGAAGTCAAACAGCCCGAATTCCAGCTGACGCAGAATAAACATGGCCGCATTGTAGTTTTTCGCTGCCAGCATTTTTTCCAGCAGATCCTCAGGTAATGGCTCACCGGTTTCATAATGGCCGGAGATAAAGGCCAGTGCATCCGGCTCCCAGCACCAGTTTTCCATAAACTGGCTTGGCAGCTCGACGGCATCCCACGGCACTCCGCTGATGCCGGAAACGCCTGCGGTATCCACTTCTGTCAGCATGTGGTGCAGGCCATGACCGAACTCATGGAACAGGGTGATCACTTCATCATGGGTGAACAGCGCCGGCTGGCCTTTCAGAGGACGGTTAAAGTTACAGGTCAGGTACGCGACCGGTTTTTGCACTGAACCATCGGCACGGCGACGGCGACCTGCGCAATCGTCCATCCAGGCGCCGCCACGTTTATTCTCACGGGCATACAGGTCGAGGTAAAAGCTGCCACGCAGCTCACCGCTCTCATCATACAGTTCAAAGAAACGGACATCCGGATGCCAGACATCCACATCCTTACGCTCTTTCGCCGTGATCCCGTAAATACGTTTGACGACTTCAAAAAGACCGCTGACGGCTTTGTCTTCAGGGAAGTAAGGACGTAACTGCTCATCACTGATGGTGTAGAGGTGCTGTTTCTGTTTCTCTGCATACCAGGTGATATCCCACGGTTCCAGGGTATCGACTCCGTAATGGGTTTTGGCAAACTCACGCAGCTGTGCCAGCTCTTTCTCACCCTGTGGCCGCGCGCGCTTCGCCAGATCACTCAGGAAATCCAATACCTGCTGCGGGGACTGCGCCATTTTGGTCGCCAGCGATTTTTCCGCAAATGACCCGAAACCTAATAACTGTGCAAATTCATGGCGTAATGCCAGCTCTTCTTCGATCAGCGGGCCATTATCCCATTTTCCGGCATTCGGCCCCTGGTCGGAGGCCCGGGTGCCGTAAGCGCGATACATCTCTTCACGCAGCGCCGCATTCTCGCAGTAGGTCATCACCGGCAGGTAACTCGGGATGTCCAGCGTCAGTAACCAGCCCTGCTGCTCTTTCGCTTCCGCACGGGCTTTCGCTGCCGCCAGCGCGCTCTCCGGCATCCCGGCCAGCTCGGCTTCGTCGGTGATAAGCTTGCTCCAGCCCATGGTGGCATCCAGCACATTGTTACTGTACGCCGCACCGATCTCCGATAAACGGGCCGCAATCTCACCGTAACGTTGCTGTTTGTCCTTTGGCAGACCGATGCCGGATAACTCAAAATCACGCAGGGCGTTATCGACGACTTTTTTCTGTTCCAGAGTCAGGGTGGCGTAGTTATCACTCTCTTTCAGGCTGACATAGGCCTTGTATAACCCTTCATGCTGTCCAAGCCAGGTACCGTATTCAGAGAGCAGAGGTAACACCTGCTCATAAGCTTCACGTAACTCAGGACTGTTCTGCACCGAATTCAGATGGCTGACCGGAGAAAACAGACGTCCCAGACGATCATCACTCTCTGCCAGCGGTTCACACAATGTCTCCCAGGTATAAGGGCCTTCCTGAGCAACGACTTTTTCAACCGCACTCCGGCAGTCTTTTAACGCTTCGGTAACGGCAGGCACCACATGTTCCGGTTTAATCAACGAAAACGGCGGCAGTATGAACGGTGTCAGTAATGGGTTAGTCATAGCACAATCCTGTTGGTGTTAGAGGGCGCTTTGCTTGCGCGATAAAAGAAGCATGGGGGCTGACACACAGAAAATCAATGATCCGCCATCCGCAGACCCCGGAGAGGCGAAAGGTAACGCCGCTCTGCCCCGGGTAAACCGCTTCCGCCTTCCCTGCGGGTTCGCTGAACCGGGCGGATAAATCATGAGCGTTGCTACTGCCCTACCGGCAATACTGCTATACTCTGCGCCCGCGACAGAGGAGCACTGCCTGGCAGACCTGCTTTGTCTTTGCCGTGAGGGTGTGACGATAGCCGGGTTTACACCTCACAGAATACAGTTTTTATCAGAAGGTTAACGACATGCTGAGCTATCGTCATAGTTTCCACGCAGGTAATCATGCGGATGTGTTAAAACATACCGTTCAGAGCCTGATCATCCAGTCACTCGGTGAAAAAGAGAAACCGTTTCTCTATCTGGATACCCACGCCGGTGCCGGGCGCTACTTACTGAACAGTGCGCATGCGGAACGTACCGGGGAGTATATGGAAGGGATCGGTCGGATCTGGCAAAACCCGGAAGCTCCGGAGCCACTGAAACCGTATCTTTCTGCGGTCAGCGCACTGAACCCGTCCGGTCGTCTGAAGTATTACCCGGGCTCCCCGCTGATTGCCCGTCATCTGTTACGGGAGCAGGACACTATCGAACTGACCGAACTGCATCCGACAGATTATCCGTTATTACGGAATGAATTCCTGAAAGATGACCGCGCACGTGTTGCCCGGGGGGATGGTTATCAGCAGCTGAAAGCCAAACTGCCGCCGGCATCGCGCCGTGGCCTGATCCTAATCGACCCTCCCTACGAGATGAAGAGCGATTACCAGGCCGTGGTCGCCGGGATCCAGGAAGGGTACAAACGTTTCGCGACCGGAGTCTTTGCCCTCTGGTATCCGGTTGTTCTGCGTCAGCAGATTAAACGTATGCTGAGCGAATTACAGGCGACCGGCATTAAACGCATCCTGCAGATTGAACTGGCGGTTCGTCCGGACAGTGACCAGCGCGGTATGACAGCCTCCGGCATGATTGTTATTAATCCCCCGTGGAAGCTGGCGACAGAGATGGAAGCGGTGCTGCCATGGCTGCACAAACAACTGTCGCCTGCCGGCACCGGACACACGCTGGTGAACTGGGTGGTCCCGGAGTAACGCCTCAGATTTCGATCACCGCAAAATCCTGTGCCAGTCCGGTGGCTGTAAACACTGACTGACACTCTGCCAGTAACCGGGGCATATCCTGTGCCCCGTACCGTGAGCTGAAGTGTGTCGCAATCAGCCGGCCAGCCCCGGCATCGCGGGCTATCTGTGCGGCCTGTATCGTGGTCGAATGGCCACGACTATTCGCTTTTTCTGCCATGGCCGCCTCCAGCGTGGTTTCATGCACCATCACATCCACCCCTCGCGCCAGGCTCAGGCTGGCTTCTGCCGGGGCCGTATCCCCGAAAATAGCGACCGATTTGCCTTTCACGGCAGGGCCCAGATACGCGGTACCGTCAATCTGACGTCCGTCGTCCAGCGTCACGGTTTTTCCCTGTTTCAGTATCTGAAACCACGGACCGGAAGGGATCCCGTCGGCCTTCAGCCGGGCCGCATCCAGGGTGCCGGGTTTATCGTGTTGTTCTATACGGTAACCCAGACAGGGCACGACATGGTTCATCGGGTACGCCGTGACGCGATATTCGCCGTCATCCAGCACCACGCCGGCTTCAATCTCGATGATTTCCATCGGGAAACTCACCCAGGAACTGCTGAGTGACAGGGCATTGTCCACGAAGGCTTTGATCCCCGGCGGGCCGTAAATGGTCAGCGGCTGGCTGATACTGGCCATCGACCGGCTGGTCAGCAGTCCCGGTAAGCCGAAGATATGATCCCCATGCAGATGCGTGATAAAGATTTTTTCCAGCTTGCCGGGCTTTAACGCGCTACGCATATACTGGTGCTGGGTCGCTTCACCACAGTCAAACAGCCAGTCCCCGCCCGGCGGCAGCGACAGTGCGATGGCGGTGACATTACGTTGCAGGCTGGGAACCCCTGCGCAGGTGCCCAGAAAAGTCAGGTACATGCTATGCTTCCGGTAGTAGAGTCAGACCAGTGGGCATCCTATCACAACCATAGGTGCAAACTTTGCGGCATTTGCCGGAGTCGCGCTACACTGGTCGGCATGAAATACAGTACAGCAGACACTGCCAGCGGCTATCCGGTGATGGCCTGAGCCCGGCACAGCATTCTGCTCAACCCGAAACGGACGGACATTTTCAATGACTAAACATTACGACTATCTTGCTATTGGCGGCGGCAGTGGCGGTATCGCATCCATTAACCGTGCAGCGATGTATGGCAGGAAATGTGCCCTGATTGAAGCAAAAGAGCTGGGTGGCACCTGTGTGAACGTCGGCTGTGTACCGAAAAAGGTCATGTGGCACGCTGCACAGATCGCCGAAGCTATTAAGCTGTATGGTCCGGATTATGGTTTCGATACCACCGTAAACCAATTCGACTGGGCAACGCTGGTAAAAAGCCGTACGGCCTATATCGATCGTATCCACAATTCCTATGACAATGTCCTGGGTAAAAATAAAGTCGACGTTATCAAAGGGTTTGCACGCTTTATCGATGCGCATACCGTGGAAGTCAACGGTGAGAAGATCACCGCGGACCATATTCTGATTGCGACCGGCGGACGTCCGAGCCACCCTGACATCCCGGGGGCTGAGTACGGTATTGATTCTGACGGGTTCTTTGACCTGCAGGAACTGCCAAAACGCGTCGCTGTGATCGGTGCCGGATATATTGCGGTCGAGATTGCCGGTGTGGTCAACGGCCTGGGGGCAGAGACCCATCTGTTTGTCCGTAAGCAGTCACCGTTACGCCAGTTCGATCCGTTATTATCGGAAACCCTGGTGGAAGTGATGAATGCCGAAGGGCCACTCCTGCATACCCATGCGACCCCGCAGAAAGTCGATAAAAATGCGGATGGCAGCCTGACACTGACACTGGAAAACGGTGACAGCTACACCGTCGATTGCCTGGTCTGGGCCATCGGCCGTCAACCGGCGACGGACAACCTAAACCTGGCGGTCACCGGCGTCGAACTCAACGATAAAGGGCACATTGTGGTGGATAAATTCCAGAACACTTCTGTGCCCGGCCTCTATGCCGTCGGCGATAATACCGGCGCGGTTGAACTCACGCCGGTTGCGGTGGCTGCGGGTCGTCGTCTGTCCGAACGTCTGTTTAACAACAAACCGGACGAACATCTGGACTACAGCAATATTCCGACCGTGGTCTTTAGTCATCCGCCTATCGGCACCGTGGGTTTATCCGAACCTCAGGCCCGTGAACAGTACGGTGATGACGCCGTGAAGGTATATACCTCCTCCTTCACCGCCATGTATACCGCCGTGACACAGCATCGTCAGCCCTGCCGTATGAAGCTGGTGTGTGCCGGCCCGGAAGAAAAAATCGTCGGTATTCATGGCATCGGTTTTGGTATGGACGAAATGTTGCAGGGCTTTGCGGTCGCACTGAAAATGGGCGCGACCAAGAAAGACTTTGATAACACCGTCGCCATCCACCCGACCGGTGCAGAAGAGTTTGTGACAATGCGCTGATCACAGCCCGCATCCGGGTCCCCCGGGTGCTAATGTCTGCATTAAGCCCGTCACCGACGGGCTTTTTTATTGATTGTCCCGCCCTGAATCACGTCGATACTTTCTGACCCTATTACGGAAAACGTGATAATGACGGAGTTCAAACGCACCCAACGCGATTATCCTCTATCCTTTAAAATAGCCGTCGTTGAGCAGGTCGAAAAAGGTGAGATGACCTATAAACAGGCCCGGCTGCGATAGGGTATTCAGGGACGCTCCACCGTAATTGTCTGGCTGCGAAAATATGGCCTGCCTGACTGGAGACCCGGACTTCCTGACCTGGTGAAGAGGAAACTGCCTATGGCTCAGACAACTATCCCGCTTACACCCGAGCAAAGAATCAGGGAACTTGAAGAAC
>NZ_JAERJR010000035.1 GCF_018257515.1 Tatumella sp. JGM118
GTACGGAAGGCCCGCCTGCGGTACGGCAGAACAGAATACTTCAGCGTAACTGCGGTGCAGGAAGGGAAACCTCCGGTACCGGCGGTGAGAAAAGGCAGAGGCCGCCCTGACGGGCGGCCTTTTACGTTCCGGTGGCGGGATACAGGGGCACAGAAGGCCCGGTAAGAGCGCCGCCGCCCTGACTCAGACGGCAGAATACTGTGCGGAGTCTCAACCCCTGCTGCAGTAGTAAGGAAAAACCGGCACTGATAAATGAGCGGATGACCTGTGGCTGCGGATGAAAGGCCAGTCAAACCGGGAAATAGCAGGTTTTCCCCGAAAGCTGGCAGGGAAGAGAAAGAAAAGGCAGAGGCAGAGGCCGCCCTGAAGGGCGGCCTTTTACGTTCCGGTGGCGTGAAACAGGTAATATCCGGCAGGTTGCAGGAAATTTAAAAGCACTATGGAAACGAGGAAGGTAGTGCAGACACGCTGTACTGCCTGTTCAGGTATTATCCGGCTCTGTTCAGTACGGTGACCCGTGCAGATAAGACTCAACCCGATAAATGAAGAATGTTAAAAGCGTTATCCGTCCCTCTGTGATCACGGCATAAAGCTGTCATCAGCCGTAAAAATGCCGGACAGCTGCGATCAATTATCTTTTATTCTGGTTTTCCCGTGTCTCCTCACGCTGGCTACACCACCACTGACCAATAAATTCCGCAATCAATGCCGGCTGATTAATATTAAGCCAGTTAACGGGTAGTCCGTCTGTCGGGGTATCGCTGACCAGGGCAAGGGTATATTCATCGATTAACGCATGCGGGGTGCCTGTACATCCGTTACGCCAGAGCACAAGTTTGGGGATAGGTTCCTGTCTGAACCCTTCTACCAGAATAATATCCAGAGTTTCCTGTGACATATGCCGCGCCAGCTCCGTTAATTCAGGAGGATCCTGCGGAGTTTCACTCATAAGCGCCCAACGTTCCCGACTCGCCACCATCACCTGACCGGCGCCGGCTTTACGAAGCTCATAACTGTCCTTACCGGGATAATCAATATCCATCTGATGATGTGTATGTTTTATCAGCCCCGGACGAATCCCCTGTTGCTGTAACAGCGGGATCAGCTTTTTCAGTAGCGTAGTTTTACCTGTTCCGCTCCCGGCCGAGATACCCAGTATTGGTAAACTCATCGTATTTCCTCAAATGCTTTCAGTTCCTGTTCCGTGTTGATATTCACAAAAGCCTGCTCAGGATATTCAACCGACACACTCTTTCCATGCTGACGCAGGAATTGTAAGACCCGTCGTTCTCCGGAATCGAGGTAAGCTTGTAATGATGGCAGTAGCTGACGGTTCAGCAGGCAAAAGACCGGATGGTCCCGTTGTGAAGAACGGAGCCAGCAGGCAGCGTCATTACCCTTACCCAGCCATAAATCCCTGACAAAATGCAGAGGAATGCAGGGGGAATCACAGGACGAAAAAGCGACCCATTCATTTTCTGATTGAGCAAGTCCGCTTAACATCCCGGCCAGAGGGCCCTGAAAACCGTTTAAGGTATCAGCGATACACGGGTATCCGGACTGAGCATAGATATCCTGATGCCTGTTAGCGCTGATCAGCAGCGCAGACACCTGCGGTGCAAAGCGATTCACCACATGCATAAACAGCGGTTGCCGTTTAAATATTAGCAGCCCTTTATCTTTTCCCCCCATACGTCTTGCGGCTCCGCCGGCAAGAATGACACCGGTAATATTCTCCATATAACCTCGCTTTTCATGTGGAGATAACCCTGATAGTTTAAGGGTTAATTATAACCTTCCCGGGAGCTTTACGATGAAAGATAAACGCCTGACCGAAGTACTGGACTTATTGTTACCGGCCTGGAGGGCAGAACCGGATCTCAATCTGTTGCAGTTTTTAGAGCAGCTTGCCGGTGAATCAGGATACCGGGGGGAGCTCTCGTCACTTCCGGATGATGTACTGATCTATCATTTAAAACTGAGGCAGGCCGATAAAACGGAAGCTATTCCTGGATTGAAAAAAGATTATGAGGAGGACTTCAAAACGGCGCTGCTGAAAGCCCGGGGTGTTATTAAAGACTAAGTTCTTCAGATAATGCTATTCTTGGGCCAGGTCAGAAGATAGCGATATAAATACTTATGAGCGATGCGGCTTTCAATTTTAAAACACTCGATCCGGAAATCATTCTGGATGTCCTCTGGGATACCGGGATTCGGGTAGACTCCGGTCTCACCGCCCTGAACAGTTATGAAAACAGGGTATGGCAATTCAGTGATGAAGATAAAAAGCGCTATGTCGCAAAATTTTATCGTCCGCACCGCTGGAATGAACACCAATTACTTGAAGAGCATCAGTTTACGCTGGAACTCGCAGCCGGTGATGTTCCTGTTGTCGCGCCCCTTTCTTTAGAAGGCAAGACCCTGCACCATGCGCATGGTTTCTGGTTTGCTGTCTTTCCTGGTATGGGGGGCAGAGAGTATGAAACGGATAACTATGACCAGCTGGAAGCTGTCGGCCGCAGTCTGGGCAGACTCCATCAGATAAGCCGGCAGGGAACATTTAGTCATCGACCGGTCATCGGATTACAGGAATACTTTACAGAACCCTGTGAGATAGTCACAGCTTCCCCCCTGATCTCACCAGCGATAAAAGAGCAATTACTCTCAGTTCTTGAGAGGCTGGGTATCACGCTGAAGCAGGTCTGGTATGATATCAGCGTACCATTACGCTTACATGGTGATTGTCACCCTGGAAATATACTGTGGCGTGACGGGCCGTGTTTTGTTGATTTTGATGATGCCCGTAGTGGTCCTGCGGTACAGGACTTATGGATGCTGGTGAATGGTGATCGCCAGGAACAAGCTATTCAGTGGGATATCCTGTTAGAGGCTTACTCAGAATTCAGCGACTTTGATGTTAATGAATTGAAACTGATTGAGCCTTTACGTGTCATGCGCATGGTTTATTATTTAGCGTGGATCCTGAAGCGCTGGCAGGATCCTGCCTTTCCGAGGGCTTTTCCCTGGATGGCAGAAGACGATTTCTGGCGCAGGCAGGTGGTTATTTTCTCTGAACAGGAAAAGTTACTCCATCAGCCCGTTTCGCCGTTACATTCGCAATTTTGATTACGTTACCTGGAGTAGTTTATACAATGAAAAAGATCTGGTTCGCGTTAGTGGGTATTATGCTGGTCTTCAGTGCTGCCGCATCAGCATCCTCAATTTCTGAGGGAAAACAATATATCACTCTGGATAAAAGCGTAAATGGCGCGCCGAAAGTGGTTGAGTTCTTCTCGTTCTTTTGCCCCCATTGCTACGATTTTGAACGTACCTATCGTATCAACCAGGCGATCATTGATAGCTTGCCTAAAGATGTGAAATTTACCCGCTACCATGTTGATTTCCTGGGGGGGGATTTTGCACCGGTGGTAACCCATGCCTGGGCAGTGGCAATGGCATTAGGTGTAGAAGATAAAGTCGTTGACCCTATCTTTGATGGCTTACAGAAAACCCAGACAATCGTTGACCCGGCGTCACTGAAAGCGGTCTTTATCAAAGCTGCGGGAATTTCTTCCGAAGAGTATGATTCAGCCTGGAACAGCTTTGCTGTTAAAGCATTAGTCAGCCAGCAGGAAAAAGCAGCCAGCGACTTTAATATCAGTGGTGTTCCTTCTGTATTTGTTGATGGTAAGTACCAGGTGAACAATGCCGGTCTGGATACCAGTTCCATGAATAATTTCGTTGCCGACTATGTGAATGTCGTCAAATATCTGGTAGCGAAATAACGGTCTGTTATCAGAATACAGCGCCGCGAAAGCGGCGTTTTTTTTAATATAATCAGTGCTAAAAACCACTTGTGATAACGAATATCCACAAAATACATATAGCAGCATAACGATAACGATCGATTATCAAAAACTTTATCATTATGATTTTAATGATTTTTTTTATAATTCTCCCGGAGTGTGATTATAATCCCGGATCTGCGTTAAAATTTACGCACAAAGTTATCCACAGACAGATCGGCGTGATCTTGCGGGTGGATAAATAAATTTCGATGTCCGTGTGCGCTTCCGTTCAACATTCTGCCAGTGATGTGGCATCCTTAGTTATTACCAACAGCGAAGAAGAAATAGCAACCTATGGCTCAAATTGCAGAAAACCCCCTGATTCTGGTAGATGGATCTTCTTACCTCTACCGTGCATATCATGCATTCCCCCCGTTGACGAACAGTGCCGGTGAACCAACGGGTGCAATGTACGGTGTTCTGAACATGCTGAAAAGCCTGTTACTTCAATATAAACCAAGCCACGCGGCTGTGGTTTTTGACGCCAAAGGCAAAACATTTCGTGATGAGCTGTTCGAAGATTATAAGTCTCATCGTCCCCCGATGCCTGATGATCTCCGCGCACAGATAGAGCCATTACACCAAATGGTTAAAGCGATGGGATGGCCGGTGCTGGTGATCTCCGGGGTAGAGGCGGATGATGTTATCGGAACCCTGGCCCGCGAAGCCGATAAACAGGGACGTCCTGTCCTTATCAGTACCGGTGATAAAGATATGGCACAGCTGGTTACGCCTAATATCACCCTGATTAATACCATGAATAATACTATCCTCGGCCCTGATGAAGTGGCCGGGAAATACGGTATTCCTCCGGAATTGATCATCGACTATCTCGCCTTGATGGGAGATTCTTCAGATAACATTCCGGGCGTACCCGGAGTGGGTGAAAAAACGGCACAGGCGTTGCTTCAGGGATTAGGAAGCATGGCGACCATCTATGATAACCTCGAAAAAGTCGCCAGCCTTTCCTTCCGTGGTGCAAAAACAATGGCTGCTAAACTGGAACAGAATAAGGATGTTGCGTTTCTGTCATATCAGCTGGCGACCATTAAAACGGATGTCGCAGAGATCCCCGGCTGTGAGGAGCTTGCCGTTAATCCGCCGGATAATAAGGCCCTGCTCTCTCTGTTCAGCCATTATGAGTTTAAGCGCTGGATCAGTGAAGTCGATGATGGCCGCTGGCTGGATGACAAAAAGCCGGCTAAAAAAGTGGCAGAACAGATTCCCGAAGCCACTCCTGCGCCTGTCGAATCGACACTTTCTCCGGAAAATTATGCCACTATCCTGGATGAGCAGACCTTCGAGCTCTGGCTGGAAAAACTGAATAACTGTGAACTGTTTGCCTTCGATCTGGAAACAGATTCCCTGGATACATTATCGGCCAATATCATCGGGCTTTCTTTTGCTGTCGCCCCGGGTGAAGCGGCTTACCTGCCTGTGGCCCATGATTATCTCGATGCGCCAGCCCAGCTTGATCGCAAATATGTTTTAGCGAGGCTGAAAGGGCTGCTGGAGGATGAAAGCCGCAGTAAAGTTGGTCAGAACCTGAAATACGATCGTGGTGTGCTGAAGAACTATGATATTGAGCTACGGGGTCTTCATTTCGATACCATGCTTGAGTCCTACATTCTGAACAGTGTTGCCGGTAAGCATGATATGGATAGCCTGGCCCAGCGCTGGCTGAACCATAAAACGGTAACGTTTGAAGAAATTGCCGGTAAAGGTAAAAAACAGCTGACCTTTAACCAGATTGCGTTGGAACAAGCCAGTGTTTATGCGGCGGAAGATGCTGATGTCACCCTGCAATTGCACCTGAAGTTCTGGCCATTACTGGAAAAAGAACCAGGTCCACTGAAAGTATTAAACGGGATTGAGATCCCGCTGGTTCCGGTATTATCCCGGGTAGAGCGTAATGGTGTACTTATTGATCCGGCCCTGCTGGCAGAGCACTCACGGCAGCTGACCGCACGCCTGGCTGAGCTGGAACAGAAAGCCCATGAACTGGCCGGTGAAGCCTTTAACCTGTCATCTCCCAAACAGTTACAGACAATCCTTTTTGATAAACAGGGGATTAAACCGACGAAAAAAACACCGGGTGGTGCACCGTCAACCAGTGAAGAAGTCTTAGCAGAACTGGCACTGGATTATCCTTTACCGAAAGTTATTCTGGAGCACCGCGGACTCTCCAAACTGAAGACAACCTATACCGATAAGTTACCGCAGATGATTAATCCGCTGACGGGGCGCGTACATACCTCTTATCATCAGGCGGTTACTGCGACCGGGCGTCTGTCATCGACGGATCCGAACCTGCAAAATATCCCTGTACGTAATGAGGAAGGACGGCGTATTCGTCATGCCTTTATCGCGTCTCAGGGACAGAAAATTCTGGCGGCTGACTATTCTCAGATTGAACTGAGGATCATGGCTCATTTGTCACAGGATAGCGGTTTACTGAATGCATTCGCGCAGGGTGAAGATATTCACAAAGCGACCGCGGCAGAGGTCTTCGGAACCACAGTGGAAAAAGTCAGTGCAGAACAACGGCGGAGTGCGAAAGCGATCAACTTTGGTCTGATTTACGGGATGAGTTCTTTTGGCCTTTCACGGCAGTTAAATATTGCTCCGGGTGAGGCGAAAAAGTATATGGACCTGTACTTTGAACGCTACCCGGGCGTATTACGCTATATGGAATCTACCCGGCAGAGTGCTGCTGAAAAAGGGTATGTGGAAACCCTGGAAGGGCGGAGACTGTATCTGCCTGATATCAATTCAGGGAATGCTATCCGACGTAAAGCGGCTGAACGTGCGGCGATTAATGCGCCAATGCAGGGGACCGCAGCTGACATCATCAAGCGAGCTATGATTGGCGTCGATGAGTGGCTGAAGTCACAGGACCCGGCAAAAATTAAAATGATTATGCAGGTCCACGATGAACTGGTTTTTGAAATTGATACGTCATTAATTGAGATCGCTACCGGGAAAATCCGGGAGATTATGGAAAGCAGTCTGAAGCTTGATGTACCTCTGCAGGTGGATATCGGCATTGGTGATAACTGGGAACAGGCCCACTAACAGACCGAGAGGCTCATGCCAGCACTGACGGCATGAGCCATTATCTGATCCGGTATTTACAGGACATAGGGTATATTACGCTAAGGTCAGGATGCGTATTTCCGGGGTATCTCTGTTGTGGCGTCCTTATGGAGTCTAAATAGCCGGAAATCACAATGATTGTATCTTGCTTACTCCGGTAGCAGGCTTGCCGCCGATCGGATAATTCAGAGTTATGGGCATACGATGGGGAGCGGCTTAATCGTCTTTCAGCTTTAGGATGTTACCGTCTTTTTTCATCAGGTATCTTCCATCGTAGACGGTAAAAATAATTTCTTTGTTCCTGGTGTTTTCGACAGAAAAAACGGCATTTTTATCTATGCAGTTTTCAAGGGTGTTCATGTCATTAAAGCAGCGGCGATCATACTTCCCTTGTTCTTTATATCCTTCGCCAAAATCCCAAAAATTCACATAAAAATTACCAGAGGATGAAGGTGAGGGGATGTTATATTTTATTTTTAATGAGTCTTTATTTTCCAGCCACCAATTTATCTTTCCTTTATCGGTGAATGGGAAGTTTTTTACTAAAATCTCGCTAAAATTATCCTCCTGATGGACAGTGATAATATTTACCGGTCGTGAAGCTAACCAAAAAAAGTAGCCAGTTAACGCGCAGATGATTATAACTGGGAAAAAAATAATTATTTTTAGATTAACTATCATCTCGCCCCCCGTTAAGCTCTACAGTAGATTCCATACTAGCCATAAATGGTCTGAATCCAAACTGATTACATCGTTGGAGCACAAACCAGATACGGAAGAAATGGAACTGACTGAGTTTATTCAGTATATTTTTACTATATCATCCGTGAATTACGATTATTTCTATTCCCATACAAAGTTACTCATTTTTAATTTTCATAACTTCACTATTATCTTTCATGATATATTCACCATCACTTACTGTAAATATAGTAACCCTGTTTTTACCAGAGCTGATTGAAAAAACGCGATTCTTTTCAATGCAGTTTACAGGAGGCGACATATCATTAAAACAAAGTCTGTCATATTTTTCTTCTTCTTTATAACCTTCTCCAAACAACCAAATGATAACCGTAAAACTCCCATACGTGGCAGGTTTTGGGATATCATAAAGAGTTTTTAACCTTTCTTTATTTTTTAACCACCAGTCTATTTTCCCCTTATCTGTTATCGGGAAGTTTTTTACCAGTACAGAGCTATAGTTACTATCATTATGTACTGCAATAATTTCTACCGGGCGTAAGTTCAGCCAAAATAAATATCCCATCAGGATAGCGCTAGCGATAATGAGGATTATAAGTTTTTTTTTAAGATTGGCTTTCACTACGGCCTCCGTTGATCTCTACAGTGGCTTCCATGTTGGTCATAAATGGCCTGAAGCCAAACTGCATGTAATGCTGGAGTACAAACCAGATACGAAAGAAATGGAACTGACTGAATTTTGTTTTCCGTATATCGTCGCTGTCGAGGCCGAAATGATC
>NZ_JAERJR010000036.1 GCF_018257515.1 Tatumella sp. JGM118
TTTGATGAATTCCGCTTTCTATCCCGACAGTTCTCTTTCTACGGTCCCTACCGTCATCTGATTGAAAAGATGATCACCCATATGCAGACTGGCAACGGTACCCCCTTCAGGGACATCGCCCTGAACAGGGCGCTAACGGAGCAAATTATCAGGGATAACTCAAAGGAAAATAGTACGCGATTGTTATTGGAAGAAGGATTAAAAAAATATATCGACTGGGATAGGGAGTATTACCCGGCCCATCAAAAAAATGAACTACCAAAAGCCATCCTTGAAGGACGATTACCTAAATTTAGCAGGTTTCAGGATAATTTTAATGGCATGGGTATTACCATTCATGACACCTCGGCAACAGACATCACCCTGAGATCACTGCAGATTCATAATGACCGTTACCGGGCCGTAGTGCATTACAGAGTACAGGATCATTTCGGCCTCGACAGCGACGATATACGGAAAACAAAATTCAGTCAGTTCCATTTCTTCCGTATCTGGTTTGTGCTCCAGCATTACATACAGTTTGGGTTCAGACCATTTATGACCAATATGGAAGCCACTATAGAGATTAACGGAGGCCGTAGTGAAAGTTAACTATCAGGTAAGTCTTTTCACGCTTTCATTCTTCGCCTGCCTGCTATCAGCCAGCGTAATCTGGCTGTCACTGCGTACGGTAGAAATCGTCGCTGTACACGAAAATGGTAATCATAGTTATATTTTAGTGAAAGATTTCCCTTTTACCGATAAAGGTAGAATAAATTGGTGGCAGGAAAACAATAAGATGCTTAAAAACAGGTATGGAGTCCCCCGGCCTGATACTGATGGTTTTTTTACTGTTATCTTCTGGGATTTTGGTGATGGGTATAAAGAAGAAGGTAAATATGACAGGCTCTGTTTCGATGATATGAACCCACCTGCCAATTGTATAGAAAAGAATAAAGTTTTTACTGTCAACTACGGCAGGAATATGGGCCTGTATTTTACCACTAATAATAAAAGGTATCTTATTAACCAAGACGGTAACATCATAAAAATGAAAGACAATTAAACCGCTCTGCCTGTTGCAGTGTCAGCGATATAGTGACCCGTTCCGCCGAAAAATGTCAAAGGCATCCTGAACAAAATATCAGAATGTATTCTCCGTCAATTCACAGACAGACGGCTGGCGCTGACATGTGAACAAAGGCACTCCGGGGAAATCCTGTATGCTGTATACGCTTCTGCCCCCCCTGACGACTTATGAGCCACGGTATATGCCCGCACAGCATCATCCTGTTTGACTTCTTATTTAAGGGACGATAATCCCTGCGGATCAGGCAGGAATCTGATTTTCCCCCGGGCACTGGCACTTCCCTGCTGCCCGGCGTACTCTGCACACAGAGACTGCTTTTTAGCCAGTACGATCTAAGGAACAGATCATGATGAATGCACTGCAACTCCCCTGTACCCTTTTCAGGACACAGAAGCGAATGGATGACTACAGTGCCAGCGATATGCGCTGTGGAGATTTAACCGAAACCCAATTAAGAACATGCTACGGCCTGGAGTATATTTCTGATCAGGTGGATCCCTGGACGCTGACCCGGCGTTCTTCCATGGATCGTCCTCAGTCCATGTTCTGCTGTCATCTGCGTGGCCCGGGTAAAAAGATCACCCGACAGCAGTGTGCCGCCATCCTGTTTGATGAATTCCGCTTTCTATCCCGACAGTTCTCTTTCTACGGTCCCTACCGTCATCTGATTGAAAAGATGATCACTCATATTCAGACTGGCAACGGTACTCCCTTCCGGGATATGGCCCTGGACAGGGCGCTAACGGAGCAAATTATCAGGGACTCTTCGGAGAAGAACAGCACGCGCATCCTGTTATTGAAAGCCTTAAGAACAGGCATCAATTGGGAAAAAATGTATCTTCCGGCAGTAAACCAGGACAAATTGAGAAAAAGTATTATTGAGGGGCGATTACCAAAATTTGACAGGTTTGCAGACAACTTTAACGGCATGGGGGTTACCATTCATGATACCCAGGCAACCCATATCACCCTGAGATCACTGCAGATTCATAATGACCGTTACCGGGCCGTATGCATTACAGAGTACAGGATCATTTCGGCCTCGACAGCGACGATATACGGAAAACAAAATTCAGTCAGTTCCATTTCTTTCGTATCTGGTTTGTGCTCCAGCATTACACTCAATTCGACTTCAGGCCATTTATGACCAATATGGAAGCCACTGTAGAAATCACCGGAGTTCGTCATGAGAGCTAATATCAAAAATATTCTGTTAGTTCTTTTAATTATTGTAGGTACTTTGATAGGTTATATTATTTGGCTCAACTTACGCTCGGTAGAAATTATTGCAATTCATAATGATGGTAACTATAGCTCAATACTTGTAAAAAACTTTCCTATTACAGATAGAGGAAAAACAGACTGGTGGTTGAAGAATAAAGATATAATAAAAAGTCGCTATAACATTCCAAAACCTGCTACTTATGGTGGTTATGATGTGACTTTTTGGAATTTTGGTGAGGGATATAAAGAAGATAAATATGACAGACTCTGTTTCGAGGATATGCAGACAAAAATCAACTGCATCGATAAAGAACCTGTATTTACTATAAAAAGGTTTAACTATGAAAGAGAGATATTTATCACTTATGAAGGGCGATATAAATTGAATGATAAAGGAAAATTAATGAAATTCCGGCGTGAATAGAACTACCCTTCTACGCCTAAGCAGAAAAAAAATCCTGATATCCTTGTCGAAAAATTAAAACCCACTTACCGGATATCATAGTTTTGATGCCTGTTAATGCACTCCGGAAATTCATCCCTCTCTGTAGGACAGGAATCTGATTTCCCCCGGGCGCTGGCACTTCCCTGCTACCCGAAGTACTCTGCATACAGAGACTGGTTTTTAGCCAGTACGATCTAAGGAACAGATCATGATAAATGCACTGCCACTCCCCTGTACCCTTTTCAGGACGCAGAAGCGAATGGATGACTACAGTGCCAGCGATATGCGCTGTGGAGAGTTAACCGAAACCCAATTAAGAACATACTACGGCCTGGAGTATATTTCTGATCAGGTGGATCCCTGGACGCTGACCCGGCGTTCTTCCATGGATCGTCCTCAGTCCATGTTCTGCTGTCATCTGCGTGGCCAGGGTAAAAAGATCACCCGACAGCAGTGTGCCGCCATCCTGTTTGATGAATTCCGCTCTCTATCCCGACAGTTCTCTTTCTACGGTCCCTACCGTCATCTGATTGAAAAGATGATCACTCATATGCAGACTGGCAACGGTACTCCCTTCCGGGATATGGCCCTGGACAGGGCGCTAACGGAGCAAATTATCAGGGATAACTCAAAGGAAAATAGTACGCGATTATTACTGGAAGAAGGATTAAAAAAATATATCGACTGGGATAAAAAATATTACCCGTCAGAGGGAAAGCAAAAATTAGTTGATTCGATCCTGTATGGAAAACTACCTAAATTCATCAAATTTCGCGATAATTTTAACGGCATGGGTATTACTATCCATGATACCTGGGCAACGCATATTACCATAAAATCACTGAATATTGATGATGACCGTTTCCGTGCAGTGGTACATTATAAAGTACAGGATCATTTTGGCCTCGACAGCGACGATATACTAAAAACACAATTTAACCAATTCCATCTATTCCGTATCTGGTTTGTACTCCAGCATTACATGCAGTTTGGGTTCAGACCATTTATGACCAATATGGAAGCCACTATAGAGATTAACGGGGGACGTAGTGGAAGCTAATATGAAGAAAATACTGCTAATTATTTTTACTACAGTGGCTGCCCTGATAAGCTATCTTGTATGGCTGACCTGTCGTCCGGTGGAAATTATTGCGGTACATAAGAAAGATAACTACAGCTCGGTTTTAGTCAATGATTTCCCTTTTACTGATAAAGGGAGAATAAATTGGTGGCAGAAAAATAAGCAGATGCTTAAAAACAGCTATGGAGTCCCCCGGCCTGATACTGATGGTTTTTTTACTGTTATCTTCTGGGATTTTGGTGATGGGTATAAAGAAGAAGGTAAATATGACAGACTCTGCTTCGATGATATGAACCCACCTGCCAATTGTATAGAAAAGAATAAAGTTTTTACTGTCAACTACGGCAGGAATATGGGCCTGTATTTTACCACTAATAATAAAAGGTATCTTATTAACCAAGACGGTAACATCATAAAAATGAAAGACGATTAAACCGCTCTGCCTGTTGCAGTGTCAGCGATATAGTGACTCGTTCCGCCGAAAAAAGTCAAAGGCATCCTGAAGTAACAAAATAACAGAATGTATTCTCCGTCAATTCACAGACAGACGGCTGGCCTGAAATGTGAACAAAGGCACTCCGGGGAAATCCTGTATGCTGTATACGCTTCTGCGCCCCCCTGACGACTTATGAGCCACGGTATATGCCCGCACAGCATCATCCTGTTTGACTTCTTATTTAAGGGACGATAATCCCTGCGG
>NZ_JAERJR010000003.1:0-88079 GCF_018257515.1 Tatumella sp. JGM118
TTGCGAGGTGGCGTATATTACGCTTTTCACCTCAGGAGTCAACCACTATTTCGTGATTTTTTCTCCCGGACCGAATCGCTTCAGTCCCTGTCACGCCGTGGCGCATCGCGCTTTGCCGTGTCAGTGGGAGCGCATTATAGGGAGATAATTTTTTCTGACAAGGGTTTATTTCAAATAAATTATCGTTCGCTGAAACTTCACACAATCTGTACTATTTCCAGGCTATTTCGCTGCATTTTTGATAAAAGCAGGTAACTCAGCCAGGCTGTTGAGTACAACATCGGCAGTTTCTTCCGCTGTTTTATCTAAAGGTTGCCCGCTACGAACCAGAATTTTATGTCCGACACCTGCCGCCTGAGCTGCCAGCATATCTTCCCGCTTATCACCCACCATATAAGATGCGGCCATATCGATATTCAGCTGCTCCTGTCCGGAAAGTAACATGCCAGGTTTCGGCTTGCGGCAATCGCAGACCTGAGTATATTCCGCAACACTCCCTTCAGGATGATGTGGACAGAAGTAGATACCATCCAGCTCAACATCGCGATCAGCCAGTGACCAATCCATCCATTCGGTCAGTTGCATGAACTGATCTTCTGTATACTTACCGCGGGCAATCCCTGACTGGTTAGTCACCACCACCAGCGCATATCCCATTTTCTTCAATTCCTGCATGGCTTCGATAACACCATCGATAAATTGGAAGTCGTCGATCTGATGTACGAAACCATGGTCAATATTGATAGTACCGTCTCTGTCCAGAAAAATGGCCGGAATTTTATTTGTCACACAATGACTCCTCTGATTAACTGGCCGCATTATCGCATGATCCGCGGTGTCAGTGCATTAAAAGCCGGCCGGGACCGCGGCAACGTTCAGTTATCCTTAAAGAACAGTGTCGGGTTTGGACTGGCTATCCCCCCGTAAAATCACGGTACTGCCTGTTCTCAGATTTCTTTCATTTATATGGCAAAGCTGCCCCGGGCTTCTGCATTCAGATTTCTTTCATCTATATGACAAAGCTGTCCCGGGCTTCTGCATAAAGCGTTGACATCCGTTTTCATCAAGATGTATCCATACATATCAACGAGATAAACATATACTACCGTCCCGGGAAGTTTTACCCGCAATAATCGATGGCACAATAACTACCTACAGAAAACTGATCAGCTGCTGCTGCCCCAATGCCGGTCAGAAAGACACCCGGTAAGGATCCATCTGTATCTATATCTCCATCTATACCTGCATCACCTGCATCTGTAAAAATGACCAGCACTGTAAACAGTGACGCTATCCATCGGTTGATAGGATAATTATTTTATTACTCCTAAACACTGGTAACTATCCGACCAACTTATTGCCATAATAAGTTGTTAATAAAAATAAAAATATAGTTGTGATTAACATCACTATCTGTAAAAACAAAATCCGGTAGCCTTATTTACTAATTGTTGATAAAGGGACTTTGATCATGGGTTTCTCATATGATAAAACCATCAATTATTTTCCAAAAAATAAAGGTATTGAAGGATACACAATTTTAATCTCGGGGCTATTCCCTAACCATGGAATGCACCAGTCTCAAATACAAAGCCTTTCTCAAACCAGTACGTCCCTGGATGAAAATAAAGATCTTATTAACAAAAAAATGGCTTACTTATCCAACAAATCACCTTCAGAACAACGGAACAAACACATAGAAAACCTATCCACAAAAATTACAAAAATAAATAAAGAACAAGAAGAAATTAAAAATGAAATAAATAGCATACTAGAAAATATGGACAATATAATTGAGAGTGAATTCAATAAGGAAACCAGTGAACATGATTATATTTTATATTCAGGAACAGACTTATCTTTTTCAACCCCAATAAACACAAAAGAGTTTACCCAATCGGACGCTGAAGACTCCCTCATTGAAAAAGTGACTATCCATGCAGATGTCAGTTGTTATGATGTAGAAGTTATTTTTTTTGATAAATTAGCCATGCACAACAATAAATATTCATTAAATTTCAGTTTTAACAGCTGCCGATTTGGAGAGTGCAAACGAGTTGAGTTACTCTATAATGATTTTGATGAATCTTCAAATCGGGGGTATGCCAACCGCTTGATCGAATGGCATCGGACCGACGATGAATTTTATGATGATGACAATGGTTATTGGGAAAGTGGAGAATCCGAAACAACGGAGGGTTCTTTTATACTTGAGGAGTGCAGCATCGGTATTCATCGAGCCTCAATATCAGCATTCGTCAATACAACATCAGGTATAAAAAGGTTTGAAAGTGAGATAAATATTTCTGATGGTGACAGCTTTAGAATATTTATAAAAACAACTAATAGTCATGTTGCTGATAAGATTCAACCGGGTTTTTTAATCTCCGATAAATATTGTTCCCTGGAATCGCTCGAAAATGAGATTTTCACTAAGGATTCCCCCTCAATCTCAAGAAAACTGTTCAGAGAATTAAATGCCGGAACAATCATCTGTCCTGGCAGCATGCTTATAGTTGCTGCAGATCCCTCATTCGACCAGAATCATATGTCTCAGTTAATGTATTCCAGGGATCAGGTTAATTATTATCTTAACCTTATAACAGAGCAGAAAGCAGACCATAATTTCTTCTATAAAAACTATCAGACCTTGGCTAATTTTTTAACTATAGCGGAAATGGGAACGGACCTGGCCGGAGTTGCTGGATCTGAGCACTTCAAACAGATAGAGAAAATAATCAAAAATATAAACATGTTATATAAATCCTCTTTTGAAAGCATGGGGGCCATTACGGGTGATGTTATTTACGCCCAGAGAAGACAGCTATTTTCAAAACTGGAAACGTTACTAAAAACTAAGTTTTTACTCAAGACAATGAAATTACCTGAATATAGCAAAATGAAAAATACGCTTTCACTGTCAACGAAATCTATTGTCCATCACTGGAAAGCATCCGGTGTCACTGACCTTCCTGGTTACTCTACACATATCGCCCAGGCGGCTAAAATGCATACCATCATGAAACGAGTTGGCTATGCAGGTATCGTTTTTAGTGGATTAGGCTCAATAAATACAATTTACAAAAGCTGTTCCTCAGGCAGAGAAAATGAATGTAAAAAAACCACTTTTACCGAAATCGGTAGCTTTTCTTTGGGGGTTGCGGGTGGTTTTCTTCCCATTCCGCTATATGTGGCATTAAGCTTTTCACCGGTGGGTATCATCGCCTGCTCAGTTATCATCAGTCTGGCTGGAAGCACTGTAGGGTCAATGTTCGGAAAATATATTGGTAACAAGATCTACGAGGTGACTAATGATCAGTAAACTCCCGATAGACCTGCTGTTATTATTAGGTCTTACCGCATTACTCGTATTAATGGCGCTTATTTCTTATAGTTATGCTTTTTTTGTCGTTCGTCCCAGAGATAAAGAAATAACTAAGCTGTTCTACCAACGTTTTGGCTGCTACCCGCCAAGCGTTGAACTTTACTTTTCTCTCCCAAAGATAAAATATTTTTACTTCAGAAATTATTCTTATTACCAGATACTACTCAAAGAGAAAAACCAGAAATTTCTCATCAAACAGGGTATTACCTGCGAACAGTATGATTTTATTCGCGCTCTTCCATCAAACTTAACCGCTCCGTTGTTAAAAGAAATAACATTAAGTTCTACAACTGGCCTTACTACGCTTCTTTTATTCGTATCTGCTTTCATTAGCATGGTTTTCAACTGACCCTGCCCGCACGATGACTCCCGCCCTGTCTGAGGGAGGACCTGTGATATTGAAGCCTCCCTTATCTTGAGCAATCCCCGACAGAGTTTTGACACCTATCAGACGGCTATCACATATGCGAAATGACGATAAGACTTTCATTGATTTAGACGTCTGGATGCCTTAACATCCTTTCCATTACAGACATTGTCACTGCTGAAATGTCTTACAGCTACCGTAATATCTTATAAAAAATCGAATACATAGATGATTAAATTAGAAAACATCAGCAAAGTGTTCACCCAGGGAACACAGACAATTACCGCATTGTCTGACGTCAGTCTGCATGTCCCTGCCGGACAAATTTACGGGGTGATCGGTGCCTCCGGCGCCGGGAAAAGTACACTGATCCGCTGCGTCAACCTGCTGGAACGTCCCACATCCGGCCGGGTACTGGTGGATAATCAGGACCTGACGGCATTCTCTGAAAAACAGCTAACGCTGGCACGCCGTCAGATTGGCATGATTTTCCAGCATTTTAACCTGTTAAATTCCCGCACGGTTTTCGGCAACGTGGCATTACCGCTGGAACTGGAAAATCGTCCGCGTGAAGAAATCAAACAGAAAGTCACCGCCCTGCTGGAGCTTGTCGGACTGGGTGATAAGCATGATTCCCGTCCCGGAAATCTGTCAGGAGGACAGAAACAACGTGTCGCCATTGCCAGAGCCCTGGCCTGTGACCCGAAAGTCCTGCTCTGCGATGAAGCCACCAGTGCCCTGGACCCGGCCACGACCCGTTCTATTCTCGAACTGCTGAAAGATATCAACCGGCGGCTCGGACTGACCATCATGCTGATTACGCATGAGATGGATGTCGTTAAACGCATCTGTGATCAGGTTGCAATCATCAGTCAGGGGCAGCTCATTGAGAAAGATGAGGTCAGTGAGGTGTTCTCTCATCCGAAAACCCCGCTGGCACAGCAATTTATTCAGTCGACCCTGCATCTGGATATTCCTGAGGATTATCAACAGCGCCTTAGTCAGACCACCGGTGAAGGCAAAATCCCTTTGCTGCGCCTCGAATTTACCGGCGATTCGGTGGATGCCCCTCTGCTGTCTGAAGTTGCCCGCCGTTTCAGTGTGGATTGCAATATCATCAGCGCTCAGATGGATTATGCCGGCGGAGTTAAATTCGGCATTATGCTGACCGAAATGGCCGGCGAGAGTAAAGACAGCAGCGATGCCATCCAATGGCTACGCGAACAACATGTTAAAGCAGAGGTATTAGGGTATGTCTGACGCCATGATTTGGTTACTGGCTGGCGGTGTCTGGGAAACACTGATCATGACCTTTGTCTCAGGTTTCTTCGGGTTCGTTCTCGGACTGCCGGTCGGGGTATTATTGTATATCACCCGTCCGGGACAGATTATGGCAAATAAGTCGCTGTACCGGGCTATCTCTGCCATCGTCAACATCTTCCGGTCCATCCCGTTCATTATTCTGCTGGTCTGGATGATCCCTTTTACCCGTATCCTGGTTGGAACATCGATAGGCTTACAGGCGGCGATCGTACCGCTGACCATCGGCGCGGCACCCTTTATTGCCCGCATGGTGGAAAATACCTTGCTTGAACTCCCGGCAGGGCTGATTGAGGCTTCCCGTGCGATGGGGGCGACGCCAATGCAAATTATTCGCAAGGTGCTGTTACCGGAAGCATTACCGGGATTAATCAACGCTGCCACGATTACCCTGATCACGCTGGTCGGTTACTCTGCGATGGGGGGTGCCGTCGGTGCCGGCGGGCTGGGTCAGATCGGTATCCAGTACGGTTATATCGGTTATGACGCGTTTGTGATGAATTCGGTATTAGTATTACTGGTGATTCTGGTGTATTTAATTCAGTTCTGTGGCGACCGAATTGTTCGTGCCGTTTCCCGGAAATAAGTAATTTATATAATTTTAATTAAGGAAGAGAAGATGACCTTTACCTTTAAGAAAATCGCCGCTGCAGGGGCTCTGATTGGTGTGATCGCACTGTCAGGCTGCGGTCAGAAAAATAAAGAAGATGAAAACCACATCAAAGTGGGTGTTATTGCCGGTGCCGAACAGCAGGTTGCTGAAGTCGCTAAAAAAGTGGCAAAAGAAAAATACGGTCTGGATGTTGAGCTGGTGACCTTTAACGATTATGTGCTGCCTAATGAAGCGCTGAGCAAAGGGGATATTGATGCCAATGCTTTCCAGCACAAACCGTATCTTGACCAGCAGATCAAAGATCGCGGATACAAACTGGTGGCGGTAGCCAATACCTTTGTTTACCCGATTGCCGGCTACTCCAAGAAAATTAAATCCATTGATCAGCTGAAAGACGGTGATCAAATCGCTATTCCGAATGACCCGACTAACCTCGGTCGTTCCTTGCTGCTGCTGCAGAAAACCGGTCTTATTAAGCTGAAGGACGGTGTCGGACTGCTGCCGACCACTCTGGATATTACCGAAAACCCGAAACACCTTAAAATTGTTGAACTGGAAGCGCCTCAGTTACCTCGTTCTCTGGATGACAGCAAAATCGCACTGGCCATCATCAACACCACTTATGCCAGCCAGATTGGTCTGACACCACAGAAAGACGGGATCTTCGTGGAAGATAAAGATTCTCCTTATGTGAATCTGATCGTGACCCGTGAAGACAACAAAGATGCGCAGAATGTGAAAAACTTTATCAAAGCTTATCAGTCTGATGAAGTTGCAGACGCTGCGAATAAAATCTTTAACGGCGGTGCGGTTAAAGGCTGGTAAAATCAGACCGGCAATGACCAGGGCGGCAGAGATGCCGCCCTTTTTTATTTCTGCACGCGGTGACTTGTTATTTTCCTACGCTCTTGTTTCAATACCCGCTGTTTATATTTTATGAGGGTTATCCAATGCGTCTGTTTCCGCTTTGCGTGTTTGCGTTAATGCTGACAGGCTGTTCCGTTCATCATGAACCTCCTGCTCGTCAGCCGCTTACATCAGCAAAACACAGTGAGCCGGCACGCAATAAGTATGCCCATCGAGCCACAACGGTGCAGATTTATACCTCCCCGACAGAATTGCTGAGTAAGCCGTTCCGGGACCTGGGGGAAGTCTCCGGCGAAGATTGCCAGTCCGGCAGCCAGGACTCTCCGGCGAATATCAATACAGCACGCAAACGTATGCAGATAAAAGCCTCGGAATTAAAAGCCAATGCTGTCCTGCTGCACCAGTGTGCTGTCGTGACTACGACCGCAGGATGTTACCGTCAGGCGGTATGTCAGGGATCGGCACTGCAAGTCTCGGCCCAATGAGTGAATTTACCTTCAATACCCTCGGGGTCATACGCTCCCCGTGGAAAGAGAAATTCGCCGTTCCCCGCCAGCCGGGCCTGGTAACTCAGGAAGGCGGGGAGCTGCATTTACTGCCGCCTTATAATCAGAACGATGCCGTACGGGGCCTGGAGCAGTTCAGTCATTTATGGGTCATTTTTGTTTTCCATCAGACGATGCAGCAGGGGTGGCGTCCTACCGTTCGCCCTCCCCGTCTTGGCGGAAATGAACGCATGGGCGTTTTTGCGACCCGCTCTACCTTTCGCCCGAATCCGATAGGTATGTCGCTCGTTTCCCTGGAAGGGATCCGCACCGGAAATCAGCAGGTTGTACTGGAGTTAGGCAGTCTGGATCTGGTCGATGGCACGCCGGTGATTGATATCAAGCCTTATCTGCCTTTTGCCGAAGCAGTACCCGATGCCCGTGCCGGATATGCCCAGCAGGCGCCGGTGGCTGATATGCCGGTGACATTTACCGCAGAAGCCAGACAGCAACTGTCTCTGCTGGCGGAGCAGTATCCCCGGCTTGAGCAATTTTTATCTGAGGTGCTTGCACAGGATCCGCGACCGGCTTACCGGAAACAAAGCGATGACAACCGGGATTATGCCGCACGTCTGCTCGACTTTAATGTCCGCTGGCGTATTACCGGCCAGGGGAATGAAGTCTTTGCCATTGAGCCGGGTTAAATCACGCTTTTTGACAACGCAACTCACTGGTACACTAGCCGCCAGCCTGTAATCATCACTTTTCGATCTTCCGTTTAACTGGAATATTTATTAATGCGTACTTCTAAATACATGCTCTCCACCCTGAAGGAGACTCCTTCTGATGCTGAAGTTATCAGCCATCAGTTAATGTTACGTGCCGGCATGATCCGTAAGCTGGCATCAGGGCTGTATACCTGGCTGCCCACCGGCTTACGGGTAATGAAAAAGGTCGAAAAAATTGTCCGTGAAGAGATGGATAATGCCGGTGCCGTTGAAATCAGCATGCCGGTCGTGCAGCCTGCCGATTTATGGGAAGAAAGCGGACGCTGGGAGCAGTATGGCCCGGAACTGCTGCGCATTAAAGATCGTAACGAACGTCCGTTTGTTCTGGGTCCTACCCATGAAGAGGTCATCACCGACCTGATCCGTAATGAACTGAGTTCCTACAAGCAGTTACCTCTGAACCTGTACCAGATCCAGACAAAATTCCGTGATGAAGTGCGTCCCCGGTTTGGTGTGATGCGTTCACGTGAGTTTGTAATGAAAGACGCCTACTCCTTCCATACTTCTCAGGCATCCCTGCAGGAAACGTATGATGCAATGTATCAGGCGTACAGTCAGAGCTTCAGCCGTATGGGACTGGATTTCCGTGCTGTGCAGGCTGATACCGGCTCGATCGGTGGCAGCGCATCGCATGAATTCCAGGTACTGGCGAAAAACGGCGAAGATGATGTTATCTTCTCTGACAGCTCGGATTACGCGGCTAACATTGAGCTGGCCGAAGCCGTTGCTCCGGAAGGTGAACGCCCTGCGGCTACGCAGGAAATGACTCAGGTCGATACCCCTGATGCGAAAACTATTGCAGAACTGGTAGAGCAATTCAGTCTCCCGGTCGAAAAAACCGTGAAAACATTGCTGGTTAAAGCGACCGAAGAGAGCGGACATCCGCTGGTTGCCCTGCTGGTCCGTGGGGATCATCAACTGAACGAAGTTAAAGCCGAGAAGCTGGACGTCGTTGCCGCCCCCCTCTGCTTTGCAACCGACGAAGAAATCCGTCAGGTTATCGGTGCCGGCGCAGGTTCTCTGGGCCCGGTCGGACTGACGATCCCTGTAATTGCTGACCGTACCGTCGCGAAAATGAGTGATTTCAGTGCCGGAGCAAACATTGATGGCAAACATTGGTTTGGTATCAATTGGGGCCGTGACCTGCCGGAAGCCCGTGTTGCGGATATCCGTAATGTCGTGGAAGGTGATCGCAGCCCGGATGGCCAGGGTATCCTGCAGATTAAGCGCGGTATCGAAGTGGGCCATATCTTCCAGCTGGGCACAAAATATTCGGAAGCACTGAAAGCCACTGTTCAGGGCGAAGAGGGTCGTAACCAGACCCTGACCATGGGCTGCTATGGTATCGGTATTACCCGTGTGGTAGCCGCCGCCATCGAGCAGAACCATGATGAGCGCGGTATTATCTGGCCGGACGCACTCGCACCTTTCCAGGTCGCTATTCTGCCGATGAATATGCACAAATCCTTCCGGGTGCAACAACTGGCTGAAGCGTTATATGACCAGCTACGCGCTCAGGGTATTGAGGTGATCCTCGATGACCGTAAAGAACGTCCGGGTGTGATGTTTGCAGATATGGAACTGATCGGCGTACCTCATACCATTGTTATCGGTGACCGTAACCTGGATAACGGTGAGATTGAGTATAAACACCGCCGTGATGCAGAAAAGAAAATGATCAAATCCGATGAGATCGTCAGTTACCTGACCGCCCGCATCCCGAACTGATTATTTTCCCTTCCGGAAAGCCCGCTTTGATTAAAAACACACAACACTGTTGTGTGTTTTTTTTCACCTGAAAAAAGCTTCAGCTGCGTCAGACAAGCTGTTATTTTGAAAGGCAGATTTTTCCCCGGGAACAGGGATCCTCATGAAGATTATCACGACCGATACCCCCGATACCTGCAGGGACGGATTAATTGCACTGCTCACCGATAGTGTAAACAGCGGCGCGTCAGTCGGCTTTATCCGCCCGCTGGAAGCAAAGGAAGCGGAGAATTACTGGATAAGTATTGAGTCATCACTGAAAGAAGGTTCCCGGAGATTACTGGTCGCTTTGCACCAGGAACAGGTAGCCGGTGCGATTCAGATAGCCTTTTGCGGGAAGAAAAACGGGCTGCACCGGGCTGATATCGAAAAGCTGATGGTGCATACCGCTTACCGGCGGCAGGGCATAGCCCGCCAGTTACTGAACGCTGTTGAGACACTGGCCCGGAATAGCGGCCGGACGCTGCTGGTACTGGATACCCGTACCGGCGATACCGCCTCCCTGCTCTATCAGCAATCCGGCTATCAGCAAGCCGGGACAATCCCTCAGTTTGTGATAAATCATGACGGTGAATTGGAAAGTACGACCTATTACTACAAATTACTGACGGAATAACCTCCCGGCCGGGCTGCCTTTAGCCTAAATCCCGGACCTTGCCCCGCAGGTTTTTAGTGGCCGAATTACGTGATTTCGATTGCAGTCGCCTGATGCGGGAAGCCCGTGTCGGACGGGTCGCTTTCCGGGGGGCCTCTTCATGGATCAGTTCGCGGATAAGATCCACCAGCCGTTCAATGGCAGCCGTCCGGTTTTTATCCTGACTGCGGAAAGACTGGGATTTGATCACCACTACCCCATCCGCCGTGATCAGATGATGGTTTACCTGTAATAGCTTCTGCTGAACCGGCTCCGGAAGCTGTGAGGCTTTGATATCGAAGCGCAGATGGACTGCCGTCGACGCTTTATTCACATGCTGTCCCCCTGCACCCTGCGCCCGGATGGCACTCAGCCGGATATCCTCAGGGTCCAGGGTAATTCCGCGGCCGATGTCGATCATTTTGCTGCCTGCCATTGGGTTAAACGTAATTCAGTATTCCGGTCACCCCCGGAAAGCCAGATCATCTCTTCCTGCAAGGTGACCTGCAGATTCATATTCCGGTCAGCAAACTCACTCAGGCTGGCCAGTTGCTGATCATCGATAAACCAGAGAGTGAGATTACCGATCGCTGCCAGCTTATCGCTGTTTTGCTGCCACCAGACTCTGGCTGCCCGCTCGCTGTAAGCAAAGAGAACCACCTGGTCAGCCACCGCTGAGGCTTTTTTCAGGCGGCGTTCCTCGGGTAACCCCAGTTCAATCCAGAGCCTGACCGAGCCGTAATCATGATGCAGCCAGATCTCCGGTTCTTCGTCGGCTGACAGCCCTTTGGTAAATTGTAATCGTTCGTCAGCATAAATAACCCAGGCAAGTAACCGCAACATCATACGCTCGCGGGTTTCAGAAGGATGCCGGGCCAGCGTAAGCTGAACATCTGAAAAATATTGCCGGTCGAGATCGGCAATATTCACCGATGCTTTATAGATAGTCGCTTTTAAGGCCATTGCCCCTCCTGTACAGAATTCACCTATTGTAGCGGAAAGGCGGGGGTGATATGAAACGGGATTATACTTTCTGCTGATATCCTGAAGCTGCGTCAGAACTTGCTATCGGCGTGACGGAAGACTAGGCTGGTCAATAAAATACAGATAAGCGGCGATGCTGAAAGGAGGGTTTGCAGAGGGTGATTGTCTGTGAGGTAATGCACACACGCTATGCAGAAGCTATCAGTCGCCCGCGAAACCGGGTGCTGGTGCTCAGTTCGGCAGTTCATCCTCCGGTCCGGTGTACGCCGGGAAGAGGAGTGATGGGCTAATCAGGGATTATGCGGTATTAACCGCTAAGCAATCACGGTGAGCGACTATGTCAATGAACGATACGTATCAACCCATCAACTGCGATGATTATGACAACCTTGAACTCGCCTGCCAGCACCATCTGGTACTCATGATTGAGCTGAAAAACGGCGAAACATTGCAGGCGAAAGCCAGCGACCTGTTATCCCGCAAAAATGTGGAATACCTGATTGTGGATGAAAATAATCTCTCCCGTGAGCTACGCCTGGACAGTATTGTCAGTTTCAGCCACCCGGAAATCGGTACCGTCACCATCAGCGAAAGCTAAGCCAATACGCAGGCAGCCTGCGGGCTGCCCTCTCTCCGGCCTGACTTATCCTTCAGGGCCGTCCTGTCCAGTTCAGCCACCAGCAGTGCGAATCAGGTAAATCTTTGGGATCCGCATACCGGGTAACAAAAACGCCCGGAGCACAGACCGGCTCATCGTTATAAAAGAGGATCGGCGTTATTTCACGGCGCCACGGGGGGACACCACATTCCTGCCAGATTTTTTTCAGACTCCTGCCACGATCCCGTCCGACAATATAGAGCTTTCCTTGTACGCTGAATCTCACCGATAACTGCTCATCGGCCGCTGGCCGGCGTAATTTAATGCCCTGTTCTGCCGTAGCTAAACAGCCCAGACCGGCCGGTAAAGGCAACGGAGTGTGTCTGTCGGCCCAGTGAAGGTGCGTCTGACGCTGCCCTGCA
The DNA here is from genome assembly GCF_018257515.1 of Tatumella sp. JGM118. Classification (GTDB taxonomy): domain Bacteria; phylum Pseudomonadota; class Gammaproteobacteria; order Enterobacterales; family Enterobacteriaceae; genus Tatumella; species Tatumella terrea. The sequence goes on from NZ_JAERJR010000003.1 coordinate 12,231, forward strand.
GTTACCCTCACCCACCACAGGTGCTGGTCATAACGCCTCAGTTCCCCTTCCCCCAGGCTCAGCCGGGGATTTGCATCGTCACGGCTCAGGGCGACCTCCCGCCACAGGCGGGCCAGCGCATCTCGTGACGGCATAGGCGCTCCGCAATGCATCAGCCAGCGTCGTAATACTGCCGCTCGTTTGACGGCACTGAAACCGGCTAATGGGGCAACAGGCAGTGCATTTTCATGCGTGAGCAGGTGAGCAAGCTCCGGTCGTAATAATTCATCCAGCAGAGCTTCCTGTTCACCACAGAGTTCCGCACTGCGGGTGACCGCGGCAGTGAAATGCGGCCAGCGTTGTTCAAGCTGAGGGAGGATCTGCAGACGCAGAAAATTACGGTCATAGGCGGGGTCCTGATTACTGTCATCTTCGACCCATTGCAACTGATGATGGGCAGCATACGCAGCCAGTTGCTGACGGGTAAACGAAAGCAACGGTCTGATTAATACCTCTGAACAAAAGCGGAGTACCGGCGGCATGGCTGACAACCCGGCGGGGCCACTGCCCCGTTTCAGCGCCAGTAATAACGTTTCACATTGATCATCCTGGTGATGCGCGGTGACCAGTGCTTCCCCGGCCTGCAGTAGCTCAGAAAATGCCGCATAGCGGGCTTCCCTGGCGGCGGCTTCTGTTCCCCGGCCTTCCGTATGCAGTGTCACTTTTCTGATCAGCAAGGGGACTCCCAGCTCATCACAGACCTGCTGGCAATGTTGTTGCCAGTCATCGGCATACCGGCTGATACCATGATGGATATGGACCGCCCGCAGGGTAATTCCCCGGGTCTCACGCAAGCCGGCGAGCATATGGAGCAGTACCGCAGAGTCCATACCGCCACTGAAAGCCACCAGTAAGTGGTCATAGCCTTGCAGGGATAACGTTTCAGGTAACACTATTTTCTGGCTCATGATCCATGACATTTACAGCAAAGAGAATAACCGGCACGTTAGCGGGAAAGATACCTGCATTCAAGTGACAGAGAGAATAAATGGCGTTGACGGAGAGTCACGATGCCCGAGCGGTATATTCCCCCCTGAAGCCGGAGATCAGCGTTCCTGACCTCAACGAAATACGGCTAAGGATATTCACGTGTGGATGCTGAGCGGTTACCCGTTCCCCGCACAGTACTTTCCCTGCAGGGATCACCGCGGGGCGTGATCCGCGACTATAACTGATAAAGCTCAAGCGGTAACCCGTCAGGGTCGAAGAAAAAGGTGAATGACTTGCCGGTCAATTCATCGGTCCGGATCGGTTCACAACTTACGCCCTGTTGTTCCAGTGCACTCACCGTTTGCCGGAGATCTTCTACGCTGAACGCCAGGTGACGTAAACCGGTGGCTTCCGGATAGTTCGGCCGGGCCGCAGGAGAAGGGAAAGAGAACAGTTCAATGATGTACTGCCCCTCCAGTGCCAAATCGGCTTTCCAGGAGTCTCTTTCCGCACGATAAATCTCCCGGAGTAACGTCAGTCCCAATAGAGTGCAGTAAAAATGCCGGCTCCGCTGATAATCGGAAGCGATAATAGCAATATGATGAATTCCTTTAAGTCCCGGCAGCATTTTTTCTCCGTGAAAGCAGGGATATCGACAGGCCAGGCTACCCGGGTTACTCTCCCGGCACAAGACTCTCCGGCGCAGACAGAAGAAAAATCTCCCGCCACCGCCGATAGTTTTTCAAAGACACGCCAGTAAGACCGGCTTAACCCTGGCGAACAGGCGGGTGCACCGCCATCGGATATTTTTATTCCGGGTGACTGACGGCCCGTCAGCAGGTTTCACGGATAAGCGGTCGGACATTCAACTGCCTTTTAACCGTGGCTGCGGGCTGAACGCGTTCCCCGTCGCGCCTGATGGGTGCCTGAAACAAAAAAGGCCGCCCTCAGGCGACCTTCTCTGTCATCGATGATGATCAGGCATAACCGTAATTCATTAAACGCTGATAACGGCGGTTAAGCAGTTCATCTCCGGTTAATGCATCCAGTTCCGCCAGGTCTGCCAGCAGTTGCTGTTTCAGTGACTGTGCCATCGTTTCCGGATGACGGTGTGCGCCGCCCAGAGGTTCAGGGATCACAGTATCAATCAGTTCCAGCTCTTTCAGACGTGAAGCGACAATTCCCATCGCATCGGCGGCCAGAGGGGCTTTATCTGCACTCTTCCACAGGATGGAGGCACAGCCTTCCGGAGAGATAACAGAATAGGTGCTGTACTGCAGCATATTCACTTTATCACCCACGCCGATCGCCAGAGCTCCGCCTGAACCACCTTCACCGATAACGGTACAGATCACCGGGACGGTCAGCCCCGACATTTCACGTAAGTTACGGGCAATGGCCTCAGACTGGCCACGCTCTTCCGCGCCTACGCCCGGGTAAGCTCCCGGCGTGTCGATAAAGGTCAGTACCGGCATTTTAAAGCGTTCGGCCATTTCCATCAGGCGCAGCGCTTTACGATAACCTTCCGGTGCCGGCATACCAAAGTTACGACGAATTTTCTCTTTGGTTTCACGGCCTTTCTGATGACCAATAATCATCACCGGACGCCCTTCTAACCGGGCAATTCCGCCAATGATAGCTTTATCATCGGCATAAGCACGGTCTCCGGCCAGTTCATCAAAATCTTCAAAGGCATGACGAACATAATCCAGGGTATAAGGACGCATCGGATGACGGGCAAGCTGTGCCACCTGCCAGGCCCCCAGGTCAGAGAAAATTTTACGCGTCAGTTCTACGCTTTTCTCACGCAGACGCTGAATTTCCTCGTCCAGATTAATGTCATGTTTTTCATCCTGACGACCAATGGATTTCAGCGAATCAATTTTCGCTTCAAGTTCTGCAATTGGTTGTTCAAAATCCAGGTAATTAAGACTCATAATGTTCCTGTTTTAGTCAAACTCCAGTTCCACCTGCTCCGACCCTATCAATAAACGTAAATCGTTGAGCAGACGATCACTGGGCGAGATTCGCCACGATGCACCAAAGCGCAACCTTGCCCGAGCATCCTCTCTCTGATAGTAGAGATGTACCGGAATGGTCCCCGAACGATACGGCTCCAGGGACTGACGGAGACGGTTTAAAAGCTGGTCATCAATTTGCCTGTCCGTCAGCGAGATAGCAAGACCGCGAGCATATTTTTCACGCGCTTCATCGATATCCATGATTTCCCTGGCAGTCATTTTAAGCCCGCCACTGAAATCATCAAAGCTGACCTGTCCGCTGACGATCAGAATACGATCTTTTTCCAGCAAATGCTGGTATTTATCAAGGGCATCAGTAAACAGCATGACCTCCAGACGCCCTGAACGGTCATCAAGAGTACAGATGCCAATACGGTTACCACGCTTGGTCACCATAACACGCGCCGCCAAAACCAACCCGGCAGCAACGGTTATCTTACCACGATCTGTCGGGTGCATATCTTTAAGACGTGTCCCCCCGGCATAACGCTCGATTTCTTTCAGATACTGAGTGATCGGGTGCCCGGTCAGATATAGCCCCAGCGTCTCCCGCTCGCCATCCAGGCGAACCTGTTCCGGCCACGGTAATACACTGGCATATGACTGTTCGACCTGCTCCGGCTCGTCTGCCAGCACACCGAACATATCGGCCTGGCCTATGGCCTCGGCTTTAGCATGCTGATCGGCAGCCTTCAGCGCATCGTTCAGTGAGCTCATCAATGCCGCCCGATGAGGCCCTAACCGATCAAAGGCCCCGGACATTATCAGTTTTTCCATCACCCGGCGATTTATTTTTTTAATATCGGTTCTGGCACACAGGTCGAATAGCTCTCTGAAATATCCGCCATTGTTTCGTGCTTCGAGGATCGCTTCTATCGGACCTTCGCCGACACCTTTGATAGCACCGATACCATAAACTATCTCGCCCTCATCATTCACATGGAACGGGTACAGGCCGGAGTTAATATCCGGGGGTAATACTTTCAGCCCCATTCGCCAGCATTCATCCACCAGCCCGACGACTTTTTCGGTGTTATCCATATCCGCAGTCATCACCGCCGCCATAAATTCCGCCGGATAATGTGCTTTCAGCCACAGGGTCTGATAGGAAACCAGTGCGTAGGCCGCAGAGTGGGATTTGTTAAACCCATACCCGGCGAACTTTTCCACCAGGTCAAAGATTTTCATCGACAGCTCGCCATCGATGCCCATACTCTCCGCGCCGTCACGAAATACCGAGCGCTGCTTGGCCATCTCTTCCGGTTTCTTTTTACCCATGGCACGGCGCAGCATATCTGCTCCACCGAGGGTATACCCTGCCAGTACCTGGGCTATCTGCATGACCTGTTCCTGGTAGAGGATAATACCATAGGTCGGCTCAAGCACCGGTTGCAGCGATTCATGTTGCCACTGAATATCCGGATAGGAAATAGCTTCACGTCCGTGCTTACGGTCGATAAAGTTATCGACCATTCCTGACTGTAAGGGTCCCGGACGGAACAATGCCACCAGGGCTATCATATCTTCAAAGCAGTCAGGCTTCAGACGTTTAATCAGGTCTTTCATACCGCGGGATTCAAGCTGGAAAACCGCGGTAGTTTCCGCCCGCTGCAGCATATCAAAACTTTTCTTATCTTCCAGCGGGATCGACGCAATATCGATAGGCGGTTCGCCTTGTTTTTCCCGCCGGGCATTGATCATCTCTAATGCCCAGTTAATGATCGTCAGGGTACGCAGACCAAGGAAGTCAAACTTTACCAGCCCTGCATACTCGACATCATTTTTATCAAACTGGGTGACCGGATGCTGACCGAGCTCATCACAATACAGCGGGGCAAAATCAGTAATTTTGGTCGGCGCGATGACCACGCCCCCGGCATGTTTACCGGCGTTACGGGTCACCCCCTCTAGCTTACGGGCCATATCGATAAGGGCTTTGACTTCCTCATCGGCTTCGTAAATCTCAGGAAGCTGGGGTTCTGCGACAAACGCTTTTTCCAGGGTCATGCCGGGATCCGGCGGTACCAGTTTGGAAATACGATCAACAAACCCGTAAGGATGTCCCAGAACGCGTCCGACATCACGGATAACCGCTTTCGCCGCCATGGTACCGAAGGTGATGATCTGTGAAACGGCTTCACGGCCGTACATCTCCGCCACGTGGTCGATGACCAGGTCCCTTTTTTCCATGCAAAAATCGACGTCAAAGTCGGGCATAGAAACACGTTCCGGGTTCAGGAAACGTTCGAACAGCAGGTCAAATTCCAGCGGGTCGAGATCGGTAATTTTCAGTGCATAAGCGACCAAGGAGCCGGCACCGGACCCCCTGCCTGGCCCTACCGGTACACCGTTATCCTTGGACCACTGGATAAACTCCATCACTATCAGGAAGTATCCGGGGAACCCCATCTGGTTAATCACGTCCAGCTCTATCTGCAGGCGTTCGTCATAGGCCGGGCGCTTTGCACTCCGCACCTGCGGATCAGGAAACAGGAACTCCAGTCGCTCTTCCAACCCCTGGCGGGAACTGACCACCAGGAAGTCCTCCGTGCTCATGTCTCCGGTCGGGAATTGCGGCAGGAAATATTCCCCCAGACGCACCGTGACGTTACAGCGGCGGGCGATTTCGACACTGTTCTCCAGGGCTTCCGGGATATCGGCGAACAGCGCACACATCTCGTCTTCACTGCGCAAATATTGTTGCGCGCTGTACAGACGGGGGCGCTTAGGATCGTCCAGTGTATAACCATCGTGGATAGCGACACGGATTTCATGCGCATCAAAATCGGTTTCACTCAGAAAGCAGACATCATTCGTCGCAACAACAGGGATCTCCTGTTCCCGGGCTAATTCAATGGCCCGATGCAGATACTCTTCTTCCTCCGGACGCCCGGTGCGGTGTAATTCGAGATAATAACGATCAGGGAAATACTGCTGATAAAATGCCAGACACTCGTGGACCAATGCATTATTACCGCGCAGCAGGCTGCGTCCGACATCGCCTTTACGCCCGCCGGAAAGCAGGATCAAACCGTCGTTCAGCTCCATCAGCCAGTCACGATCAATGGTGGGGCCTTGCAGGCCGTATCCCCGTTGATAGGCTTTGGAGATCAGTAAGGTCAGGTTCTGATAACCGGTATTATCACTGGCCAGAACGGTCAGAAAAGTGAGCTCATCCCCCGTCAGATCACTGGCAACACGGAAGTCCGCGCCGATAATCGGTTTTATACCGGCGCCATGCGCTGAACCGTAAAATTTCACCAGCCCGCAAAGGTTCGTGAAATCAGTGATGGCCAGCGCCGGCATGTTCAGTGAAGCCGCTTTTTTGACCAACGCCCCCGTTTTCGCCAGTCCATCGATCATGGAGTAGTCGCTATGTACGTGCAGATGAATAAAACGGGGTTCAGCCATAAGGGTTCCGGGATTACGATGTAAACTGTCTGAAGGTTATTTTCCGGCGACCAGAGTGGCCTCTGTCACTCGCCGGACCGGGGCAAAACTGCGACGATGAAAAGGCGTCGCGCCTAATAACGCCAGTTTTTCCAGATGGTAAGGTGTCGGGTAGCCTTTATGCTTAGCAAAGCCATACTCCGGAAACAGCGTATCCAGCTCTGCCATTTCACGGTCGCGGGTGACTTTAGCCAGGATAGAGGCCGCACTGATTTCTGCCACCAGACTATCCCCTTTGACCACCGACTGCGCTGCCATCGGTAATACGGGGCAACGGTTACCATCAATCAGGACCATATCCGGCCGGACACTGAGTCCGGCAACAGCACGCTGCATCGCCAGCAGGGTAGCATGCAGGATATTCAGCTGGTCGATCTCTTCAGGCTCAGCCCGTCCAAGACTCCAGCATAACGCTTTCTCTTTAATTTCGTCGTACAGCGCTAAGCGGCGCTTTTCGGTCAGTTTCTTGGAATCTGCCAGCCCCTGAATGGGCTGCGCGGGATCCAGTATCACCGCAGCGGTCACCACGGCACCCACCAGCGGCCCGCGCCCGACTTCATCCACACCGGCAATACAGTGTGCCTGCGGGTAGATAAACGAATTCATTGTGTTAACTCCAGCACAGCCTGTGCTGCCTGTTCATCCGCGTTCCAGCGGATCTGTTGATGCATTTCAGCAAACGTTTCCAGCAGTGCCGTTCGCTCGGGACCCTGATGAAGCAGCGGATCCAGCGCCCGGGCGAGCAGTTCAGGCTGACATTCATCCTGCAGCAACTCCCGCACCAGTTCTTTTCCGGCTAACAGATTCGGTAACGACACCCATTCTGTTTTTACCAGCCGCTTCGCCAGCCAGAAAGTGAAAGGTTTCATACGATACCCTACCACCATCGGACACTTCGCCAGCATACACTCGAGGGCAGCCGTGCCGGAGGCCAGAATAGCCGCATCACTGGCTATCATGACATCACGAGCCTGCCCTTCCGTCAGATGTAACACCAGTTCGGGGGCAACCTCAGCTTTAATCTCTTCAAATTGCGCACGACGTCGGGCATTGACCATCGGAACCACAATCTCCAGTGCCGGATAGGTCTGCCGCAGTATTTGCGCGGCTTTCAGGAAATCGGCGCTCAGCATCTCAACTTCAGCTTTTCTGCTGCCCGGTAAGAGTGCCAGGCAGAGGGCGTCAGGAGGGAGAGACAAACGTGCACGGGCCGCTTGTTTATCCGGTTGCAGCGGAATGCTGTCGGCCATTGTATGACCAATAAAACGGCAAGGCACCTGAAACTTATCGTAGAAGGCTTTTTCAAAGGGCAGAAAGGCCAGCACCAGATCGGTGTTACGACCGATTTTAAATACCCGCTTCTGCCGCCATGCCCACACTGACGGGCTGACATAGTGAATGGTCCGGATACCTGCACGTTTCAGGCGCCCTTCCAGCGGAATATTGAAATCCGGCGCATCGATGCCGACAAAGACATCGGGCCGGAGCGCGGTGAGTCGTTGGGTCAGATCCCGGCGGATTTTCAGCAGACGGGGAAGACGCCCCAGGACTTCAACAATCCCCATCACGGCCAGCTCTTCCATTTCATACCATGCTTCACACCCTTCCGCCTGCATCAGGGGACCGGCGACACCCACAAAGCGGATATCAGGATGTTTTGCTTTAAGAGCCCGGATAAGGCCTGCACCAAGAATATCGCCGGAGGTTTCCCCGGCGATAAGTGCAACAGTCAGTGGACGCATCGCCATTCGTTACCGGATAAGCCCACGGGTAGAACGGGCGAAGAAATCATAGAAAGGCTGGACTTCAGTATGGGCCTTCGCAAGGGCTTCAATCTCTGGCTTCACTTCATCCAGGGTCTTGCCACTGCGATACAGAAGCTTGTAAGCATTACGAATAGCGTGCAGAGCTTCTTTACTGAAACCACGGCGTTTCAGACCTTCAATATTGATACCGAACGGTGTGGCGTGGTTCCCCTGTGCAATCACATAAGGAGGAACATCCTGAGCCACTCCGGAACAACCGCCGACCATGACATGCGCACCGATAGTGCACCACTGATGGACTGCCGTCATCCCGCCAATAATCGCAAAATCATCAACCGTCACATGCCCGGCAAGTGTTGCATTGTTCGCAAAGATACAGCGGTTACCAATCTGACAGTCATGAGCGATGTGAGTATTCACCATCAACAGGTTATCGCTGCCGACAACCGTCACACCGCCACCCTGAGCCGTTCCGCGATGAATGGTCACACTCTCACGAATACGGTTGCGATCGCCGATGACAACCCGGGTCTCTTCTTTCGCGTATTTCAGATCCTGGTTCACTTCACCAATAGAGGCAAACTGATAGATCTCGTTCTCTTTACCAATGCGGGTATGTCCGTTAATGACAATATGAGAGTTCAGGACAGTGCCTTCACCAATCTCAACATTGGGTCCGATGACGCAGAACGGTCCGATGCGGACCCCGGGTCCGATAATTGCGCCTTCTTCAATGACAGAAGAAGGATGGATGCTGGCGGTTTTATCAATCACGTTATGACTCCCGGCTACGGGCACACATCATTGTTGCTTCACAAACAACCTTGCCATCTACAGTAGCAACGCCGCTGAAGCGCGTCAAACCACGACGGGTTTTTTCAAAAGTCACTTCCATCACCATCTGGTCTCCCGGGACGACAGGACGCTTGAAACGTGCGTTATCGATACCTGCGAAGTAGTACAGCTCGCCGGGTTCCAGTTTTCCTACGCTTTTGAACGCCAGGATACCGGTGGCCTGAGCCATCGCTTCCAGAATTAACACACCAGGAAAAATTGGCTTACCCGGGAAATGCCCCTGGAAGAAAGGCTCATTCACAGTCACGTTTTTAACGGCCCGCAAATATTTGTGTGGTTCAAAATCCAGAACACGATCAACCAGCAAAAACGGATAGCGGTGTGGCAGCAGTTCCAGAATCTCTTCAATTTGCAGAGTATGTATTTCAGTAGTCAAAATACTCTTCCTGTCCTAAAAATCTGTTATCAATAATAACACGACCTGCATGTTCAATTGATACATCGCAGGTCGCAAATATAAAAAGTGTCGGGCCAGCGCGAAGAACCATGGAACCCGGGGAGTAACTCCGGGAGATTCCGTGACGCTTACCGGTTAAGTTATGGTTAGTTATCTTTACCGGTTTTACGCTCGATAGCTTTCAGGCGTTTGTTCATATCATCGATATTCATGACCAGGGCCGCGGTCTTACGCCAGGCTTTATTTGCCTGCAGCGGTATCCCTGAAGAATAGACGCCCGGTTCAGTGATAGGTCGCATGACCATCCCCATTCCGGTGACCGTTACTTTATCACAAATTTCCATATGACCATTGATTACACTGGCGCCACCAATCATACAGTAACGGCCAATTTTCAGGCTTCCCGCCATAATCACACCACCAGCAACCGCCGTATTGTCGCCAATTATGACATTGTGCGCAATCTGGCATTGGTTATCGATGATAACTCCGTTACCAATTTGGGTATTATCCAGCGCGCCGCGGTCAATCGTCGTACAGGCACCAATCTCTACGCGGTCGCCGATGATCACCGAGCCCAGTTGCGGGATCTTCACCCAATTGCCACGATCATTGGCATAACCGAAGCCATCAGCACCGATCACCGTTCCTGACTGCACCAGACAATTTTCGCCGATAACCACTTCATGATAAACAGAAACGTTAGCCCACAGGCGCGTACCTGCCCCGATCCGCGTCTTTTTACCGACAAAACAACCTGCCCCGATCACGACATTATCACCCAGTTCTGCACCGGATTCGATAACAGCATTCGCCCCGATAGCCACATTAGTCCCCAGACGGGCCTGTGGAGAGACCACGGCGCCCGGGCCAATATTCTCGGCAGGCGAGGGTGTCGTATCCAGAATCTGCGCCATCCGCGCATAGGTAAGGTAGGGGTCTTTCACGACCAGTGCTGCGCTTGGGCACCACTCCAGATCCGCTTCCGTCAGCACCACAGCATCGGCTTTACAATGCGCGAGCTGCTCGCGGTAACGACTGTTGGCCAGGAAAGTTATTTTGCCGCCTGTGGCGGACTGCATAGAAGCAATGCCGGAGATGGCGATATCGCCATCTCCGTGCAATTCTGCATCTAACTGCTGCGCTAAATCAGCCAGTCGAATAGATGACATCAATTATTTAACCTGTTTCAGCACGTCAGCAGTAATGTCTTTAGCATCTGCAGCATACGCTACAGCGTTAGAGTCAATCACAACGTCATACCCTTCACTGCCAGCGACTTTCTTCACTGCATCCTGAATGCGGCTCAGTAATTTATTACGCTCTTCAGTCTGGCGACGACGATTGTCCTGTTCAAAAGCCTGAGCTTTTTCAGAGAAGCTTTCACGCTGAGCCATAAGATCTTTTTCGGTACGGGCACGATCGCTCGCTTTCATCGTCGAGGCATTACGCTGAAAGTTCTGCATCTGAGCCTGCAGCGCGCGTTCCTGAGTCTGCAAATCAGTTGCACGACCCTTGAACTCGTTTTCCAGCTGGCGGGCAACAGTGGCACGCTGTGGCATTTGCTGGAAAATGCTGGACACGTTGACTACTGCAATTTTGTCAGCGGCCTGCGCTGCTACAGAAGAAGCAGCCAGAGCGAGACCAAGACCTGCGGCACATAACAACTTTTTCACTATAAACTCCTTACCATCACCGTTTGTGTCTTCAAGACACTGTTTTTGCTAACGACAGGGTGTTAAACACCCCTGTCTTGCAACTTTTTAACCTGGTCCGGGTCACCCGTTACCACGTATTACCGATATTGAACTGGAACTGCTCTGCCTTGTCGCCGGTATATTTCTTAACTGGCTGGGCATATGAGAACACCAGTGGCCCCAGAGGCGACATCCACTGCAGTGAAACACCGCTGGATACACGTATATCGCCAGGCTTGCTGTAATCAGGGATCCCTAATGCTTCGGTTTCTGACGTATTCTGCCAGTTAGTATCCCATACCGTACCCGCATCAACAAACACGGAAGTCCGCAGAGAATTCGCATATTTCTCACTGACAAACGGCGTTGGCGTAATCAGCTCAAGGCTGGCAACGGCCATCGCGTTACCGCCAACCGCATCATCAGATGAACAGATGCTGCCGGAAGAGGTTCCGCAGTTCGAATCCGTACCGTATTTATAGTAGATGGCTTTCGGCCCGATGGTATTCGAGCGGAAACCACGCACGGTACTTGAGCCGCCGGCATAGAAGTTCTCATAGAACGGCATTTCTTTCCCGCCCAGACCATCACCATAGCCCAGACGCCCCCTGCCTAATACCACCCAGGTACGATCCTGGTTCAGTGGAACGTACTGCTGAGAGTCCAGCGTCATTTTGTAGTAGCTGTTATCTGAGCCCGGGATCGTGATTTTACCGTTCAGGTTGGTCCGGTTACCGGCGGTCGGGAAGAATCCGCGATCCAGGGTGTTATAGGTCCAGCCATAGTTAAAGGTGAAATCGTCCGTTGAATAATTACTGTCATCGTTATCCGTTGGCAGATGTTTACCCATGGAGTCAAAATAACGCCACATCGCCACCTGAGGCTGCATGTCAGACAGGTCATTGTGCACATAACCTAAACCAACACGAAGGGTATTATTCTCATTTACCGGGAAGCCCAGTGTGCCGTCTGTACCATAGCTGCGGTTCGTATAATCGGACAGGTCGGCATCATCAGCCTTAAAGTCGTTATAGAACACACGTCCGCCGAGGCTGACGCCATCCACGGTAAAGTACGGGTCGGTCATCGAAAGTTCGGCGTAGGTCTGGTAATCGTTTTTGGTACCACTGATCCCGACCGTATTCCCTGTCCCCATCCAGTTATCCTGGGTGACACCGACCTGGAAGCTGACACCACTTTCAGTACCGTAGCCCACACCGATATTAAAGGTACCGGTATTACGCTCTTTGACGTTATAAATAACGTCAACCTGATCCGGTGAGCCAGGGACGCGCTGTGTATCGACATCCACGCTCTCGAAATAACCGGTACGGTTCAGACGTTCTTTGCCCTGATCGACCAGATTACTGCCCAGCCACGCCCCTTCCATCTGACGCATTTCACGGCGCAGGACAGAATCTTTGGACGTATCATTGCCGCGGAAAATAATCTTACGGACATAATAACGATTTCCGGCATCCACACTGACGTGCAGTTTTACCGTCTTATCTTTATCGTTGATTTCCGGTTGAGTCATCACCCGCGGATACGCGTAACCATAGTTACCTAACAGCTTCTTAATGCTGTCTTCGATAGCCGTGACCTTCGCGCCACTGTATAACTCACCCGGCGGGATCTTCGCCAGATTTTCGATCTCGGCAGAATGTCCTGCCATATCACCGTTCACGACCACACCGGCAATCTTGTACTGACTGCCTTCGGTGATGTTCACCGTAATGTAAATGCCTTTTTTGTCCGGCGTCAGGCTGACCTGCGTCGAATCGATATTAAAGCGGGCATAGCCACGGTCCAGATAGAAACTCCGTAAGGTTTCCAAATCACCGGCCAGCTTCTGCTTCTGATACTTACGATCCGCGACCACGTTCCACCATGGCACTTCATCACGTAACTGGAAGCGGGAGATCAACTCATCAGAACTGAAGGCTTTATTACCGACAATGTTAATTTGCTGAATCTTCGCCGACACCCCTTCCGTAAAGACCAGTTTCAGATCAACACGGTTACGTGGCAGAGGCGTGACTATCGCTTTCACACTGGCGGAGTATTTACCCACGCTGTAGTAGAAATCTTCCAGACCCTTTTCGATTGAGGAGATGGTAGTACGATCCAGCGCATCACCTACACGGACGCCGGAGGCTTCCAGGTTCTGTTTCAGCTGATCGTCTTTTACCGATTTATTTCCGGAGAAAGTGATACTGGCAATCGTCGGACGTTCTTTCACCTGAACAATCAGATCACCGCCTTCACGCAGCACCTGAACATCGTCGAAGTTACCGGTTGCGAAAAGTGAACGGATAGTATTTCTGATATCATCATCATTCACCGTATCGCCAACACGAACAGGCATGCTAAGCAAGGCCGCCCCGACGGCAACTCGCTGCAGCCCTTCGAAATGAATATCTTTCACCACGAAATTGTCTGCACCGTACACGGTGGCGCTGCTGAACAGCAGCGACGCTATGAGCAACTTTTTCATCGCCATCGTTATTATGCGTGTTCCTAACACATCCCCGTTCGCAGAATTCGGTTATCTACAAACGTGAGAAATCATTGAAAAGTGCAAGACCCATTAATAACACCAGCGCAATCGAGCCAATGCGATAACTGAAGTCCTGAACTCGCTCAGACACTGGTCCACCTTTGATCTTCTCAATCAACAGGAAAAGCAAATGCCCACCATCTAACACCGGTAACGGGACAAGGTTAATTATCCCCAGATTGACACTAATCAACGCCAAAAACATCAAATAGTATATCATTCCGTATTCTGCCGATATCCCTGCGCCTTGCGCTATAGAAATCGGCCCGCTGAGATTTTTCAGCTTAATATCACCGGTTACTAATTTCCCCAGCATCGACGCTGTCAGTTTCACCAGCTGCCAGGTTTTTACCCCTGCTTCGCCTATGGCGACGACAGGTCCGTATTGCCGTAAGGTCTTATATTGATCAGCAAGAGGCTGAACGCGCGGGATAACCCCGGCGAATCCTTCTTCTTTCTGACCCACTGTTTTCACCGACGGTGTCAGTGTTAACGTCCGGAGCCCCCCTTCACGTTCAACGTCTAACGCTAAAGGTTTTCCGGGATTATCTCTGACCCCGGCCACAAACCTTTGCCAGTTCACCACAGGCTCACCGTCGACTTTAACGATCCTGTCTCCGGCTTGCAAACCTGCCTGTGCCGCAGGTGAATTTTTTTGCACCTCTGCAAGGGTGGTTTCAATCACCGGACCTTTAGGGACAATCCCTAAAGATAACACGGGATCCTGCTTTTCCGGGTCAAAGACCCAGTGACGCAGGTCCAGATGTTTTTCAACGGTGACGGATTGCCCGAACGTTTCGAGGGTAACATTGACGCCACTGTCGCCAATTTTCCCCATCAATGCCATACGGACAGCATCCCAGTCAGGCGTTTCGATACCATCAATCGCTTTAAGTTCCATTCCGGGCTGAATTTGAGCGTGTTGAGCAATCGAATTGTTGATTATTTCGCCAGTGACCGGTTTTATGCCTGGCACACCGTGCATAAAAACCAGCCAGTAGGCAAACAGCGCGAAGATAAAGTTAGCGACAGGGCCAGCAGCCACGATGGCCGCTCGCTGAGAGAGAGTTTTGCGGGTAAATGCTTCATGCAGCCTGGCGGCAGGAACCTCCCCTGCCCGCTCATCCAGCATTTTAACGTATCCCCCGAGCGGGATTAGCGCGAGTACATACTCCGTGCCCTGTTTATCTTTTTTACGCCATAGGGCAGGGCCAAAGCCGATAGAGAAACGCTCGACCCAGACACCACAACGCCGTGCCACCCAAAAATGGCCGAATTCGTGGACGGTAATCAAAATCCCCAGTGCCACTACGAATGCGCCAAGACTCCAGAGTATGCTGCCCATCACGACACATCCTTAAGCTACATGGAAAACCAAAAGCAATAAACAGGCAAAAACAGGGATCGCGGCGGTCAGGCTGTCGATTCTGTCAAGGATGCCGCCATGCCCCGGGATCAGATTACCGCTGTCTTTGATGCCGGCTTCACGCTTAAACATGCTTTCGGTGAGATCACCCAGCACAGACGCCAGCGTAGCAATAATGGCGCAAATCAGCAAAGTACGACTGTCTACCGTCAGGGGAGCCAGCAGGGAAAATACCCAGGCAATCACCGCAGAAGAAATCAGGCCACCGGCAAAGCCTTCCCAGGTCTTTCCGGGAGACACTTTCGGTGCCAGTTTATGACGACCAAAGAGTTTCCCGAACATGTAAGCCCCGGAATCCGCTCCCCAGACCAGTAACATGACAAACAACAGCCACCAGGCCCCGGCGAAGTGATCACTGTTATAGTGATACTGCCGTAGCGCGACCATTCCCCAAAAGAAAGGAACCAGCGTCAGCGCACCGAAAGCCAGTCGCAGAAATCGGGATTGCCGCCACAGAGAAGCGGAGGCCGGATAAAACAGAACCAGCACCAGGGCAACGGTCCACCAGCTCAGAGAAACCCAGAGGGAGAGCGCCACCGGAGGTTGATAGATGTCACTCTGGTAAGATGGCAGAGAAAATATCATCAATGAAAGCAGCAGACCAAACAGTACGGCAACCCATACCCGTGGTCCGGTTTGCTTAAACCCTGCAAACTGCGCCCATTCCCAGGCGGCCAGCATGCAGATAACCAGAACGATAATTTTGAAACCGATCGGCGGTAACCAAAATAATGCAATGATTACCAGCGGTATCAGTATCATCGCGGTAATCAAACGTGACTTTAACAAAGGTTACCCCCGGTCCATTTATGCGCCATCGGGTGCTGCACCGCCAAAACGGCGCTCTCGTTGAGAGAAGGCATCCAGCGCACCCTGAAATACTTGTTCATCGAAATCGGGCCAGAGAACATCACTAAAATAAAACTCTGCGTAAGCAACCTGCCACAGCAGAAAATTACTAATCCGATGCTCTCCCCCAGTCCTTATCACTAAATCAACCGGAGACAGATGGCATAAGCAGAGCTGCTCTCCCAGCATTTCTTCCGTGATATCTTCAGGGCATAACTGCCCCTGCTGTACTCTGCTCGCCAGTTGCCGGACACCGTCAATAATATCCCAGCGGCCGCCATAGTTTGCAGCAACATTCAGCGTCAGACCGGTATTCTGAGCGGTCAGTGACTCCGCATTACGGATACGCTCCTGAATTCGCGGACTAAAACGTTGCATATCACCGATGATTTTCAGGCGAACATTGTTTTTATGCAGGCTTTTCACTTCGCTGTCGAGCGCCCAGACGAAGAGTTCCATTAATGCAGAAACCTCCGGCTCAGGACGGTTCCAGTTTTCACTACTGAATGCATACAGGGTCAGTGCTTCCATCTCACAGGTGACAGCAAATTTTACTGCGCGCCTGACAGCTTTCGCACCGGCCCGGTGTCCCGATATACGTAACTTTCCCTGGTTTTTCGCCCAGCGCCCGTTGCCATCCATGATGATAGCAACATGCCGCGGCAGCGCCCTGTATGTGTCAGGAGTGTTTTGTTGATATAGGGACGACATAATGCGTATTAAATTCCTTTCATCAGAGAGCCAGATATCTCTGAATACTTTCTGCCCGCAAAAATCTTTCACCCTGGGAAACGGGTAAAAGCCCTCACACGCATCTTAAATATCAGCGTGTGACTATACCATTTTCGCCTGATTCGGACAAATAGCAGCTAAACAAACCGGTGATTACAACGTCGCCAGCAGATTGCCCGCAATCCGCCGGGCCTGCTTATCGATCTCCATAACCGCCTCCACGCAGTCAGGGTCCGTAAACTGTACGGTCTCCAGCACCTGATGGTTGAGGACAGCAATATCTGTAAAGCGGATATGCCCGTTAAGGAATGCCTCGACAGCTATCTCATTGGCCGCATTCAGCGCCGTGGTCGATGCCTGACCTGCAGCACACGCGTCTATTGCCAGCTTCAGGCAAGGATAACGTTGGTAGTCCGGCGCCAGGAATGTCAGGGCTCCGATGCTGGTGAAATCCAGGGGTTCCACCGGGGTCGGTATTCTGTCAGGCCATGCCATAGAATGTGCGATAGGTGTGCGCATATCAGGAGAACCTAACTGGGCCAGTACACTGCCATCACAATAACGTACCATTGAATGGATAACAGACTGCGGGTGAATAACCACTTCCATTTGCGAATCAGTCGCATTGAAAAGCCAGCGAGCTTCAATGTATTCAAGACCTTTATTCATCATAGTGGCCGAATCAACCGATATTTTTCTGCCCATTGACCAGTTCGGATGGGCACATGCCTGCGCCGGGGTCATTGCGGATAATCCGGTCAGCGGCACATCACGAAACGGGCCACCGGAGCCGGTCAGAATAACGGAATCAACACCACTATTACGCAGGTCAGCGTACCCTAATTGCTGTTGTATAACAGCAGGCAAACTCTGAAAAATGGCATTGTGTTCACTGTCGACCGGCATCAGGCAAGCCCCGGAACGCCGGACTTCCTCCATAAATAACCGGCCACAAGTCACCAGCGATTCTTTATTCGCCAGCAATACCCTTTTTCCGGCACGTATGGCAGAAAGTGTCGGCAACAAACCAGAGGCACCGACAATGGCTGCCATCACCTGATCCACTTCCGGCAATGCCGCCAGTTCACAGGCAGCCTGAACGCCGGAGAGCACTTCAGTATCAACCTTCAATGCTTTCAGTCGTTCACGCAATTCACAGGCGGCTTCTTCCGTCGCCATTGCGGCGTAAGCTGGCCTGAATTCACTGCACTGGGTCGCCATTAACGCGGCATTATTTCCCGCAACAAGGGCAGTCACCTGATATTGTTCAGGGTTTTCCCGTACCACCGACAAGGTACTGGTTCCGATAGAACCGGTCGACCCGAGTAACGTCAGACGCTTCATCAATATATCCATCAAAAAAATTAAGGGGTAAAACAGGATTTCGGGCGGCGCGTTGAGCAATGTAAAACGCCGCGAAAGAAAGCCATGATGATGTCTTTCTCCGCGGCGTTTACCGGCAGCAGCACTGAGATTAAAACTCCATTAACTCCGTTTCTTTCTCAGTTAATGCAGCGTCCACTTTTTTGATTGAAGCATCGGTCATCTTCTGGATGTCATCCTGTGCACGACGCTCATCATCTTCACTGATTTCTTTGTCTTTCAGTAATGCTTTAACTTTATCGTTCGCATCACGACGGACATTACGTACCGACACACGTCCCTGCTCTGCTTCACCGCGAACGATTTTAATCAGATCTTTACGGCGTTCTTCGGTCAGAGGAGGCAGAGGGACACGAATATCAGTACCGGCTGAACTTGGGTTTAATCCTAAGTCTGAGGCCATGATGGCTTTTTCTACCGCAGGACCTAAAGAACGATCAAACACGTTAAGTTTCAGTGTGCGTGAGTCTTCAACCGTTACGTTAGCCAGCTGGCGTAAAGGCGTTGGCGTACCATAATACTCGACAACAATGCCATCCAGCAGTGAAGGAGAGGCACGTCCGGTACGCACTTTGCCGATCGTATTTTTAAAGGCTTCTACGCATTTTTCCATGCGTACTTCAGCATCTTTTTTAATATCGTTAATCACAATAAAAACCCTTGGATTCGTTTTGACCTGATGTTTCTGCTCCTGGTTTGAGCAGAACGGGGCCTGTCATCATCAGCCAGACTTCGCCGATAAATCACCAGCGTTGGTCAGAATATACCTTATTTTAAATTATGCCGACAGGGTTTACTGCCCGATCAGAGTGCCTTCTTTCTCACCCATCACCACGCGACGTAATGCACCCGGCTTATTCATATTGAATACACGGATAGGTAAGTTATGATCGCGAGCCAGAGTAAAGGCGGCAAGGTCCATCACCTTTAACTCACGCTCAAGCACATCCTGATAGCTTAATTTTTCGTGTAACGTGGCATCAGGGTTGGTCACCGGGTCTGCAGAGTATACGCCGTCAACTTTCGTGGCCTTTAATACCACATCTGCCTCGATTTCAATACCGCGCAGACAGGCTGCAGAATCCGTGGTAAAGAACGGGTTACCGGTTCCGGCAGAGAAGATAACCACACGGTTATTACGTAGCAGACTGATAGCCTCTGCCCAGCTATAGTTATCACAGACACCATTCAGAGGAATGGCCGACATCAGACGGGCATTCACATAGGCACGGTGCAATGCATCACGCATCGCCAGACCGTTCATCACTGTGGCTAACATCCCCATATGGTCACCAACAACACGGTTCATACCGGCTTTTGCCAGTCCGGCACCCCGAAACAGGTTACCGCCGCCAATCACGACGCCGACCTGTATGCCCAACTCAACCAGCTCTTTTACTTCCTGCGCCATACGGTCAAGAATGCTGGCATCAATGCCAAAACCTTCAGCACCCTGCAGGGCTTCGCCGCTCAGTTTCAGAAGGATACGTTGATATACCGGTTTTGCGTTGGTCGCCATGATCATTAATTCCTGGAGCATGAGTGAATAAAGAAGAGAGAAATCGCGTCTATAATCCGCTCTGTTTTCTCGAAATACTATAGGGATGAGGCTGAAAATTTGCCCGCCGGGGTTACATCAGCAGGCAAAAAAGAACCGCCGTTCTGGCGGTTCCTGTAGAGCATTAAGACTGTTTGGACATTGCTGCAACTTCAGCAGCAAAATCAGACTCAACTTTCTCGATACCTTCACCCACTTCAAAGCGGATAAAGTTAATGACGTCAGCACCTTTTTCTTTCAGCAGCTGACCGACAGTTTTTGATGGATCCATAACAAAGTTCTGGCCAGTCAGTGACACTTCACCGGTGAACTTGTTCATGCGACCAGAAACCATTTTTTCTGCGATTTCACGCGGCTTACCGGACTGCATCGCAATGTCCAGCTGGATCTGGTGCTCACGAGCAACAACGTCCGCAGGAACATCTTCAGGCTTCACATATTCCGGCTTGCTTGCAGCAACGTGCATTGCAATGTGCTTAACCAGCTCTTCATCAGCACCGGTAGCAGAAACCAGAACACCGATACGTGCACCGTGCAGGTATGAACCTACAACGTCACCTTCCAGGCGGGCAACACGACGGATATTGATGTTTTCACCGATTTTGGCAACCAGCGCAGTACGCTGCTCTTCAAATTTCGCTTTCAGAACATCAACGTCAGTGATTTTGTCAGCAACAGCGGCAGCCAGAACGTCCTGACCGAATGCCAGGAAGCCAGCATCTTTAGCAACGAAGTCAGTTTCGCAGTTCAGCTCAACGATGATCCCGGCGTTACCTTCAACGTGAGTCAGGATTACACCTTCAGCAGCAACGCGACCAGATTTCTTCGCCGCTTTCGCCTGACCATTTTTACGCATGTTGTCGATAGCCAGTTCGATGTCACCGTTAGCTTCAACCAGCGCTTTTTTACATTCCATCATGCCAGCGCCAGTACGCTCGCGCAGTTCTTTTACCAGAGCAGCGGTAATGTCAGCCATTCTTAAGTCCTCGGTTAACTGTGATCTGTTCATTCCTACCCGCAGGTAAGTTTAAACAGCATCATTTCGCAGGATATTTTACTTCGTCAAGCCGAACAGATTCACGCTCAACGAATTTTAAAATAATAAAAGGGGCCTGAAGCGGCCCCTTGCAGATCACATCTGACGCTAAGGGCTCTTTGACAGAGCAGTCCTTATCAGACGTTTTCTAAAGACACTTCTTCAGCCTGTTCAGCCAGGTCCTGAGAACGACCTTCGCGGACAGCTGCTGCAGCTGCATTCAGGTACAGGCTTACTGCACGGATCGCATCGTCGTTACCAGGGATAACGAAATCAACGCCATCCGGATCAGAGTTAGTATCAACGATAGCAAATACCGGGATACCCAGGTTGTTTGCTTCTTTGATTGCGATGTGCTCGTGGTCAGCATCGATGACGAACAGAGCATCAGGCAGACCGCCCATGTCTTTGATACCACCCAGGCTGTTTTCCAGCTTAGCCAGTTCACGGCTACGCATCAGAGCTTCTTTCTTGGTCAGTTTATCAAAAGTACCGTCCTGAGACTGAGATTCCAGATCTTTCAGACGTTTGATTGACTGACGAACAGTTTTCCAGTTAGTCAGCATACCGCCTAACCAACGGTGGTTAACAAAGAACTGATCGCAGTTCAGCGCAGATTCTTTGATAGCTTCGCTTGCAGCGCGTTTGGTACCAACGAACAGGATCTTACCTTTACGGGAAGAGATCTTGCTTAACTCAGCCAGAGCGTCGTTAAACATTGGTACAGTCTGCTCAAGGTTGATGATGTGAACTTTGTTACGAGCACCAAAGATGAAAGGTTTCATTTTTGGGTTCCAGTAACGGGTCTGGTGACCAAAGTGAACACCGGCCTTAAGCATATCGCGCATGGAAACAGTAGCCATGATTACCTCTAAAAATAGATGTTGGGGTTGAGCCTCCATGTATCCCATACCACCGACCTGTTAAGGCACCCCGGAGTATGTGTCGATACATGTGTGTTTTGGTCAGTCTGTACCGGTCACGCAATGCGTTCCCCTGTACTCTGCCTTTTCACATAATGAGAATGAAACTATCCGGCCCCCCGTAGCGGGTGAGCCTGGATTCGTCGGCGCGTTTTATACCACAAATCCCCCCTCAGCGGCAATCATTGTTACCGGCAACGGTTAAATTTTCTGCGCCCTGCATAAAACCGGTGACCGGTGATTAACGTTGGCAGCAGTTTTGCTGACTGTTAACATAGTGCACGTATAAATTCTTTCGTTTGCCGGTACTGACTGGCTGCAACTGGACTGATTCAATGGCTATCTCAATTAAAACTCCTGAAGAAATCGAAAAAATGCGGGTCGCCGGCCGTCTGGCCGCTGAAGTGCTGGAAATGATCGCAGCCCATGTAAAACCGGGTATTTCTACCGGAGAACTGGACCGGATTTGCGCTGACTACATTACCGGTGAACAACAGGCCGTCTCGGCTTGCCTCGGTTACCATGGTTTCCCGAAATCGGTATGTATTTCTGTCAACGAAGTGGTCTGTCACGGTATCCCGAGCGATGACCGTCTTCTGAAAGACGGCGATATCGTCAACATCGATGTCACGGTCATCAAAGATGAATACCACGGTGATACTTCAAAAATGTTTATCGTCGGTAAACCGACCATCCTCGGCGAGCGTCTGTGCCGCATCACTCAGGAAAGCCTTTACCTGGCATTAAAAATGGTGAAACCAGGCATCCGTCTGCGTACCCTGGGTCGTGAAATTCAGAAGTTCGTTGAAGCCAACGATTTTTCCGTCGTTCGCGAATACTGCGGCCATGGTATCGGTAAAGGGTTCCATGAAGAACCCCAGGTTCTGCACTACGATGCCGATGACAGCGGCGTGGTCTTACAAAAAGGGATGACCTTTACCATTGAACCGATGGTCAACGCCGGGGATTACCGTATCCGCAGCATGAAAGATGGCTGGACCGTGAAAACCAAAGATCGCAGCTTGTCGGCACAATATGAACATACTATTGTGGTGACAGATAATGGCTGTGAGATCCTGACCCTTCGCCAGGAAGAGACGCTCCCTGCGGTACTGGTGAATGAAGGTTAAGACTGACATTTGACTCCCTGAAAGCCGGCTATTGCCGGCTTTTTTATCCAATGAGTAGTGATAATGCGAAGCCACCTGCCAGATGTAATCGACACAAGTAGTACGGATGCCCCGCTGCATTGGTCTGATGATCAATTAACCCGCGAGGCGCTGAAATCCCGCCTTGATATGTTCCAGTCAGCCCTCGGCGATGCCTTCGATGCCGGTACCCCCGTCAGTGAACTGATAGAAGCACGCACCCGGTTTATCGATCATCTGCTCACCCGTCTCTGGCGGTATTTCGGCTTCCACGGCGTAAAAGATACTGCGCTGGTCGCGGTCGGAGGTTATGGTCGTCAGGAGCTGCATCCGCTTTCCGATATTGATGTGCTCATCCTCAGCCGTCATCCTCTGGACGAACAGGGCGCACACCGGGTCAGTGAGTTACTGACACTGCTCTGGGATTTAAAGCTGGAAGTCGGTCAAAGTGTCAGAACACTGGAAGAGTGTCTGCTGGAAGGGCTTTCTGACCTGACGGTGGCGACCAATCTGATCGAGTCACGGATGCTCACCGGGGATGTTTCTCTGTTCCTGGAATTACAAAAAAATATTTTCAGCGAAGGGTTCTGGCCTTCTGCCGACTTTTTTGCGGCAAAGACCGAAGAACAGAAGGCAAGGCACCTTCGCTATCACGGCACCAGCTATAATCTGGAGCCGGATATTAAAAGCAGCCCGGGCGGCCTGCGTGATATCCATACCCTGTTATGGGTTGCCCGTCGTCATTTCGGTGCCACCTCGCTGGACGAAATGGTGGGATTCGGGTTTCTCACCGCGGAAGAGCGCGATGAACTGAATCAGTGTCAGGATTTTTTATGGCGTATCCGCTTTGCCTTGCATCTGACCCTTCCCCGGTATGATAACCGTCTGCTGTTTGACCGACAGCTGGCGGTCGCACAACGTCTGAATTATCAGGGCGAAGGCAATGTGCCGGTAGAAAAAATGATGAAAGATTTCTACCGCGTCACCCGCCACATCGGTGAGCTGAATGAAATGCTCCTGCAGTTATTCGATGAGGCTATTCTGGCTCTGCCCGCCACCGGGAAACCGCTCCCCCTCGATGATGACTTTCAGTTGCGTGGCCATCTGATCGATCTCCGTGATGATGAACTGTTTATCACACAGCCCGCCTCCATTATTCGCTTGTTCAGCGTTATCGTTCGCAATAAAAATATCCACGGCATTTATTCCGCCACATTACGTTTATTGCGGCACGCACTGCAGTCTCTGGATTATTCATTATGTGAGATCCCGGAAGCACGGCAGCGGTTTATGGATATTTTACGTCATCCGGGTGCGGTCAGCCGGGCCTTAGTGCCGATGCACCATCACGGTGTACTGACCGCCTATTTACCTCAATGGAACCTGATAGTCGGCCAGATGCAGTTTGACCTGTTTCACGCCTACACCGTCGATGAGCACACCCTGCGTGTATTACAAAAGCTGGAAAGTTTTGCCAGCGAATCGACCCGTGAAAAGCATCCCCTGTGTGTGGATATCTGGCAGCGCCTGATCCACCCGGAAATCCTGTTAATTGCGGCGCTGTTTCATGATATCGCAAAGGGTCGCGGGGGAGATCACTCCATCCTCGGGGCCGAAGATGTCATTGAATTTGCCAGGTTACACGGCCTTAATTCCCGTGATGCCCAGCTGATTTCCTGGCTGGTCAGGCACCATCTGCTGATGTCAGTCACTGCACAGCGCAGAGATATTCAGGACCCCGCGGTGATACGGGAATTTGCCTCGGTAATGCAGAATGAAAAACAACTACGGTTGCTTATCTGTCTGACGGTCGCGGATATCTGCGCCACCAACGAAAGCCTCTGGAACAGCTGGAAACAGAGTCTGTTGCGGGAACTTTACTTTGCCACCGAGAAACAGCTCCATCGCGGCATGGACAGCAGTCCGGACTTACGGGAACGGGTACGCCATAATCGCCTGCAGGCGTTGGCGCTATTACGTATGGACAATATTGATGAAACCCGCCTGCATAAAATCTGGAACCGCTGCCGGGCTGACTACTTTCTGCGTCATACCGCCCAGCAGCTGGCCTGGCATGCCCGCCATCTGCTAAAGCATACGCTGGACCAGCCTCTGGTCCTGATCCATCCACAGGCTTCCCGCGGGGGCACCGAGATTTTCATCTGGAGCCCGGATCGTGCTTATCTCTTTGCGACCGTCGCCGGGGAACTGGACCGGCGAAACCTGAGTGTGCATGACGCGCAGATCTTTACTAACCGTGATGGCATGGCGATGGATACGTTTATCGTTCTGGAGCCGGATGGCAGTCCGCTGGCCCCCGATCGCCATGAGGCTATCATTCATGGACTGGTTCAGGCGCTTTCTCAGCCGGAATGGACGCCGCCCCGCCCGCGTCGTCTGTCACCCCGCTTGCGTCACTTTACGGTCGACACCGAAATACGCTTCCTGGCGGCGCATACCAACCAGCGCACCTACCTGGAGCTGGTCGCTCTTGATTATCCCGGGTTACTGGCACAAATCGGGGGCGTGTTCGCCGATTTGGGGATTTCGTTGCATGGCGCAAGGATCAGTACCATCGGTGAAAGGGTCGAAGATTTATTCATTCTGGCCAACGATGAACGCCGGGCACTGAATGATAAAATGCGCGATAGTTTACAACAACGGTTGACAGAAGCACTGAATCCAAACGATAAAGGGTAATTCACCCTGAGGGCAGCGAACCTTCGGACTGCCCTTTTCCCCTATGGTCTTAACGGGTTACAGAAACAACGTGTAACCGGAAATCATCGGGCAGTTAGTTTTTACCAAACCATTGATGCAGGAAAAAAGAATGCAACATTTACAGAAAATCATCGAAGCCGCATTTGAACGGCGTACCGAAATTACTCCGGCCAGCGTAGATGCTGAAACCCGCGATGCGATCACCGAGGTCATCTCCCTGATTGACAGTGGTAAAGTACGTGTTGCCGAGAAAATTAACGGTGAATGGGTCACTCATCAATGGCTGAAAAAAGCAGTCCTGTTATCGTTCCGTATTCACGATAACGAAGTTATCGAAGGCGCGGAAACCCGCTTCTACGATAAAGTCCCGATGAAATTTGCAGGTTATGACGAAGCCCGTTTCCGTCAGGAAGGGTTCCGTGTTGTTCCTCCGGCGGCCGTTCGCCAGGGAGCATTTATCGCCCGTAACACCGTACTGATGCCTTCCTACGTCAACATCGGTGCATACGTCGATGAAGGTACGATGGTGGATACCTGGGCGACCGTAGGCTCCTGTGCGCAGATCGGTAAAAACGTGCACCTGTCCGGTGGCGTTGGTATCGGTGGTGTCCTCGAACCCCTGCAGGCAAACCCGACCATCATCGAAGATAACTGCTTTATCGGCGCCCGCTCAGAGATCGTTGAAGGTGTTATCGTCGAAGAAGGCGCGGTCATTTCTATGGGCGTCTACATTGGTCAGAGCACCAAAATCTATGACCGTGAAACCGGCGAAGTTCACTACGGTCGCGTACCGGCCGGTTCCGTCGTTGTTTCCGGTAATCTGCCGTCTAAAGATGGTAAATACAGCCTTTACTGCGCGGTGATCGTGAAGAAAGTGGATGCGAAAACCCTGGGCAAAGTCGGTATTAACGAATTACTGCGTACCATCGACTAATCGCCTGACCGGCAGCCGCGGGGATCCCGGGGTTGCCGGTCATCTTCCCTATGCTGTGTACGGAGTGGCATGTACATAAGGCTACCGGCAGACGATGCAGGACTGCCATCCTGACGGTTTCAGACAGTGTCATGATGAGACGGCGATGTCGCGCTAATAATGCCTGCGTTGAGCGGGCAACGTCCCCTGAAGAGGAAAACTGCTATGTACGATAATCTGAAGAGTCTGGGGATCACCCATCCTGAAGAAGTTGACCGTTACAGCCTTCGTCAGGAGGCGAATAACGACATCCTGAAGATCTATTTCCGTAAGGATAAAGGCGAGTTTTTTGCCAAGAGCGTTAAGTTTAAATACCCGCGCCAGCGAAAAACTATCGTCTCTGATCAGACGGCACAGGGCTTCAGGGAAGTTCAGGAAATCAGCCCTAACCTGAGATACGTTATCGACGAACTGGATCAGATCTGCCATCAGGAACAGGAAGATATCGACCTGAAGGTGAAAATTCTTGATGACTTACGTCATCTGGAACTGGTGGTATCGAATAAAATTTCTGAGATTGAAGCCGATCTGGAAAAACTGACCCGTAAATAATTGGCCGGGTTAAGGCATAAAAAAGCCGGTCAGGACGCTGACCGGCTTTTTTTACCTGCGGATGACCGCTTACTGTGCCAGTAAGTACAGGTTGCTGTCACCACGTTTCACGTTCAGCGCCAGAACCGCCGGTTTACTGTCCAGAATTTTACGCAGTTCGCCGAGATTACTGATATTCTGCTGATTCACACCCAGAATAATATCGCCTTTTTTCAGCCCGATCGCTGCCGCATGGGTGCCTGGTTTCACACTGTCGATACGGACACCTTTTTGTCCCGCAGCGTCATAATTGCTCAGTTCCGCCCCTTCAATGCCGGTATAGATAGTGGCTGACGGGACTTTATCCTGAGTACTCTGCTGAATGACCACGCTGACAGAAACAGGTTTGCCATCGCGTAATATACCCAGTTCCACTTTACTGCCCACCGGCATAGTGCCGACATCGGCCCGCAGGGCGGCAAAACTGGTCAGCGGTTTGCCATTCAGAGAAATAATCACATCTCCGGCTTTAATACCAGCTTTCGCCGCCGAGGTGTTTGGCAGTACCTGGCTGACAAAGGCACCGCGTTGCGCATTCACTTTCATCGCCTGCGCGATTTCAGAGTTCAGTTCGGTGCCCATGATCCCCAGTTCGCCACGCTTAACCTGACCGTACTCGATCATCTGTGACGTCAGGTTTTTCACCATGTTTGAAGGAATGGCAAAGCCGATACCGATATTGCCTCCGTCCGGCGCCAGGATCGCGGTATTAATTCCGATCAGTTCACCGTTCAGGTTAACCAATGCCCCACCGGAGTTCCCCCGGTTAATGGCGGCATCCGTCTGAATAAAGTTTTCATAGTTTTCGACGTTCAGACCACTCCGGCCCAGTGCAGAGACAATCCCGGAGGTCACGGTTTCACCCAGACCGTAAGGGTTACCGATAGCAACGGTATAATCACCGACCTGCAGATTATCGGAGTCGGCAATCTTAATCGCCGTCAGATTTTTAGCATCTTTCAGCTGAATCAGGGCAATATCCGTGCGGGGATCTTTGCCAATCACTTTAGCCTCAAAACGGCGTCCGTCGCTCAGCTGAACCTGGATAGATGAAGCATTTTCCACCACGTGATTGTTGGTGACGACATAGCCTTTATCGGCATTGATAATGACACCGGAACCCAGTGCACGGAACTGCTGTTCCTGAGGGGTCCCCCCGCCGGCACCTGGTGCCTGACAAATCGGTGAATTCTGGAAGGGTGAACCGTCCTGACAGAACGGTGACATATCACCAAAAAATTGCTGAAGCTGCTGACTGTTTTGGGAAGCTTTCACCGGTGCTGTTCCCTCAACACTGATGCTGACTACCGAAGGCATCACCTTCTGAAGCATCGGAGCCAGACTCGGGAGTTGCTGACTGGATGAAGATGCAGATTCCGCCGCAGAAGCAGTCATGGGCGCAAATGCCATTCCAAGGCTCAATGCGAGTGCACTTAATGCTAAAGTGGTTTTTTTCATGTTCTGGCTCTCTGTAGTATTTGCTATTCGGACCATTGCTGTAGTCATCTGTTGAGAGTTATTATTTACCCGTAAGTTCATCGGAAAGCATTTGTTAAAAGTAAATAAATATTCCCGCGATTTACAAAACTCAGACAAAATCAACGGCCATTAAACGGCGGTACTCTTCCCAGGCAAAAAGATCGGTCATCCCGCTGATATAATCCTGTACCAGACGTAACCGGTAATATCGCTCCCATAACTGCCACTCCTGCGCTGAAACCCCGGAAAGTGACGCCATATGGTTCAGATACGCTTTAATATGCTTATCGGAAAGGCGATGGAATAACCGGGTTTCTATCGGATGCCCCGGTAATTCATCATTTTCCGCCAGCTGAGTAAAATTATCGGCACTGAGCAGCATCATCGATTTATAAGCATCGAGCAGCCCCTGAATCACACGGTAGCCCTGTAATTCCAGTTGTTCGACTTCAGAATGATTAAAGACATGCTTACGGGCCACCTGTTTGAACACAGCGAGCAGACGTCCGGCTTCACCCCCATCTTCCAGCAAGGCATGATTAAAATTGCCCTTAAAAATCGCAGGCAGATGCGTAATAAATCGCTTCACGGCCAGAGAAACCAGCACCCGGTGCACATTGACCCGCAGAGACATAAAAAACTGGTCACTCTGACTGCGACGTTTGCCTGAGTGGGCGACGTTCCAGGCATCACCGATGGTGCGGCTGAAGAGATCGTCCGGCTGAACCTCGCCCCAGGCCTCCTGCAGATAGCGGTACAGATTATCGACACTGAAAATAGCCTTTTCAACCGCATCATCCAGGTCAGCAATACAGTAGGAAATGTCATCCGCCGCTTCCATGATGTATGTCAGAGGAAATCGGTGATACTCGTCCATACCGGTGGCTGCGCGTAATTCAGAGACATACTTCTGCTCTGACAGATAAAACCCCGGCTTCTTCATCAGCACGGAAAAAGCGTCAGGTTTCTCTCCATGCCACCATGCCGGGGCGGTGTATTTCAGAATACAGGCCACCTGCGAGTAACTGAGGTTCAGTTGCAGCAAGGTATGAACCAGCCGGATGGCCTGGGCATTCCCTTCAAAATGAGCCAGATCCTGATGGATATCCTGTTGCAGGCGCTCTGTGTCCGGCGATAATCCGTCGCCGGCGGGCAATGCTCCCCCAAGAATTTCCGTCAGATGGGCATTGAACCAGTCATTGATTGCGGCTTCCCCGAAATGCCCAAAAGGCGGGTTACCGACATCGTGCAGCAGGCAAGCCATCTCGACCAGGCTTTCACATCCCCGCTCAAATTCATCCAATCCGCAGGCACTTAGCCCCCCGGGTTGTTGCTTCAGACGCTGCAGAATTTCCCGCACGATGTAGCGCCCGGTCTGCTGGACTTCCAGAGAGTGCGTCAGCCTTGAGCGTACCGCGGCATTGCGTTCCAGAGGAAATACCTGGGTCTTCTGCTGTAATCGTCGCAAAGCAGCCGAATGAATAATCCGCCCCCGGTCACTCTCAAAAAATCGGGTGATCTGCACCTCCCCTTCCGGAGGATGACCTGCCATATAGGGCCTGCTGACACTGATCCTGCGCTTAAAATTAATCTCCATTTCAGCTCCGGTACGATTCGATAATATTTCCCTGTAATGCCATGATAGACTACGCCATTCATGAAGATGAATTCTATAACATTGGTGAGACAGGCTATGAAAGTAGGAATTATTGGCGCCATGGAGCAGGAAGTAACTCTGCTGCGTGATAAAATTGAAGACAGAAAAACCCTCTCTATCGCAGGCTGCGAAATCTATACAGGGACGCTGAACGGTAACGAAGTGGCTTTGCTGAAATCCGGTATCGGTAAAACGTCAGCCGCCCTGGGTACCACTCTGCTTCTGCAGTTATGCCAGCCAGATGTCGTCATCAATACCGGTTCTGCGGGCGGCCTGGCGCCGTCTCTGAAGGTCGGTGATATCGTCGTTTCCGATGAAGTTCGCTACCATGACGTCGATGTGACTGCTTTTGGTTACGCGCCGGGTCAGATGGCAGGTTGTCCTGAAGGTTTCATCGCTGATGCCGGCCTGAGAGCCGCGGCCGAACAGAGTATCGCTGCACTGAAACTGCACGCTGTCAGTGGGCTGATTGTCAGTGGCGATGCGTTTATTAATGGTGCTGAACCGCTGGCATATATCCGTGAGACATTCCCGAACGCTATCGGCGTTGAAATGGAAGCCACGGCTATTGGTCATGTCTGCCATCAGTTTAATGTGCCGTTCGTTGTGGTTCGGGCCATTTCTGATGTGGCTGATCAGGAATCTCACCTCAGCTTTGACGAGTTCCTGAATGTCGCCGCACAACAGTCTTCTCTGATGGTGGAAGACCTGGTGGCACGTCTGGCCGCAAACGGCTGATAGCGTCCATGAACCGGCAACCGCTGCCGGTTCTGTTTATGCATCGTCCGGTCTTTTTTCCTGAAGCAGCGGACATCCCGCAGTGAGCTGTTTCAGTCCATATGCTCGTCGTCTCACGGGCCAAAAACTTTACAAAAACTCATCTTTCACAGAAAAAACTGACAGCGTTATCCTTTCCTTTGGAAATAACCCCGGCATTAGCATGGGAGGCTTTTGTCCCTTCCGGCGATTAAAGCGTGTCACGGAAAGACCCGGGGTGAAAACTGTAAAGACTGTGTTGATAGTGAAGGCAATGAAAGCAGTAATGGCTGCGAGTCTGTGAAGGCAATAATGGCGGTGCAGGCGGGCTAAACCGCAGGAGACCATGGCTCCCGCGGAATTTTGGATCAGATACTGAAAGACGAACCACAACCGCAGGTGGTTTTAGCATTCGGGTTAGTCACGATGAACCGTGAACCTTCCAGCCCCTCGGTATAATCCACACATCCCCCGACCAGATATTGCAGACTCATCGGGTCAACCACCAGTGAAACGCCCTGTTTTTCGATGGTCATATCGCCATCGTTGATTTTATCATCGAAGGTAAAACCATACTGAAATCCGCTGCAACCACCGCCGGTAATATACACCCGTAATTTGAGTTCCGGATTGTCTTCGTCAGCGATCAAAAATTTCACTTTATTCGCCGCAGCTTCGGTAAATTCTAACGGTACTGCTGCAATAGCATCGCTCATATCTTACTCCAGTAAACTTCAGGGCCGGAAAAGGCCGCAATATCCCCATTATCTGTCAGCAAATTTCTGCAATCAAGCACTCTGCTTGACCGTCTGTGCCGAAGCCTGTCCATGCTCTGCTGACTGGCGGGCCAGTGTTCTCGCCAGAAGTGTCGAATAAATGGGCTTACCTCCCAGAAACTGAGCGATCAGGGTGGCCCCCAGACAAGTGATAATCATCGGTAAGATCAGCTGATAATTATCGGTCATCTCCAGCACCAGCACGATGCCGGTTAATGGTGCCCTGACAGAAGCCGCAAATAAGGCTCCCATCCCGGCGATGGCAAAGGTCCCTGTCTGCAGATGATATTCCGGGAATAATGCAGCGGCGGTCATGCCCAGAACGGTGCCCAATAAGGTGCCCAGAGACAGCATCGGTGCAAAAATCCCTCCGGGAGCCCCGGAGCAGAAACTGATCAGCGTTGTCGCCATCCGTAATAAAAAGATAGTTAACAGCATGGCATAGCCATAATGCCCGCTGAAGGCCTGGGGGATCAGCGTCAGTCCTCCTCCGGTCATGGCGGGGAAACAAAGCGTCAGTAAGCCGCAGGAACCCCCGATAATCGCCCCCATCAGAAGAATATTTTTCATTTCTCCTCCGTGCAGACGGGCAAATATGTCCTGCAGGGTGAAGATAAGCTGATTGAAAATAACCCCCAGAATACCAAAAATGATACCGGCGATCAGATAGAGCCAGAGGGTATTGAGGGGAGCATTCGTCAGCCTGCCGACATTCAATACCGCACTCTCGCCATTAAAAATACGGAAGATGATACAGGCCATGATCACCCCGATAAAAACGGCTTTTATCGAAATCAGGCTGTAGCGGAACTGCAGTCTCATCTCTTCGAGAATAAACAAAATTCCCGCCAGCGGGGCGTTAAAAGCAGCGGTCAGCCCCGCGGCGGCACCGGTCGCCAGCAATGTGTGCCGGGCTTCATTCCCTTTCATACGGAAGATATCCAGTACCATCCGCCCGAGATTACCGCCCATTTGTACTGTCGGCCCTTCCCGGCCCAGAACCATACCGGCCCCTAAGGTCCCCATACCGCCGAGAAATTTCACCGGGACGACCCGCCACCAGCGCACCGGCCGTAATTCTTCCATCGCCCCTTCGATTTCCGGGATCCCTGACCCGCCCGCTTCAGGCGCAAAGCGTTTGACCAGCCAGAACCCCCATATCGCCAGCAACGCCGAAATCACCACCGAGGCAATAAACGAGATCCCCCACGGAAGCTCACGGAGAGTTTCCAGACGATAGTGCTGTACCGCACTGATGGCTTTATCGAAGGCGACCCCGACCAGGCCCGCGAGGATCCCGACCAGTGCGGCAAGGATAAGTATGGCAACGGGAGTCTTGTCTTTACGTAACAGCAGTCGTAAATAATCGATTCTGCGTAAGGGGATAACCGGTAATTGCTCAGTTGAAGAAGGTATATTGTCCATATCCGTCTGATGAATAAGCGACCATCGCAGCAGTATACCGTTTAATACGTTTTTTTGGTGCTTAAATGTAGCAATACAATACCCGGGACTTTCGCGGCGCAAGGGTGTTCCCGTAAACTATCCGCTGTAATTATTCAGCGACAACAGGAACCGATGCGATGAGCAAGTCTGAACACCTATACCATGAGGCACAACGTCTTATCCCGGGCGGCGTAAATTCCCCTGTGCGGGCATTTACCGGCGTTGGCGGCACCCCTTTATTTATCGAACACGCCGAAGGGGCCTATTTATATGACGCAGACGGCAAAGCCTACATCGACTACGTCGGTTCATGGGGACCGATGGTGCTGGGCCATAACAACCCCGGTATCCGCAATGCGGTGATTGAAGCTGCAGGCCGCGGTCTGAGCTTTGGTGCGCCGACCGAAATGGAAGTCCGGATGGCGGAACTGGTCTGTGAACTGGTGCCATCGATGGATATGGTCCGGATGGTGAACTCAGGCACCGAAGCCACCATGAGTGCTATCCGTCTGGCCCGTGGCTATACCGGTCGCGATAAGATAGTCAAGTTTGAGGGCTGCTACCATGGTCATGCCGACCACCTGTTGGTAAAAGCCGGGTCGGGCGCGCTGACGCTCGGACAGCCGAATTCTCCGGGGGTGCCTGCAGATTTCGCTCGTCATACCCTGACCTGTACCTATAACGACCTGGAGTCGGTAAGGGAAGCCTTCCGGCAGTACCCGCAGGAAATCGCCTGCATTATCGTCGAACCGGTGGCCGGGAACATGAACTGTATTCCACCTGCGGAAGGATTCCTGCAGGGGCTGCGGGAAATTTGTGATGAGAACGGCGCATTACTGATCATCGATGAAGTGATGACCGGTTTCAGGGTCGCGCTGGGTGGCGCGCAGGCTTATTATGACGTCACACCGGACCTGACCTGTCTTGGTAAGATTATCGGTGGTGGCATGCCTGTCGGTGCCTTTGGCGGACGCCGTGAAGTGATGGAAGCGCTGGCACCGACCGGCCCGGTATATCAGGCCGGAACGCTTTCAGGTAACCCGTTAGCGATGGCTGCCGGTTTTGCCTGTCTGAGTCAGGTGGCACAACCCGGGACACATTCTACCCTCACCGAACTGACCGATCGCCTGGCCGAAGGCCTGCTGCATGCCGCGCAGGAAGAAAATATCCCGCTGGTGATCAACCATGTCGGCGGCATGTTCGGTATCTTCTTTACTACATTACCTTCCGTCACCTGTTACCAGGACGTCTGCCAGTGTGACACTGAACGCTTTAAGAAATTCTTCCATCTGATGCTGGAAGAAGGGATCTATTTTGCACCGTCAGCGTTCGAAGCCGGGTTTATGTCTCTGGCACACAGTCCGGAAGATATTCAGAAGACCATCGATGCAGCCCGTCGCTGCTTTGCCCGTCTGTAATTCGTTTCCGGTCACGAAAAAGGCGCCTGTGCGCCTTTTTTATTCTCTGATGCTGCCGGACTCTGAGTGGAAATCCTTCGGTCTGACCGGCAGTAACCTTACCTGAAAAGTAGTCCTGACCGGCTTCCTCTCTTTACCTCAGAGCAGTGACCCGCAGAAGGTCTGACCGGCAGTAACCTTACCTGAAAAGTAGTCCTTACCGGCTTCCCCTCTTTGAGAGAGCGTTTGGCTGAAGATCTGAAGGGGACTCCCAGTCCCGGGTTGAGTTCGCCCGACCGCCTCCGCCAGTCTTTCGCTCACCTCCCGGACATTCTGGCCTCAGCACCGGTGGATTTTCCCTGGCCCCCTTTTCCTCTCAGCGTCTATTGCTTTGTTGCTCTGCGACAGGTGAATATCAATGATTACGGGCGGTGATCAGGCCGGAGCGGGGATAAGGTTGCCGGGGTGGCTTTCCGCGGTATTTCGCTGAAGACGAACAACTACCGGATGGCCGCAGAGCGCCGGCGAAAGGTTCAGTACGGGCCTCGTCGACCCCGCCAGAATTAAGGGGCAGGTGATCAGGTGACATCCTGAACCACAGCCACGGATAGCACAGTGGCGGTCAGCATCCCTTCTGACAGCGATTACCTTCACGGACTGTCTGACGCAACACAGGCTACAATCATCGGCCCATAAAAAAAGGCGCCGGAGCGCCTTTTTGTGCATAACTACTGTCGGTTACTGCCCGAACATATCCTTAATCCAGCCGGCAACACCGTTACCGCTGCTGTCCTGCTGTTCCTGTTGCTGCTGTTGCTGCAACTGCTGCTGCTGTTGTTGCTGCTGTTGCTGTTGCTGACATAGCGCATTCGGATCAGAGGCCCAGACCGGCAGTGAACGCCAGGTAGTACTGCCGCTGCCACAGATGAAGTTACCCGCCGAGTCAATATTCATCGTGGTCACATCATCCGGCGGTGTCAGATCAAGCGGCGTCGGTGGCTGGTTAGCCAGGTAACGACGATAGATCTGTAATGCCCCACTGGAACCCCACAGTTTCGTTGGCTGGTTGTTATCGCGACCGACCCAGGTCACTGTCACTTCTTTACCATCGATACCGGTAAACCAGCTGTCCACCATGTTGTTGGTCGTCCCGGTTTTACCCGCCAGATGCATCGTCGGGTATTGTGCACCCAATGCATGTGCGGTGCCGCGGTTAACCACCTGCTGCATCGCATACAGCGTCAGGTAAGCCGCTTCCGGTGGCTCCACCCGCTGTGCCTGAGGATAACTCTGGTACAGCACTTTCCCGTCTTCAGAGATAACAGAGCGTACTGCGGACAGTGTTGCACGGTTACCACCACTGGCGATGGACTGGAAGGCCTGTGCCACTTCAACCGGTGTCAGGTTAAGTGCACCCAGCAACATGGCCGGGACCGCGGTGAGCTGATCTTTACCTACCCCGAGTTTCTCCCAGGTATCCACGACATTACCAAGCCCCAGAGACATACCGAGGTTAACGGTCGGGACGTTCATGGAGTGAGTCAGTGCATCGACCAGTAACACTTTACCGCTGAAACGATGGTCATCGTTTTCCGGACTCCAGATCTGGCCGTTCGGCTGTTTCAGCGACAGTGGCTGGTCAGCAATCCAGCTGTTCAGACGATAGGTCTGCGGCTGAGCCAGGGCGGTCAGATACGTCGCCGGTTTAGCCAGAGAACCTATAGAGCGTCGTGCCTGCATCGCACGGTTATAACCGGCAAACTGCGGATCAGCGCCGCCAACCATGGCACGGACTTCACCGGTGTTCCGGTCAACCACCACCATCGCCGTTTCCAGATCTTTCAATCCGTGCAGTTTTTTCAGCTGCGGGATCCCGTCAATGACCGCTTTTTCCGCCGCATCCTGCGAGATCGGGTCCAGAGTGGTGAAAATCTTCACGCCGGAAAGATCTTTAACCTTATCGCCCAGTTTTTGCTGCAGTTCATTACGGACCATCTGCATAAAGGCCGGCTGAGGTGTAATGACTCCCCCTTTCGGCTGTACCCCGAGCGGACGGGCTGACAGACTGTTATACAGATCTTCATCAATGTACTTTTGCTGCTGCAGTAAACGCAGGACGACATTTCGACGCTCCAGCGCCAGTTTCGGGTTACGCCACGGGTTGTACAGTGACGCACCTTTCACCATGCCGACCAGCAGTGCCTGCTGATCCAGGCTCAGTTCATCAACCGGGCGCCCAAAGTAATAGAGGCTCGCCAGCGGGAAACCACGGATCTGATCGTTACCGGCCTGTCCGAGATACACTTCATTCAGGTACAGTTCCAGAATACGATCTTTGCTGTAACGTGAATCCATAATGATTGCCATATAGGCTTCACGGACTTTACGCCACAGGGTGCGTTTGTTGGTCAGGAACAGGTTTTTCACCAGCTGCTGAGTCAGTGTACTTCCGCCCTGGACGGCACGACCGGCAGTGATGTTGGCGACAAATGCACGACCAATCGAATACAGACTGATACCATCATGCTCATAGAAGTGACGATCTTCCGTCGCAATCAGTGTATCCACCAGCTGATTCGGGAACCCTGAGCGCGGCACAAATAACCGCTGTTCACCGTTCGGGGATTGCAGCATGGTAATCAGACGCGGATCCAGCCGGAAATACCCGAAATCACGCCCGGTATCCAGGTTTTTGATTTCGCTCAGCTCACCGTTACTGAACGTCATTTGTGCATTGATCTGCCCTTCTTTCCCGTCCGGGAAATCAAAAGGACGGCGCAGTAAGTCGATGGTATTTCCTTTTACCGTAAACTCACCCGGCCGGGTAATGCGCGTGACCTGACGGTACTGCGTCCCTTCCAGTAGTTCGAGCATGCCTTTACGGTCAAAACTCATTCCCGGTTCAAGGCTGACCACCCGTCCGTACACGGCCGCCGGCAGCTGCCAGACCTGGCCATCGACACGATGACGGATTTCAGAATCGAGATAGACGCCCCAGGCGGCAAGCACAATGGCACCTAACAGGAACAGCTTAATCAGCCATCCCAGCCAGCGCCTTTTCTTCATCGGTGGTTTCTTCTTTCCTTTACGTGCCAAAGCCACTTCCTCCTCGTAACCACTGATCTCATGATCATCATACGCTTTTGAATTTTTACTTTTCGCACGAGGGCGTTTTTTTTCCGGTTGACGAGGCGTTTTTCCTTTTCGCCCGATCGGTTCGCGATCGTTCCCAGACATGAATTTTACTCTCCAGGCATAGCCTTAGCATGCGCGTTACTTTAATCCCGATCCCGGCGGATTACATGCCGGAACCCTCTGAAAGAGAGACCGGATCATCAATGACCGGGGGAAAACTTTTTACTCCGTCGCGTCGGCATCGCCGTCGCCGGGTCGTCCGGCCACGGGTGTTTCGGATAACGCCCTTTCATTTCCTTCTGCACTTCACGCCAGGCTCCCTGCCAGAACCCCGCTAAATCCCGGGTAATTTGCAACGGACGCATTGCGGGTGATAACAGTTCCAGCACCAGAGGTATACGGCCTCCGGCGATCACCGGGGTGGTGGCTTCACCATACATTTCCTGTATGCGGACAGCCAGTACCGGTGATTGCCCGACAGTATAGCGGATCAATAACCGACTCCCCGTCGGCACAGTGTAATGAGTTGGTAGCTCACTATCCAGTCGCTGACGTTGTGACCATGTGATTAAATGTAATAAAGCTGATGAAATATTAATAGTATTAAACGAACGGGCATCGGTCACTGCACTCATTTCCGGCAACAGCCAGGTTTCCAGGCTATCCAGCAATGCTTCGTCTTCCATTGCCGGCCAGTCCTCCTGTGGCAACCATTCTGCTGCACAGGCCAGCCTGGCCCGCAACTGTTCAGACGCCGGTGACCAGGGTAATACCTTCAGCCCTTTCGCTCTGACCCAGCGCAGCATCGCCTGATGAAGCAGTGCCGCCTCCGGACGTTCCCCGGGCCTGGAGCTCAGGATCAACGCCCCGATAGCCTTCCGGCGGTGCACCCGCAATATCCCTTTTTCTTCATCCCATTCCACTTCATCCCGCTCTTTTGCAAGGCCGGGATAACTGGCCTGTAACGCGGTGATATCCACCGGCAGCGCCAGACGGATACGGGCCTCTGATGCCTGTGCATTCAGCGATAAGTGTAAAACGATAAGCCATTCATGCCTGACCAGCGGTGAGTCGTTCAGGGTGCTGGCCCCGATTCCTTTGGCCAGCAGGTAGCGTCCGCTCTGACCTCGCTGCCGTGCTAACTGGTCGGCAAACCCGGCCATCAGTAACTCCGCGACTCTGCCATCTTCTGGCTGCGCTGCGGCCAGCCCGCTTTTTTTCTGTAACGCTTTTGCACGAAGGCGCCAGCTCTCCTGCGGGTGCAGAAAGAGCGACATGAGATCTCCGTCATGCCGTCGGGGAGGATCTTCCAGAATCGCTACCAGCAGACTGGCTGTTGCCATCGCCTCCGGCGAGTGCCTCCCTGCGCTGAGCAGAGCCGCCAGTCGCGGGTCGGTCCCGGCCGCCGCCATCTGCCGCCCGCGGGCAGTTAACTGATGCCGGTCATTGACCGCCCCCAGCTGTTCCAGTACCTGCAGTGCTGCCTGACCGTGTTTTTCCGGCGGGGAATCCAGCCATTGCAGCTGAGAGACCTGCGAACACCCCCAGGTCAGTACATCCAGCATCAGTCCGCTAAGGTCACTGTGCAGAATTTCCGCATCTGCGGTCGCGGCCGCCCGTTCCGCCTGTTCCTGACTGATTAAATGCCAGCAAATGCCTGGCGCCAGCCGGCCTGCACGTCCGGCCCGCTGCACCATGGAGGCCTGGCTGATGCGCTGTGTTTGTAAAATACTTAGTCCGCTTTTACTGTCGAAGCGGACGGATCGTTCCAGGCACGAATCAACGACCAGGGTAATCCCTTCAATGGTCAGGCTGGTCTCGGCAATATTGGTCGCCAGCACCACTTTCCGTAGCCCCGGGGCTGACGGGGCGATCGCTTGCTGCTGAGCGGCCAGTCCCATTGCGCCATATAAAGGAAAGAGGCCGGTGTCTTCACTCAGGCGGTCACTCAGCGCTTCCTTTACTGCCAGAATCTCTTTTTCTCCCGGCAGAAACAGCAATAACGACCCCGGATGTTCGTTCATTATCTGTGCGGTCTCGCGGGCAACGGCCTGTGCAAAAGTCAGTCTGGCAGACAAGGAAATAAATCGCCGCTCTACGGGAAAACTCCGTCCGCCGGAAATAATGACCGGGGCGTCGGGGAGCAACCCTGTCAGTCGCTGATGGTCGAGCGTGGCAGACATTAATAAGATTTTCAGGTCATCCCGCAGGCTCTGCTGCACATCCAGCAATAATGCTAATGACAGGTCAGCCTGCAAGCTGCGTTCATGGAATTCGTCAAGGATCACCAGCGACACCCCATTCAGTTCGGGATCCTGCTGTAACATGCGCGTCAGAATACCCTCGGTCACCACCTCCAGTCGTGTCTGCGGCCCTGTCCGGCTCTCCCCGCGCATGCGGTAACCAATGGTCTGCCCGGGAACTTCACCCAGCGTCTCTGCCAGACGACGGGCGACACTCCTGGCCGCCAGACGACGGGGTTCCAGCAGAATAATCCGCCCTTCGCCCTGCACTTTCTCAAGCAGTTGCAGGGGTAACCAGGTCGACTTCCCCGCGCCTGGCGGCGCTATCAGTAAGACCTGAGGCGCGCGCTCCAGCGCTTCAGACAATTCATCCAGTACTTCACTGACCGGTAATGACTGCAACGAAAACTCCGCACAAGCTATGTTAATATTGCCGGCATGATAACACTCAACGAAATCATCCTCACCTTTGCCCGCCTGCTCACCGTCAGCGATGCTGACGGTGAGCAGCAACTTAGCTGTTCTTTCTGAGGGCGCAGAGATGACCGGACCCCAATATTTTTTTGCCCTCACGTTGCCCGCGGGGCTGCAACGTTCGCTGGTCGCCTGGCGGGCAGAGCATTTTCCGGCGGATTACGGGCGTCCGCTGCCTGCGGCCGGGCTGATGATGACACTGGCCTGGCTCGGGGAGATCAGTGAGCCCTCCGTTGAACATCTGCAACAGCAGGCCGCCCGTATCCGGCAACCGGCCTTTACCCTGACGCTAAACGATGCCGGCCACTGGCCCCGGTCAGGGCATATCTGGCTGGGGAGCCGTTCCGCCCCCTCAGGACTATTACAGCTGGCGGCCCTGCTGCGTGCACGGGCGGCTCGCCAGGGGTGCCCGCAGCCGTCCCTGCCTTTTCATCCGCATGTGCGGCTCATCCATCAGGCTTTTCAGCCGGTGAAACTGCCTGCGCCGGGATTTTCGTGGCAAACCCGGATAACAGACTTCTCCCTGATGGCCATCCCCGGCAGCGGCCGGAAGCGGGCTGCCCGTTGTGTGGCTCGTTTTCCTTTACTGACCGATACTATTCCATAAAGAGATTTTCATTATGCAGTTCATTCCCGCACTGAAATCTGCCCGTTTAATTAAGCGTTATAAACGTTTTCTGGCCGATGTGGAGACCCCGCAAGGAGACGTGTTTACGCTTCACTGTGCCAATACCGGCGCAATGACCGGCTGTGCAACGCCCGGAGATACCGTATGGTATTCCACCTCCGACAGCAAAACCCGGAAGTATCCTCATAGCTGGGAACTGACCGAAACCGCTGCCGGCGAATGGATTTGCGTCAACACATTGCGGGCTAATTCCCTTTTTTACGAAGCCTTTACCGGCGGCGTGATCTCTGAACTGGCGGGTTACCGTGACTGTAAACGTGAAGTGAAATACGGCGCAGAAGGTAGCCGGATAGATTTCCTGCTCCGGGCACCGGGGGTCGCGGATTGCTACGTTGAGGTAAAATCGGTCACGCTGCTGGAGGAGGGAAAAGGATATTTTCCCGATGCCGTCACGGTTCGCGGACAAAAGCATTTACGCGAATTAATGGCAATAGCGGCTTCAGGTCAGCGGGCCGTCCTTTTTTTTGCTGTCTTACATAGCGGAATTGAGCAAATAAACGTCGCACGACACATTGATCCCCGCTATGCAGCACTTCTTGATCAAGCCAGGGTAGCCGGGGTTGAAATTCTGGTCTATAAAGCATCGCTGACATCTGCCGATGCTAAAATAGAATTTTCTATCGCTTTCGGACAGTAAAAGGCTGCAATCGTGTGTATTGCAAAGATAATTCTGTGTTTTGATGTCAAACTTATTGACAAGTGAGTAACAAGACACAATATCAGTAATTGCCAATAGGGATAGCTTCTGCTATTTATAGCGGCCTGTTTTTTTCCCTCAATGGGAATCGATAGTGCGTGTTATCCAGGAGAAACAGCATGCAAGAAGGGCAAAACCGTAAAACATCGTCCCTGAGTATCCTCGCCATCGCTGGGGTGGAGCCATATCAAGGGAAACCGGGCGAAGAGTATATGAACGAAGCCCAGCTGACTCACTTCAGAAAAATTCTTGAAGCCTGGCGTAATCAACTCAGGGATGAAGTCGACCGTACTGTCACACATATGCAGGACGAAGCGGCGAACTTCCCGGATCCGGTTGACCGGGCCGCTCAGGAAGAAGAGTTCAGTCTGGAACTGCGTAACCGTGACCGTGAACGTAAACTGATTAAAAAAATCGAGAAGACACTGAAAAAAGTCGAAGACGACGATTTCGGTTACTGTGAATCCTGCGGTGTAGAGATTGGCATCCGCCGTCTTGAGGCGCGTCCGACAGCCGATTTATGTATCGATTGTAAGACGCTGGCCGAAATCCGTGAAAAGCAAATGGCTGGTTAATTCCGGTCCTGAGCTTACTCAGCCGGGCGGC
The DNA here is from genome assembly GCF_018257515.1 of Tatumella sp. JGM118. Lineage (GTDB taxonomy): Bacteria > Pseudomonadota > Gammaproteobacteria > Enterobacterales > Enterobacteriaceae > Tatumella > Tatumella terrea. The sequence goes on from NZ_JAERJR010000003.1 coordinate 54,640, forward strand.
ACCGCCATTGCGGAAGTGTTGCCCGGTCATTCCTGCTGATGATGTTGAAAAATTCCTGTATCGGGCGCTTTGCCCCCTCACCTTCCGGCCCCTTGCATTTCGGCTCGCTGATTGCCGCCCTCGGCAGCTATCTTAGCGCCCGTGCACAACACGGCACCTGGTGGGTACGTATTGAAGACATTGATCCCCCCCGTGAAACGGAAGGGGCCGCCGATACCATTCTGAAGCAACTCGACCATTATGGTCTGCACTGGGACGGCGACGTACTCTGGCAATCCCGCCGGACAGAGGCGTATCTTGATATTCTTCAGCAGCTCATTTCACACCACCAAAGTTATTTCTGTCACTGCAGCCGCCGCCGAATCCGTCAGAACGGAGGCTATTATGACGGACATTGCCGCCACCTGAATCTGCCTGCCGGGCAGGCCGCCCTGCGTTTTTTTCAGCAACACCCGGTTTTCTCTTTTACTGACCGTCTGCGGGGCGACATTGTTGCGCATCCGTCACTGGCCGCCGAAGACTTTATCATTCATCGGCGTGACGGGTTATTTGCCTATAACCTCGCCGTGGTGGTGGATGACCACTATCAGGGCGTGACAGAAATCGTACGGGGCGCAGACCTGATTGAACCGACCGTCAGGCAAATCAGTTTGTATCAACAACTGGGCTGGCCGGTGCCCGATTATATGCATCTGCCACTGGTTATCTCGCCTGACGGAGGAAAATTATCCAAGCAGAACCATGCGCCGTCGTTACCGGCAGACGATCCGCGGCCGGTATTAGCCCGCGCTTTACAGTTTTTAGGGCAGCCGTTAGCTCAGCCCTGGCGGGATCTTTCGCGGGATGAGCTGTTAAAACAGGCAATAATACAATGGGATCCAGAGAAAATTCCGGTGAATGATGCTTTAATCCCGGCCGGATAACCGAACAGCATTCTCAAACAGCTCACAACAGGCTATGATTAGCCGCTGTTTTGAGCACCACTTAATTTATGCCACTGTCGAGGTGTACCATTTTTACCCGAGTAGCGAATTTCTGCCGGAAAGTTCTCCTTCGTGAAGAAGACGCGCCCGCAGAGAAAAAAGACCAAAATCTGATGACTGTCATTCCACGCGATCAGCACAATATCTCCCGTCGCGACATCAGCGAAAATGCGCTGAAGGTATTGTATCGCTTAAACAAAGCAGGCTTTGAAGCCTATCTGGTTGGCGGCGGTGTCCGGGATCTTCTGCTGGGTAAAAAACCGAAAGATTTCGACATTACCACCAATGCCACGCCTGAGCAGATGCGCAAGCTGTTCCGTAACTGCCGCCTGGTCGGCAGACGCTTCCGTCTGGCTCATGTCATGTTCGGCCCTGAGGTTATCGAGGTTGCCACCTTCCGCGGCCATCATGCGCTGGAAACCGCGACCGATACCACAGAGGATCGTAACCAGTCTCAGCGCGGTCAGAACGGGATGCTGCTGCGGGACAATATTTTTGGCTCGATTGAAGATGATGCCCAGCGCCGTGACCTGACCATCAATAGCCTCTATTACAGCGTGGCCGACTTCACGGTCCGTGATTATGTCGGCGGCCTGCAGGATTTGCAGCAGGGCATTATCCGCCTGATTGGCGATCCGGAAACCCGTTATCGCGAAGACCCGGTGCGCATGCTTCGCGTGGTCCGTTTCGCGGCGAAACTGAATATGTCTATCGACCCGCAGACCGCAGAGCCGATTACGCGACTGGCGATCCTGCTGAAAGATATTCCTTCCGCACGGCTATTTGAAGAGTCTCTGAAGCTGCTGCAGGCCGGTTATGGCGAGCAGACCTATGCTCTGCTCAAACAATACCAGCTCTTCCAGCCCCTGTTCCCGACCATTACACAGTACCTGACCGCTCAGGAAGACAGTGCAATGGAACGTATGATCGTTCAGGTGCTGAAAAATACCGATACGCGCATTCATAATGATATGCGGGTCAATCCGGCGTTCCTGTTTGCGGCCATGCTCTGGTATCCGCAGTCTGAACGGGCGCAACAGATTGCTCAGGAAAGTGGTTTGCCATGGTACGAGGCCTTTGCCCTGGCCATGAACGATACGCTGGATGAAGCGTGCCGCGCTATCGCTATCCCGAAACGCATTACCAGCCTGATCCGTGATATCTGGTCACTGCAGCTCCGTTTACCCCGCAGGCACGGCAAGCGCGCCTGGAAGCTGATGGAGCATCCGAAATTCCGCGCCGCTTACGATTTACTGCTGCTGCGGGCTGAAGTCGAAAACAATGCTGAGCTGGAACGTCTGGCCCAGTGGTGGGGTGAGTTCCAGTCGGCCCCGCCTCCGCGTCAGGCATCTATGATCCAGAACCTGGGCACGGATCCTACGCAGCGCCGCCGGCATAACCGCTCCCGCCGCCGTCAGCCTGCCGCACGGAAGAGCTGAATCATGACTCGGGTCTACATTGCGCTGGGTAGTAATCTTGCGGACCCTCTGCACCAGGTGCAGGCCGCACTGAACGCGCTGGATGCCATTCCCGGCAGCCGGCGTGTCGCGACCTCCTCCCTGTACCGTACTCCGCCTTACGGGCCAGCCGATCAGCCGGATTATCTGAATGCCGTGATTGCCCTTGAGACCTCTCTGGACGCTGTCGGTTTGCTTGATCACACCCAGCGTATTGAGCTGGAACAAGGTCGTGTCCGCAAAGATGAGCGCTGGGGGCCACGCACGCTGGACCTCGATATCTTATTATTTGGTCAGCAGGTTATCGATACTCCGCGTTTAACGGTTCCGCACTATGATATGCACCGGCGAGCATTTATGCTGCTTCCTCTGAACGAAATCGCCCCGGACTGCCGTCTTCCTGATGGCCGTCTGGTCAGTGAGTTACTGACCCCGCTGGACACCCGCGACATTACCCTCTGGTAACTTATCCCTGCAGGGGGCATTCCCCCTCTCACGGCATTACGGTAAACTCACTCATCAAAAAAATGATGACAAGAGGTTACTTTGCAATCTGTTACCGTTCAGGATCTCAGAAAATGGAAGCAGTCAGGAGAGAAATTTGCCGCACTGACAGCCTACGACTATAGCTTTGCTCACCTTTTCGCGGAACAGGCGATCCCTGTTCTGCTGGTCGGGGATTCTCTGGGAATGACCCTTCAGGGACATGATTCAACATTACCTGTCACCGTGGCTGATATTGCTTATCACACCGCGATGGTGCGCAAAGGCGCCCCCGCGGCGCTGCTGATGTCAGACCTTCCCTTTATGAGCTATGCCAGCCCGCAACAATCCTGTGAGAACGCCGCTCAGCTGATGCGCGCCGGGGCGAATATGGTGAAACTGGAAGGAGGCGCCTGGCTGAGTGAGACCGTACGCTGTCTGACCGAGCGGGCAGTGCCGGTCTGTGGACATCTGGGACTGACGCCCCAATCGGTAAATATTTTTGGCGGCTACAAGGTTCAGGGCCGCGAGCAGGCGGCCGCAGACACGTTGCTCAGTGATGCACTGGCACTGGAACGGTCTGGCGCGCAACTGCTGGTGCTCGAATGCGTACCGGCATCGCTGGCCCGGCAGATCACCGGAGAATTATCCATCCCGGTGATCGGGATCGGCGCCGGCCCCGGCACCGACGGACAGATTCTGGTCATGCATGATGCCTTAGGGATCACCGCCGGTAAGCCCCCGAAATTCAGCAAAAACTTCCTTGCCGACACCGGAGATATTCGCACCGCGGTTGCGCTGTATAAACGTCAGGTGGCTGAAGGCAGTTACCCGGCCGAAGAACACAGTTTTCAGTAAAAAAGGTCAATAAGAAAGGAAATATTCCATGCTTGTGATTGAAACACCGGCAGCATTACAGGAAGAAATCAGCCGCCTGCGACGTAAAAACCTGCGCATCGCTCTGGTACCGACGATGGGAAACCTGCATGACGGGCATTTGCAGCTGATCTCAACCGCCAAAGCACAGGCCGATATCGTCGTCGCCTCCATTTTTGTGAACCCGATGCAATTTGATCGGCCTGAGGATTTGTCCCGTTATCCACGGACCTTGGGTGAAGACAGCGAAAAGCTGGAACAATACCAGACCGATATTCTGTTTGTGCCCGGGGTCAGTGCTATTTATCCTCAGGGGACCGGCGAGCAGACCTTTGTCGAGGTACCCGGGCTTTCCGGTTTGCTTGAAGGGGCCAGCCGGCCTGGCCATTTCAGGGGCGTCACGACCATTGTCAGTAAGCTGTTTAATATGGTGCGGCCGGATATCGCCTGTTTCGGTGAGAAAGATTTTCAGCAGTTACTCGTCATCCGTAAAATGGTGGCGGACCTGGGCTATCCGATAGAGATTATCGGCGTGCCTACCGTACGTGCCGCGGATAACCTGGCGTTAAGTTCACGTAATGGCTATCTGACCCCGGAAGAGCGTAAGACAGCCCCTTACCTGAGCCGGGTGATGAACACTCTCGCTGACCGGCTGACGGCCGGAGAGAGCGATATCGACGGGCTTATCGCGGAGGCGGGATCACAGCTCCGTGACTATGGGTTTACCCCGGATAATATTGCGATTTGCGACAGCGAGACGCTGCAACCGCTGACATCTGATAGCCGCAATGCGGTGATCCTGATGGCCGCCTGGCTGGGTCATGCCAGACTGATTGATAATCAGACGGTAGCTCTTTAGCAGGTTTCCGGTGAACTAACTGCAGAAGAAAAGACGGGAAAGTTTCCCCGCCACCGACCGGTGGCGGGGAGCGGAGATCAGCTACGTAAGCCTCTGCCGCGCTGGATCAGTGTCCAGACCAGGGTATAGAACGCCGCGATAAAGACCAGCAGAATAGTAATGGTTAACGCGACCGGAACGTCACTGATCCCCAGGAAGCCATAACGGAACCCGCTGATCATGTAGACGATAGGGTTCAGTTTGGAAATCACCTGCCAGACCGGCGGCAGCAGAGACAGCGAATAAAACACGCCGCCCAGATAGGTCAGCGGTGTCAGCACGAACGTCGGGATCAGGCTGATATCATCGAACGAACGGGCAAAGACCGCATTCAGCAGCCCGGCCAGCGAAAACAGTACCGATGTCAGGACGATGGTTAACGCGACCATCGGCCAGAAATAGACATGGAACGGGACAAAGCACAGTGAAATCGCCGTGACCAGAATCCCGACACAGATCCCCCGCGCCACGCCGCCACCGACATAGCCGGCAATAATGATATGAGTCGGCACCGGCGCGACCAGCAATTCTTCAATATTGCGCTGAAATTTTGCACTAAAGAAAGAAGAGGCCACATTGGAATAGGAGTTGGTGATCACCGACATCATAATCAGTCCCGGCACGATGAACTGCATATAACTGAAGCCATGCATATCACCGATTCGGGAACCAATCAGGTTTCCGAAAATAATAAAATAGAGCGTCATGGTGATCACCGGTGGCACCAGTGTCTGTATCCAGATCCGCATAAAACGATGGATCTCTTTGCCCCAGATACTCTTTAACGCGACCCAATATAAATGCGTCATGAACTTCCCTCCGCAGAACCATTAACCAGACTGACGAAGAGCTCTTCCAGACGGTTGGCTTTATTACGCATACTCAATACCGAAATCCCCTGAGATGTCAGCTGACTGAAGACATCATTCAGCCCCTGCTCCCGCAATACTTCGACTTCCAGGGTCGAGGCATCCACCAGCTGAGCAGTGAATCCGTCAAGGACCGGACGCGGACTGTCCGGCGAAAGGTCAAGAATAAAGGTTTCTGACTTCAGCTTGCCGAGCAGGGCTTTCATCGACGTATTTTCTACCAGCTCTCCCCGCTGAATAATGCCGATATTGCGGCATAGCATCTCGGCTTCTTCCAGGTAGTGAGTCGTCAGAATAATCGTCGTCCCCTGCTCGTTCAGCGTTTTAAGAAAGGTCCACATGGAACGACGAAGCTCGATATCGACCCCGGCCGTCGGCTCATCAAGAATTAAGAGCTTAGGCTCATGCATCAGCGCACGGGCTATCATCAGGCGACGCTTCATTCCGCCGGACAACATTCTTGCCCGCTGATCACGTTTTTCCCAAAGGTCCAGCTGACGCAGGTATTTCTCCGCCCGGTTCAGCGCCTCTTTACGTTCAACCCCATAATACCCTGCCTGGCTGACAACAATCCGCAGCACGGTTTCAAAAGGGTTAAAATTGAACTCCTGCGGTACCAGGCCTAACTGGCGCTTGGCGTTGACCTTGTCATTTTCCAGGTCATAGCCAAACACTTTCACCTGTCCGGAGGTTTTGTTCACCAGGGAACTGATGATACCAATCGTGGTTGATTTACCGGCACCGTTCGGGCCCAGTAAGGCGTAAAAATCTCCGGCCCTGACAGTCAGATCCAGCCCTTTCAGGGCATGGACCGTCTCACCATAGGTTTTAGTCAGCCCGGAGATTTCCAGTGCATACGTCATACCTGTTCCATCCTGAGATAATAAAGGAATTAAAGTTAATTTTTACCGCGATTTCGTCGGGGGTTCCGCGAATGACTGCTGACGCCTGAGATCTGAACCGTCCGTTAAGACCGGCTAAACCGTGCGAATCTGGCGGATGACGGCAGTGGCTGTCTGAAAGACGGTGAATACCGGCAAAGTCCCTGATAAACGCAGACAGATCGGTTACGCCTTGTCAGTAACGACAGCATCGGTGATAAAGTGTGCTTAGTATAAATCAGGCCGGATTAACCGGCCTGAAAGATCGTGCTATTGATACGCCGGATTCAGGGTTCCAGAATCACCACTTTGCCGACATAAGGCAGATGACGATAACGCTGAGCGTAATCAATACCATAGCCCACAACAAACTCGTCCGGGATAGCGAAGCCGACATACTCGACATCCACATTCACTTCCCGGCGCTCAGGCTTATCCAGCAGCGTACAGATAGCCAGAGATTTTGGCTCACGCAGGCGTAAAATCTCACGCACTTTACTCAGGGTGTTACCGGAATCGATAATATCTTCAACAATCAGTACATCTTTGCCCCGGATATCTTCATCAAGATCTTTAATGATTTTGACATCCCGGGTACTCGACATACCATTGCCATAACTTGAGGCCGTAATAAAATCGACTTCGTGAGAAACGTCTATTGCCCGGCACAAATCGGCCATAAACATAAATGATCCACGTAACAGTCCGACCAGCACAATATCATTGCCGCGATCACGGTAATCTGCAGAGATTTGCTGGCCCAGAGCTGTAATACGCTGTCTGATTTCCTCTTCAGAAATCATCACTTCTACGGTGTGTTTCATAATATATATCTCACTGATTTTACTCAGCTTAACCTCATCAATGGCGGGGATTAATACAGTCATGATCCGCAGATCATGGCGGGGATTATCGCACAGACCTGCCACCGCACGATAGCCTGAGAACCGATTAAGTCCCTGAAATCAGGCCGGTGGCCGCCCTCAGCCCCGCCGGGGCCGGCGGGGCTGAGGGACACTGCGGCTGTGGATATCAGGTCCGGCTGACCGTGAAGCCGAGCATCATGCCGGTATCTTCATGTTCCAGCAGATGACAGTGGGCCATATAGGCCTGGTTCTGGCTGGCCGTATGGGTAAAGTTCACCAGAATTTCACTGACGCCCCCCTCCACCCGGACAATATCCTTCCATCCCTGACGATGTGCCGCGACCGGCAGTCCGTTTTCCGACAGGATCCTGAACTGAGTGCCATGGACATGGAAAGGATGCAGCATCATGTCGCCCTGTCCACTGATACGCCAGACCTCTGTCGTCTGAAGCGGCACATCAAAAGCCGGGTGATTCATATCAAAGGCTTTACCATTGATTTTATTACCCTGATGAAAATCATACCCTTTACCGGCACTTTTCGCAGGATGTGCCTCCATCGTCATACCCGACATTCCCGGCATCTTATCCATCCCGCTGCCTGTCGCCTGAGAAGACATCGACTGATGTGGCATCGCCATCCCCGCCATACTGTTGTCTGGCGACGTGGTTTCCCCCATCGACATGCCGCCCATCGCTTTATGCCCGTAGCGGTTAATCAGTGCCGCCATCCCCTGCTGGTCCAGCTGCTTATCCATGGATAACTGCAAGGTTCTTTTCGTCATTCCTGCCAGACTCTCCTGCGCGGGCAGCGATGGCATCACCGAGAGGGTATCCGGTAGCGTGCTGCTGCCGGCGATGCGTATCGGTAACACATTCAGCACCGGTAACGGCTGGTCAAACGGGGCAAGGACCATGCCAGCCTGCTCTGTCGGCAGCGTCACTAAGTCAAACGCTTTACCGTCACTGGTATCGACCATTACTTCAAAGCGTTCGCCCGGGATCATCTCCAGGCTATCCACCTTGACGGGCTGAGCCAGTAATCCCCCATCGCTGGCGATAACATAGAGCGGACGTTGATCACTGGTACTGAGAATAAGGCTGCGCGCGTTACAGCCGTTAAGCATCCTGAAACGTACCCAGCCACGAGGCACCGCATGCTGCGGGTAGCTGACCCCGTTAGTCAGCATCATATTGCCAAACCAGCCGACCGCAGCCCGCATAATATCCAGCTGATAGTCAATCTGCGTACCCTCGGCCGTCAGTTGTTTGTCCTGGAATATCAGCGGAATATCATCCACTCCCCACTCGATCGGCAGACGTAACAGGTCAATTTCATCATCGTCAATGATAAGCATTCCTGCCAGTCCTTTCGCGACCTGAAAACCGGTATGACCGTGGTAATGCGGATGATACCAGCAGGTTGCGGCTTGCTGGTCCGGCGTAAAGGTCACTTCCCGCCGCCCTCCCGCCGGGATCACTTCCTGCGGTCCGCCATCCACCTCGCCTCCGACTTTCAGTCCATGCCAGTGGAGGGTGGTAGCCATCGGTAACGTGTTATTAATGTCGATAGTGACCTGCTGCTGACGGCGCAGACGCAGTACCGGGCCCAGCAGGCTGCCATTATAGCCCCAGGTAGGGACTTCCCGGCCCTGCCAGCGGGTCATCCCGGTCATCGCCGTTAACCGTATCCGCTGGCGGATATCCGGGGTCAGTTGGGGGGGGACGGGCAACAGAGGTCTGGTTGCAGCCATCAGAGAACGGCTCCAGACCGGGAGTAAGCCTGCCGCTGCACACGCGGTAGTCAGCTTCAGAAAATCTCGACGCTGCATAACGGAATTTCCTTAGACGAAAAAAGCATTTGATAAGCATAAACCTTATCCCTGCGGGAAGGTCAAGGCTCACGCCCTTTCGGGCCGGTCAAAATAATCGTCATACTGACAGCAACTATGCTAACGTGGATGACATGATAGCGACCAGAGAACCCCAATGACTAAAATCTTCAGGCTGCTGCTGCTGACCGCTTTACTGAGTGTCACCGGCACCAGCTTTGCACTCGATGAATCTCAGGCAGAAGATATGGCTGACTTAACGGCCGTCTTTATTTACCTGAAAAATGACTGTGGCTATCAGGATATTCCCGATAATCAGATCAGAAATGCCCTTATTTTTTTCGCCCGCCAGAATCGCTGGGATTTAACTAACTATAACCAGATGAATATGCAGCAACGTGGCGAATCAAGCTATGAAGACCTGAGTGGGATTGCCGTGCCCCGGACTCAGAAATGCCAATCGCTGGCCGATAAATCACTCAGTCTGCTCGCTTATGTGAATAAGTAATCCGGAGGCTGATGCCGTGCATCACTGCCGGGACTTCGTTATCATCACCCGTTCATTTTTATCATCCGGTACCAGAGGGGAGTTATCACGTGTCACAGCACGATAAATGGCATGAAACATTGCATGACGGGTTCGGGCAATACTTTACCGTCGATAAAGAACTTTATCGGGATAAGACCGAACACCAGGATTTAGTGATTTTTGAAAACAGTGCCTTCGGCAGAGTTATGGCGCTGGATGGTGTGGTACAAACCACCGAACGTGATGAGTTTATCTACCATGAGATGCTGACCCATGTCCCGCTGTTCGCCCATGGCGAAGCCCGCAGTGTGCTGATTATCGGCGGCGGTGATGGCGGAATGTTACGTGAGGTCGCCCGTCATCCTGGCGTGGAACGTATCACTATGGTCGAAATTGATGCCGGGGTCGTGACCTTCTGCCGTGAGTATCTGCCGAATCACAGTGCGGGTGCCTACGATGATCCCCGCTTTACGCTGGTGATCGACGACGGTGTTAACTTCGTGAATCAGACGGACCAGAAGTTTGATGTAATCATTTCTGACTGTACGGATCCGATAGGTCCCGGTGAAAGCCTCTTCACCTCCGATTTCTACGAAGGCTGCCAGCGTTGCCTGAATGAAGGCGGGATCTTCGTCGCGCAGAACGGCGTCTGTTTCCTGCAGCAGGAAGAAGCGGTCAACAGTCATCGTCGCCTGCGCCCTTATTTCTCTGATGTCAGCTTTTACCAGGCCGCGGTTCCGACCTATTACGGCGGGATTATGACCTTTGCCTGGGCGAGTAATAACGAGTCCCTGCGCACGCTTACTCATGAGACGCTCACTCAGCGCATTGAGGAGTCCGGCATCACCTGCCGTTATTATACGCCGGCGATCCATCAGGGCAGTTTTGCCTTACCACAGTATTTACTGGATGCTCTGACAGCAGAGTGATCCGCAACGATCCCTAAAGGAGGTGGACTAAATTGCAAAAGCTAAAACTACATGGCTTCAACAATCTGACGAAAAGCCTGAGTTTTTGTATCTATGATATTTGCTACGCGAACACAAAAGAAGAACGTGACGGCTACATCGCATATATCGACGAGCAATATAATGCTAACCGACTGACCGAAATTCTGACGGAAACCTGTTCGATTATCGGGGCGAATGTCCTGAACATCGCCCGCCAGGACTATGAGCCCCAGGGGGCCAGCGTCACTATCCTGGTGAGTGAAGAACCGGTTAATCCTGACGATATCGACACTTCAGAGCATCCTGGCCCGCTACCGGACGCGATAGTGGCACATCTCGATAAAAGTCATATCTGCGTACACACCTACCCGGAAAGCCATCCCGAAGGCGGTCTCTGCACTTTCCGCGCGGATATTGAGGTGTCGACCTGTGGTGTGATTTCCCCGCTGAATGCCCTGAACTACCTGATCCACCAACTGGAATCCGATATCGTCACCATCGACTACCGTGTCCGGGGCTTCACCCGCGATATTAACGGGGTAAAACATTTCATCGACCATGAAATCAATTCGATTCAGAATTTTATGTCCGGCAATATGAAATCGATGTACGACATGATGGATGTGAATGTCTATCAGGAAAACATCTTTCATACCAAAATGCTGCTGAAAGAGTTTGACCTGAAACACTACCTGTTCAATACCCGCCCGGAAGATTTAGCCCCCGGAGAACACCAGCGGATCACTGAACTGTTATGGAAAGAGATGCGTGAAATTTATTATGGCCGCAATATTCCGGCGGTAAATCAGAAATAAACGCTCACTGACCGGCACACTATTGCCGGTCTTTTCCTGCACTCCTGCCTGTCGTCTTCCGGTGACAGGTTCTCTGACCCAAACGCCCGTGTGATAACACCCTGCCGGTGACAGGTTCTCTGACCCGAACGCCCGTGTGATAACGCCCTGCCGGTAACAGGTTCTGTGACCCGGATGACCGTACGGCAACGCCCTGCCTGTAACAGGTTCTGTGCCCCGGACGCCCGTGTGGTAACTCCCTGCCAGTAACCGTCCTGATACCTGAACGCCCGTGTGATAACGCCCTGCCGGTAACAGGTTCTGTGAACCGGATGACCGTACGGCAACGCCCTGCCTGTAACTAGTCCAGTTACCCGGACACACGTGTGGTAACGCCCTGCCTGTAACACGTTCTGTTACCCGAACATCCGTCTGATAACGCCCTGCCGGGTCGCGGCCCCGGGCCTGAGACCGGTTAACGGCGCTCAATAAACTTCTGGTAGGCATCCACCAGCAGGAAGAAGTCTTCAACGCCACAAAAGGCCAGTGATTCCTGGTCATAATAGCTCATCCCTTCTTCCGGTTCATCGGTATCGAAAGACAGCATATTGGCACTGATCATCACTTCTTCATCATCAATCCACAACGTGTATTCTTTCCCCGTGCGGCTCCATTGACGGCTGGTCCCTTTCACCGAACGGGCACCTTCACGGACCTCGTCGAGTAAAGCCAGGTCTCCCCGGACTTCATCATTAAACCAGTGACCGACCGCCTCATGGTCCATCGACATACGCACAATCACATTGCCGGTAACATCATGAACAAACTGGTATTCCATAACTGACTCCTGACGATTCTGATGAGCAGGTCATCAGATCACTGCTGTTAACACCTATCGCTGCCGCAGGCAGACTATGACACAGACCTCCTGTTCCGTAGTCCATGCCAGCACGGCCACGGAACAGGGATAAAAAAAGCACAGCCTGCGCTGTGCTTTTTTGCCTGAGACTATATTAACAGTAATCAGACGCTGGTCTGAAAAATAACGTCTTTCGCTTTGTCAGTATATTCGGGCAGGTGGTCAAAATTCAGGTAACGGTAGGTATCGCTGGCGGTTTTATCCACCTCTGCCATGAAATGCTGATATTCCTCCGGCGTGGGTAGTTTGCCTGTCAGAGCGGCCACAGCGGCGAGCTCAGCAGAAGCCAGATAAACGTTCGCACCATTGCCTAAGCGGTTCGGGAAGTTACGGGTCGACGTCGATACTACCGTCACGCCGTCGGCCACACGGGCCTGGTTCCCCATACAGAGCGAACATCCCGGAATTTCAACCCTGGCACCACTCTTACCAAAGACACTGTAATAGCCTTCTTCCGTCAGCTGAGCGGCATCCATTTTGGTTGGCGGCGCTACCCACAATCGGGTAGGCAGCTGTCCTTTATGGCTATCCAGTAATTTACCGGCGGCACGGAAGTGGCCGATATTGGTCATACAGGATCCGATAAAGACCTCATCAATTTCCTCGCCCTGCACATCCGATAACCAGCGGGCATCATCCGGATCATTCGGCGCACACAGGATAGGCTGAGTGATCTCATGCAATGGGATATCGATCACCGCCGCATATTCTGCATCCGCGTCCGCTTCGAGTAACTGCGGATCCGCCAGCCATTTTTCCATGCCCTGAATACGGCGTTCGAGGGTACGACGATCGCCATAGCCTTCCGCAATCATCCATTTCAGCAGCACAATATTGGAATTGAGATATTCAATGATCGGCGCTTTATCCAGTTTGATCGTACAACCTGCCGCAGAACGCTCCGCTGAAGCATCCGAAAGTTCGAAAGCCTGTTCCGCTTTCAGATCCGGTAAGCCTTCGATCTCCAGAATACGGCCGGAGAAGATGTTCTTTTTACCTTTCTTCTCGACCGTCAGCAGCCCCTGTTTGATCGCATACAACGGGATGGCATGAACCAGATCACGCAGGGTGATCCCGGGCTGCATCTTACCGCTGAACCGCACCAGCACAGATTCCGGCATATCCAGCGGCATCACGCCGGTGGCCGCGGCAAATGCGACCAGTCCGGACCCGGCCGGGAAGGAAATACCGATAGGGAAGCGGGTATGAGAGTCCCCGCCGGTACCGACCGTATCCGGTAACAACATACGGTTCAGCCAGCTGTGGATGATACCGTCGCCCGGGCGCAGAGAGACCCCGCCACGGTTCATAATGAAGTCCGGGAGCGTGTGCTGCATCTGTACGTCCACCGGTTTAGGATAGGCCGCCGTATGACAAAATGACTGCATCACTAAATCCGCAGAGAAGCCGAGGCAGGCAAGATCTTTCAGTTCATCACGGGTCATCGGCCCGGTCGTGTCCTGAGAGCCGACAGAGGTCATTTTTGGCTCACAGTATTCACCAGGGCGAATACCGGCGACGCCACAGGCCCGGCCAACCATTTTCTGGGCCAGCGAGAAACCACGCTCACTTTTCACCACATCTTTCGCTTTACGGAAGATATCGCTGTGCGGCAAAGCAAGTGCCTCACGGGCGCGGGCCGTCAGACCACGGCCAATGATCAGCGGGATACGTCCGCCGGCGCGAACCTCATCCAGCAGGACATCGGTTTTCAGCGCAAAGGTTTCCAGTAGTTCATTATCCTCATGGCGGCGGACTTCTCCCTTATAAGGATAAATATCGATGACATCCCCCATATTCAGGTTACTGACATCCACTTCTATCGGTAAGGCACCGGCATCTTCCATGGTATTAAAGAAAATCGGCGCAATTTTTCCGCCCAGAACCACACCGCCGCCCTTCTTATTCGGCACATAAGGGATATCATCCCCCATAAACCACAGGACAGAGTTGGTGGCTGATTTACGGGAAGAACCGGTACCGACCACATCCCCGGTATAGACCAGCGGGAAGCCTTTAGCCTGTAATGCTTCAATTTGTTTAATCGGGCCGACATTTCCGGCATCGTCCGGGGTAATGCCGTCACGGGCAATTTTCAGCATCGCCAGCGCATGCAACGGAATATCAGGACGAGACCAGGCATCCGGCGCCGGAGAAAGATCATCGGTATTGGTTTCACCGGTCACTTTAAACACGGTCAGCGTGATCTTCTCCGCCAGCTCAGGACGTGACAGGAACCATTCGGCATCCGCCCACGACTTCAGTACCTGCTGTGCAAAGGGATTGCCTGCTTTGGCTTTTTCTTCAACATCGTAAAAATTATCGAACATCAGCAGGGTATGGGACAGGGCTTTTGCCGCACCGGCCGCCAGTTTGTCATCATCCAGCGCGTCGATTAACGGATGGATATTATATCCACCCTGCATAGTGCCCAGCAGCTCTACCGCTTTTTCAGGCGTAACCAGCGGGGAAGTGGCTTCCCCCTTAACGATAGCCGCGAGGAACCCGGCTTTTACATAGGCGGCTTCATCAACACCAGGGGGAACACGATTTATCAGCAGATCTATCAGAAATTCTTCTTCACCTTGCGGCGGAGTTTTCAGCAGTTCAACCAGTGCTGCGGTCTGGGGCGCATCTAATGGCTTAGGGACAATGCCCATAGCAGCACGTTCGGCAACGTGCTTACGGTATTCATCTAGCACGACGTTCTCCTCACTCACATTGTATTGGCTTCCGGCACTATGGCTCTGCATGTAAAAAGTATTATCGCAGAGATTAAAAGCGCGGGTCCGCTTGGGCAGCATATCAGTATCCTGATCCGTTGTTAATCTGTTTACAAAAAGTCAACATTCTTGTAAATCAACAGGACTGCCCGTACATAATGCTAATCGACTGAAATCTAATACATTAATTAAACTATCACTCTTCATACTGAAACATAAAGAAAAAAAATCACCCCTTTCCCGACGCTGGCCGCCGGTTCAGGCCCCTTCCAGGCAATATAAAAATCGCCGGTTGAACTGTGGTTTAAGTTGCGGGTTTACCTTATCCGCTAAAAACCTTATATTTTATCTGCCTTTTTTATACAGGATTATCCCTTGAACAGTTACCGAACGTACAAGGGCAGATAGATTGCTTGTCTGCCCCTTTGGCAGACAGCGCGCGAAGAGCCACGCCTGTCTTTATTTTATCGCAGACGAGGTATCAGAAATGTTCACCCACGCACTCTTTCCTCCGGGTTTACCCCTTTAATCGTATCAGCCGTCACTGTGCCGGTTTGCACAGAGATTTTCCCTGGATTCTTGAATGAAGGAGCCACAGATGGACGATGACCCGACCAGGCAACGTTATATACGTTGCAGGGGGACGCCTGCCTGACCCTCAATGCTGCAACGTATCTCACTTTTTTTGCTGTCCTGCGCCCGGTAACCCCGCGCCGGCAGCCACAAAGCGGATACTATTGAGATGACACAGATTATAAATACCCGCCCGCTGCTGCAGGAAAAACCGCAGCCGCAGACCCCGGAATGGCTGATCAGCCACCATATTACGACCAGCACAGAAGCCACACTGGCGTCACTCGATGCCGGCAGTCAGGGATTAACCGCTGAACAGGTGGCTGACCGTCAGGCACAGTTTGGTCCGAACGAAATTGCGGTAAAAAAAGCACCGCCGGCCCTTATTCAATGGCTGCAGGCCTTCAACAATCCTTTTATTTATGTGCTGCTGGCGCTGGCTATCGTCAGCTTTGTCACGGATTACTGGATCCCTGTTCGTGCCGGTGAAAAACCGGATCTGACCAGCGTCATTATTATGAGTTGCATGATCCTGTTCAGTACCCTGCTCCGTTTCGTACAGGAATTCCGGACCAACAAAGCGGCAGATGCACTGAATTCTCTGGTAGAAGTGACGGTGAATGTCCGCCGGCAGGATGAGCAGCATCACGCTGTCGTACTGTCTGTGCCCCGCCACGAAATCGTGCCCGGCGACATCGTCATGCTTAGCGCCGGGGACATCGTTCCGGCCGATCTGCGTTTGCTGGAAAGCAGTTCACTGCAACTGAATCAGTCCGTCCTGACCGGTGAAACGCTCCCGGTTGAAAAACACGCCCGGGTTCATGCCGAAGCGTCACAGACTGAAATCAGTGAGCAGGCACTCCTGCATCAGCCAGCCATAGCTCTGATGAGCACCAGCGTCCTCAGTGGTTCAGCCACCGCCGTCGTCGTCGCCACGGGTGAAGACACCTGGTACGGATCACTGGCCGGGAAGATTTCCGGCGCGGCCCCGAAAACGGCCTTTGATAAAGGGGTCAACAGCGTCAGCTGGCTGCTGATCCGCTTTATGCTGCTGATGGTGCCGGTTGTCTTTCTGATTAACGGGCTAACCAAAGGTGAATGGACTGAGGCGCTATTCTTTTCCCTGGCCGTAGCCGTTGGCCTGACCCCCGAAATGCTGCCGATGATCGTCAGTACGAATCTGGCCAAGGGTGCCATGGCCCTGGCGTCCAGAAAAGTCGTGGTGAAACGTATCAATGCCATTCAGAACCTGGGGGCTATGGATATTCTTTGCACCGATAAAACCGGCACCCTGACCGATGACAATATTATCCTTGCCGGTGCGCTCACCGCGGATGGCTTCGACGATATCCGCGTGGCTGAAATGGCATGGCTGAACAGTTACCTGCAGCAGGGCATCAATAATCCGATGGATCGTGCCATCAATGACTATGCCACTCAGCAGGGGATAGCACGCCGGTTGCTGCATATTCGTAAAGCCGATGAATTACCGTTCGACTTTACCCGCCGTTGTCTTTCTGTGTCGGTTTACGACGACCATGGCAGACAGCAGCTCATCTGCAAAGGGGCCAGCGAAGAGATGCTTGCCCGCTGCACACGCGTCCTTTCCGGTAAAGAAGAGGTCAGCCTTACCTCTGAGCATCTGCAGCATTACCGGGAATATGTGGCAGAGAAAAACCGCCAGGGTTATCGCGTGCTTCTGATGGGCAGTAAAACCCTGTCTGCAGAAAATTCCCTGCGGCGTTTACGGCACGACGATGAATGTGATCTGACACTGTGCGGGATCCTGTGTTTCCTTGACCCGGTGAAACAGGGAGCGGAAAGCGCTTTGGCTTCACTGAAAGCCCGCGGGGTTCAGGTCAAAGTTCTGACCGGCGATAATGCCGAAGTGACCGCAAAAATTTGCCGTGACCTGCGTCTGTCTGCCGGTGTCCCGTTACAGGGACCGGATATCGCGGCCCTGGACGATGAGTCACTGAAACAGCAACTGGCCAGCCACACTATTTTTGCGCGGCTGACTCCGTCGGATAAAACACGGATAGTGACACTGCTGCAACAGTCCGGTCATACCGTCGGCTTTCTCGGTGATGGTATCAATGATGCCGCGGCCCTGCATGCCGCCGATGTCGGGATCTCCGTGGATAATGCGACTCAGATTGCACAGAATGCAGCGGATATTATTTTGCTGGAAAAAGACCTGCAGGTGCTGGAACACGGCGTCCGTATCGGTCGCCAGACCTTTGGGAATATCATTAAGTATCTGAATATCACGGCCAGTTCTAATTTCGGCAACGTCTTCTCGGTCCTGATTGCCAGCGCCTTTATTCCGTTTATGCCCATGCTGGCCATTCAGTTGCTGCTGCAGAACCTGATCTATGACGTGTCTCAGATGCTGTTACCCTGGGATAGCATGGATGAAGAGTTTGTCGCCCAGCCCCGGAAATGGGATGCCGGAAATATCGGGCGTTTTATGCTGGTGATGGGCCCCATTTCATCGGTATTTGATGTGGCTACCTTTGCAGTCATGTGGTACGTCTTTTCTGCACACAGTGAAGCCGCACAATCGTTGTTCCAGTCCGGCTGGTTTGTGGAAGGTCTGCTGTCACAGACCCTGGTCGTGCATATGCTGCGGACCCGCAAAATCCCGTTCCTGCAGAGCTGTGCCCGCTGGCCGGTACTGTTAAGTACACTGGCCGTGGTGGTGGCCGGGATCGCCCTGCCGTATTCACCGCTGGCAGCCACCTTCAGGTTACAGCCTTTACCCCTCAGCTATTTCCCCTGGTTATTGCTGATCCTGATCGGGTACTGCCTGCTGAGTCAGTCGGTGAAACAGTTTTACTGCCGCCGTTTTGGTCAGTGGTTTTAACCCGGTAACGGTATGACTCCATAAAAAAACGGCTCCTGAGGAGCCGTTTTTTACTGCCTTTCCCTGTTACTTTTTCTTCGCTTTAGGGTTAGGTAAGTCGGTGATACTGCCTTCATAAATCTCAGCGGCCAGGCCGACGGACTCATGTAAGGTCGGGTGGGCATGAATGGTCAGCGCAATATCTTCCGCATCACATCCCATCTCAATCGCCAGGCCGATTTCGCCCAGCAATTCACCGCCATTGGTGCCGACAATTGCACCACCGATAATACGGTGTGATTCTTTATCGAAAATCAGCTTGGTCATCCCGTCTGCACAGTCAGACGCAATGGCCCTGCCTGAAGCCGCCCATGGGAAGGTAGAGACTTCGTAACTGATGCCTTTTTCTTTGGCTTCTTTTTCGGTCAGACCAACCCAGGCAACTTCCGGTTCGGTATACGCGATAGACGGGATCACCTTAGGATCGAAATAGTGTTTCTTCCCGGAGATCACTTCAGCCGCCACATGCCCTTCATGGACACCCTTGTGTGCCAGCATTGGCTGACCCACGATATCCCCGATAGCGAAGATATGCGGCACATTGGTGCGCAGCTGCTTATCTACCTGAATGAAGCCACGATCATCCACTTCAACCCCGGCCTTACCGGCATCCAGGCTCTTACCGTTAGGCAGACGACCGATGGCGACCAGAACGGCATCATAACGCTGGGCTTCCGCAGGGGCATTTTTGCCTTCCATCGAGACATAAATACCGTCTTCTTTGGCTTCAACCGCGGTCACTTTGGTTTCCAGCATCAGCGTAAACTGCTTACTGATCCGACGGGTGAAGGCTTTGACCACATCTTTATCCGCCGCCGGAATCACCTGATCAAACATCTCGACCACATCAATCTTTGAGCCCAGTGCATGATACACGGTTCCCATTTCCAGACCGATAATCCCTCCGCCCATGATCAGCAGACGCTCAGGCACTTCTTTCAACGCCAGCGCATCGGTAGAGTCCCAGACACGGGGATCTTCATGCGGGATAAACGGTAACTGTACCGGACGGGAACCTGCTGCAATAATAGCATTATCGAAACTGATGGTTGTTGTCCCGTTTTCGCCTTCAACCTGCAGCGTATTCGCTCCGGTAAATTTACCGAAACCGTTCACGACTTTAACGTTACGGCCTTTTGCCATTCCGGCAAGTCCGCCGGTCAGCTGAGTGATGACTTTCTCTTTCCAGGTACGGACTTTGTCGATATCTGTTTTCGGCTGACCGAACACGATGCCGTGAGCTTCAAGGGCTTTAGCTTCTTCGATAACTTTAGCGACGTGCAGTAACGCCTTAGAAGGGATACAACCTACGTTCAGACAAACACCGCCGAGGGTGCTGTAGCGTTCAACCAGAACCGTTTCCAGTCCTAAGTCAGCACAACGAAAAGCGGCGGAGTAGCCTGCAGGACCTGCACCAAGTACCACGACCTGGGTTTTAATCTCTGTACTCATCATGACCTCTTATTTGACTGTCCGGCAGTCCGACGTCAGTTGTTATCATGGATAACGTCCGCAAACCACCCGACGTATTTAGCGCAAGAGTTTACATAATTGTTAACGAACTGCAAACGGCTTTGTGTCCGGCAATGTCACCTGCGGTGACGGTCGTTAACGGCGTAAACTCTCTTCCGGCAGGATGCATCATGCCCAATGCAAACACCTTGATACGTTCGGTACAGGAATGAGGCCGGTTATCACCGGCCTCACCTGTCTTACATAATCAGACGACGAATGTCTGACAGTACCTGATTAATATAAGTGATAAACCGCGCACCATCGGCCCCATCGATCACCCGATGGTCAAACGATAACGACAACGGCAACATCAGGCGCGGTGTAAATTCCTTACCGTTCCAGACCGGTTTCATCGCCGATTTTGAAACGCCCAGGATAGCCACTTCCGGCGCATTCACAATCGGTGTGAACGACGTGGTTCCCAGTCCGCCAAGGCTGGAGATGGTGAAGCATCCGCCCTGCATATCCCCGGAGGTGAGTTTTCCGTTACGGGCTTTTTTCGAGATATCCATCAGCTCGCGGGATAACTCAATAATGCCTTTTTTGTTCACGTCACGGAATACCGGAACCACCAGCCCGTTAGGGGTATCGACCGCGACCCCGATATTAATATATTTTTTCAGCGTTAAACGTTGCGCATCTTCAGAAATCGAACTATTGAAACGCGGGAAGGCTTCCAGCGCTTTCGCCACGGCTTTCATGATAAACACGACCGGCGTGATTTTTACGTCCAGTTTCTGCTTTTCAGCATCCACATTCTGTTGCTTACGGAACGCTTCCAGTTCAGTGATATCTGCTTCATCGAAATGCGTGACGTGCGGGATCATCATCCAGTTACGGCTCAGGTTAGCGCCGGACAGTTTCTGAATACGTCCCAGTTCGACTTCTTCAATCTCACCAAACTTGCTGAAGTCTACCTTCGGCCATGGCAGCATACCCGGCAGTGCTGTCGCACCGGAGGCAGGGTTCTCTGCACGCTTCACGGCCTCTTTCACGTACGCCTGCACATCTTCTCGCAGAATACGGTTTTTACGGCCGGTCCCTTTGACTTTCGCCAGGTTAACCCCGAACTCACGGGCCAGACGACGGATCACCGGGGTGGCATGGACATACGCCTCATTTTCGGCAAAGTCACTCTTCGCCGGGGTCGCCGCAGGCTTAGCCGTATTCTGCGCCGGTGCAGGCGCTTTTTCTGCGGCAGGGGCCGGGGCTGCCTGAGGCGCTGACGCCGGGGTAGCTGCCGGCGCACTGCCGGCAATTTCAAACACCATCATCGGTGTGCCGGTGCTGACTTTATCGCCGACGGAAATGCTGATGGATTTAACCGTACCGGCATACGGTGCCGGAACTTCCATGGAGGCTTTATCACCTTCAACGGTGATCAGTGATTGTTCGTTTTCAACCTTATCACCGACCTTCACCAGGATTTCGGTCACTTCGACTTCATCACCGCCGATATCCGGCACCTGCAGAGTCTTCTCTTCACTGGCCGGGGCTGCCGGAGCTGCCGCAGGGGCAGCATTTTCTGCTGCCGGAGCTGCGTCGCCTTCCGACGTTTCAAAGACCATGATAAGCGACCCGGTGCTGACTTTATCGCCGGTCGTCACTTTGATCTCTTTCACTTTACCGGCAAAAGGTGCAGGCACTTCCATGGAAGCCTTATCACCTTCGACAGTCAGCAGAGACTGCTCAGCCTCAACCGTGTCTCCGGCTTTCACCAGAATTTCGGTGACTTCCACTTCATCACCGCCGATATCCGGAACATTGACTTCACGGGTACCGGTTGCCGGGGCAGCTGCGGCTTGGGGCTGCGCAGTGTCCGCCGCTTTCGCGGCCGGGGCTTCGGTTTCCGCCGCCTCGAAGATCATAATCAGCGAGCCGGTAGCCACTTTATCGCCGGTGGCGACGTTAATTTCTTTGATAACACCGGCCTGAGGTGAAGGCACCTCCATCGATGCCTTGTCCCCTTCAACCGTGATCAGTGACTGTTCGGCGTCAACCTTATCACCCACTTTGACCAGGATTTCCGTCACTTCGACTTCATCGGTGCCGATATCCGGAACGTTGATTTCAATTGCCATCAATAATTACCTCTTACGCCAGACGCGGATTGACTTTATCAGCATGGATATCAAATTTACGTATCGCCTCAGCGACCACGTTTTTATCCATCTCACCGCGTTTAGCCAGTTCACCCAGAGCAGCAACCACCACATACGAAGCATCGACTTCAAAATGATGACGCAGATTTTCACGGCTGTCAGAGCGACCAAAGCCATCCGTACCCAGCACACGATAATCACTGGCAGGGATATAGTTACGAACCTGCTCAGCAAACAGTTTCATGTAATCGGTCGACGCGACGGCCGGGGCCTCACTCATGACCTGAGCAATATAAGGCACGCGAGGCTCTTCGGTAGGATGCAGCATATTCCAGCGCTCACAGTCCTGACCATCACGGGCCAGCTCGGTAAAGGATGTCACACTGTAAACATCGGAGCCAACACCGTACTCTTTGGACAGGATCTCTGCGGCTTCACGGACATGGCGCAGGATAGAACCGGAGCCCAGTAACTGGACTTTACCTTTGCTGCCTTGCAGGGTATCCAGTTTGTAGATCCCTTTACGGATACCTTCTTCCGCACCTTCCGGCATCGCCGGCATATGGTAGTTTTCGTTCAGGGTCGTAATGTAGTAATACACATTTTCCTGAGCGTCGCCGTACATCCGCTCCAGGCCGTCATGCATAATTACCGCGACTTCATACGCGTAGGCCGGGTCATAAGAGATACAGTTAGGAATAGTCAGTGACTGAATATGGCTATGACCATCTTCATGCTGCAGACCTTCACCGTTAAGCGTGGTACGTCCGGACGTTCCGCCTACCAGGAAGCCACGGGCTTGCTGATCACCGGCGGCCCAGCAGAGATCACCGATACGCTGGAAACCAAACATGGAGTAATAGATATAGAACGGGATCATCGGCAGGTTGTTAGTACTGTACGATGTCGCCGCGGCTAACCAGGATGCCCCGGCCCCCAGTTCGTTGATCCCTTCCTGCAGGATCTGGCCTTTCTCGTCTTCTTTGTAGTAAGCCACCTGCTCGCGGTCCTGCGGTGTGTACTGCTGACCGTTCGGGCTGTAGATACCAATCTGACGGAACAGACCTTCCATACCAAAGGTACGCGCTTCATCGGCGAGGATCGGCACCAGACGATCTTTAATCGATGCATTTTTCAGCATCACATTCAGCGCGCGCACAAAGGCGATAGTGGTGGAAATTTCTTTGCTCTGCTCATCCAGCAACGATTTAAATTCGTCGAGTGCCGGGATCTCCAGTTTGTCAGTGAACGTCTCCTGACGACTTGGCAGATAGCCTCCCAGTTTCTCACGCTGACCATGCAGATACTGATACTCTTCCGACCCTTTGTCGAAGGTGACATACGGCAGGGTTTCCAGCTGCTCATCACTGACAGGCACATTGAAACGGTCACGGATATAGCGCACGCCATCCATGTTCATTTTCTTCACCTGGTGGGCGATGTTTTTACCTTCCGCGGTTTCACCCATACCATAGCCTTTGACGGTATGCGCCAGGATCAGTACCGGTTTGCCTTTGGTGTCCTGCGCTTTTTTCAGGGCCGCATAAACTTTCTTCGGATCATGACCACCACGGTTCAGTGCCCAGATCTCATCGTCGGACATATCTTTGACCAGCGCCGCCGTCTCCGGATATTTTCCGAAGAAGTGCTCACGTACATAGCCACCGTCTTTTGACTTAAAGGTCTGATAGTCACCGTCAACAGTTTCATTCATCAGCTGAATCAGCTTACCGCTGGTGTCTTTACGCAGCAGTTCATCCCAGCGATCGCCCCAGATGACTTTGATCACTTCCCAGCCGGCACCGGTAAAGATACCGTCCAGTTCATTAATGATTTTACCATTACCTGTGACCGGTCCATCCAGACGTTGCAGGTTACAGTTAATAATGAATACCAGGTTATCCAGTTTTTCACGGGTTGCGATAGTGATCGCCCCTTTGGATTCCGGTTCATCCATTTCACCGTCGCCCAGGAAGGCATACACGGTTTGCGCCGAGGTCTTTTTCAGACCACGGTGTTCCAGATACTTCAGGAATTTTGCCTGATAGATTGCCGATAACGGCCCCAGCCCCATAGAAACCGTTGGGAACTGCCAGAAATCAGGCATCAGTTTAGGGTGCGGATAAGAAGAGAGCCCCTTACCGTGAACTTCCTGACGGAAATTGTTTAACTGATCTTCGGTTAAACGCCCTTCCAGGAAAGCACGGGCATAGATACCTGGTGAGATGTGCCCCTGGAAATAGACCAGGTCGCCGCCATCCTGCGCAGTACGGGCGCGGAAGAAGTGGTTAAAACACACTTCGTAAACGGTGGCAGAAGACTGGAAAGACGCCATATGGCCGCCCAGTTCCAGATCTTTTTTAGACGCTCTCAGTACCGTCATAATCGCATTCCAGCGAATAGCTGAACGAATACGCCGCTCCAGTGCCTGGTTCCCCGGGTATTCCGGTTCATCTTCGACGGAAATAGTATTGATGTAGTCCTGCGCAGATGCGCCGGCAGCCACACTGACACCACCTTTGCGAGCCGCATCAAGTACCTGATCGATTAAGTACTGAGCGCGTTCAACACCTTCTTCACGGATGACCGATTCGAGCGCCTGTAACCAGTCGCGGGTTTCAATCGGATCCACGTCATTAGGTAAACGTTCTGACATGGGGCTATTCCTTATCTGTGTCTAATACGTTGAATTTTGAGTAGCTTATCTGTACAACTCGGTTTGGGTACAACGCAGATAAGCACTTCATAATTGCACATACCTTGATGTGCCTAACCCTTGCGTTGCTGAAGACGTCTTAACGAACGTTCCCGCCGGCTTTCTTCCCGGCTTCTTTCCAGCAATATTTCCTCAAGAAACGCCAGGTGCGAGTGTGATTCTTCACGGGCTTTTTCCGGCTCACGTGCAATAATCGCCTCAAAAATTCTGGCGCGGTGTCCACTCACTTTCGCTAGCATATCGCGTCGTAGGTAGAGTGTTTCAAAATTCTGCCGGACATTTTGTTCCAGCAACGGCCCCATGGCACGCACAAGGTGCAATAGCACCATATTATGGGCGGCTTCGGTGACGGTTATTTGATATTTAATGACGGCATCGGCTTCGGCATCCAGGTTACCGCTATCCTGTGCCTGCTGAATACGAAGATGATGTGCACGGATACGTGCTAAATCTTCTTCCGTCCCCCGCAGGGCTGCATAGTAAGCCGCTATCCCCTCCAGCGCATGCCGGGTTTCCAGTAAATCAAAACGGGATTCAGGGGAATTCGCCAGGATACCGACCAGCGGGTCGCTCAGGCTTTGCCAGAGAGCCGTCTGCACAAAGGTTCCGCCGCCCTGACGGCGCGACAATAACCCCCGGGCTTCCAGGCGCTGTATTGCCTCACGTACGGAAGGACGCGAAACATCAAATTGACGGGCAAGCTCGCGCTCCGGGGGAAGTTGTTCTCCCGGACACAATGAGCCTTCCATAATCAGCGACTCCAGTTGCTGCTCAATCACGTCTGACAGCTTAGGTTGTCGGATTTTGCTGTACGCCATCACAGTGGTTAATTTATTCCTGTCATTGTGCCGGATAATTGGTATTACCAATTAGCAAAATACGGGCGCTAAAAGTAACAAACTATTTACCCGCTGTCCATATACCCGTGCCGGCTTTGCATCAGGATCAAATTCCGTAAATATGCGATTTTTGCTTTACCATCAACGTCATCAGCCTTTTTAGTCCGGATTTCCTGCTGTTCTTCCGCCCGTCGTCGCGGAGGTTAACTCCCCTGTTTTTCCCGCCACCCCCGGATGGAACCGTGCCCATTTGCGCAGACAGGTTTTTTTAAGCACGAAACAACAAAAGCAAGGTGCAAAGCGTATGACTTATCACTATTCTGATCCGCGGACAGACGGCAGTATTGTGCTGTTACGGACAGGTAAAATAATAACGAAAGCACTATAAATCACTGCATTCCGTCACCCGTGGAACGCAGTTCTGTAGATGATTAAGAGGTTTTTTATGGAAAAGCAGCAAGAGGACACGCTGAAGCGGGGATTGAAAAATCGTCATATCCAGCTAATCGCTCTGGGGGGTGCCATTGGTACGGGCCTGTTTCTCGGGATCGCTCAGACCATCAAAATGGCCGGTTCTTCTGTTCTGCTGGGCTATGCTATCGGTGGGTTTATCGCCTTTCTGATCATGCGCCAGCTGGGTGAAATGGTGGTAGAAGAGCCGGTCGCCGGGTCATTCAGTCATTTCGCCTATAAATACTGGGGAAGCTTTGCAGGGTTCGCTTCCGGCTGGAACTATTGGGTGCTCTATGTACTGGTGGCCATGGCCGAGCTTACCGCGGTCGGCGTCTATATTCAGTACTGGTGGCCGGAAATTCCGACATGGGTGTCTGCGGCCGTCTTCTTTGTGCTGATCAATGCCATCAACCTGAGCAACGTGAAGGTCTACGGTGAGATGGAGTTCTGGTTCTCTATCATAAAAGTCGTTGCCGTCATCGGTATGATCCTGTTTGGTGGCTGGATGTTATTCAGCGGCCATGGCGCGCCTGAAGCCTCTTTATCGAATATCTGGGCCATCGGGGGCTTTTTCCCTCACGGTATCTCCGGGCTTGTGATGTCGATGGCGGTCATTATGTTCTCCTTCGGCGGGCTTGAACTGGTAGGGATCACTGCAGCAGAAGCCGATAATCCGGAGCGCAGCATTCCTAAAGCCACTAACCAGGTGTTGTACCGTATTCTGATCTTTTACATCGGTTCACTGACTATTCTGCTATCACTCTACCCATGGACTAAAGTGGTCGAAGGTGGCAGCCCGTTTGTGCTTATCTTCCATGAACTGGGTGACAGTCTGGTCGCGAATGCGCTGAATATTGTGATACTGACGGCGGCCCTCTCTGTCTATAACAGTTGCGTCTACAGTAACAGCCGTATGCTGTACGGGCTGGCGAAACAGGGCAACGGTCCGCGCGCGCTACTGAAGGTCGACCGCCGTGGGGTGCCTTATGTCGCTCTGGGTCTGTCCGCTGTGGCAACTGCTATCGGTGTACTGATCAACTACCTGATGCCGGCAAAAGCCTTTGGCTTACTGATGTCGCTGGTGGTTTCTGCACTGGTGATTAACTGGGCGATGATAAGCCTGGCGCATCTCAAATTCCGTAAAGCGAAAGAGCGACAGGGTGTCAATACACGCTTTAAAGCGCTTCTTTACCCGCTGGGTAACTGGATTTGCCTGCTGTTTATGGCGGCGATTCTGGTCATTATGGTCATGACCCCGGGAATGGCGATGTCTGTGTGGCTGATCCCTGTCTGGCTGGTTATTCTGGCTATCGGGTATCTATTCAGGACCAAAAAACGTCCGGCCTGATCATTCATGCAGCCATAAAAAAGGGCGCAGCAGAGAGAGATCTGACTGCGCCCTTGTTGTTTATCCTCAGTGTCCGGTCAGAGCAGTGTGCCGGTAATGGTCAGAAGCGCTACCACCACCACCAGCACCAGGGTGATGCGTTTCGCCAGCGCTACCGCCATACGGGGTTTTTCTACTTTATCCGTACAGGGGTCCCGTTCCAGAGAAAACTGGGCCAGGCGGGTCAGGACCTGATACGGGGTATGCCGCACATCTCTGAGAAATTTCCACCAGGCGGGTAAGGCTTTTTCGCCATGCCCTAACAGCGCATAAGCCACACCGGCAAGGCGTACAGGGATCCAATCCAGCACAAACAGTAATTTCTCCACGCCGGACTGCTCACGTTCGGCCGCCGTCTGGTGAGCCGCCAGCCAGCCTTGCCAGGCACGTAAGAAGGCATATCCGACCAGAGTTACCGGCCCCCACGGTCCCCCGACCACGAACCAGAACAGCGGCGCAAGGTAGAAGCGGTAGTTAATCCACAGCAGGGCATTCTGTAATTCACGCAGATACACCCGCTCATTTGCGGTGTCCGGCAACCCATGGATCTGACTCAACTCTTCAGCCATCGCCTGATGGGCCGCCTGATCATCGACGCTGGCCGATTTCAGGTAGGCATGATAGTGCAGACGCGTGACCCCGGCGCCGATACAGAGTACCCCGACCACGACCCACAACAGTAACGATGGCACACCGAAGAATACCCCCCGCAGGCTTAACACCAGTACCAGCGTGATCAGCATCGCCAGAATCGCCATACCGGTCGTACGAATCATCGAGAAGTGTGTCTGGCCACGGAAAACCGGCCGTATCCGGTGCTCCAGTTGCCAGTGTTCACCGAATTTAAATAACCGCTCCCAGCCTAACACCAGTAACAATGTAAATAACGTCATTCTTTCCAGCCCTTATTTTATTTCAGTCCGGCCTGCTCGCCGGTTATCGCCTGCAGTTGTTGCCGGTAATACTGCCAGTCAAATGCCTCGCCGGGGTCCGTCTTACGTCCGGGGGCTATATCACTGTGCCCGGTAATATCGTCAGTGTTTATCGGATAATGTTGCATCAGAAGACGCGTTATCTGACACAGAGAAGCGTATTGCTGCCCGGTATACGCCAGGGTATCCGTGCCCTCCAGCTCAATACCGATAGAAAAATCATTACAATTGTCCTGCCCGTGATACGAGGACTGTCCTGCATGCCAGGCCCGCTTATCAAAAGCCACATATTGCACAATTTCACCATCGCGTCGGATCAGGCAATGTGCAGCCACTTTCAGCGCCGCTATCCCTTCAAAATAGGGGTCATCGTCGGGATTAAGGGTGCCGGTAAAGAGCTGCTCTATCCAGGGTCCGCCAAATTTCCCCGGCGGCAGGCTGATATTATGGATCACCAGTAGCCAGGGTGACACCTCTTCAGGGCGCTCGTTAAAATGCGCTGAAGGGACTTTTCTTGCCGTTGTCAGCCAGCCAGATTCAAGTTTCATATGGTCATGTTTCCCTGCATAAGGTCGAGAATAACATAAGAGTTATCATGATATTGCTTCTCCGGGTCAGGTACCAGTGACTCTCAGGCTGACGGGGTCCCCCGGCAGGCCTGATGACTCAACTGGTTACGCTATTCGGCTGGAGAGTCATGACACTTCAGGCTACAGTATTTACTCCTGTGACTAAAGGAGCAAACAGCCCCATGCCCGTAAGCCATACTGCCTCAGAACACTGCAAACGACAGCTACTCGAACGCGTCAGCAACGACATACCGGCGCTCGTTAAGCAGGCATTACAAAATGCGCCGGCCGGCCGGCAGCACCCGGACCATCCGCTGGTGACACGGCTGGTCAGCGAAACGCAGCGCAGTCAGGCTCAGCTCATCAGTCATCAGGACGGTATCTTCTGCGGTAAAGCCTGGGCAGAGACGGTGCTTCAGCAGATGAGCCCTGACATAACGTTGCAGTGGCATACCAGCGATGCCGGGGCTATCCATCAGGGGCAAATCCTGGCCACCCTGAGCGGCCCCGCCAGCGTATTGCTCAGTGCAGAAACGACGCTTCTGCATTTTTTACAGACATTATCCGGAATTTCAACCCGCTTTAGCCACAGTCTGAGTCAGCTGGCGGAGACGTCATTCCGCGCAATTGATTCCCTGAATACTCAGCCCGGGGTCAGTAACGCAGTCAAATATGCGCTGCTCTGCGGTGATCACACGACACAGCGGCTGGACCTGAGCGACCTGATCCCCATTAACGAAAACCATATTATCGCCTGTGGCTCCGTGGTTTCGGCGATAGAAAATGCCCGCTGGATTGATCCCGACCGCCCGGTGGAAGTCACAGTGACCTCCCTGACGCAATTCTCACAGGCACTGATCGCCGGGGCGGACCTTATCCTGCTGCATAATTTCACGCTACCGGAAATCAATGCGGCGGTCGCTGAACGTCACAGACAACAGGTGTTACCGATGCTGGTCATCGGCGGACAAAATGCCTGTCAGCATCTGCCGGCGCTTTCACAGACCGGTGCAGATTACCTTGCTGCCAGTGCACTCCTGAGCCGGCCACAGCCTCTGGATATCTCTCTGCAGTTTTTACCTGCCAGCACATAACCTTTCCGGGCCGGTTTCTGTATGACGGATAGCGGCCCGCATCTTTTCTGCCTGCGATGAAAAAACGAATAAAATGCCGGATGCCGCTTCCTGAGTGCCGGTAAGCAGCCCCTCATCCCGCCAGCATAATGTCTTACTCTTCTTTGCTTATCGCAAGGAGAGTGACTATGGAAAAACAGCAAGGTTTTACCCTGATTGAGCTGATGATCGTCATCGCTATTATCGCCATCCTCAGTGCTATCGGGTTACCGGCGTACCAGAACTATCTGCAAAAAGCCGCTATTACCGATATGTTGCAACTCATGCTGCCGTATAAAACCGCGATTGAATTGTGCAGTATGGAGAAAGGAACCAGCCAGGGGTGCAATGCAGAAACTTTCGGTATCCCCGCAGTAAAAGGGTCCCGTTACACCGCACGCCTGCAGGTCAGCGACGGTAAAATGACACTCACCGGCAGCGAGACGTTGAAAGGTTTAACGGTCGAACTGCTTCCTCACTGGAATGCACAGGAGGGTGAGTTTTCCTGGACCAGGCGATGCCTGAGTGACAACCGGCTGTTGCTCAACAATTGCCGATCACAATTCAGGTTTGCTGATGAGCAGGAGGAGCTATGATCCCACCCTCGCTGGATAATTTATGCCGGCAGATCCCCGCCTGCATCCTGTCACTGGACGCCACGCAGCTCAGGCTGGCAGTCACGGCGCTGCCAGCAGAAGAGATGATCGAATCCTTGCGCTTTACCAGCCAGCGACAAGTCAGTTTCGAATTCTGGCCGTTAGCCCGTATTGAAGCTTTCCGTCAGCAGCCAGACTCTGCGCCATCCCCTCCCGCCGCCGGCCCCCCTGAGAGCGGTAATATACCGGAGATTGCCGGGCAACTGCTGGATCTGGCGGTCCGTTTGCGGGCCTCTGATATTCATATTGAACCGACGCCACAAGGGATACGGGCCCGTCTGAGAATCGACGGTATTCTAACCCCCTGCCCGCTCGCCCTGCCCTGCCCGGCGAACTCACTGATTGCCCGATTTAAAATTCTGGCCGGGGTGGATATTGCTGAAAACCGCCTGCCTCAGGATGGTCAGCTTAGCGGTGAAAGTGGCGGTGAGCGGCAGAGCTTCCGCCTGTCGACCCTGCCAACACAATTCGGAGAGAAAGTCGTGCTCAGGCGTCTGCAGACGCTGTCCACCGCCCTGACACCGGCAGAGCTGGGGCTGGATCCAGAGGCACTGGCTCAGTTACTGGCCGTATTACAGCAACCGCAGGGCATGATCCTGGTCACCGGGCCGACTGGTAGCGGTAAAACCTTTACCCTGTATAGCCTGCTGAATGCCCTGAATACCCCGGATAAAAATCTCTCCACGGTGGAAGACCCGATAGAAATGACTCTGCCCGGCATTAATCA
This sequence comes from Tatumella sp. JGM118, assembly GCF_018257515.1. Classification (GTDB taxonomy): domain Bacteria; phylum Pseudomonadota; class Gammaproteobacteria; order Enterobacterales; family Enterobacteriaceae; genus Tatumella; species Tatumella terrea. The sequence continues at coordinate 86,185 of NZ_JAERJR010000003.1, forward strand.
GACACAAATCAATACCCGGGCCGGGCTGGACTTCGCCCGTATTCTGCGCGCACTGCTACGCCAGGACCCGGATGTCATTATGATCGGAGAAATCAGGGATAACGAAACGGCAGACATTGCCGTGAAAGCAGCTCAGACCGGTCATCTGGTGTTCTCCACACTGCACACGAATTCGACCCCGGAAGCCGTGACCCGTTTGCGCCAGATGGGGATTGCCGGGTATCTGCTGGCAGCATCCCTGCGGTTAGTCATCGCCCAGCGGCTGGTTCGCAGGCTTTGCCGGCACTGTCGTCGCCTGGCAGACGACAAACTGCCCTGTCCGCCCGGCCTGCAGCGTCCCGCCATTCCTCACTGGCTGGCAGAGGGATGTGACCATTGCTTTGGCGGCTATTATGGTCGCTTCGCTATTTTTGAAATACTGGCCGTGACGGGGGATTTGCACCAGGCCATCGCTGCCAATGTTTCCTCGCAGGAATTAAAAGTGATTGCCACCCGGCAGGGCATGCAGCCGCTATTCGTATCCGGACTGAATGCTGTCAGCCGCGCTGAGACCTCCTGGGCCGAGGTACTGCGTGTTACCGGGGGAAGCGATGAGTAATTACTGTCTGTTTCACTGGCAGGCTATCGATCCTGACGGACTTCATTGCCAGGGCGACATGCTGGCAGATAACCCCCGTCAGTTACAGGAGATGATGTTTCGTCAGGGCTTACTCCCGCTGAAAATCACCCGAAAAAAGTGTTATTCATCGCGCTACTGGCTGCGTCAGGAGCGGATTGTCTTCTTCAGCCAGACAGGCATGTTACTTCAGGCGGGACTGCCGCTGTCAGAAGGCTTGCTTCTGTTGGCAGGCGGGCATCCGGCGAAGGCATGGCGATCGTTACTGGAACAATTACAGCAGCAAATCCTGTCAGGGATCAGCTTTTCGTCGGCACTCAGTCACTGGCCTGGCATTTTTCCACCCCTCTGCATAGCGATGATACGAACCGGCGAACAGACCGGCCAGCTGGAATATTGTTGTAAAAATCTGGCGGCACAGCAGCAAAAACAACGACAGCTGAAGCAGCAGCTTATTAAAGCACTGAGATATCCGCTGTTTGTTCTTCTGCTGGCGGCGGTGATAAGCCTCGGGATGTTACTGTGGATTTTACCGGAGTTTGCCGCTATCTATCGTTCGGCTAACACCCCTCTGCCCGCTTTTACGCGGTGTCTGATCGGTTTTTCGCAGTCTTTGTTACATTCCCTGCCGCTGGTGCTGATGATGGTGATGGCGGGGTGTCTCGGGGTTATGAGATGCAAAAAAAAACCGGCCCGGGTACTGGCAGGCCAGCGTTTTTTATTACGTCTGCCGTTAGCGGGCAGATTGTGGCAATTTACCATACTGGCGCAACTTTTCGATATTCTGGCACTGACCCAGCGTTCCGGATTACCCCTGAGTGAAGGATTGCAGATAGCAGAGAATGTGTTTGCCACACCTTTCTGGCAACAGGCACTGACCGCACTGCGTCATCATATTGAACAGGGGTTTCCTCTCTCGGCCGGTCTGAATGACCAGCCCGGTTTCCCGCCGATATGTTACCTGCTGGCCCGCTCAGGGGAACAAACGGGTACCCTGGATGTGGTTTTTATGCGGCTGGCCCGGTGGTTTGAAACTGAAGCCAGCCAACAAACCGATCTTCTGAGTAACAGCATTGAGCCTGCGATGTTACTGATCACGGGGCTGATTACCGGCAGCATTGTCATCGGTATGTATCTGCCAATGTTTAATCTGGGTGAGGCGATATTTTAACCGGCACACCTCGCCTGTTTTATATACCCATAGACAGGTCATCAGGCAACAAACCGACCTTCTGAGTAACAGCATTGAGCCTGAGATATTACTGATCACGGGGCTGAT